>JAFWVY010000014.1 GCA_017523725.1 Bacteroidales bacterium
CAGGGAGAAATGATTACGGTTGCGGAAGCCTGCAGTGCGATTTTGTTGCCGTTGGAGAGTCCGGCGTGGCTGTACGTGACCTCGCTGCCCATCCAGTCGGAGATGTGCGACTGGAACTGCCTGACGATGGCGTCCTGCGCCCGGCCGTTGCTGAGGAGCACGAAAAGCAGACTGGGCAGCGCGAGGATGCCCAGCACGACGTACGCTATTTTTTGTATATTTTTGATAATTTTGCCCTCCAGACCCGCTGACCGGAAAACCCTGTCATGGCGGGTTCAAAACGCACAAAATAACAAAAAATACTTGAGATTCGCGTGGATATTCGCCGCCGAATGAAAAAAAACCGGCCGGCGTTCAGCGAAGAGGTTATGGAGCAGAACTGTTGTATTTTAGGAATCGAGTCCTCGTGTGACGACACCTCGGCGGCCGTGCTTCGCGACGGTGTATTGCTTTCGAACGTCATAGCCAGCCAGGAGGTGCACCGCAAGTACGGCGGCGTCGTGCCGGAACTGGCGTCGCGGGCGCATCAGCAGAACATCGTACCGGTGGTCGATGCGGCCCTGCGTGAGGCAGGCATCAGCCGGAAGGATATTTCGGCCGTAGCATTTACGCGCGGCCCCGGATTGATGGGCTCCCTGCTGGTCGGAACCTCCTTTGCCAAAGGCTTTGCACTGGCGACCGGCTGCCGGATGATCGACGTCAACCATCTTCAGGCGCACGTCCTGGCCAATTTTGTGCACACGGCTGCCGAAGACCGGCCGTTGCCGCCGCTGCCGTTCCTCTGCCTGCTCGTGTCCGGCGGCCATACCCAGATTATCGCTGTCCGGGCGCCGCTTGAGATGGAGATTCTCGGACAGACTATCGACGATGCGGCCGGCGAGGCGTTCGACAAGTGTGCCAAGGTGATGGGGCTCGGCTATCCGGGCGGACCTGTCATCGACCGCTATGCGGCGTCGGGGGACATCCGGAAGTATCAGTTCTCCCGCCCGCATGTGCCGGATCTCGACTACAGTTTCAGCGGCCTCAAGACCTCTTTCCTGTATTTCCTCCGAGATGCGATGAAGGAAGATCCCGACTTTATCGAGCCTCATCTTCCGGACCTTTGTGCATCGCTTCAGCACACCATCGTCTCGATCTTGCTTGACAAACTCAAGCTGGCGGTGCGCCAGACCGGCATCAAGGCCGTTGCACTGGCGGGCGGCGTGGCCGCCAATTCATACTTGCGCCGGGAGACGGAAGCGCTGGGAAACCGTCTCGGCTGGCAGGTGTTTCTGCCGGCACCCCGGTACACGACTGACAATGCCGCCATGATTGCCATGGTCGGCTACTACAAGTATCTTGCCGGCGAATTCGCGGCGCAGGACATTGCCCCGCTGGCCCGTATGGAGTTCTGAAAACGGCCGTGGCGCCGACCGTTTCTGTGTGTCAGGAAGGTTATTCGGCCTTTCCGTCGTTGCCTTGTCCGCTGCGGCGCACCGTGGAGGTGACCCGCGGTTCTCCCTGTCCCGGTAAAGGCGCATATATCGTGATGTTTACACCTTCCCGGCAGACAAATGCATAGTTGAGTCCCGCCACTACTTGTGTGCGGACGAACAGCGGCGTATAGGGGCCGCCGGCGAGGTCTGCGGTGGCCCGGGCGAATAATTGGCGGTCTTCGCCGGTCAGCTGCCTCGGGTCGGAATATCCGCCGGCCAGCTGCATGTTCGCTCTCTTGCCGGCCTCGGTCCATCCGGTAAAACCGGTCGAAAGGTCTGTTGCGCGATAGCCCATCGCCGTGAGGCGCGATACGGCGGTTTTGCTCCGTCGGCCGCTTCGGCAGTAAACGGCGATGAGCATGTCTTTGGGCAGCAGGGCTTCCGCGAGATCATCGAAATCGTCCCGCTGTACGTCGATGTTCAAGGCGCCGGTGATGTGGCCTTCCTCGTATTCGGCGGCCGTCCGGACATCCAGACAGAGCACGTTCTTGCCGGTGATCAGTTTCTCGAATTCGTCCACACCGACCGATTGGCCGTCGGACGCCGTTTCGCCTGCGCATCCCAGGAAATTAAAAATAGAGGCCAGCAGACTCATGACAATCAGTTTGTATTTCATTTCCAGATAATTTATGTTCCGATGGGCGGCTGTATGCCACCGGTGCAAAGATAGCGTTTCGGACAGACAATGCAGATGCATCAGGGAAAAACGACCGCCTCGTAGATGTACAGTTCGGCGTCTTTCCAGCCATCTTTGCCGATGCCGGCTTTCTCCTCGGCGCAGTGGCTCAGCAACTCCTCCTTGGTCCAGGGAACGGTGTCGGCCACCTGGGGCAGATACGTGCCTCGGCGGCCGTCCTTGATCATGAGGATGCCGTGCTTGCCCGGAATAAACTCATCGATGCCGTTTATGCGTTTCGGCGGCGTGAGTACGGAGATTTCGATGTCCGTGCGTTTCAGCTCCGATTTCCGGAGGGGCGGGAAGCGGCTGTCCTGGAACGCCGCCATCCGGGCCACGCGGCATACCACGTCCCAGAGCGGCGTGTCGTCACCTATGTGGCCGACGCAGCCGCGCAGTTCACCATTCTGATACAGGGTGACGAAGGCTCCGCAGGGCGTCTGCAGCATGTCGCTGACTTTTTCGGGGAAATACGTTTTCTGCTTGAAACCCTGTGCGATGCTTTCGCGTGCCATGGCGAGAAGTTCTTTCCGGTCGGCCGCCCGCAGATGGAACCCGCGGTGCCGCGTCACGCCAAACGCGTGGTAGCCCACCACCTGGTCGCGGTGCGAGGCATCGGCGTCGCCCGCGTTGCGGTACAGCAGATGCTGCACTTCGCAATGATGGTCGAGCAGCATCAGCAGCAGGGTGATCGCCGCTTCGCCGCAGGCGCTGGTGCGCAGTCCGGTGATGCCGTATCCGGCGTTGGCGTGAACCGTATCAAGGAACTTCTTCCAGTTGCCGGTCTCGACTGCCGCGCCTGTCCTGGCATCGATGCGGCAGGCATCTTCGTACGAGGGATAATGCGAGAAGTCGCTGCTGATGACGAACAGGTTTTCTTCGTTGAAATAGGGTCTCAGCGTTTCGGCCATGCGCCTGATTTTACCGGTGTCGCCGGTATTTACGACAATGGGGACGACGGGCGGCAGGTTTTCCAGGCGGACCTGCAGAAAAGGCAGCTGGACCTCGAGGCAGTGCTCAGTCTCGTGGGCCTCTTCCCGGAATGTGAAAATGCCGGTCCGGATGAGCGACCGGCAGAGGGCCGTGTCCACCGGCACGGTGCCCAACGGCGTGGCATAAGCGCTGTAGCCTGCAGCCACCGAGGCTCCGTCCAGCGCCACATGATGGCTGGGGCCGATAATGAAAATGCGCCGGTAGACCCGGTCGGCCGGCACGGTCATGAAGGCCGTGGCCGCCACCGTGCCCGAGTAGCGGTGTCCGGCATGGGGCACGATGATGGCCGCCGTGCTGTCATCGGCAGTCACGTCGCGGTGTGCGTCGAGCCAACCCTGCACCTGCTGCCTCAGCAGCGTACCGTCGGCTTCGTAAAAACGCCCGGCCTGCGCGGCCGGACGGATGATTTCCTGTGAGTCTGTATGCATGTCCTTGGGTCGAAGATTTAAATAGGCCGTCGCGTAACGTGCGCCAAGTTTCCGCTGGCCTTCGCTGTTGAAATGCAACCGGTCGCCCCGGTCTTCGAGGTCGCCGGTGGGAATGACGGCAGCGTCGGCATCTCCGGCGGCAAAGTTGCCGATGGCTGCATTGATACGCCCGAAAAGTTCCGGCGTAGTGGAGAATGCGCCGATTTCGCCCAGCAGCAGAGGCAGCCGGCTGTCGCCGGCGGTTTCCCTGAAAATGCGCATCAGCCGGGCCAGCCGTTCCGGATACAGCGGTGCAGCATTGTCCGTGGCATCCGACTCGCCCTGCAACCAAAGCAGGGCCTTGATTTGACCGTACTGCGCAGCCAGGCGCACTTTCTCCTTGAAATTGTCGAGCAGTGGCACGTTGCGGTGGGTCTCGCCGTTCATCCATTGGCTGATGGAACTGCCGCCGACGGCTGTCGGCACCAGCAGGATGGAGATATCCCCGGGGATGGACGCCAGCAGTGTCCGGGCGAACGACATGCCGCAGTCCAGTCCCGGCATCCGGGGTTCGTAGCGGTGGAGCGGCTCCTGAGCCCGGATGACATTTCCGGCGGTATCGAGCGAAAAGATGCGCGGCGAACTGACGGTATCGGCCGCTTCGACGGCACCCCGTCCGGCCATGTTCGACTGGCCGGCCATGACGAAGACCCATACATGGTCGCGGTCTGGCAGCTCAACAGCCCGGCTGGATGCCGCCAGAAGGCAGACTGCCATGCAGAATGCGTACAGATATTTGATTCTCAATAAGCTGCGCATTATAGCAGACGAGGATGATTCCCAAGACTACCGGCCGGGTGCGATGCCCGAGATGGACATGTTGCCGTCGGCGGCGTCCATCTTGTCATAGACGACATTCCGGACGGTCAGCCCTTCGACAAAGGATGTACGGCTTTCGAACTGGGTGAGCAGTCCGACGTGGACGTCCTCGATACGGATGTCGCGGATGGGCTCCCGTTCGTCACCGCTGAGTTCGAAGATGGCTTCCGACTGTTCCGCCTTGGCGTGACGGATGCAGATGTCGCTGATTTTCGTGACGGCCGTTTCGAAGGTCGGCACGATATCGCGCCACTGGTACATCACGTCGGTGTCGATTTCGAACACGCGCAGCATCTTGGTGGCGGAAACATTCTCGACCGTGATGTGCTCGATGACGCCGCCCCGCCGGTGGTTCGTCTTGATGTAGAAGAGCCGGTACACCTGGTCGGAGGAATGGCAGTCGTGCATGTACACGTTGCGGACGCCGCCCGACATTTCGCTTCCGATGCCCAGCAGGCAGTGTCCCTGGATGATTTCGCAATTGCGGATGACAAGGTCCTGCGTCGGCATGGCCAGCCGCCAGCCGTCCTGGTTCCGGCCCGCCTTGAGGACTACGGCGTCGTCACCCTGGTCGAACTTGCAGCGTTCCACAATGGCATGCTGCGTCATCTCGAGGTCGATGCCGTCGTTGTTGTGTCCGTGGGCATACACATCAAGGTCATGTGCCCAGACATCCTTGCACATGAAGAGATGAATGGTCCAGAACGGACTTTCCCGTATCTTGAAACCGTCCAGTTGGACATTGGTGCAGCGGTTGAAATGGATGAGGTGCGGCCGCATCCGGACGCCCGGTTCCTCCATGTGACGGTGGATGGCCGGCACGCCGGTGGAACACATGGCGTAGAGCTGCCGGGTGGCCTGGATATGGCTTTCCGGCCGGTCGAACCAGGTGCGCCAGAAATCCATCTTCGGCGCCAGTCTGCCCGGACCGCTGATGGCAATGTTTTCACATTCGAAGGCGTAGAGCAGCGGTGAGATATTCATGCACTCGGCGCCTTCCCAGGAGACCTGGACGGCCGGGTAATAAAGTTCGAGACTGTCCTCGAAGACGATGACGGCGTTTTCGCTGAGGTACAGGTTGCAGTTGCTCTTGAAATGGATGGGGCCGGTGAGCCATTCGCCGGCCGGCACCACCACGCGGCCGCCGCCGGCTGCGTTGCAGGCCGCCATGGCTTTGGCGAACGCCGCACTGTTGGCTGCGATGTCACCGGTTCGTGCACCATACTTCGTGATGGGGAAATCCCGCTCAGGGAAGACGAACATTTGCAGCGGCGCGAAGGCATAGGGAGATTCCGGCGCTTCGACTGTGACGTACTGCGGTGCCGTGGCGGCAGTTTTCGGCGAGGACTTGCAGCCGGTGAAACAGAATGCAGCAGCTATTGCTATGATTCTTAGTGTGTTAAATGTGTTCTTCATGTGCGTAATGCTATAGGTCCGATGGTTTTATCGGTGGTGTTCAAGTATGCGAAGATAGCTATTTTTTACGAACGCCACACCCTTCGGTGCGGCAGAAGACATGGGCGACACTCCGGTTGTCAGCCGCCGTCAGTCGAGCCGGATGACGTTGATGATGCGGCCGCAGGAGGCACCTTCCCGGCGGGCGGAAAAGAAAAGGTCGTTGCGCTGGTAAGTGTCGATGCCCGATATCAGGATCTGTTCGTCCGGTACGCCTGCGGTGCGGAGAAGCCAGGCGTTGGCTGCCCACAGGTCGATGTGGAGGCCGCCCTTCATCGTGCCCGGCACACGCAGGCCGTCATCGCGCAGCAGCATGTCCATCGGAAAACCGGCTGCCTGGAAGGCCTCGGCGACTTCGGGTCCGACCTGGAAACTGTCAGGGCCGATGCCGGGCCCGATGACCGCCCGGATATCGCCTGCCGCCGTGCCGGCATGTGCTTTCATGACGCGCAGGGCTTTGGACACAATTTTGAGCACCGTGCCTTTCCATCCGGCATGGACGGCTGCGACGGCGCGTCCGACCGGGTCGTACATCAGTACCGGAATACAGTCGGCGGTCCGGGCCGCCACGGCGAGCCCCGGCAGGGTCGTGACGATGGCGTCTGTACCCTGGAGGTCGTCGCGGGTGACCGCCGGTGACGTCACGACGGCCACATGGTCGCTGTGCACCTGGTGCGCCTGCAGCACCGGAAACGGCAGCGCGGCTTCGCGGAGCGGGGAGAAGGCCGTGACCCCTGCCCCCATGTCGTAGCGCAGCAACCCGTCAGGGCCGCTCGGCAGATGCTGTTGCATGGGTATCGTTTAAAGAAATATCAAGGCAAAGATACGGAACTGTGCTGATTTTTGCCGGCCGCTGCATCGTCCTGCGGATGAAATCGTTAATTTTGTTTTTCATACCCTGTATTCCTGCCATGAAAATCGTCTCGCTTTCTGACAACATCCCCCGTGGCGCGTGTGCTTCTGAACACGGTCTCAGCCTTTATCTGGAGACGGATGCCGGTATCCGGGTGCTGTTCGACATGGGACAGGGCGATGTGTTCGCCCGCAATGCGGAACGGCTCGGTATCGACTTGTCTCAGGTGGATGTCGCGGTTGTCTCGCACGGACATTACGACCACGGCGGCGGACTTGCCACGTTTCTGCGCCTCAATGACAGGGCACCGGTCTATGTCACCGCCCGTGCTTTCGAACCGCATTATTCCGTCCGTCCCGCCGGGACGGCCTTTATCGGGCTGGATGCCTCGCTGGCAGCTCATCCGCAGCTGGTGCACAACGGTCTGCTCTGCAGTCCGGCGCCGGGTTTGACGCTGTTCTCCGGGGTGACCGGCGATTTCCCCCAGCCGGCCGGCACAGCACGGCTGTTGGGGCCGGATGCGCGGCAGCAGGACGACTTCGCCCATGAACAGAGTCTGCTGATAGAGGAGGAAGGACATACTGTGCTGATCGGCGGCTGTGCCCATGCGGGGCTGGTGAACATGATGCAACGGGCGGAGCAATTGTCCGGACACAGCCTGACGCATGTCTTTTCGGGCATGCACCTCATGATGGAACCACAGTCTCCGGCCTATCTGCGGCAATTGGCCGCCGCTCTGCTCCGGCGGGAAGGCTGTCTTTTTTACACCATGCACTGCACCGGCGCCGAGGCCTTCGGCCACATGGCATCCCTCATGCCGGGCCGCCTGCATTATCTTGCAGTTGGGGGAAAAATCGAAATCTGAAACCGAAGATAGTGGATTCTGCTAAAAAAAGACTATCTTCGTCCCGTTCCGCTGCACGGCTGTCTGTCGACGGTCCGGCGCAGGGATTTCAGCATACAGTGAAACAAAGGAAACAAGCCCCCCTCATACAGTGGCTCGGTTTTATCCTGGCCGTGGCGGTGCTGTCTGCCTGCGAGGAGCAGACGCCGCTAGTCCTGCCTGATGACACGCCGTCGGAGGCCGCCGTGTGGTGTGCGGAAACCATGCCCGACCGCTGGGATATCGAAGGGGTGACGTCGCTCACTCTTTCGCTGTGCCGCCGCGACACTTCCTATACCCTGACCCTTCCGGTCTCCATGTCGGCCGACCGTACGTTCCAGGCTCCGTCGCAGGTACAGTTCGCCCGCGGCGAGGCGGAGACGACACTGACCCTGACATTCAATCCGGAAACCCTGCCGTACAACGTGGATTATCCGCTGCGGTTCGTGTTGGGCGATGCATCGACACCTGCCGGGACTACCGGTTTCCTGATGACTGCGACGCGGATCTATCCGTGGGAATCGCGCGGGAAGGTCTGGTACCGTGAAGACCTTCTGACCTCGGTTTACGATGAAAGTGCGCCGACGGAATACGAGGTGGAGATAGAAGAGAGCAAGAAGAATCCCGGTTATTACCGGCTGATAGCCCCCTACGACGGCAAATACCGTTACAGCCGGCCGGGTACCTGGAACAACAAGGAAACCTATTATCTTGAGATTCATGCCGAAAATCCCAGGAAAGTCTGGATTCCCCGCCAGCCCATCGGCCTGGACTGGGGACGCGGCATGGCATCGGTCGCTTCGACGGTGATCGAGGCGGGCGGGACCAGCCGCACGGCATACGGCACGCTGCAGGACGGTGTCATCACCTTTCCTGCCAACAGCATCGTCATCACCTGCCAGGACGGCGGCTCCACCTATACATGCAACACCCACAGCCGGTTCCGGGTGCTTTTGCCCGGCATTCCGCTCGTGTACGACTACAATGTCGATTTCGAATACGAACCATATTACATGGGCACCGTCGTTTCGGCCCTGCGTGCCCGGGGCACTTCGTCACCGGGACGCTATTTTCAGCAGCAGTGGAGCCTCAATTTTGCAGAGAACCTGGTGTATCTGGACAATTATTTCGGCGAGGGCCACGGACTGGCTTTCCATATGGACGAGGCCTTCCATGTAACGGATGTCTGGAATGCCCAGGCGACCGGCATGACCGATTCGACGGGGCGGGAACTGTATGTCCGCGTGGAGGACAGCCGTATCGAGGAATACGATCCGGAACATCCCTATCCGGTGCGTCTGGCCATCAATCTGCGGCTGCTGGCATGCGATGAAGACGGCACTGTGGCGGAGGATCTGGGCATGTTCACCGAAATGTGTACGCTGTCGCGCAAGATCAACCATGTATGGGACGACCTGAAGGGCGGTACGCTGCAGGACTATCTCGGCACCTGGCGGGTCGAGGCGCGCGACTGGCTGCATGGTGGCACCATCAGCTACCGCGTGTCGGTGGCTGATGCCGGTCGCAACGCCGCCGGCGAACGGATTCTGACCATCCGGAATCTTTCCGGGTCCAACAACGCTTTCAACGACGTCATTTCGGCCGTGTACCGCAACGAGGCCATCTATGTGTCACCGCAGCCGCTCCCTGATGCAGGCGACGGACGCAGTGTCTCGCTGTATCTTTTCGTGCCTGACTTGCACCGGGTGCTGCGGCGCTACGAACTTATGGGCTGCATCTGCGAGGACGGTTGCCTGGTATTCCTCAGCATGTACGGCGACGTCAATCTTAACGGACTGTATTACGCCGCACCGGATGCGGCCGGCGAACCGGCCACGGTGCTGGCCGTGGTGCACAGCCTGTGCGGCACACGGTCGCGCTGGCCATCGTACAGCGTCTCCAGTATGGTGAAGATAGACGACTCATCTCCGGAGGAGACGGTACCAAATCTTGATACGGAATAACTATGCGACACTTCGGACTGACATTGGCGACGTGTCTGCTGATGCTGCTGCAGACCGCCTGTACAGAGCAGGAGACCGGGCTGCCCGAAACGCGTCCCGCACAGCAGGTCGTACAGGACGGCACTTCGCTGTTCCTGCCGGACCAGCTGCACCTTCGGCTCTCGGACGAACTGCTCTCCGATCTTGGGCAGGCAGGGGAGACGCCGGAAGTCCGTGAGGCTGCCCTGCAGCGTCTCGCGTCATCGCTGGGCGTGGCTTCCCTGGAACGTATTTTCCCGGAAGCCGGGGCGTTTGAGGCGAAGCACCGGGCTGCGGGGTTGCACAAATGGTACCGGGCACTGTGCGACACCTCGCTGGCGGTGACGAAGGCCATAGCTGGTCTGGAGAACCGGCCGGGCGTGGAGAAAGTGCAGCGTGTACCGCGGAAGGTCAGCATGGGAACCACCTATTTCAACGATCCCAGACTGCCGCTCCAGTGGCATTACTATAACGACGGCACCCGTCCGACAACCGGCCTGCCGTACGGTATTTTCGTCAGTGGGATGGATATCAACGTGCTGCCTGTGTGGCAGCACTTTACGGCAGGCAGTCCGGAGGTGGTTGTGGCGGTTCTGGACGAAGGCATCGATCCGACGCACGAGGATCTTGCCCCGGTGCTGCTGACCGACCGGAGTTTCAATTTCGTGCCCGATTTCTATGGACCGCAGGTTATTGGCGGTGACCACGGAAGCCATACCGGCGGCATCATCGGTGCCGTCAGCAACAACGGCAAAGGCATCGCCGGCATCGCCGGCGGCAGTGACGGCACGGGCGGTGTACGCCTGATCTCATGCCAGATTTTCCAGGATACGCTCGATACCCGGACGGGGAAAACGGTCCGCGTCGAAGGCGATGCGGCCGAGGCACTGGTGTGGGCGGCCGACCATGGGGCGGTCATCGCGAACAACAGCTGGGGGTACGAGATGGTCAGCGACGAACAGGCGGCGCATTATGCCGAGCGCTTTATCAATGGGGATTTCGCGGCCGATTTCAAGGATGCGGTGGACTATTTCACGGCCCATGCCGGTACCGATGCCAACGGCGTCCAGACAGGTCCCATGAAAGGAGGTCTGGTCTTCTTCGCAGCCGGCAATACGGCCATCAGTCACAACGTCATTGCGCAGTACGAGCCGATTGTCGCAGTGGCCTCCTTCGGCCCCGGCGGCAACCGGGCCGGCTACTCCAACTACGGCGACTGGGTCGATCTGGCCGCGCCCGGCGGCGCCAACAGCATCAATCAGGAACAGATGATTCTGAGCTGCATCACCGGCAACGATTATGGATGGCAGAATGGTACGTCCATGGCCTGTCCCCATGCCTCGGGTGTCGCGGCGCTGATTCTCTCGTATTTCGGCGGACCCGGCTACACGTCCGCCAACCTGCGCGCACGACTGCTGGGCGGTGCTGATCCCATGGCCCTTCCGGCTTCCGGCGACAAGCCCATCGGCCCGAAACTGGACGCTTTCGGCTCGTTCGTGATGGGCGACCTGCCGCAGATTACCTTGCATCATACGGATGATATCGTGTTGCAATCACACGAAAGCAGAGCGTATGTCCTCCATGTTTCCGATCCGCGTCCCGAACCGCTGCATGTGACATTGTCGCACGGATCGGCGGCTGATTCGCTGGTTGTCATGACAAACGGGGTTTTCCAACTGAGCATCGACGCGCTCAAGGCGCCTCCGGGCACCTATACGGCGACCGTCAGGGCATTCTACGACGAGGTCTATGTCTCAACGCTCGATATCGTCTATTCTATTCTCGAAAACCATGGTCCGCAGCAGGACCGTTATTTCGAAAGTCCGGTTGTATTGCATGTCGGGGAGCCGGTTCAATGGGATCTCACCCGCTTCTTTTCGGATGCAGATGGCGAGGTGCTTACCGGCAGCGCCGTTTCGTCCGATACGGCGGTGGTGCGTGCGTCCGTGTCGGATATGCAACTGACACTCGATCCCTGCGGATACGGTCCGGCCGAGGTCGTGGTGACGGCAACGGACGCCCGGGGTGAATCCGTCGAAGGGCGCATGAGCCTGCTTGCCCGCGACACAGACCGTCCGGTCGAGGTCTATCCCAACCCGACCGACCGTTTCATCTATGTGCGTACATCCAGGAAGGTGCAGTGCGACATCGACTTGTACAATGTCATGGGGGCCCGTATCCTTTCGCTGCCCGGCCGGACCGTATCGCCCTTCGAACCCTTGGAAATCGATCTTTCGGGCGTTTGCGACCCGGGGCGTTACAAAGTCATCATCCGTTACGGCAGCACGTCGCACGAACAGCAAATCGTCAAACTCTGAGCATGGCCATGAAGAAAATCCTCCTCCTGATATGCCTGTTCCATACGGCGCTTGCCGGTGCACATACGTTGCCGTTCCTGTACCTGCCGGCCGATCCGGCCGTCCTGTCGGGTGATGTCTCGCCGGCTGCGGCCGTGGCGGACAACCGGGCGGCTTCGGCGGCCCTGACACCGGCGAGGCTGTCGGCCGGGGTGTCCTGCCTGCTCTGGAACGGCGACGACCGGCTGCTGTCGGCTGCAGGTTACTGGCGTGCGGCCCGTTGGGGTGCCCATCTGTCCCTGAGATATTTCCGTCAGGAATCTTTCGAAGAATACGATACCTGGGCTGCGCCGACCGGGCGTTTTACCCCTGAAGACCTGTCGGTCGGCCTCGGCGCGTCCTACCGTCTGACAGACCGCTTGGCAGCGGCCGTCACGGCGCGTTATATCTCATCCAGTCTTGCTTCAACGGCTTCCGACCGGACCTTCGGAACCGATGTCGGCGTGGCCTATGACGGCGGGTTGATACGGGCTTCGCTGGCCTGCTGCAATATCGGGTCGTCCGTCAACTATGCCGGCAGTGACTGCCGGCAGCCGATGCTGCTGAAAGGCGGTGCGGAGGTGCGGAAAGGGGCTTTTTCGGCAGGCGCCGAGGGCAGCTATGTGTTCGATGCCGGTCCCATGGCCGGTGTGGGCGCGCAGTACCTCATTGCAAATACCGCTGCCGTCCGTGCCGCCTACCACTGGGGTGATGCCACGGAAACGCTGCCGTCGTATGCCACGGCCGGCTTGGGCCTGTATCTGGGCGGCTGGCGTCTGGACCTGTCCTGTCTTTTCGGATCCAAGACGCTGGACGACACCATGCAAGCCGGCGTTTCGTTTACCTTTTAAATTGCTTGTCGGAGAGGGGCGTGCTTTTCTCTGTGCCCCGCCGACGGTTTCTGCAGCCGATGAGCTGTCGGAGTACCTCGTGTTACCGGAGCGATTCGTGCAGCCGGACGTCAATGCCGGAGCCCTCGAGACCCGCCTTGATTTCTTCCATCTTCGTATCGCTCAGATGGTACGGAACCAGCACCTTGGGCCGGATGGCCTTGGCGGCGTCTATGCATTGCTGCACCGTCATCGTGTAGGGCTGATTGGCGGGCAAAAACGCCACGTCAATCGCCGGCATCGCCTTCATTTCCTCGATGAATTCCGTGTCGCCGGCCACATAGATGCACAGGCCGTCGATGGTGAAGACATAGCCGTTGCCGTTGCCCTTGGGATGGAACCGCAGTGCCGCCGGCGTGACATTGTAGGCCGGTACGGCCTTGAACTTGATGTCGGCCGTCAGCGTCCCTTCGTCGCCATTGCGCAGCACCTCGCCCATGCCGATCTGGTTGCGGCTGGTCTCGTTGAGGTAGAGGCGCGTCGATTCCTTGCTGAGCGTCTGGATGGTCTCTTTCGAGAGATGGTCGGCGTGCTCGTGGGTGACGAAAATATAGTCGGCCTTGCCGAATGCGCCGTAATCAATCTGTTTGCCGCCCAGCTGCGCCACAGGGTCGATCTGGATGGAAATCCCCTTGTAGAGGATGGCGACGGAGCCGTGGTTGATGCAGGCTATCTGGACAGTTGCCCCGCTCTGCGTGGTGAAAGACTCCATGTCGGTGGCGGCCGATGCAGGCTGGCCGCAGAAGAACATGGCCGCTCCGGCCATGACGGGAAAGATTTTTTTCATGAGATGTCGTGTTGCGGCGCACGGTCGGCCGTGCCGCCGGGTGAATGGACAAAGGTACATATAAATATTTGTTTTGCAGGCGTCGGGATTCCGATGATATCCGATTATCTTCGAATAAGGTGGCATTGACTGAATATGTTTTCAAACTGCAGGATCCGGTCGGCGTCGGATGCATTGAAGAGGAGGTGGGAGAAGTCCCGCCTTTTTTTGTTCAGGTCAACCTTCTTCAAACAATCCGAAACGGCTGCCCGAAGTTCTTCGAGGGTTGATATGCCGGTCCTTGCGCGGAGGAAGTCCATATTGGGGCCGGTCTTCGACAGCAGGAAGATGGTGTCGTAGAAATCGCGTCCCTTCTGCCGGGAGAGGATAGCCGAAAACTTCATGGCACACAGGACATCAACCGGCGGGACTTGAACACTGAAGAAGAACCCCATTCTGTTCACTGCAGCCACTTCGGTAGAATAGGATACCCCCTGATCCTGTACTTCGACCTTTATCAGGAACCTTTCTTCACGATGTCCGGTCAGCCCAAGGTTAAACAGCAGTTGCGGAAAGTACAGATTGCGCCGGAATGCCGTCAATTTTACATTGGGTTTGTCGTGGGTTTCTACAACGAGACCATTTTGTTGCAGGAGTCTGACGACTTCATCGGTCATGGCGAGGAACTCATCCTTGCACATATCCTTGCAGTCGAAGTCCAGATCCTCGGAGAAACGGTCGATTCCTTGAATGATGCGCAGATTGGTCCCACCGATAAAAGCCAATTTACCGACATACGGAGAATTGGCCAGATGGTCAAGAATCAGCAGTTGCAGATACTCCTTGAGCATATAGCGTTGGAAACGGTTGTCCCCGGCGATGGCCGGCGGAAAGAAACTGCGGATGAAAGCGAGATCGATCATATACTGTAGACTTTTTTCAGGCAAGATACTCTTTTCTCGAGGGTCCGACTGCCGACCTTGGCGACATACTCAGCCAGCCGTCCGACATTGAAATCAGTGGACATGAAATCCTCATCCAGGCGGAGTTCTTCCATATCCTGCGCCGTCGTGTAGTACGGGTTGAGATAAAGGAGGTCCAGCAAAGCCTTTTCCGGGGTCGCCATCAGAATTCCCCGACCATCCGGCATCATCTTTATATCATAGCCGAAGTAAAGCGGCTTCTTGACATTCTGGTAGTGAAATGTTCCGAAATCATTGTCAAACTTTGCTGTTTTCAGCGTTGTCACGCTGGTCAGCTGCACCACTTCCTCCGGAATCATTCCATAGAACGACAAGGCGCTGTGGAGGCTGATATACGACGGCATATAGATGCGGTTGGCCACATAGCGCGAAAATCCCGGCATCTGCCGATACTCCGGGAACGCGTAATGCTCGTTGCGGAGTTTGGTCAGCAGACCCTTGCGACACCAGCGCGTGAGGTTGTTGCGGTTGAAATCCTTTTCCCACAACAGCACCTGGTTGATGTTGAAACATCCTTGCGGATATAGATGATTTCTGAAGGCCAGAAAGTCCATTGGTCTGATTTGTTTCTAAAACTCTGCAAATATAGAGATTTTTGGAAACAAAATGGTAATCTATACAGATCAATCCCGCTATAGGCCGTTTTGTCAAGCGATATCCTGATCTTCCATTTTCATCATAAATAAGGATTGCACAGGCGCCGGAAAGGGTGTAATCTTGCAGCAGTTTTTTGAACGGAAAGTATGAAAAGGATATTTCTGACTGTCGCGCTGCTGTGGATGGCGGCGAATATGTGGGCGGTCGGTTCCCTGCAGGAGCTGGCCATGGACGAGGTGCGGGTGGAGTCGACCCTGAAGGAGTCGGGCGACTTGCGCAGCCAGCCTGCCAGTGTAACGCATATCGGACAGCAGCAGATGTCTGCGCAGCACGTGTTGTCGGTGAAGAACCTCGGCACGGTGGCGCCCAATGTCTTCATCCCAGACTACGGTTCGCGGCAGACCAGCGCCGTGTATGTGCGCGGCATCGGCTCCCGCATCGGGACGCCGGCCGTGGGGCTTTACGTGGACAATGTGCCTTATTACGACAAGGCGGCCTTCGACTTCATGCTCTATGAGGTGGAAAGCCTGGACATCCTGCGCGGGCCGCAGAATACGCTGTACGGCCGCAATGTCATGGGCGGTGTGATTAAAGTGAACACTTACAACCCCTTCGAACACGTCGGCACCGACATCCGCCTCGGTTTCTCCACCCGCGACAGCCGCCGCCGGGCATCGGCGACGCACTATCACCGTATATCGGAGCAGTTCGCCTTTTCTGCCGGCGGTTATTACAGCGCCTCGGACGGGGTTTTCCGCAACAGCCTGACGGGCGACAAGGCAGACGCCTTTTCGTCGGGCGGCGGACGCATCCGGGCCATCTTCAAGCCTTCCGGCCGGCTGACCTTCGATGCCGCCGTCGGATATGAATACAGCGACGAAAGCGCCTATCCCTATTTCTATACCGGTGCGACGTCGGGGGAGGAAGCCTATGCGGACCTGGTCGGCACGGTTTCGGCCAATCTTGACAACAGTTACCGGCGGGGACTCTTCACTTCGTCCGTCAATACGGAATACCGCACCGACCGTTTGACACTCCATGCAGTGACGGCCTATCAGGACATTGACGACCGGATGTTCATGGACCAGGATTTCCTGGCTGCCGACATCTATTCGCTCGAGCAGCGGCAGCATAGCCGCACGCTGTCCGAGGAAATCATCCTGAAGAACGCCGGCGATGACCGTTGGAGCCGCCTGACGGGTGTCAATCTGTTCTACCAATGGCATCCGATCGTAGCACCGGTAACCTTCCGTACAGACGGTGTGGCATGGCTCAATGCGCTCATCAACGACAATGCGAATCTCTATATGAACCGGGCCATCGGCAGCGGCGCGATGCAGCTGACCATGTCCGACCGTATTCAGGGCGACCGGCTGCCGTTCTGCGACGATTTCGAGATACCGTCCTACGGCATGGCGCTCTTTCACCAGAGCGGTGTACGCGATCTGTTCGGACTCGGCGGCCTGTCGCTGACGGCCGGGCTGCGCCTCGATTACGAGCGGAACAAACTGCGCTATGCGGCGTGGTACGACTTTGAGCATACCTATGAACTCAACGGCCTGCTTACCGCGATGAACCGCGTCATTCCGATGGTACCTGCCGCAACTTATCCCGTGAACGGTGAGATGGGCGGCCGGCTGTCCGACGACTACTTGCAGGTGTCGCCCAAGCTGGCTTTGACTTACGTCTTGCCCCAGGGAAATGTCTATGCCGTCTTCAGTCGGGGCTATCGTTCTGGAGGATATAATGTGCAAAATATCAGTGAACTTATGCGTACGCAGATGCAGTCGCAGATGATGGGCGATGTCTATGGGGCGACCATGCCGGTACTGCGGCAGGTGACGCCGCGCATGGTGTCGCAGGAGGTGTACGACAAAGTGGACGGCATTCTCTCCGGCATGGCGGCCGAAACGGAACCCGACGTGGCCGGCACATGCGCTTACAAGCCGGAATACGCCTGGCATTATGAGGCAGGTACGCACCTGCAGTTCTTCGAAGACCGGCTGACGCTGGACGGCAGCGTCTTCTTCAGCACCGTGCGCGACCTGCAGCTCTCCAAGATGAGCCGCACCGGTCTGGGACGCAGCATCGTCAACGCGGGCCGCAGCCGTTCGCTCGGCGCAGAGGCCGCTGTTTCGGCCCGGCCGACCGCCCGGTGGGCCTTCGGCGCATCCTATGGATTCACGCAGGCGGTCTTCCGCGACTATCGCGTCTATACATCGTCCGGCGAAGAAATCGACTGCCGGGGCTGTCATGTGCCTTACATGCCCATGTACACGGCGCTGTTTGATGTCGCCTATACGCTGCCGTTGTCGGGCGCTCTCCAGTCGGTTACGTTCGGGGCCGACTGGTCTGCCACGGGCCGCATCTGGTGGAACGAACAGAACACGTTCAGCCAGTCTTCGTATGGTCTGCTCGGTGCCCGTGCGGTCTTTACGTTTGGCCGGGCACTGGTCCAGTGCTGGGCCCGCAACCTTACCGGCGAACGGTACGATACGTTCTGGTTCGAGAATATGAACCGCGGTTTCGCCCAGCGCGGCCTGCCGGTGCAGGCGGGCATCGATGTGCGGCTGCATCTGTAAAAGTTTATTTTCTTACTTTTGCTGACGAATCCTTCGCCGGCGTCCTGTCGCGGGAAGGATTCCAGAGAATTTCCGCCCTGCCATGGAGCTTGTGTTTGCAGTCATCGATCCGGATACCCTGTCCTGTATGGGGATGCAGCAATTGCTGGAGGACCTGATCCCTTCGGCGGAAGTGGCCGTGTTCCATTCGTTCGAGGCGCTGACCGCCGACGATCCCGGACGTTTCGTCCATTTCTTCGTGTCGTCGGGCATCTATTTCGAACATGCCGCTTTCTTCCTGGCCCAGCCCCGCCAGACCATCGTGCTGGTGCGCGGCCATGCCGGTCCCAACCTGTCAGGTTTGCGGACGCTGAATGTCTGTCAGGAGGAGAAAGATCTGGTCAAGAGTCTGTTGCATTTGCAGCAACGCGGCCATGCCGGTCACGACGCCTCCCGGCATCCGTCGGCTCTGCCGCACGATGTGCCGAACCTGCTTTCCGCCCGCGAAACGGAGGTGGCGGTGCTGCTGGCCAAGGGTTGCATCAACAAGGAAATCGCCGACCGGCTGGGCATCAGCCTCACAACGGTCATTTCGCACCGGAAGAGCATCATGGCCAAACTCCGGGCCCGGTCGCTGGCCGATATCATCATCTACGTCGTGACGCACGGTCTCGCGCCGCTCGACGAATTGTAGCTCCGGTACCTGTGTCAGAGATATAAGAAGAGACAGATCAGAATAATCTGCAGAATGAGGATGACAGGCAGTCCGATGGTGAATTTCTTGTGCAGGGTCTTGTGGTGCCAGACTTTCATGCCGAGCAGCGCGCCGACGCTGCCGCCGATGACGGCCAGCCACAGCAGGTTGGCTTCGGATATACGCCACTGGCCGCTTTTCGCCTTCCATTTGTCGATGCCGTACAGCAGGAATGTTACCAGATTGATGGCCAGCAGATAAAAGAAGATGATCTTGAATTCCATACCATGTCAGATAAGATGCCTGCAAAGATAGTGGAATCCGCCGGTCCGGCAACACCCGCGGCAACACCCGCGGCAGCCGCTTCGTCGCCCGCTGCTGCTCCGCAGCCGGCGACTGTTCCGCCGCAGGCATCCGTTCCGTCGCCGACTCCCGTCCGTCGGCGTCTGCCGTGGATATGGGCGTTGGCAGTGACGGTGATGGCCTTATGGTCGGAGACGTTCATCTCCAGCAAAATACTTGTGGAGCAGGGGATGGCGCCGGCCTCTATTTTCTTTTACCGTTTTGTCCTGGCGTATGTCTTCATCTGGTTCATTTCGCCGAAACGCCTCTGGGCCGACAGCCTGAAAGACGAAATGCTGATGGCTTTGCTCGGCCTCTCCGGCGGGTCGCTTTACTTCCTGGCGGAGAACACGGCCCTGCAGTATTCCACCGCCTCCAACGTGGCCCTCATCATCTGCAGCACACCGCTTCTGACCGCACTGCTTGCTGCCCTGTTCTATCGCGACGAACGCCTGCGGCTCTCACAGACCGTGGGCGTTGCCGTGGCTTTCATCGGTATGGCATTGATTGTTTTCAACGGGCGTATTGTACTGAAACTTAATCCTGTCGGTGATATACTGGCCTTCGGCGCCGCCCTTTGCTGGAGCATCTATTCCCTGATTCTGAAGTCGGTTTCCGGCCGCTATGACGTGCGTTTTCTCACCCGGAAAATCTTCGGGTATGGCTTGCTGACCATTGTGCCGTATTTCCTGCTGGTCCGCCCGCTTGATATGTCCCAGGTGCTGCTCTCCCGGCCAGTAGTCTGGGGCAACCTGCTCTTCCTGGGCCTGGTCGCCTCGCTGCTGTGCTATGTGCTGTGGAACTGGTGTCTCGGAAAACTCGGCACCGTCCGGGCCACGTCCCTGATTTTCTGCCAGCCTTTCTTCACGATGCTGGGCGCTGCCATCGTCCTCAACGAACGGATTACCTGGATGGCCGTACTCGGCACGGTTATTTTGACGGCCGGAATGCTGGTCGTCGAGAGACGGAAGAAAGGGTGAGGGGGCTCCTTTTTCTGCTCTGGAACCTTCATTTTAATTGCTGATAATAATAACAGTTGTCTTGCTTTGGATTTTGGCTGATTTTGCAAGTAGAACTTTGGATTTTAAAATCTATTGCCATGGAATACAATCGAATCGTGCGGTCAACAATGGCATGGTCCTTCGGTACTACATGATCCAGAATCCGAAGAAACATATTTTCGTATTTTTGCTGCCATGAGTCAGATTTGGATATCCGCGGCGGGTCTCAGCCTGGCGACCATCATCGGGTCGCTGGTCGGTTTTGTCATTCACGAACTGCCGCACAAGTGGAATGATACGGTGCTGGGTTTCTGCGCCGGCGTGATGCTGGCGGCCTCCACCATCGGCCTCATCATCCCGGCGGCCGAGAGCGCCGGCCTGGCCGGATGGTGGCTCGTGCTGGCCGGTGTAATCTGCGGTATGCTGTTCCTGAACCTGCTCGACCTGGTCGTGCCGCATCTGCACCGGATTACGGGGCTCGATACCGAAGCGCACGAGCACAATGCTTCGGTAAACCGTATCCTGTTGTTTGTCATGGCCATTGCGCTGCACAAACTGCCCGAGGGCATGGCTGCCGGCGTCGGATTCAATGCGGCGGAAACGTCCGATGCCTGGGCGGTGACCATCGGTATCGCCTTACAGAATATCCCGGAAGGCATGGTGGTGATTGCACCTCTTCTGCTGGCCGGGGTGAGCCGCCTGCGCACGCTGGTCATTTCGCTGGCCATCGCGCTGCTCGAGGTGGCCGGGGTCTGGATCGGCTATGGCATGGGTGCCATCTCCGAGGTGCTGCTGCCGGTGATGCTGGCCTTTGCGGGCGGTGCCATGCTCTATGTGGTGAGCGACGAAATGATTCCCGAAACCCATGCACACGGCTACCAGAAGATGGCGACTTATGCGCTGATTATGGGGTTCGTCGTTCTGCTTTATCTGGAAATGCTTTTCTGATGTGTCTGAGGCAGCAGGATCTGCATATTGTTGGTTACAAATCAAGACAACTCAATGCATAGAGTGGCACAATGTCCACGTGGCGTTGCTCAAATTGGTCTTCCGGGTCATAGTAATCGAACCGGCCGAAATTCTCCAGCGAGGTCCTGACGGCTTCGTGCAGTTTGCGTTTCCTCATGAAGATCCATAGGCTTTGCATGCCTCCTTGGGTGTTGGCTTTCACTTCCATAGGAAGCACCTTGCCGTTTCTGACGCTCAAATAGTCCACTTCTGCATGGCTTCCCTTGACGGTGTTTTGCCAGTAGTGCATTTCCGGTTTTTGAAAGTTGTCGCGGTATTTCTTCATTTCCAGTCCGGCAAACATTTCAGAGGTACCGCCTTTGTTGACAAAATCCACATCCGATGCCATCAAGATATCGGCAGCGGGAATGCCAAGCATGGTCTGCATCACCCCGAGGTCGAAGAAAAGATATTTCACGTAATGGTCGTTTTCCTCTGCGTCGAGTGGCACGCCCGTGCCGTCGGTGTGTTTGACGGGGGTTATCAGACCGGCCAGGGTCAGCAGGTGCAAGGCTTCTCTTACGACAGAGGAGTGGACATCTCTTGCGGCGGTGGCATATACGAACTTGTTTCCTGTCTGAAGCGCCACCGAACGGAGTATCTGGCGCAACAGGACGGGTGATACGCGCTTCTTGTATTTGTTGAAATCGTCTTCGTAGGTCTGTATGATGTCTGTATGGACATGCGATACCTCAATGTAACTGTGGGTTTCTATCCATTCTGTCACAGCTGCGGGCAGGCCGCCTACAAGATAGAACGAACGCAATTGGTCTATCAGGTCTTTATGTGCTTTTTCCGGCAGCGGATTCTGTCCGTTTGCCTTCTTCTTGAAATTCACTGTTAGGTCAAGTCCTTGTGCTAGAAGGAATTCGTCGAATGAGAAGGGGTACATATAGAGCGACCGTATTCTGCCCACTCCGAAAGACGGCAGTTCTTCAAGTGCGAAATCCAGCAGAGAACCGGCGGCTATGACATGCAGTTCCGGATAGTCCTCCTTAAAGTACCGTAACGACATGATGGCTTCTTTCGATATTTGGATTTCATCGATGAACACAAGGGTCTCTCCCGGTATAATGGGGATGCCCAACGTGCCGCTCAGTTTCTCGCACGTTTTCTTGACATCGATGTTTTCTGGGAACATCTGGAGCAGGCCGGGTTGTTTTTCCAGGTTGATTTCCACAAAAAAACGGAACGTTTTGGCCAGTTCTCTTACCGCAGTGGACTTGCCCACCTGCCGGGCTCCACGGATCAGAAGCGGGTTGCGGCGTGGTGAGTTTTTCCATTGAAGCAACTGTTCATCGATATGTCTCTTGAAGTATGTCATATTGTTTCCGGAATTGATGTCTGGTTGATGCAAAGATACAATTTATCCAAAAGTGGGGGCAAAAATCCTCGGAATTTATCCGAAATACTACCCAAAACCAAAATTTGGGGCAAAAAATGCGTTTTTCTATCCAAAAAACTATCCAAAAGACAAAAACACAAAGGCCGGCTGAAAAAAGGATCAGCCGGCCTCTGTACTTCATCCGGATACTCCGGTTCAGCGTCCGATGATGCGGTAGTGACCGCTCAGGTGCATAAAGGCGAACAGCCTCAGCAGACCGTCGTAGTAGGCATCGAAATAACCGTCTTCGTAGGGCACGTTGCGGCTGTTCCAGAGCCGTTGCACGAATTCCTTGGCGATGGGGTGGTTCGCCGCCAGCGAGGCCGCGGCCAGCGTGGCTACCAGACCCACCGAATGGCGGAGCGCCTGAGCCCGCATGTTGCCGTTGCCGGCCGCCATGACGAAGTCCACGTCCGTGCCGTCCACGTTGTACTGGTCGACAAACCGGTCGATGCCCTTGCTGTAGAAGAACTGCTGGATGGTGTTGGCGTACTGCGTCTGCCACTCACTGTCGGCGCCCGACCAGGTGAAATCGAGTGCCATGTTCATGGGCACGCGCCACGAGTCGAAGCGGAACGACGGCTTGGAGCGGCCGCCGAAACCCGAGTTCATCGGC
Source organism: Bacteroidales bacterium (assembly GCA_017523725.1). Classification (GTDB taxonomy): domain Bacteria; phylum Bacteroidota; class Bacteroidia; order Bacteroidales; family UBA4181; genus JAFWVY01. The sequence continues at coordinate 22,782 of JAFWVY010000014.1, forward strand.
GTGCCGTCGAAGTTGTTGGTGTCGGGGTTCAGGCCGGTGTCCGGATCGACGCTCTTGTGCATGTACTCCCGGCTGGCTGCGGCGCACTGGCGCCAGAAATCCGCCCGGCCGTCCCTGGCCCACTTGGCCCAGACCTCGTAGAAGGCCGGCAGGTGGTATGACGGGTCGGTATAGCGCGTGCCGCCGCCGTCGGGCGTGAAGGTGATGAGGTGCTTCTCCTTGTTGATGAACGGATAGATGTTGCCGGTGCCGTCCTTGTTCCACGAAGCGTTCAGGATGTGCTGCGTCTCGGCCAGATAGTTGATTTCGCCGGCGTTGCCCCAGAGGTTGGAAGCGAAGATCAGGGCCGTCACGTAGTACAGCTCACCGTCGGACGCGGGGCCCTCGGCCCGGTGCGTGCCGTCGGTGTTCAGACTCCAGGCGAAATACCCTTCGAGCGGTCCTTCCTTGTGTTGCATGTATTTTTTGCTCCAGCGCCACAGCCGGTCGAAGATTTCCTTCTCGCCGAACTGCACGGCGATCATCAGGCCGTACGACATGCCTTCGGTGCGGACGTCGTGGTTCTTGATGTCGCTGATGTAGGCCATGTCGTCGCCGACTTCGAAATAGACCTTGTCCGGCCCGCGGAATACCTCATCGAAGACGGCCTTCAGCTTGGCTTCGATGTCGGCCTCGGCATAGCCCATCTCCGAGAAGAGGTTGCGGGTCTGGCCGGCGGGAATGGCCGGGCGCAGATGGACGTTGAACGTCTTGGTCTTGCCCTTGTAGGTGCATTTCACCGTCGTGCCGTCGATGACGATGTCCACGCCGGGACCGGCCGTGGCCGTGATGGTCGAACCTTCGGTGAACGGCGCGTCGATGTCGTAGATGTCCTGCGACACGTAGCCGTTGGCCTCGGTGGAGCGGGTGGGCAGCGCCGGAATCTCGACGCTCTGGCCGTTCACCTGGATGTCCACCGTCGGAGGAACGGGCCTGGTCAGCGGGGCGCCCTTCTTGCAGAATCCAAGGCCGTGCAGGTCGAACAGCCCTTCGCCGGCTTCGCCCTCGGCTTTCAGGTAAATGGCATGTTTCTCTTTCAGTTTCCGGGTCGCCTTGCCGAGTTCCAGGGTGTAGGCACCTTCGCCTGTGCCGGCTTCGACCGCGATTTCACCCAGCACGATACCGTCCGCATACGGACTGTCCATCAGGACTTTAATCTTGAACGGCACCTGTTTCGGCGTCAGGAAAAGCTGCAGGGATGCCTTGCCGAGCCGGTTGAAATTGAAATACTTGTAGCCGATGATGTCGTCCGAACGGATGTCGGTGATATCCATGGCGTTGTCCCAGACATCCCAGGTGTCCTGCTGGCTCCGTTTGTTGGTGAGGAAGCAGGCATAGCCGGCCGAATAGTACTTGAACGGGTTCAGTCCGAGGATGCTGAAGCCTTCGGAGGTGACCTCCGCGCCTTTGTATTCGTGACCGTTGCTGTCCTTGACCGTACGGATGTGGTCTTTGGTGTAGGGGTCGTAGCCGAAGATCTGCACCTTGCCTCCTTCGGCGACCGGTTTCTCGTCCCACAGGATGGTGACGGGCGCCACCATGGGCTGCCGGGCGTATCCGAAGCCGCGCGGGGCGCGGTGATAGAATACATACCACTGGCCGTCAATCAGCTGCAGGCTGCCGTGGGTGTTGTGCCCGGAGTAGCCTTCGTACAGCGAGGTACCGCCCTCGCCAAGCACGACGGCCCGCGAATCGACCAGCACGCCGCCGCTCTTCCAGGGTCCCATCGGGCTGTCGGAGAAGGCATACCGCAGCGTAGAGTTGGAACTCGGCAACCCGTAGTCGGGTCCCGAATGGCCGCTGAACACCCAGACGTATTTGTTGCCGACCTGCCGGATCGACGAGGCTTCGAAGAAGTTGAAGTCACCGAGGTCTTCGCCTTCATAGACGGCGAACTTGGCGTCTTCCGGCGTCTGGTTCAGGCGGCCGTAGCGCGAGCTCGCAGGAATGAAATACGGCACCACCTCCGTGCCCGGCCGGACAGACCACATGGTCTCCGGGTCTATCTGCGCAGCCGACGAACGCTGGAACCCCCAGTAGCCATAGACCCGGTAGCCGGTGGCATAATCGGGGTCGGACGGGTCGGTGACCGGTTCGACAAAAACCGACGGATCGAATCCGAAGATACTGCCGTTTACCGTGCGGCGCCCGTCTTCGGTGAGGTTGAGGGGTGTGAACGGGCCGTCCGGCCGGTCGCCGACGCAGACCATGGCCTCGCGTCCGGCGCCCCGGCTGTGCGGATACAGATAGTATTTCTTCGTACCGTCTTTCAGGCGCACTTCCACCAGGTCGGGCGCGTACATCACGTCCCACCGGCCGTTCACCTGGTAGGTAAAGATAGGACCTTCGTCCCGCCAGGCGGAGAGGTCTTCCACCGGCGCCGACCAGGCGCGGATGTCCGGGCCGCAGTAGCTGCCGAAGCGTACGTCGTGCGAACCGATGATGTAGGCGCGGTAATGTCCCGGCCGGTCCGGGTCCTCGAAGACCCGGGGCTCGCCGTCGGGGAGGTGCTCCCACAGCGGGAGATAGGGATTCTGGGCGCCGGCTGCAAGGGTTATCAGCAGCGTCAGGAGGGAGACGATTCTTTTCATTTCCGGATGGTTTTGAACTGCCACTTGGAGTTGTCGCTGCCGAAGTCGAACTTGCCCAGCGTGGGCGTGCTGTCGGCGATGGATATCAGTACGAGTTCCTCGTCGGTGCCGGGCACTTCCTTGGGCATGATGCGGTAGGTGCCGTCGGTGAGCTGGTCGATGCGCCAGAGCTGTTCCGGTGCGCCGGTGAAGGCTGCTGCCTTGACCTCTTTATCTGCCGTAGCGGTCAGGGCGCGTTCTGTGCCGCGGATGACGATCTTGAAGTATGGACCGCCCAGGTAGCCGCCCGCCTCGGGTACGGCCTCGATGTCCCACAACTGGTGCGGACGGTTCATGAAGTCGCTGATGCGGATGTTGACGTCGCCTTCAGGCCAGCCGCCCTGTACATCCTCGAGTTTCTGGTCCTCCAATGCGATGGGGCCCGGGTCCGGACCGCCGCGGCCGCGGCCGGCGTTGAGCCGGACGAAGTCCACCTCGAGTTCCAGTGCGTAGCCCCGGCGTTCGGAGATGAGCGCATAGGTGCCCTCTTCGAACAGCTCGCCCGCCACCGGCCAGTCGTTAACCCAAAGCAAAGGTCTGATGGCCAGTGTGCTGCGGCCGCTCAGATCCATGTCGGCCTCCCAGTGGAACGACATTTTCTCCACGCCGTCGGCGATGATCGTATGGCCGAAATGGCCCGCTCCGATGCGGCGTCCTTCGGCATAGGCCACCATCTTGCCGCCGCCCTTGAGCATGTCGCGGCCCATGTTGTCGAGGAACGGTCCGGTGGCACTGCGCGACCGGCCGCAGACAATATTGTACGTGGAATTGACGCCGTCGCAGCAGGTGCCGTGCGTGCCCAGCAGGTAGTACCAGCCGTTATGATACGTCATGGCGGAGGCTTCGCAGTCGATGGCGACGTTTTTGTCCACTGCGCCGGCCACCCGGCCGCCGGTCTTCGGATCCAGTTCGACCTGGCGGATGAATCCGAAATAGGTGCCGTAGGTGCACCAGAGCCGGCCCGTCACCGGATCCAGGAAGAGTCCGATGTCGATGGCGTCGCAGTCTTCGTCCGCCCGGGAAGAAGCCACTTCGACGGGGTCGGAATAGGCAAAATCGGGCGATTCGGGATCGAGCGTCTTGTTCCACATGGTGAGGATGCGGCCTGCGTGGCCGCCGCCAAGACCGCCGCCGGTGGCACTGTAGCCTACCAGATAGCGGTCGCCGATCTTTACGGCGTCGGGTGCGGCGCCCGAATGGGGCCGGACGGCGCCGCTGTGCCAGTTCCATCCGTCTTCGGACATCAGACCGTCCACGCCGGTGCCGAAGGTGAAATATTTTCCGTTACTTTCCATGATCGTCGAAGGATCGTGGATGTACGGTGAACCCACCTGGGCCGTGGCGGCCGAGGCGGTGAGTACGAGTGCAATGGATAATGCGGATATGCGGGTTTTCATCTTACTTGCTGTAAATTTTGATATTTCTGACCGGATTGCCGGCTTCATCGACGAAACGTATGCAGCAGTCGCTCATGCCGGGGCCGTTGATGACAGCGCCCCAGATAATGTTTCTGCCTTTCTTCAGCGTCAGGCGGCGCGACATGCAGTCGTCCATGACCATGCGCCGGTCGGACGACATGATCAGCACCTCCTCGCCGTTGAGCCACCACATGGATCCGGCGTTGGATCCGGCTGCCAGCCGGACATTCGGGATATCCTCCTCGCATTCGACGGCCGTGGCCAGCCAGAACAGGACGCCATAGACATCCTTCTGCAGCCCGGATGCAAACCGGAATAGTTTGACATTGAAAAGCTTGCTGTCGAGCGCATGCCATTGCAGTGTCCGGGTTTCCTGCTGCGGTGCAGGAGGCTGTGCCTGTGCCTGCGGTTGTGCGCCCGGCATGCCCCACATCATCGGGGCGGCCGGTGTAACGGTGATGGTCACCTTGGCCTTCTGGCCGTCTTTCGGAAGCGCACCGAGCTGGCCTTTGAAATAGGACGTGCCGAACGCATCGCGCAGATAGCTGTCGGTGAAGACCGTATTGGAACGGTTGGGTTTGGGAATGGGTTCCAGGATGAGCCACCGGCGGATGAATCCCTCCGCGTCCGGTTCGGCGGCGCCGGCGGCGGCCGGTTCGAAATACTCCTCGAGTTTCGGGGAATCGGGCATCTGGCCCGGCATGGCGCTTGCCTGCCTCATGCCTCCGGGCTGGCCGGATGCGAGGACGGGCAGCAGCAACGCAAGCATCAGAAATGATTTCTTCATATGCATGTTATTGAATGGTTGTCATTGAAGGGGAGTCCCTCCGCCATGCGGGACGGCAGGGACGTTTCGTTTATTATTTCTTGCCGCCGAAGATCACGCGGTCCAGATCCACCGAGCCGCCGGTCAGTTCGAAGGCGAGGTCTTGCACACCGGCGATTTTGCCTTTGACAGGCATTGTGAAGTCGGTCCATTCTCCGGTCTGTCCGGGGACGGTGATCTCGCCGATGGTCTTGTCGCCGACCTTGACGCGCAGGCTGCCACCCGAAGAGGAGCGCATGCGCAGGGTCATCTTCTTCGCTTTTACGCCGTTGAAATCAACATCGTCATAAGTCGAGCGCGCCTGTCCGGCGTAACGGATGAACCATCCGTCGAAGCGCCGGTCCGGATTCACGAATTCGAGCGTCGCATTCTCCGCGGTGCTGTAGCGGTCCACTTCGACAAACCGGTCTGCACGGCTCAGTCCCACGCCACGCCAGGTGGGAACCACCTGCTGGATGGTGCCGTCGGGATTGAAGGTCACCCGGTCGATGCGGGCCGAGCGGTTCTTGTCGAAATCGGGCGAATAATCGTTGTGGTGGTAGAACAGATACCATTCGCCGTTGAACTGGACGAACGAATGGTGGTTGGTCCAGCATCCGACGGGCGATTCCGGCATGATGACGCCCTTGTATTCGTACGGTCCGAGCGGTTGGTCGCTCATGGCATAGACCAGCGCTTCGGGACTGTTGTTCGCGCCGTCGAACTGGTAAGGATAGGTCAGGTAGAATTTGCCGTTGCGCTCGAAGGCGAACGGGCCTTCCTTGAAACCGGCGGGCAGGCCTGCCGCGAGATCGACCGACTGACCTTCGATTTCGAGCATGTTCTCCTTGAGTTTCGCGGCCCGCAGTCCGCCGCCCGACCAGATCAGGTAAGCATCGCCATTGCTGCACTGCAGTACGCACGGATCGATGCCGCCTACGCCGGCCACTTGCTGCTCCTGCGGCACATAGGGACCTTCTGGTTTGTCGGCCACGGCCACGCCCACGGCAAAACCGCCCCGGCTGTTCTTGGGCGCATCAGGGAAATAGAAATAATACTTGCCATTCTTCTCCACGCAGTCGGGCGCCCACATGGAATAGGCGGCCGGGTTGCCCCACGGTACGTCTTCCTGCTTCAGGATCACGCCGTGGTCGGTCCAGTCGACCAGGTTGTCCGAAGAAAAAACATGGTAGTCTTCCATGCAAAACCAGTCGAGCCCGCGCGGGTTCTTTTCGGAACGGATGTCATGGGAGGCAAAGAGATATACTTTGCCGTTGAACACGCGTGCGGTGGGGTCTGCCGTGAACTGATCATGAATGATGGGGTTCTGGGCGGCACATATCCCGGAGATGAGCAGTAAGATAAAAGATAGTCTTCTCATAAACAAGCAATTAAATAAAGTAATGTGAGTAGGACAAATATAAGTATATATATGTTCTGTCTTTCGGACAATCTGTGTTTTTTGCATCATAATGCCCCGATTAGTGCCTCCTGCACGTGCGGGTGGATCTTTTTTCCGGCATTTCAAGAGTCCTTTGACAATATTCCAGGGGCCGGTATGCCCCGGTGCATAGGGCCCATCCGTAACGCAGGGGACACCTTTCGTCCCAGCTGCCTCTTTCCTGTCTGTCTCATTCGTAACAAACGCGTCCCGTTCGTCACCGCCGGCGTTCCATTCGTCCCAGACGGCGTGCCGGCGTGGATTTCCGCTGATTTGCGCCGTTACCTTTGCGCCGCAAACCACAACATGCATCTGTATGAACACGAAAACAAACAACCGTCTTATCGAAGAAAAAGTCATCGGCCTCGTGGCTTCGACTTTTGGTGTCTCCACCGGTGAAGTCCAGCCGAAGTCCCATCTTGCCGATGATTTCGATGCCGATTCCATGGAACATGTGGCGCTGATGCTGGCTGTCGAGAAGGCTTTCGGCATCACCATTCCGGACGCCGATGCCAATCGCATGAAAACGGTCGGTGACCTTGTTAAATATGTCCAACAATCAGCCGGGAAACCGGATCTGAATAAATCATCAGAAAAAACCGAAAAAGAAATGAATATGGAAAAAGAGAAGAAAGAATTGACCTATGAAAGCTTGATCAAGCTTTTTGAACGTTCGGTGAAGACCCGCTGGAGCTATCCGGCCGTCAGCGATTACAAAATCTCTGAGGAGTCGTACGGCCAGCTTGCTGAGAAAATAGAAAAACTGCATATCCTCTGGGAGACCGCCGGCTTGAACAAAGGTGACAAGATTGCCATCAACGCCCGTAGCAGCAGCCGTTGGATTGAGGTGTTCATGGCGGCCCTCACGGGTGGTTATGTCTCGGTCGAACTGTTCAACGGGTTCCGTCCCGCCGATGTGCAGCAGCTGGTGAACAATTCCGACAGCCGGATGCTTTACACCGAGAAAGAGATTTTCGCAGGCATGGATTTCGAGGCCATGCCCGAGGTCGTCGCCGTGGTGGACATGCACACGATGGAAGTGCTGGCTTCGCGGAACGGCTTTGCGAAGGCGCTCGAAGATGCTGACCGCATTTTTGCGCAGCGCCATCCCGACGGTCTGACGGCGGCTGACATCCAGTATGAAAGTTTCGGCATGGATGACGTCTGCGCCATCATGTACACATCGGGTTCGACGGGCAATCCCAAAGGCGTCATGCTGACGGTGCGGAACTTCAGCTGGAATGTCTATGAGATTCCGGCCTACATGTTCCCGTATCTTCCCAACGAAACCTATACCAGTGTACTGCCGTATGCGCATATCTTCGGTCTGACTTGCGATGTACTCATCCCCATGTGCATGGGCATGCATGTCGTCGTCCTCGGCCGCCCGCCCATTCCGTCCAATGTCAAGGAAATCATGCAGGACTACCGTCCGCGTATTTTCCTGGCTGTGCCGCTTATCCTCAGCAAGTTTGTCGAATATGCCGTCGGTGCCGAAATCAAGAGCGAAGAAGGCCGCAAGAAACTGGCCGACTACCAGCATCATCCAGAATTCTGCAACATGCTGAGAGATAAAGTTCTGTCAACGCTCGGCGGACGTATCGAAGCGTTTGCCACGGGCGGTGCCGCCATCCCGGCCGATATCGAGGCGCTGCTGGCTTTCCAGATCAACATGCCCTTCCTGACCGGTTACGGCTTGACAGAGTGTGCTCCGGTTATCTCCGCAGGACATGTCGGCAAGTATAAAAGTAAATCGTGCGGTGAGGTGGCGCCCGACCTTCAGGTGCGGATTGCCTCGGCCGACCCGTCCCAGATTCCGGGCGAGGTGCAGATCAAGGGCGACAACGTATTCGCCGGATATTACAAGAATCCCGAAGCGACGAAGGCTGTGTTCACCGAGGACGGCTGGTTCCGTACGGGCGACATGGGTACCATGGACGAAGACACGACGCTGTTTCTGACCGGTCGGTGCAAGAACATGCTGCTCTCGTCCAACGGACAGAATATTTTCCCGGAGGAAATCGAGGTGGTGCTCAATACGCTGCCCTATGTGGCCGAGTCGCTGATCGTGCAGCGCGGCAATATCCTCCACGCCCTTATCGTGGTCGATTCCAACCGGGCGGCTGCCGATAACCTGGATGCCTCGTCCCTCCAGAATGTCATGGAAGGCAACATCCGGAAGCTCAACAGCTGCATCCCGAAATATTCCGCCGTCGGCACGTTCGAGTTGCGTGTTGATCCGTTCTCGAAGACGCCCAAGGGGAGTATCCGCAGATTTATGTACTCTTAATGATTTTTCCTGGAACGACAGCTTCCAAAAGTTCTTTGTAATAACTCCTGGAAACGGGAATCTTCGTGCCGTCAGCGTCATCCAGCAGGATGGTGGCCCGTCCCTTGCTGTGCTTGAGTATCTTGATGCGGTCGATGTTGACCAGATACGACCGGTGGCACCGGATGATGCCGGTGCCCCGCAGCATCTCCTCCATTTCGGCGGTGCTGTTGCGTAGCAGGTAACTTTCGAACTTGTCGCCGGAGAGGTAATGGATGCTGACATAGTTCTCCTGAGCCTCCACGTAGAAGATGTCTTTGCGGGCGGCGGATAGCCGGAGCACACCTGAACTGTCATACAGGCTGAGCATCGGATCCTTGTCGGCCGGTGTCGCCTGGGGCGCGATCTGCAGTCGGAGCCTGTCCACCTCCTCCTGGGCATCTTTCTTCTCTGCATAGAGCAGGGTGATGACGAACGGGAGAGCCAATATCAGGGCGACGCACAGCATCGTGCGGACGAACAGTTCGGACAGCCCTGAATGGCTGGAATAGCCGAGCGCGGCCGTAAAGGCGAGATAGATGACGGCGATGCCTGCGAATTCGAGCAGCAGCCAGATCCAGAGGGCCGGCATGTCGATGCGGCGGGTCCGGGCCTCACGGAGGAACAGTTCCTTGCTCAGCAGCAGCATCCCCACGCAGCAGGCGTAGAAGGCGATGGTGAAGAGGCAGAGGCGGAGGGGCCGGAACGAAAACCAGAAGGTTTGAGAGAACGGTTGGTATAGAGAAAGGAAAACGATAGAGAACAAGATGTTAAACACAACCGTCTTCCGAAGGAATTTTTTCTTGAAGAAGCGTTTGGGAACGTTCATTGTTAAAAATTTCAGACAAAGGTAGCAAATAAATGACAAACAACAGAAGAGTAGTCGTAACCGGACTGGGCGCCGTATCGCCCGTGGGGAATTCTGTCCCCGAATTCTGGAAGGCCGTCTGCAGTGGCCGCAGTGGCATTGATTATATCCGTGGATTCGAAGGCGAAGAACTGCCGGCCAAGGTGGCCGGGCAGGTGAAGGACTTCGATCCGGCCGGTGCCGGACTTTCGACGTCCGACATCCGTCATTACGACCGGTTCAGCCAGTTCGCTGTCGCAGCGACGCTCGAAGCCGTGCGCCAGGCCGGACTCCATAGCGGGGAGAATATCGCCCCGGAACGTCTGGGCGTTTACATCGGGTCCTGCATCGGCGGCATCAGCACCTTCATCGCGCAGACAAAACAATGTCTTGAACGCGGCGCACGGGCCGTATCGCCCTTGTTTGTGCCCATGATGATCTCCAATGTAGGCGGCGGCAATGCGGCCATTCACCTGAATGCGCAGGGGCCGTGCCTGGCCATGAATACGGCCTGCGCCACCGGTACCAACAGCATCGGCGAAGCGTACCTGGCCATCCGGAGCGGCCGTTGCGACGCCATCGTCGCCGGCGGAAGCGAGGCGACGGTGAATCCGCTGGCCTTCGGCGGATTCGCCAACAGCAAAGCCCTTTCCACGGTCGATAACCCCGAAGAAGCTTCGCTGCCCTTCGATGCGCGGCGCCGCGGATTCGTCATCGGCGAGGGAGCCGGTGTCATGGTGCTGGAAGAACTGGACCACGCCAAGGCGCGCGGCGCAGACATCATCGCTGAAATCTGCGGTTACGGCCATACCTGTGACGCTTTCCATTACACGGCCCCGCGTTCGGACGGTTCCACCACGGCCATAGCCCTTCGCGCATTGCTCGCCGAAGCCGGATACAAACCGGGTGAGGCCTTGTATGTCAATGCGCACGGTACAGGTACCATCCTCAACGACAAAGTGGAAACCCTGGCTCTCAAACTGGCCCTCGGCGAGGAGGATGCCCACCGGGCCAGCATCAGCTCCACCAAATCGATGACGGGGCATCTGCTCGGTGCGGCCGGCGGTGTCGAAGCCATTGTCGCGGCGCTGGCTGTCCGTCACGGCATCGTGCCGCCGACCATCGGCCTTGAGCAGCCCGATCCGCTGTGCGATCTCGATTATACACCTCTCCATGCCGTTTCCCGCGACCTCGACCTGGCCGTTTCCAATTCCATGGGATTCGGCGGACACAATGCATGCATAGCTTTCAGAAAATATCATGGATAGAGAAGAAATCAAAAAGTATCTGCCGCACCGCGAGCCGATGCTGCTCGTGGACAGTTCCACCATTGACGGCGACACCGTACATTCGCAGTACACCATTCCCGAAAACGCATTTTACGTCCAGGGCCATTTCCCCGGCAATCCGGTCGTACCCGGCGTGATCCTGTGCGAGATCATGGCCCAGTCCAGCGTCCTGCTCCTGCAGGATGAAATGCTGCACAAGATGGCCTTTTACGCCGGTATTGATGCCGTGCGTTTCAAACAGGTGGTCCGTCCGGGTGACACCGTTGAAGTCGAGGCCCGCATCACCGGCCGTCGCGGTGTATTGATTACCATTGCGGCCAAGGCATCGGTAGCAGGCAAGACCTGCTGCAGCGGCAACCTGTCTTTCTTCCTGACAGACAGGACATAAGGAAAAATATAAGCAAAGAGCACCCTGGAGACCGGCAGAAATTGTAGCTTTGCCGGACGAACCGGGTTGCTTTGCTGTTTATTTGTACAACCTGAAAAGAAAATGGTATGGATTTCAATAATCATCTGCTTGATGGCAAGAAAGGCATCGTCTTCGGTGCGCTCAACAATCAGTCCATCGCCTGGAAAGTCGCCGAGAAGGTAACGGCTGAAGGAGCCCGTATCGTCTTGACGAACACCCCTTTGTCCCTTCGCCTGGGCACTGTTTCGCAATTGGCCGACGAGACGGGAAGCCTGCTTGTTCCTGCCGATGCGACATCTGTCGCCGATCTCGAGAAGCTTGTTGATGCGGCGATGGAACATTTCGGCGGTCCCGTCGATTTCGTGCTCCATGCGGTCGGCATGTCGCAGAACCTGCGCAAGGGCCGTCCCTACGAGGATGTCAATTACGAATTCTTCCTCAAGACGCTCGACGTCTCGGCGCTCTCGTTCCACAAACTGCTCCAGACGCTGTACAAGAAGGACGCCATGAGCGAGTGGGGCTCCGTGGTCACGCTGACCTATATCGCCGCCGACCGGGTGATGCCCGGCTACAACGATATGGCGGACGCCAAGGCTGTCCTGCAGGCCATTACGCGCAACTTCGGATATATCTACGGCCGTAAGCGGCATGTACGTGTCAATGCGGTCTCCCAGTCGCCCACGCCGACCACTGCGGGGCAGGGCATTGCCGGCATGGAAGGCATGCTGCAGTACGCCGACAATTGCTCTCCGCTGGGCAACGCCACGGCCGAAGACTGCGCCGCGCTGGTGACGACGCTCTTTTCGGACCTCACGCGCAAGGTGACGATGCAGACCATCTACAACGACGGCGGTTTTTCATCGGTTCTTCCCAATCCGCTGGCATGAGGCCCGACCGGTACACCGAGGACATGATTGTCCCGAGCTATCTGACCGACCGCACCCGGCGCATGTCGCCTGTGGCGGCGATGGCCATTGTCCAGGAACTTTCGTACAGCGGCGGCGACCAGGTCGGACTCGGTGACAGTCTTCTGACGCCGCAAGGCCTGGCCTGGGTGTATTCCCGGCTTCATTTCGTGATATACGAGGCGCCTGCCTTCCGGCAGCCGGTCCGGCTCGAAACGTGGCACCGCGGATTGTCAGGCCCGTATTTCCTGCGGGATTACCGCATCACCGACACCGCCGGCCGGCCGCTTGTGGCTGCCACGGCGGCCAGCGTCATCATCGACATCGCCTCGCGCAGCCTGCGCCGGATAGACCGGATCGAGGGCGTTGACACGACCCCGCAAGGGACGGAACAGCTGCTGGAAAGACAGGCCGGCAAGATCGTATTGCCGTCCGACATCCCTGGCGAACGCGTACTGTCGCACCGCATCGATGAAACCGACCTGGATTTCGTCGGACACACCAACAACCTCAATTATCTCCGTTGGGCGCTTGCATGCGAGCGGCGAGACGGCGACGGTGCCATCACCCGTCCGGCCGATGTGGCCGTTGCCTTCCTGCACGAAACGCATTTGGGCGAGACCGTCGATTATGTGCGTTATGTGTCCGGCGACCAGCATTACTACGCCGGATACGTCGGCGACCGGCATGTCGTGTCGCTCAGAATCTCCGCCCGGGTGACACCGGCTGCGGGCATCCTTTCCTAACTTGCAGCGTATGTTCCAGTCTGAAAAAAAGCATCGGGACGCGTACGTGACGACCTTGCGCCGTCTGCTTGACTATGCCGCCGACCGGTTCCGTGAATTGCCGGCCTCCGGGCTGCTTGACGGCGGCCAGCAGTACACCTACGGCCAGATGCGACGTCGCGTGGAGGAGGTGTCAGAACTTTTGTCGCGCCATGGCATCGGAGCCGGCGACCGGGTGGTTATTTTCTCCCAGAACATGCCGGACTGGACCATTGCTTTCTTTGCCGTCACGGCTTACGGGCGTGTGGCGGTGCCGGTACTTGCCGATTCTTCGGCGACCGAGGTGGCTAACATCCTCGGACACTCGGGCGCCAAAGCCCTTTTCGTTTCGGCAGCCAAGTGGGAAATACTCAAAGACTGTCCCGGCGTATCACAGTTACTGGTCGTCTGTCTCGATGATTTCAGTGTGACTGCGTCAGCCGGCGCACCCGGCCAGTCCGGTCTGGTCCGTGAGCCTGCACCGGACGATCTTGCGGGTATTTTCTATACCTCCGGGACAACCGGACACCCCAAAGGGGTCATGCTCAGCCACCGCAATCTGTGCCATAACGTGAAGGCCGCCTTTGCAGCCGCACCGTTCGGGAAGAAAACCCGCTGGCTCTCGTTCCTGCCGATGGCGCATACCTACGAGATGGCCTGCAGCATGCTCTATCCCGTCTATGTCGGCGCCCGTGTCTTCTATATGACGAAAGCGCCTACGCCGGCGCTGCTGGCCGATGCCCTGGCGCGGGTGAAACCGCATGTGGTATGCTCCGTTCCGCTCGTCATCGAGAAAATCTACCGTTCTGGGATCCGGAAAAAAGTGGACCAACAGCCGGCGCTCCGCTGGATGGAACGCCACATGTCCTGGCTTTTTCACCGCCTTATCGGTTTCAAGCTCCGCCGTCTTTTCGGCGGTCACCTCAGATTCTTCGGTATCGGCGGCTCCAAAGTGGATCCGGAGGTCGAGAAATTCCTGTTCGACATCCATTTCCCGTATGCCATCGGCTACGGACTCACCGAGACCGCGCCGCTGATTACGGCCAAGTCGGTCTGGCAGCACCGTTACGGTTCGATAGGGCAGCATGCCTTCGGCGTACAGGTGCGCATCGCCGATCCGGACGCTGAAACCGGTTTCGGCGAGATTCAGTGCCAGGGACCCAATGTGATGCTCGGCTATTACCATGACGAAGAACGGACGAAGCAGGTCTTCACCAAGGACGGCTGGTTCCGGACCGGCGACCTCGGCCGGCGCGACGGCGACGGCTATTTCTACATCAAGGGACGCATCGACTCGATGTTCGTCGGGCCGGCGGGTGAGAACATTTATCCGGAGGAAATCGAACGGCTTATCAACAACAACATCGCGGGCGTCGAAGAATCGGTCGTGGTGAACCGCGAAGGCCGTCTGGTCGCGCTTGTCAAACTGGAGGACAGCCTTCTCCAGAAATGCCAGAATGTGGCAGAGCATTATCTCCGTGTCATCGAAGAAAAAAAGAAGGAGATTATGACCTTTGTCAACGGTTGCACCAAAAAATCCAGCCACTTGAATGCCGTTTCGGTGGTCAAGCGGGCGTTCGACAAGACGGCGACCATGAAAATCCGCCGTTTCCTGTACCAGAAGAAGAACGGGGAAAACGAGGTGTAGGACGTTTACATCAGCGCCTCAAAATCAGCCATTTTTTCGTTTTTGCGATAACCCAGGAAAGATCCGCTGGCTATCAGCTCTTCCTTGTCGTTGCGAACCTCGACCTTGCAGAGCGGCAGCCGTCTGTGGTCGCAGGTCATCGTGGCGCGCGCGGTGAGCCAGGCGCCCGGCATGGCCGGCCGGTGGTAGGTCATAGTGTTCTCAATGCCTACGGTGGTGCAGCCGCTGCTGTTCATCACAGCCGCCACTGCCAGGTCGGCGAGCGTGTACAGCGCGCCGCCCTGGCATACCCCGGCGCCGTTGAGGTGCATGTCAGCCACCTGCATTACGGCTTCCGCGGCGTCCGGCCGGATGGATGCCACTTGCATGCCGCCGGCCCGGGCGTAGCGGTCGTTCGTGTTCAGATAGTCTTTCAGTGTCATGTCTTACGAAAGACTTTTCAAGCCGTTCCTGCGGATGATTTCCGTGGCTTTGTCCTTGTCGTCGGTACGGAACACCAGCACGGGATTCCCCTCGTACAGGAACGTGTAGAGATAGGCGATGCTCAGGTTCTCCCTGGCGAAAATCCGGATGACTTCGGCAGCGCCGCCGGGTTTGTCGCCTATGACGATGGCCCGCACGTCCGATTTGGAAACGGCATATCCCGATTTCACCAGCAGGGCGTGCGCTTCGTCCGGCTTGTCGCAGATGATGCGGCAGATGCCGTACTCGTCGGTGTCTGCGATGCTCACCGCAAAGAGCTGGATTTCCGCCCCGGCGAGCAGGTCGAGCACTTTCAGCAGTGTGCCCGGTTCATTCTGAAGAAAAACAGACAGTTGTTTCATGTTATTTGATGTTTCTTAAATCGGTTACTACTTTGGTCTTGCCGTCCACCCGTTCGATGGAACCCGGCTGTTTCACCTGGACGATCGGGGAGATGCTCAGGACGCTCTTGAGCGCCGAGGCCACCTTCTTCTCGAGGGCGGTGATGGGATGGAGCGTATCGAAGCCCTGCGAGAAGAATTCCTGGCGGATCTCCACTTGCACGGTCAGCGTATCCAGATTGTTCACGCGGTCCACGACGATGCGGTAGTACGGTGCGCATTCCGCGATGCTCAGCAGTACGCTTTCGACCTGCGACGGGAATACGTTGATACCTCTGATAATCAGCATGTCGTCGCTGCGTCCGAGGACACGGCCCATGCGCACGTTGGTCCGGCCGCAGGCACACGGCGTACTGTCGAGCGAACAGAGGTCACGCGTACGGTAGCGCAGCAGCGGCATGCCTTCCTTGGTGAGCGTGGTGAACACCAGTTCGCCAGTTTCGCCGTTGGGCAGCGGTTGCAGCGTGACGGGGTCGATGATTTCCGGGAAGAAATGGTCTTCGTTGATGTGGGAGCCGTTCTGGCAGTCGCATTCATAGCTTACGCACGGGCCCATGATTTCGCTCAGGCCGTACAGGTTATATGCTTTCAGACCGAGACGCGACTCGATTTCGTGACGCATGTTCTCGGTCCACGGCTCAGCGCCGAACGCCCCCGACTTGAGCTTGATGTCCGATTTCTTCACACCCATCTTCTCCATGGTTTCGGCCAGATGCAGCGCATACGACGGTGTGCAGGCGATACCCGTGATCCCAAGGTCAGTAATCAGCCTGATGTGCTTTTCCGTGTTGCCGGTAGAAGTCGGCACCACCGCCGCACCGAGGTTCTCGACGCCATAGTGTACGCCGAGTCCGCCGGTGAACAGGCCGTATCCGTAGGCCACCGAGAACGTGTCATCCCGGGTGACGCCATAGGCAGCCAGACAGCGCGTCATGCACTCGCTCCATACCTCCAGGTCCTTGCGTGTGTAACCCACGATAGTCGGCTTGCCTGTGGTGCCCGAGGAGGCGTGCGTGCGTACGATTTCGCTCTGGGGTGCGGCCTGCAGTCCGAAAGGATAGTTGTCCCGCAGGTCCTGTTTGGTGGTGAACGGCAGTTTGACGATGTCGTCTATCGACTGGATGTCGTCGGGCGTGATGTCCATTTCCTGCAGCTTGTTGCGGTAGAACGGCACATTGTGATAGACGTATTTGACAATCTTGTGCAGTCGCTTGCCCTGCAGGGCGCGCATCTCGTCGCGGCCCATCGTCTCTTTATTCGTATTCCAGATCATGGTTCCGGTTTTTATTTGTTCAGCGCATCGGCGCTGGCGATGTATTTGGCAAGTTCTTCATCCGTGGGACGGTAGTTCGTCATCTCGCCCGAGAAATACTGGTCGTAGGCTGCCATATCCACGAAACCGTGGCCGGACAGGTTGAAGAGAATCGTCTTGGCTTCGCCGGTTTCCTTGCACTTCAGCGCCTCCTGGATTGTTGCCGCGATAGCGTGGCAGGATTCCGGCGCCGGAATGATGCCTTCGGAGCGCGCGAAGAGCACACCCGCCTTGAAAGTCTCGGTCTGGTCGAAATCTACGGCTTCCATAAAGCCGTCCTTCATGAGCTGCGACATGATGACGCCCGCACCATGGTAACGCAGACCGCCGGCGTGGATGGTGGCCGGCTTGAACGTGTGGCCGATGGTGTACATCGGCAGCAACGGCGTCAGACCCGCCTCGTCGCCGAAGTCGTATTCGAACTTGCCGCGCGTAAGTTTCGGGCAGGAGGCCGGTTCCGCCGCAATGAAGCGGGTTTTCTTTCCTTCCTGGATATTGTGGCGCATGAACGGATAGGCGATGCCGCTGAAGTTCGAGCCGCCGCCGAAGCAGGCGATGACGATGTCGGGATATTCACCGGCCAGGGCCATCTGCTTTTCAGCTTCGAGACCGATGATGGTCTGGTGGAGGCACACATGGTTGAGCACGGAACCGAGGGTGTACTTGCAGTTCGGCGTCGAGACGGCCAGTTCGATGGCTTCGGAGATGGCGCATCCCAGGGAGCCCTGGTCGTTGGGGTTGACCGTCAGGATATCCTTGCCGGCGCGGGTGGACATTGACGGGGAGGGGGTGATGGCCGCGCCGAACGTCTGCATGATAGACCGGCGGTACGGTTTCTGGTTATAGCTGGCCTTGACCATGTACACGGCACATTCGATGCCGAACTTCTTGGCCGCATATGAGAGGGCGCCGCCCCACTGGCCTGCGCCGGTCTCCGTCGTGATGTTGGTGATGCCCTGCTCCTTGGCATAGTATGCCTGCGCGAGCGCGGAATTCAGTTTGTGCGAACCGGCCGGGGAGACACTTTCGTTCTTCTAATAAATGTGGGCCGGAGTGCCGAGAGCCTGCTCAAGGTCGTAGGCGCGTACCAGCGGCGTGCAGCGGTACGAGGCGTACTGTTCGCGCACCGGTTCCGGGATGGGAATCCATTCGTGTTCCCGGTCCAGTTCCTGACGGGAACATTCTTCGCAGAAGATCGGGTACAGGTCTTCGGGTTTGAGCGGCTGTTTCGTGCCCGGATGCAGAATCGGCAGGGGCTTGTTCGGCATGACGGCCTGGATGTTGAACCATGCCTTCGGCATTTCACTGTCCTGGAGGATAAATTTTTTCTGTCTCATTTTTTCTTGTTTAAAATGTAAGTAAAAAAAACTGCCCGGAGGTTCCGGGCAGTTTCAATATTTGCAATGTTTGTGAATTCTTGTCTAATAACAATACACTATGCAAGGCACTGTCCGGAGGTATCAGTCAGCCGCCACCAAAAAAAGAACAAAGCCTGTATGTGTATTTGTTTCATGCTGCAAAAATATAAAAAATCTTCTTAGTGGTGTAGGGAAATAAAAAAAATGGAAAAAATTTTTTGAGGGGGGGAAGGAGGGATAAACCCAGACTTGGCTTTGCGTTTAATAACTTATAGGGGAACAGGCATATTCATCGAATTTCCTTGAACTCCATGATGTCCAGCATGGAGAACAGAATGCCATCGATCTCAGATTGCCAGCTCTGGTGGAAATGGCCGTAATACCAGTGAGACACAGGATGCCCCGCAGACTTGAGATATGCGAGAATCCGGTCCATTATCTTGCGCTCTTTATCGCAATCAGCAGGAATATCCGGATCAAAAGCGGTCCAGTATGACAAACCGTCTTTGGAGGTCAGCTCGCAAGAAGAAGGAGCCGTATGTGTGACAACGGAATCAATCTTGAGTGCCTTACTGATATTATTAAGTACCGCTTCGTCGTAAACGGGCATCTCATCCGTCCAATATGATGCTGCACCGGCGTGTGAATGCATGGCATCGTGCTTCTTCCGGTAAGCCCGGTCTATGCTGACAGCACCGCCTACGCATAGGATATTGTGCCCGCAAGCTTGGATGACACTGTAATCCGGAATGCAGCGAAATCGGCTGTGACGAATACGCTCTTCCTGAAAAAACGCCGGATTGTCGTGGTTGCCCCGGAGCATCACGACCCAATTGTTTGCCTTGCCCAGTCTTGAGGAATTGCGGTTGAACACATAGTCATAATACCCCGGTCTATCGAATCCGAAACCACAGTCTCCTGCAACAATGAGCAGGGTATCCGTCATTTGATATTGAATGCACAGCTTGTGTATCATGGCGTTGAATTCGCCGTGAATGTCTCCGCAGACGACAATGTTCTTGGCGTCGGGAAAGGAGTATGTGCGGGGAGTGCTCATTGGTTCAGCCCCATTTCGAGATAAAGCCTCATGGTCGAAAGCACTTTCATCTGTTTCGCGTAATCCATAAGAAGAGAGATGTTGCGGTCTTTGCGTTTGAGGTAGTTCCTGAGGATTTCAACGGCCACTTCCGTGCCGATTTTGTTCCGGAATTTCACTGCATCGCAGACACTTTTCTCGATGCAGAATATCTTGACTTTATGATTCGCGATTTCAGCCTCTTCAACGCCCGCCGTGTAATATTTTTTTTCCCAGTAACAGAGGACGATCCCGAATTCTTCGGGGACCGTGACTTTTCTGTGCTTTTCAATGGCGATATAGAAGCCATTGGGGATTTGCGTTGTCAGTCCGTAATAATCCCATGCGGAATACATACAAACCACGCCTCCGGGGATAATCCTTTCAACGTCAATCATCGCAGTGGCGAGTTCTTCCGGGAGAATATACACGCCATTCTTTATTCTTATGACATTGCCGGCTTTGATCTCCTTATTGATGCCATAGTAAGCCCTCGGCTCGCGGAGTTCGCGCGTCCGTATCGTTCCTCCGTTTTGGGAGAGGTCTTGATAAAATCCCGCCATAATTATTTCTAATTCGTGACAAATATACGGCTAATTTTTGAAATAGCCGTAGTTTCCTTTAATTTTTTGTGGAGTCAGCAGGGGCGGGGGGGCAAATTGAAAATCTTGGGAAATTATATTGTATTCGTTTTTGGGGACACTATCCGTTTTTTGAACATCAGGTTTAGTCGGACTATGTAGATGGTGGACTGGTTGTTTGTTGTGTTAAAAAAACATTATTCCTGACTAATCTCAGCGTAGAAATGGTACAGGTTTGATTGGATGTACGCACCGACTGAAATTTTTTTTAATCCGATCTGCCAAATGTAGGCCCAAGTATTTCCGTGTGTGTTTTCTGGTGGATAATCTATTGCGTGTTTATACAGCGGAGGACCATATTTTTTTTGACAAGCGTCTCTAAAGTTGCGAATCTGATTTTCTGTATAATCCAGACTTCCTTTGGGAAATTGAGAAGCACTATTAAATATTTTTCCCTCCTCTTGGAATACAACTCGCATAAGCTTGTTCCGGTCATCAAAACATAATTCAACCTTATAAGTGCTACTCTGATACACTGCACTTTTTATCAATTCATGATTGTTAACGATGGAGTTTGACTCCTTTAAAAATATGAATGACTTAAAGTGAGGTAATGACATAACTTCTTCTGGAGACATCCCGAAGGAAGCTCCTTCATAGGCAATATTCTGTTCCATTAGGTTCCCTTCACGCCTGTTTTTGAATTCCAATAACTCCAACTCCGGGAAAAATATTTGTTTCCCGTTTTCATCTGTTAAGTCAAAACCATCGGCATAAAGTGAGAGATCATATGATTTATCAGCAGTTTCAATATTAAGTTTACGCATTATTTCCTTATACCGCTCGTAATACTCGTTAGCGCGGACAAATGCGGCTGAATCAGAATACTCTTCAATGATTTTAGGACCTCCATCGGAGCTTCCTAAACGATCGCTGAATAGAGAAATCTTTAGAGTATACTGATGCTTTTGTTCAATCTCTCTTTTATTGACACATGATGAAAGAGGAAACATTACCATCACTATTATTACCAGTGATAGCCAAGAGGATTGAGATAATTTAATCGTATGACTCATTGTAAATCAGCGAGTTGTTGACAATCATTCCTTACTGTCCGGATCCTCTTTCTTTGCTTTTTCGGCCCTAAGCTCTTCCAGATAACTGGCTGTAATCACACCGGACGGCAGTGCAATGATGGCCACTCCAAACAACGAGGAAAGCATACTTACCAAGCGCCCAATGTCTGTTACAGGAATCATGTCCCCATATCCGACGGTGGTCAGTGTAACTGTGGCCCAGTAAAGCGCATCGAAGAAATCTTCAAAAGTCGTTGCGCCTGTTTCTGGATTAACATGCGGTTCAGCATTGAACATTATCAACGCCGTGAGGAATACGTAGAAAACGGCAATACCTAATACTGTCAGCAGGACTCCCTTCTCTTTACGAATCACCTTTCCCAGTACCTGAATCTTGTCAGTATAGCGGATGAACTTGAAAAGCCTCATAATTCGCATCAGACGGGTGGTACGGAATATCTTGAAACCTTTCCCCAGAATATTGAGACCCGGAAGAATGGAAAGAATATCAACGAGAGCCCAGCCCGTGAACGGATAAATGACAAATGACCACCCTTTCTTTTCTAGACGATAATCCGCAGTGAACCAGCGTAGTAGGTAATCTATGATAAAGAAGGTTACCGTTATTCGTTCGATAATACGAAACGTCATATTGACTTCCACGAACATTAACGGGATGATGCTTGCTGTAATTGCAATGACCATCAGAATGTCATAGGTGAGGCTAATTCCATTTCCCTTCTTAGACTTTTCTATGATATCGAATATCTTCTTTCTCATTTGGTCGATTATGATTTTATCGAATTCAATGTTTTACCATGCCACATGTGTTCAATGTAGTACACTGGATAAAACTGCTGATGTTTCTTTACAAAGTCGTTGAATTCTGCTCTTGGAAATTCCACCCAGATGTAACCACTCTTTTTGCCCATTTCCCATATCGTGATCGCTATCTTCTCAATATTTGCCGAGACATCGAAGAATTTGCTGGCCAAATAGAACGGTAATCCATAGATGCAGAGTTTGAAATCATCTTCTCGCTCCTTTGCTGTCTTATTTTTAATAGATACTTTCCCGGTTGAAAGCAGAGATGCTTTCTGGAATCGTGCCAATATCTGGGAAGGGATTTCCACTTCAATATCTAGTAACTGGCTCTGCCTCGAATATGTATAGTCCAATTCAATATCGAATGGAAGCTGTATCTCATTCATTTTTTTCCGGACTTCTGCGTCAACAAAACGAGATGGACCATTGAGCATATTCTCGATTTTTTCCTTTTTTTCTATATATTCTTTGTAGTACATGAGATTTTGTTTTTCAGCATTTTGTGATTGAATAGCATCATGGTAGTCTGATAGCTCCTGCCAGGTCTTGATCCGCCGATTCAAGGCTTCCTGCAAATGGTTTTCAACATATTCATCTATTTGCTTTTTATTCTCACCAAAGATCCTAAAAAACAGCTGTCTGGCCTCATATTCCAGTTCGGCGCGAATCTTGACCTCTGAAGGTTGATGAACAGCAAATGGCTTATTGGTGTATTTTTTCAGGACCAGTTTGTCAAGGGTGTTTTCGAGAGACCTTCTTGACATTGATGGTGCCAGCCAATCGTGAAGATGAGTATAATTAAACGTCTGCTGGTCATAGGCATCTTTCATTTTCATAGATAGCTCCTGAACCGTTTGCATATACTGATATGCCCGACGAGCGCTATTCACATACTCTGAATTTTCAGATCCATTTACAAATAACCTGTATGTGCCATCAGGTTCCAGGCGAACAGTTGCCTTTCCATAATTAAATGAAAAAGAATCTTGTAATGGGCCTATTTCGTACTTTGCACTACGTTTAATGAAATATTTCCCCATCTTCTATATGCTTATTTGTGATAATAGATTCATGATGAACCAGCAATCCAATCCTTGGAAAACAATCCTCTTCGAAGTGGCCCCGTCTTTCTGGACTTCAATTCCGTCAGAATATGGCACCAATCCCACAATCTTCTTGAAGGGGATCTTGACGCTCTTGGTCTGGGAGTGGAAAATAATATTCTGGTTGGTGATAATCAGCTGGCCAATCCCGACCTTATCCATATAACTATGCTCAACAGGATTACCACGGGACTGCCCGGTTCGGTAATAGACACCTTTCATTACTTTGAAGCTGAATCCGCCATGCCGTCCCACAAATTCTTTCTCCACCTTCTCCTGATAATATGTCACGTTGCCATATATCCATAGAGCGGATTCGTTGCGTCCCAGAATAACAGGGACCGGCAAAGGATTAGCAGGCATCGAACCGCGTTGTATATCCTTCAATATGGCTGCTTGGACCAATTTCTCAATCTGAGAATTCTGATATTGCGCCGGGAGTTGATTGATGGGCACACTGAAATACTGGACATATTCATCCACCTGGTGCTGCTCATTATCCGTTATGATTCCATCCTTAAGGAAATTTTCAGCGGCCTTATCCAGCACATCCATGTGCGTATGCTCTATCTGCTGAGAGGTTAGATGAAATTCATTAGCGATGCGCTCTGACAACTGCTTGACCTTTTGGATTGGGGTTCCTGCTGCAAAGTAGGAAACCAAATGGTAGCGTACGAACTTCTCGCCCAAGTTGTCCAGAATATGGGTGCTATTCAACGCATCATAGCGAAGGTCGATATTTGTAACAAACTCTTTTATATGCTGATAGAGGTTTGCGGCATTTTGCCGTTTCATGGTAGAAGACAAGGCTTGTATGCTGGTCTGGGCGGCAGCAACAACGTCGGCATCCGTCACAAAATTCTGAATCCGAAGCGTCTCTATCTCAGACTTCAAGACAGCAAAAGCAATCTTGGAGCCGAAGTAATCATCGATGCAACGCGACAGGGATGACAAACCATCGTTGTGTTTGTCCTCACATTCGGCGTGTTTGTTCGAGAAGAGCCCGGTGCTCTTTCCGCAATACTTACAAGTCCCCATAGGCAAATGGTTTAAGTCCCAAATACGGCTCGGACGACGTGGCAAAAGAACCGCAACATTTCTCCCTTAAAGCGCAATCCCCACAACACGGTTGATACTTCACTTTCCAATCAGAAATGCTTTGTTCTGCGAACTGATGATACGCTTTAGGAAGGAGGCACAATGGTATATTATAGATAGCGGTATCTATGTCCCAATCGTACAGACGCTGCACAGCTTCCGTCAGTTCCGGAATGTATTCCCGGGGTTCTATCCAAATCTTGTTCAGATTCCGCACCGCCAACCCAGTCTTCTCCATCCCCATGAAAGCGACCCAATGCACGAAAGGAAGATTCTTGCTTATAAACTCGCTCATCAGCGGAAGCCTGAAATAGTTGAGGCGGTTCAGGACTATTCTCAACTCTATTTCAATTCCTTCGCTGGCAAGGGTGTAAAGTCCAAGCATAGTCTCCTCATATGCTCCCTTAGCTCCGGCAATCATATCATGGTCCCCAGGATAATCTGAATGGAAAGGGATTCCAACACAGACTTTGTCCCCCGCTATGTTTTTTAAGCGATGTGCAAAATCACGGTTGGCAAAAGCCCGGCCATTGCTCAACAGATGTATACCGGTATCCGGCAGGGAGTGTCGGATCTCTGCCAGCAATTCAAAGAGTTTGTCGCCCAGCAAAGTAGGTTCCCCTCCGGAGATTCCAAGAACCTTCAGTCCCTTGGGAGCCGTGCGTATCAAACGCATATTCTCAATGAACAATCGGCCTATATCATCTTTTCGCTTTGGCGGCTGGCAGCACATAATACAATGATTATTACACTGTTCCGTTACGAACAGCGTATTGTCATTGGAATTTATGTCGAACTTTCTCCTCATACCAGCCATCTCTTAAATATAGGAAGGACTTCATTCTCTCTTTCGATGATGAGAGATATGAGATACTCTATAATAGCCTTGTATTTTTTGCATAACAGCGAAGCCGGACGATAGCCATAGGCATCTTTCTGTGTTGAGTAATTCCTCACAGGATCTGCCCCACAGTATACACGAATCCCGCAGTCGGCACAGCCCGCCAGGCATTCGTTGCACCAGACATTTGCTATATCACGGACTTTGGCACCGTATACAATATCCTGATAGTTGTCATTGACAGAACCAAGCCGGAAGGTGTAATCCTTGAACTCCGCCAGCATGCGTGACTCATCCGAGGCATATACATAGCCATCATAGTTATAGACCAGGACGGAATTGATGATGCCTGCCGGAGACTGCAAATCAACGAACCCGGTACTGTAGGGCGTCAGCATTTTGCGAAGCACAATGGCCGCGAAGTCTTCCATGAACAAGGTCCCAGCCTTGTTAATCTCCAATATCCGCTCGAAAGCTTTTTTATAGAACATAATGAAGCGCTGGGTGTACTCTTCCCAATTAACGGAGTCCGTAGCCAAACCATAGGGATTCAGTGCTCGAAGGAAAATACTCTGGAAACCCAGTTTAACGTACTCATCCACAATCTCAATGGAATAATTAAGCCCTTCGTTTGAGGTGGTCATCAACGCTGAAACTTTTTCTTTCCCCAGTAACGACCGCGCTTTCTCAATGCCCGCCACGACTCTTTCATAGCTGTCAACCTTACCCCGATTCTGGTTATGAAGGAATGATGGGCCGTCCAAAGAAGTGGAAATCAATACATCATATTCCTTGCACAAAGCCAGGACGCGGTCCGTCAGATTCACACAATTGGTACATAGAACGAACTTCAATTGGCGCTTCTGTTTTTGATTTAGGCTTGTCGCATAGGACATTCCATATTCAAGCAGATCTGGGACCAACGAAGGTTCGCCCCCCTGAAACTCCATTGTCAGATAGGGAGAAGGAGATGAAAACATCAAATCCACAGAACGCTTCATCGATTCCTTCGACATCGTACACCCCGACATGTGCTCATCCTGACTTGATGCCTGGCAATAAACACAATTCTGATTGCAGCAAAGGGTCAGTACAAAAATGTGCAGCCCTGTGAAGTTATCCAGAAAACGCTTCTTCTCCCTAAGTTTTTCGGCGTAAATATCCAATAAGGGCGGGTATTCGCCCTCATAGATGAAAAAATTGGACACCAGAGATTTGTACAGGTCGTTCTTGGGCAAGGTCCTCGAAACAATCTGCTCCACGGTTCCTTCCGGAGATATGAGCATATCACCAGCCTCATTGACGAGGACTTCCTTGCCCGAGATGCGGGAGAAGTTGAATGGGAGCAGGTTATACATCTGGTGATTTACTCGCTTGATTCAGTGTAATCGGCAAAGGCTTTGGCGTAAATAACAGTCCTGATGTCCTTTGTCTCCTCCTCAATGGTACAACGCAACTTGAAGTCATTGAGTGTGTTGATGATATCCCTTCTGGCCGATTCCTCCGTTTCGGCTCCGAGTCCAACAGACTGCACGTCCAAAATCTCATTCTGTCCATCGACACTACGGAGAATCGTATATTTATCGGCAAGGGCATAAACACTCTTGCTGATGCACGAATCTGAGTATATCTTTTTGTCTATTCTGACTATCATTTGGCCAATGCTTTCAGTTTATTTACGGTAGCGATATCGGTAGTGCCTGTTACAGTCAGGTTATTATAAGCCTGGAATAACTCCAATGCACGCTTTATGTCGGCGGTGAAAACATAATGATTGCCACTCTTTGAGAGCTTGGATGAATCAGGAGCAAATCCAGCCGCCGTAAGGAGGCGGACGAGTTCATCAACATCAAAACCGTTTTCGGATAAGGCAAGTTCACGGACACCTAACTGGACTGTGGTTTTATATTTTGACCAGGACTTAAGGCTGGAAGCTGTCTTGGAGTCGGCCTCTCCATTAACCGGAAGGGAAGCATCCGTTTGGAAACGCTCCACAGCAGATTTCACATCATCGTTATATAGCCAGTACCCACTTTGCTTTTTGGCAATACCCTTCCTGAGATATAGATTGTTTTCAAGAAGCGTGATGAGTTCTTCCATATCGTGTCCATATAGACCTTTCTTGAGTGTCCTGTCACCTAACTCATAATTTGCAATTGTCTTTTTGGGTGTTGGTGTAGAATATAAAGATGATTGTGTTGTAGAAGAGCTGCCACTACTGTATGAACTGGAAATATGAGAACTATGTGAGTAATGACTTCCGCTGCCACTGGAGGAGCGGTGAGATGAATGTGAACTATGTGAACGATGCGACTGGTGGGCAGCGAGTAAATCAATTTCACCATTCTTTCGGATGGTGAGAACATTCTTAAAAGAACGGTTAACAAGTCCCTTAATGAACTTGTCGCCGTTTTCTGGTAGCAGAGAATCAGGAATATCCGTTTCCAAATTCTCAGCTGCAGATGCTCCATGATGTAAGAAGGAAGCTGCAGCGGTAAGCAAAAGGGATCTTAGAATATGTTTTGATTTGTCGTTCATTGTGCGGTAGATTTATTCTTAATAAAATTCAGCCAATAGTTGGAGGGGAATATGGTCAATAGGTAATCGATTCGATTAAGGATTACGTTTGATGGTTTACCTTTGCTTTCAGAGATATTTTTCACAATATCATCCATTTCGACAGAAAGAAGTATCTCGCACTTTGCTGCAAGGTCTGTTTTCATTGCTGTAAGCCTCTTTGATAACGTTTCATCAAAGGATAAATCCACGTCTTTAGGCATCGAATTCAAAAGTTTTAGAGCTTCATAAAAATCCTTGTTATCGTAAAGAGGTTGGACCTTGTTCAAGAAATCATAGACAAGACTCGCTGATGCCTCTCGTGCTCTTGTTTCTGCGATTCTTTTGTATTTGACTTTCTTATAGGATTTTGTGTATGATGTGCCGGCTAGTTTATAAACGTCAATAGCAGCTATATAATCATTCGCTTGCGATAGGCTGTCGGCATATGAAATATTCTTAATGAAGGCATTCGTCTCATCTTTGGCACTTTGGGAGGAAATAAGATTTACCACTATGATGATAATGGCAATGGTTGGTGCGACAATGACAAACAGCAATCCCCAGCGTTGGGAAGCTATAGGGAAGGTGTATTTGGCTAGTACTTTTTGCTTCTCATTCGCGCACCAAGAAGTAAGATCATGTCCCAATTCTTGTCCCAGCATCCAAATCTTTTTTTCTAAGAGATATAACTTGTTCTGTGCATCAATCGGGTAATATCCAGATGGCTTCTTGAACAGATTGCCGCTGGGAACTACTATCGATGACTTCAGCAGGGCAAGGTATTCATTTTGTAGCTTTTGGAGTTCTGCAGCATAGTCAATAGACACCGAGGTTGAAGACGGTTGGGGCACTCCTCCGCTCTTGCGGATGGATGACTCAGGCAACATCCCTAATCCATAGGCAATAGCATCGCATATGTAAATGACTTCTGCACTGTCATAATTGTCATGGGTCGTGAAAAAATCATTGATGAACCCCCCTGTCTTTGATTGCCAATCCGCATCCTTGCTGCTCAGGCAATCAAGCAATAGCTGACCATATCCGCCTATCTGAAGGTCTTTCGATATCGCGTGATCATTCGACAGTTTATCAAAAGCTCCATAGTCCGATAGGATGTACACCAACCGAAGGTCAGAAAGAATCTCCTGACCATGCTTTTCTAAAACCTGCCGAATCGTGGTATGTAGCGCGAGATCGCTCAAATCAATTCCTCCTTCAATTTACTCAACTGTTTTTCCAAAACTGCAATGCTCTGTTCGGCCCTCTGAAGATCCGTCAGAATATAACTATATTCTATCGTGTTCTGTTGGCTATTATCCTTGACTGAATCCAAGCGATCCTTTTTCTCAATAAGTGCATTCCTTTTACTATAGGCAATGTTAAGTTTGGTGTCGATACGATCGATTTGCCACTGCAGCAGCTTTGCACGCGCGTTTTGAAGTTCATTGAAATCAAAGATGGCGGCGACTGACATATCATCTTTGCTCCCAATCTTACTTAATCTTGGAAGGTCTTCATTGAGGGATTGAAGGGCGTCTTCCCGGCCATCTTTGCCGGAACCGAGCATCTTCGCTATCTGGACATAGAAGTTGACCATGTTCTCCGTTTCCCCAAAGGAGTCGTCTATGCCATCCGAACCAAGGAATATGGCTGTAGGACGAGAGGCCCTGCCACCATAGCAATATCGGAATTCATCAATGGCGTCAGAATCACATAGCGATGTGGTTTTGTTTAGGAAACACTTATCGTCCCATGGGATTGGCTCCATCCAGGCGCCATCGGTATCGAACGAAATACATTTCCCATCTCCAATGTGAAAGGCAAACCAATACTTCTGTGAGGCTATGACCGCCATCAGCGTACAGCCGTATGTCTTCTCCAGATTGTCAAGGAATACGGAGGTATATTTCTCCGGAACGGTAGCAAGCTCCTGTTCGGTCAAAGGATTATTGGCAGCGTGTCCTTCAATGGCTATATGCCAACATGCAATGATGGACTTGAAGAGTTGACGGAAACATTTATCCACCTCCGTCTCCTTATCAAGATTACCCTTCGCCCTTTGTGTCGTAAGCGCTTCAACCTGGGTGAAATCAGATGTCTCAAGAATCTTTGCTATCGAGCCAAAGTCCTTCAGCAGCGATTTAATTTGCTTCAAGGACACCTCGGCCGCAAACTTGGCTCCGACATCACTCCTGAAATAGCGTTCACCGCCGTGTCCGTCGCAGACGATTGCAATGGAAACGCCTTTTTTACTCTCGTCCAAGGCATAGTCTTGGCAAACCTTATCTATCAAGATATGGCTTTCTCCCTGACAAAAAGTCGAGAAACTGTTCATCGCATCCAGATTAAAGAATGTGCGAATATTGTTCTCAATTCCCATAAACCTTGGAGATTATCTATTGTCTATCTGGCGCTTTGTTTAGTCCCAATCGTCGTAGGTGGAAGTGTCAACGGATGTGGCGACTTCTGCGCCATTGATATCCTGTATGGCATCTTTGATCTCCTCAACGACCTGCTCCTGTTTGGTGGCATCACCGGCAGAACTGCTCTTGCTGCCAATCTGGGAAGAAGTCACGGCAACAATACGGATAATCTGCTTTAGCGCATCAATATTGTGTACGGTGAAAACAGCCTCATTTGAGCCGGTAAACTGTTCCAGAACGGACTTATCCGCATCTTCGCCAATAGCGATGGCTACTTTAATTGCTGCCTTGAACCAGTTGTTCCCTTTGAGCTTTGCAAGGCCTGCCTGGAAATTGTCGGTGGGGCCACCGTCGGATAGGAGAATGATTGCCGGGGCATAGGAACCGCTGGCGGCCTGCATGTACCCACTACGGGAAAGCTTGGAACTCAGTTCCTCGCAAGCAGCGCCCAGAGAAGTCAGTCCGCTGGCCTGAACATCCTGCCAGACAAATTCAGAGGCCAGCTTGGGTTCACTGTAAAGCCAGTTACAACCATTGGAGAATTCCAAAGCGGCCACTTTGATTTCGGCATCCGGATTGGTTTGAGAAATTTCTTCCAACATCGGAAGAACATTGACAACGGCATCGTTCACAGCCCCAATCTTATTCCCCATCATACTGCCCGAGGTGTCAATCATGAAGAAAAGCGTCATCGTTCTGCGAGGTACGCTTACAACATCATCCAAAAGTCCCATAATATTAACGTTTAATTGTTTATTCTTCAACTATTTGTCCTTTATTCCCACCTACAAATGAGATTACCAGCCCATTCTTGACCGGGCAGAACTCATTTGGATTGACCGATTTCACTTTCCCGCTCGGAGTTTCAACAGTCCAAGCTTCTGGAGAGATGTTCTTGATGAGGAGTTTCCCATCATTGGTATTCTCTACCACCTGGCAATCGGGAATATTGTCGTGATCAATGTACAGTTTGGTCCCCTTGGTCAGAATCTGTTTCCTTGTTCCCATGAGGAGATACTTCGACACATCTATATTCTTTCCGCAGTTAATGCACTTGTGCACAGGTCCCTCAATCTCAACAAAGGTTTCTTCCTTGCAATGCGGGCATACAACCAATTCGTCCCTAATCCCGGCAATCACTTTCTCCCACTGGGACTCAATCAGACGTGTCTGGGGATTCATTAACTTTTCTTGGCTGAATTGTTCCGTAAAGACCTCCCTGAGTTTGGCCGGAAATACACCCCAGCGCTTAATCACGTTCTGGTGAATTCCTCTGACTGGGCGGTTGGTCCGGTCATTGGGGTCAAATATGAAGGTAGCCTCGCTTCCGTAAAACTTCTTCTCAAAGGATTCTGTCATGCAAGGACAAGAGACTACTTTGGCTCCTTCAAAGGGATGGTTGGCATAAAACAGCATGAAGAGAATAACCGAAAGAGAGAAGCGGTCACTATACTTGTTGGGCATTTTGCCCCCGACAATCTCCGGTGCCATATAGCGAGCCTTTCCCAGGATTCCTGAGCGTTCTCCTTCAGGCATTACATTATCGTTATCGCAAATAAGGACATCACCTGTGTAAGGATCAATGAAGAAGTTCCCATCATTGAGGTCCTGATAACTGTACCCGAAACGGTGAAGCATCATAAAGCCATTGCAGATCTTCATCGCAGCAGCCAACATCGCGGTAAAGGACTTGAATGTCACCTTGGCAAGGAGAAAATTACCAAACTCGTAATAATTCTTAGGCCTCAACGCCATGACATAGCCATAACTGCCTTTCTGACGAGCGGTAACATACTCGGGCCAAAGGAATGCCTCTGACGGAGCGCCAGTCCTGATATTGTTGAGGAGGTTCTTGTAAAATGCCTCTCCGGGCGGATTGAGATACCATTTCAGTGCTTTCTGCTCGCCATTGAGGTCAACTAGATAGACGATACCCTGACCGCCACGGCCAAGTTCCTTGATGATAGTGACATAACCAGCATTTGCCAGGTTAACTCTTTCTCCAGATTTCAGTTCTAACATAACTTCAATCTATTAATAGCCTCCACCTTTCAAATCAATCTTTTCGACCCTCTCAAGCGTACCGGACTGCCCACAATTTGGACAGGTGACCCTTGACTGGCCGTGATAACATACAATCTTGCCACACTGGCAGATATAAAAACGCTTCTCACCACAATAAGGGCATCCCGGATACTCATCATCCAACGTAACCGAACCGGTTACAGTTTTGGTGTCATATCCTTCCTTCTTCCCTTTGTCTTTGTCTATCTTGAAAGCCCACATGAAACGGTATTGGTCCCATCCATCTTCATCCACGGTGATACCAAAATACCGCTTGGTTTCTTCGCAGACAGCCATTATGGCAAAGGCGCGTTCGCTTAACTTCCTCATTCGCTAATAAAGTGTTGTAGTCTCTCTATTTCTCTTCTCTCTCTCCCTCTGATTCGCAAAAATAGTTTTTTTTTTTCGTAAAATAATAAGTCGTATCATTTACTGATTGTTCTGTCTAATTTGTATTTTTGCGCAATGCACATTAAGCGTCATATTCAGGTTGGTGGAGTATTGTTGTTTGCTTTTGCACTGATCTATTTAGCAGCAGGGAGTGTTTTTGCACAAACAAAGACTCGAGCGCATACAGAAAAAATCGAGATTCCTCTCTATGAAGAAACTTCCTTTAAACAACATGTTGTGCATAAAGGGTTTGAACTTGTATTTGATGATAATGCCCGTATTCCAGAATGGGTCGCATATGAATTAACTGCAGAAGAAGTAGCCGGAACGGCTCCAAGAGGTCGTCATTTCGTTTCCGATCCGGATATACAAGGGATTCAAGGGGACAATGAAGATTATAGGAACTCTGGATGGGATCGCGGTCATATGGCTCCCGCTGGTGACATGAAATTGGATGACCAGATGATGTGTGAGAGTTTTTATTTTTCAAATATTTGCCCGCAGAATCGGAATTTGAATGGAGGAGATTGGCGTACACTTGAGGAGTTATGCCGTATTTATGCGCAACAATACGGCTCTGTTTACATAGTATGTGGTCCAATTATAGGTGAGAATTTGTATGGACGACTGGGGTCACATCAGATTATTATCCCGGACGCTTTCTATAAGGTTCTCTTGATCAAGACCGACGGTGGTTATGAATCTATCGGCTTTATTATGAGAAACGAATCTGGACATAAGCCTCTCACAGCATACGTTAAAACTGTGGATGAGGTTGAGGAAGCCACAGGGCTGGATTTTTTTTCTCTCTTGCCAGATAAGGTAGAAAAGAAAG
This sequence comes from Bacteroidales bacterium, assembly GCA_017523725.1. GTDB lineage: Bacteria > Bacteroidota > Bacteroidia > Bacteroidales > UBA4181 > JAFWVY01. The sequence continues at coordinate 55,688 of JAFWVY010000014.1, forward strand.
TTGAATCGCTTTTTAATCTGTCAGTCTGGAACCTTTGAACGAAATTTATTAATGCGCATAATCTTTCCCATCAATGATGGAACTGCTCACAAGATGTGGGATTAAATATGGATTCCTAAGATCTGAGTAAAAGAATTCCCTATCTTTGCATTGTTATGAGCATGCTGATTCAACGCACAGACCAGGAAATCCTGATGGGCTTCGTGGCATCTTGCATCGAAGATGTTGCGGATAAGCTTGGATTGGATTATATGACGGTTTACAAGCGTATGAAGGCGGTAGGGATGATTGACAACTACATTATCCCGCATTATGATGTGCTGCATACGGAGAGCCGTGAGAATGTGAGTGCAGGGATAATCGACACCTTAAAGCGATGGGAGGCACAACAATGATTCTGTATCATGGGGCGACAGTGCAGGTCGAACATCCAATCTGCGACTTCGGAAGGCCGAATTTGGATTTCGGTCAGGGTTTTTATTTGACGGATTTGCAGGAACAGGCCGAAGAGTGGGCTGCACGTCAGGCTGATTCTCGCAAAGAATCCGGTGTGTTGAATGTCTATGAGTTTGACAGGGAATCAGCATTCAAGGAATATCGCTATCTGCTTTTCCCTGCATACGACAGATCTTGGCTTCATTTCATCGTCAGTAGCAGAAATGGAATGAAACCTTGGGCCGTGTACGACATTATTGAAGGCGGCATCGCCAATGACCGTGTCATTGATACTGTTAATTTGTTCTCGCTTGGCTTGATGGATGAAGAAACGGCGCTCTCCCGTCTTTCCGAACATCAGCCCAATAATCAGATATGCATCTTGAATCAGGAGGTCATTGACAAGTATCTTTTTTTCAAGGAGGTGATAGCTTTATGAGCGCAGACGAACATAGAAAAGTCCGCAATATCATCCGTTGGAATCGGATTGGTTGTATCGTGGTCAAAATGTCGGAACGTTTCCATATTTCCTTGACGGATGCACTGGATATTTTCTATAAGAGCAATACCTGTCGCCGTTTCCATGACGAGAAAACAGGTCTTTACCTATACGGGGACAACTACATTGTAGACGAACTGGTGCGGGAGTACCAGAACTAGCAATCCCCGATTCCTTTGCGAAGTCTTCCCCCCCATCTACTCCACCTCCAGCCGGATTCTGCTCTCGAACATGTAGGCCGGATCTCCGCGGTCCACAAGAGTCTGACGTGCAGTTGCCGCGCTGGGTTTCAGCTTGCCTCTGAAGAGTTCGCGCCCCTGATATCTTACCGTCACTTTTTTTGACATATCGATCATTTTGCGGTTCAGGCATATCGTGATTTCGGGATAATCGCATCGGGCGATATCTATGACGTTGCCGTTCCGGCTGGCGATGACGGTCATGCCCCGCCGGGCCTGCGCGTGTGGCACTTCAATCCAGTAGAAGGCATCTCTCAGGACCTCTTCCTGACGCCATACGATCTTTTCGGGATAGGGATTGCGCCTGAACTGCGCCATCCAGGGCACTGCGGCGGCATCTTTGAGATCCATCCAGTGGGGATATCCTTCGAGGACATGTGTCTCATGAATGTAACCCTCCGGATCGGACCGGCTCAGTGAATCCAGTTCCCGGCCGCGCAGGGCCACTTCGCGGTTGCGGTTGTAGGCCGCGTCGTCGCCGCCAACCCAGATTGTGAACGGCAGGTTCCGCACATTCAAAAGCCCTACATCGCCAGGATGGCCTGCCATCATCGAGGCTGCGGCAAAATGGTCGGCCAGCCGCGGAGCCAGCCGCCACACGCCGTCGCCGCCGGCCGAGTAACCCATGAGATATACCTTGTCGGGATTGACATCCAGCGTGTATGCCAGGGTCTGTATAAGTTCCTCCAGGAGTCGGTCCATGGGCGGTTTGAACCACATGTCCCAGTCGTTCCAGGGCGCTCGCGGACATACATACACGCCCTCGTCGGGCTTGTACAGGCGTTTCTGGTTCTCCCACTGGCTGTCGTTGACACTGGCGGCCGTGTTGCCCCCGCCGTGCATCGAGATATAGAGGCTCCGGCCGTCATCGGGCTTGTCCCCGAAGACCGTGTAGGAGAATTTCATGGTCAGGGTACCGTCCGACACCGTCAGCGATGCCATGTTGGCCTCCCACCGGGCGGCATTCTCCTGCTGCCATTGTTCTATGACCGCTGCGAATGCCTTGTCCTGCCGTGCGGAACAGGCCGCAGTCAGAGCTTGCAGCACCAGCAGGGCCGCTGAAACAACGCACGTCAACAATATTCTTTTTCGCATATCCGACTGATTATAACGACCGTCCGGGTAAAGGACGGTACCCATGGGATAGCAAAAATAGATTTTTTTTACGGCTCCTTATTCCGGCACATAGATTATTTCGCCGTTCTCCAGCTCGTAGGCCACACCCACGCGCCGGCCTTTGGCACCGGCTGAGCGCGACTGGTCTTCGCCGGGCGTGTAGCGGCTGATTCTTTGTCCTTCTTTTGTAATGATTTCCATGTTCTCCTTGCCGGGGTTCTTCACCATCGTGAAGTCTTCCTGCGAAAACATCTCGGTCATGTTGTACCGGGCGACGAGTGCCACCATCAGGGCGACGGCAAACACCATCGCCACATCGAAGAGGTTGCCGACCACGGACATCGGATCGTCGTCTTCTGCAATTCTTAATGGAGATATATTCTTTCTTTTCAGCATATTGCGGTCGGTTTAATGATTATCGCCCGGGCTCTGGACTGGTGAGCAAGTCGGCCAGGAACTGGAGGCTTGCGCTGTCACGGTGATACCAGCGCGCTTTCGCCTGGCCCGTGATAAACCCGACGGCAGCTGAGAAGAGACCTACGACGGTGGTCGCAAAGGCGACCTGCATGTTGTACGCCATGGAGGCGATGTCGCCGGTCGAGAGTCCCACAAGCGCCGGCCCCATCGGGATGAGGGTGCCCATCAGGCCCAGGATCGGCCCCATCTTTGCCAGCGTCCTGCTTGTGGCCAGGTCGGCGGCGGATGCTGTCTCGAAATCGGAGAGTATTTTCTGCAGGTGCGCTTCGCTGTCCTTGTGTACCAGCATGCGGCGGATATAGTCGATTATAAGCGATTTCTGCCGTATGGGCAACCTTTCTGTCAGTGTGGCGATGCTGTCCTTGTCGAGGGCCTCCAACTCCTTTTGCAACACTGCATTGGTTTTATGTACTGCGAGGTACTGCCCGAAGAAACTGCCGATGAGCAGCAGGGCGCGTCCAAAGAGGAGGATGAGAAGTACAATGACGGGCACAAGCAGCCCTGTCGAAATCCAGTAGAGGATGTCTGAGATGTAATGCATATCTTATGGTTGTTGTTTTTTTATGTTTTTCGCGCATTTGTCCATTGCATGGGTGGTCTTTGTCCGATAGACGGCAAATCCGGCGGTGGTACCCAGGATTACCAGGCCTGTGAGGCCGAGGAGTGCGCTCCAGTTTACTTCGGAGACGCCGGCCACCGCTGTCCGGCCGTTTACGGTGGCGATGACGCCCAGTACGGCCATAAGGGTGTTGGAGAGGAAGAACATTTCCAGACGCAGTTCTTTTTCGGGAATGAGCCATTTGAGACTCTGTACCAGGGCGGGAACAGCCAGCAGGACAATCACGGCAAGACCGCGGGCGATGGTGGCGAACGCTACGCCCGTCAGCCAGAACATGCACCTGGTTTCGAGGTGGAGCAGAACGGGGAAGATGAGCAGCCCGGGGAACCAGCGCAGTATTTTATATATCAGCAATGTGCGTCGTCTGACGGCCACTGCGTCCATCAACCGGGCCGCCATGATGCTGTATGCCATCTGGACGACAATCTCGATGCTCAGCACAACGGCGACGTCAAGCATCAAGGGCGGATTGTTCAGCCAGTCCTGCAGCTGCGACTTGCTTTGCTCGCTGGCCCATGGCCAGGTGAAGGCGACGAACAGGGCGCACATCGCTGAAAAGGCATAAACCATCCATGCCTTTTGAAAAGTCTGCTTCAGTACAAAATTGAAGCAAACCAGCAGAATCATGACCAATGCAACGGTTTCCAATGTCTCAGTCTGTATCGTTATCGGTACTGCGTGCGGACTGCCGGCGATGCCGGATCAACCAGGCCATCAGCGCGATGAAGACCACTACGATGCCTGTCACAACGATGTCGCTCACCCCTGTGGTCGTCTCTCCGGTTGTGTTCAACGTTTCTTTTTTCAGCACCCGGCCCTCGTTATTGCTTACTTTCTCTTCGCGCAATTCGCTGATTTGCTGCTTATATGCCTTTGCCGTGGCATCGTCCACCCGGTCGGCGATATAGTTCTGCAATTTCTGATTGTCGCTTACCATCTGGGAACCGCTGGCGCCATACTTGGTTACCAAATCCGTATGAAGATTTGCGGTTTCACGCAGTTGGCTTTCCGAAGCTTCCCAGTAGCCTTTGCGGGCCGACTCCAGCATCACAGCCGTCACTTCCTGCAAGGCGGCGGGATTTTTGTCTTCGAAGAATGCGCGGGTGTTCAGGTTGAACTGGTCTTTGACATAGGTGTTGTAAATGCCGTCCCACATCTCGTTGTCGATGGCTTCGGGTTTCATTACGTTCCAGCCAAAGGTGTTCTGCACCAGCTCGGCAAACACGTTCGCGTCGCCTGCGCCGCCCTGCATTTTTTCTCTGATATAGGCGGGGTTGAAAAGTGTCGTACGGCTCTCCACGCCGATGGCTTCTTTTATCTCCTGCATTTTCACGCGGTTGCGGTTGCGGTAGTCGGAGAGATAGGCATCCGGGTCCTTGCCCGTCACATGGCGTACGGTCAGGTTCATGCCGCCCATGAACTCGTACACATGGTCGAGCGAAAGGGCGCCCCATGTGTTCGACTGGCGTGGCTGGACGACGGCGTCGGTATGGGTCAGTGCCGCCTCGAAAGCATGTTGCCTCACGTCCTCCCATGCTTCTTCCTTGCCGTAAAAGGCTCCCATGTTGTTCAGATAGACTCCGGCCAGCTCGGAGGTTGTCTCCCAGCGGTCGCTCGCCATGGTCATGCCCTGAATGCCTGTGCCGTAGTTGCCGTTCACACCGCCGAACACGCGGTAGGTACTCACTTCTCTGGCATCCTTGGGCGACAGCCCCTTGTCCACCAGCTCACGTTCGGCTTCTTTCACGCTTTCTGCCACTCTGTTCGGATAGATGTCCTCCCTGGCCTGGGCGGCCATCTCTACCGCACGTGAGATGAGAAACAGACGTGAGGCGGCCAGGTCGCGCAACTGCCCGGATGTCTGTACCACAACGTCGATGCGCGGACGACCCAGTTCTTCCGAGGGGATGAGACGGAGGTCTGTTACCCTGCCGAATGCATCGCGGATGGGTTCTATGCCCAGCATATAGAGGCACTGGGCAATGGTGGCCCCTTCGGTTTCTATGAATTCGCTTGACCACAGGGTGTAGGCCACCTTGTGCGGAATGCTGTCGCCATGTCGTTCGCGATAGAGGCGGATGGTGTTTTCAGCCAGTTCCCTGCCTTTTTCCCAGGCTTGTTCTGTCGGGCAGGTTTCCGGGTTGATTCCGTAAAGGTTCCGGCCGGTCGGTATGGCATTCGGGTTACTGATGACATCGCCGCCGGGCGAAGGTACCGTATAGCCGCCGTCCAGTGCGTTCAACATGCTTGCCATTTCAATGGCAGGCGATGTAAGCAATGCCGTTTTGTAGTTTTTTACGTTATGGATGGTTCGTGCCACTTCAAGAACCGTACGGGAGAACTCCTTTTCTTCTCTTGTCAGCATGCCGGCCTCTGCCACCTTGTCCATCATGTCTTGCATGGCGGGAGACATGTTCGCCATCTTGCTTTCGGCATGGGTGTCGGGCGTGCTGTCGTTTTTTTCATTCGTCATGCTTTCCTTCATCTTCTTCAGCTGTTCGGGCGAGGCTCCCATCATCTTGGCGATGGCCAATGCTTTTTCGGGATCCATCCTCTTTGCTGCTTCGCGCATCCTGTTCCTGCTTTGTGCCGATGGATTTTCCGTTGTCTGGTCCTGAGGCGTTGTCGATGGTTGCTGCTTGGCGCCAGGCATCTCGCCGGCCATGCTCATCATCGTGCCCATCATCTGTTGGGGAGCGGCCAGGACAGAATCGATATGGGCGGCACGCCGGAGGTCGGCATCGCTCAGGCGGGCTATCCGGCACACTTCGGCATCTGTTACGTCGTCATGGCGGTTCAGGAGCATGTCAACCAGTTCTTTGGCCGGGTTGAGATAGCGTGCCGTGAAGAGGCTCTGGTGTTTCTCTGTATCGCTGGCCGCCCGGTTCAGCATCTTGTCGAGTGCGAGAAGGCTGTAGGCAATCGGTTCGGTCGCCATGGCATAGACAGAGGAGTTGATCCGCTCCATTTCGTACGGTATCCCTAATGTATAGAACTTGCTGGTGATCTTTTCGTTCATCAACTCTTCGGCAAAGGCTTCGATACGTGAGATGACTTCCTCCGGGTAAGGTGTATCCTTGATGGAATCAAGACGCAGTTCACGATGAATGCCCATGTCAATGGTGATGGCTTTGACCGCCAGGGAGGTGTTGTCGCCGGGGGCTTTGTTGTAAGTCTCTATGGCATCGCTCAGCCTGCCGTAGAGTGTGCGCAGGTTGCTTTCCATGAACGGTGGTGTGAGGTAGGACACCAGCGAGGCATAGGAGCGGCGTTTGGCTATCATGCCTTCGCCCACGTTGCCGATGGTGTAGAGGTAGAAATGGGGCAATGTTCCGATGAGACGGTCGCTCCAGCAGTCTTGCGAGAGAGCCGCCTGCTTTCCTGGTGTGTATTCCAGAGAACCATGGGTGCCGAAGTGGATGAGGGCATCGGCTTTGAACCCGTGCTGAATCCACAGATACTGTGCGATGTATGGGTATGGCGGGGCACTTTCCGTACCATGTATCATTTTGAAAGTGTCGCCGCCCGTACCTGCCGGCATCTGGGGCATGAGGGCAATGTGCCCCAGTTGAATGACGGGAAGTCCGAGACTTTCTGCATCGTTTGCCAGGTAGCGTCCGGGGAAGTCGCCGTTCACCTGCCGCATGTCTTCCTGCATCTTGGCCGTGAAACATGTATCTGTCCATGCGTCAAAGTCGTGTCTGCTGACAATCTGCGGATGACCTTCGCGCAGGAATTTTGCCTGCGCTCCCTCGGCGTAGGTGCCGAATACGCTGCCCGACCGCTGAATCAGTCCGGCCAGTTCGTCGGGCGAAGCCGGAAGACCCTGTACGTCGTATCCCGCTTCGCGCATCTTGACCAACAGATTATAGAGCGACGGCACCACTTCAAGCCCTGATGCTGTAAGTGCATTGGAGCCCGGTCCCTTGAAATAGACAATGGCCACCTTCTTGTCTTTGTTGGCCATGCGTTTCAGGCGGATGTGCCTGTTGACGGCATCTGCAAACGTCTGCAGGCGTTCCGGGATGGTGTAGGCTTCGGGCAGTCCATCCTTGCCTTCGCGGATGGCAAAGAGCACGGACGGGCGAATCATGCCGTCGATTTCGGGCGTGACGATGCTTTGTGAGAAGAACCCTCCCTGCATGCCTTGTTTGTCGGCTTCCCAGTCTGCGGTCATGCGGTTCACATTGACGGTGGAGAACAGGGGTATGTTCTGTTTTTTCAGATATTCTACGGCATAGTCGCCGAGGCGTCCGTGCGCCATGTTGATGATGGCGGCAGGACCGATGCTGTCGATGGCCTGCGTCTTGATGAGTGTGGCGAGGTCTCTGGTGGCATACACCACGTTGCCTGTTGCTTCCAGACGCCCAATCAAGTCGGTGGCATCGCCCATCATGCCGGTGACGAGGATGCGTGACGCTCCGTCCTTCATCAGACCGTTTGCCTCGAGATACCGGTTGTAGTCTCCGATACAGGTGAAATAATGCTCCTCGGCCTCGCTGTCTTTCAGATTCGGATGGTAGAGGAGTTGTGCTTCGCTTTCTTCGACAGGGCCCACCTCATTCAGGAAGAAAATCTTTCCATCTACCTTGTTACGCAGATAGTTGAGGAAATTCCGGTAGTTCTTCCTTCCACCTGCGGCGAGATATTGTTTCAGTGTGTCGGCATCCCGGTCGTATATGCTGACAATGTTGTTGGCAGGATTGGTGGCGGCGGTGGTCAATATTTTCAGCCCTTTGTCGGCGAGTTCCTGAATGCTGGCGCGTTGCTCCTCGGTGATGCGGAGTCCCATGCCGTTGATGAGTACCACATCGTAGCCGGACCACTGGCCGATATCTTCGATCAAGGCTTCGTGCAGACGGATGAAATGATTGTCGTTCGCTTTCGATATTTCGCCCAACGTGATGACCTGATAGTTGACAAAGGCCACGTCGGTTCGGCTGCACATGGTACGCCAGAAAGCGGTAAAGGCCGTAAGTAACATGACGGCCAGAATGCCCGGGTATATGTATTTTCTTTTCGGTTTCACTTCTTCATCAGATTTTGTTGAGGTTGACAGAAAGTCCGGCGGTCAGTGTCCTTCCAAGCGTCGCGGGTGAGTTGGCATAGTAGGTGCCGGGTTTATAGTCGAAGATGTTGTCCACCGCGCAGTTGAGGATGATGCCTTTGGCAAGCCGCTGCGAGAGACTGAATTTCCAGATGGCGTAACCTTCGTAGTGGGTCTTGGTCATAGCGTCCAATTGCGTGGAGGTGTATTCCGTTACGTTGACGGCAGAGAGAAAACGGCCAGACAAGGCAGCATAGAGTCCGTAGTTCCTGGTCAGCTGGCGGTCGTAATCTATGCGCCATGTGAGCGAATGCGGGCGCGCGGCGGTGAGGTCCGGCTGTCCTTTGTCCACGATGTTCCTGGTGAGGGCGTAAGAGATTTTGGCTCCCAGCCCGTTGTGATGGTGGAGTTGTGCGCTGGCCTCTGCTCCCGTAATACGCTGATTGGCGATGTTGGTGTACATCTGTCCTGATTTGCCGTCACGCTGTATGGTGGCGGTTGTGATGTAATTGCGGAAGATATTGTAGAAGCCAGTGGCCATGAGGCAGTATTTCAGGTTGGTGCTCAAGGATCCGTAGTCGGTCCACGAAAGAGAGATGTTGTGATTTTTCTCACATTTCAGCTCCGGGTTGCCGTAAATCATGAAAATGCCGCCCATGAAGAAATCCATGTACATTTCCTTCAGCGACGGTGCCCGGAACCCCGAAGCGTAGGATGCACGGATCTGGTGTTTTCCCACCTTGTACATGCCGGCCAGTTTCCATGTCGGCATGCCTTTGGCGGCTGCCGAAAAATAATCATAGCGGACACCGCCGATCATCTCCCAATGTCCGGAAGGGGTGTAGTCCCACTGCATGAAGATATCGTAGCTGTTCTGGGAACGACTCTTGTGCTCATCGGAGAACTGATAGGTCATCAAGTAGTCGTTCATGTAGTCGGCGCCTGCAGTGAACTGCAGCTGCTGCGTCGGAAGATGCAGGTTATAAAGTGCGCGGCCGATATGCTGTCGATTGGAATAATCGCGGATGTCCTTGTGAACGAGCAGGTTGAAATCCGATTTGTCATATTGGTCAAAACTATAGGCCACTTCGAGGTCTTGCTTGGGGTTGATGCGCCAATTGGCTTTGAGGCCGTCACTGACGTCGCGGTAACGTTCGTGGCTTACCGTGCCGGATTCCCGTTCGCGGAAGAAATAACCGATGCGTCCTGTCAGTTTCAGGTTCCCGGACGCCTGCCAGATGAGGCGTTCCCTGGCATTGTACGACTTTCCGCCGTAGGTGGGGAGCGGAGAACCTTCACCCAGGTCCAATGCCTCTGCATCGGTCATTTGGAAGGTGGTCTGCGAATTGAATTTACCGGCGTTGAAATCTGCACTGGCTCCGTGCCGCCATTCTTTGGTGGCTCCTTCATAGCGGCTGTTCACATGAACGTCCCATGTGTCGGAAGACGTGCGTGTGATGATGTTGATGACACCTCCCATGGCCGACGAGCCATAGAGGGTAGAGGCAGCCCCCTTCACAATCTCGATGCGTTCGATGCCGGCAAGGTTCAGCCGTGAGAAATCGACATTGTCCATCGACTCGCCCGCCATGCGTTCGCCATCGACAAGGAAAAGAATGTTGTTGCCGTCGTAACCGCCCATGTTGAGCACTTGCTGACCCATCGAGTAGGTAAACTCAAGGCCGGGCAGTTCCTGCTGCAGCATATCTTTTATATTGGTGGCGTCCACATTCTGAATGTCCTCGGCGGTGATGACCCGGGTGACCACCGGGATGTTCTTGAGGACTTTCGGGGTGCGTGTGGCTGTAATGACGACGGTTTCGAGTCCCAGCGGGTCCTTGCTCCTTAAATCTGTGTCGGCAGCGGTGTCCACGGCGTATGCGGAGCCGCAGGTGCACAGACCGGCTAAACATAATATGTGTAAATTTTTCAACACTTCGGTTATTTGTTCTTTCGGCGGTCAGTCAAACATAGGGTATTTGTAATTTACTGTCATACAGCCTTTTGTCTGATACTTATCGGTACTCATGAAATTGACGAGCTGAATGGCGGCATAAGTGCCGTCCTTCAGCCGCAGGAGCATGACATTGTCGTGCATGGTGTAGGCGGGTGGCATGCTGTGGGTGTCAACCTCCATCCACTTGCCCAGCTCCAGGTTTTTATGTCCGGGCGCATAGACGAGATATCCCTCCATCATGTGCGACATATCGACGGTGATGCATTGTTCGCTTGCCTCGTCCTCCACCCATTTGCCTTCTGCGGGCAGTCCTGCGGCTTCCAACTCTTGGATGGAATGATAGGGCGTCATCATCACGGCGGCACCGTTGGTTTTCACATCGTAGCGATGGTGTGCGATGTCCCACGTCCCGGGAACCCCTGTTTCGGAGAAGTCTTCAAGGCTGATGACAGAGGCCGTGATGGTGGGCGGCTGGGTGTGCAGATTGATATAGCCCCAGCGGGCGTAGTCGGTAGCATCGATGTAGTACTGCCCCTCCTTTTGTTCCACGGCCGGGTCGTCGTACACATCTTTCAGTACATCACAAGCCGGGAACGATCCCATCAGTGAGACCATTCCCAGCAAAAGCCATAATTTGTTCATTTCCTCTTTTTATTCTTCTGTCTGTGCGGCAGCAAACACTTCATCGAAGTCGTCCGCATTGAAATAGACGGTGGTGCCGCCCATGACGCCCGGGACAGAGAAAGAGGCTGTGAGGGTCTTGCCAGATATGTTTCCATTGCAGTTGGCCGCGTATTCCTTGGGCGCACCGCCGCCCATGCCTGGCATGAGTGTCTTGCCTTCGCCTGTGAGTGTGTAGGAGCCATCTTCGTCAAGCGAAACATTCACATGCTCAAAGGTAAATTCTCCCCATGTGGCAGAAGTATAGCTGACGGAGACGGCATCGAGTGCGTCATTGGCTTTGACGGTTGTTTTTTCGCCTTGGGTGGCGTATTGCTTCTGGAAGTAGGCGGCGCTGACATAGGTGCCTCCCGTATAGGTGCCATCGACGGCCGCTGCGGCGGGAATATCTCCGGCGGTTACATGGAGCACCGTGCCGCCCATGACCGTCGGCAGAGTGATGGTGAAGGTCTGTGAGTTCTGGCTGATCTGGCCGCTTACGGTGGCGTCATAGTCCTTTTTGCCATTGTGGCCATCGATGGAGACGGTGCCAGTGCCGGTCAGGCTGAAACTGCCGTCTTCGTTCTGCCGGAACTCGCCGACCGTAAAGAGACCGTCGCCCCATGTGCCGGAATGAAAGGTTATCTGATTCTGGGAAACCTGGAGCGTTTCTCCGGCGTCGAACATGATGCCGTAGCCGAATACCACTTTGCTCCATGCACTGTAGGTCTGTTCATCGAACCTGATGCCTTCGTCCTTGTCGTCATCAGAACAGGATGTAAACATGGGGATTAGCAGGAGTGCCGCTGCCAGCGAGAATAAAAACTTCCTCATTTTTACTGAAATTAAGTGTTTGTATAAGTGCTTCTCCATCGCGAAGCTTTTTTGCTGACACAAAAGTGCGGCTGTTTGAATCGTTGCTCAATCCCCGAAAATGGGTAAAAAGCCTTGTCGGTTTAACTGAAAAATGTTGCGTCGGAAAGGCGTGAGGTAATCGCGGCGTACCGAAACCTATGTGTATCTTTGTTGCGGTAAAACCCTATGCGAAGGTCACCGGGTATTCTGCCGGGTGTATCGTGTATTTTATCAGGAAGCATGGCAACATTGCGTAACACACCGGTTCCATACGATTTGTCGTACACCTCGGAACGTTTCTCGGCCGAGATGGCGGCGGATGAATACATCGCCCGTTTCCGGCAGGAGGAACGCTTTCTGGCGCTCTGCTGGCAGTGCGGTAATTTCGGGGCCCGCCATGGCTGTCCACCGTTCGATGTGTCGCCGCTCGAGGTGCTGGCACCTTACCGGACGGTACGGATTGTAGGGGAGAAGCTGGTTCCGGCGGCGGACGGACTGCCCCTCGATGCGGTGGAAGCGTTGATGTCGCCGGCTCTCGCCGAATTGAACCGCGACCTGCTGGAGGAGGAGCGCCGGCTGGGCGGTTATGCCCTGGGCTTTGCCGGCTCATGTCCCTATTGTGGCGGCGCACCCTGCCGGCGGAAGTCGGGAGAGCCCTGCCTGCATCCCGACAAGGTCCGTCCGTCGCTCGAGGCATACGGCTTCGATGTGGGACGTACGGCGCGGGAACTGCTCGGCTTGGAAATTCTCTGGGGCGCGCAGGGAAAACTGCCGGCCTATCTGACGATGGTGTGCGGCCTTTTCTATTAACTTTGAGCCATGATGCCGGAGTGCCTTTGGGGCGGTCCGGCTGTCGCCGATGAATCTCTGCCGCAATGGACACATCTGAGAAACAGCCTGTCAATCAGGAAGGTCGGACATATCTTGCCATCGACCTCAAATCGTTCTATGCGTCGGTGGAATGTGTCGACCGCGGGTTGGATCCGCTGACGACGCATCTGGTGGTGGCCGATGTGAGCCGGACGGAAAAGACCATCTGCCTGGCCGTCTCGCCGTCGCTCAAGGCCTATGGCATCGGCGGCCGGGCGAGGCTGTTCGAGGTGGTGCAGCGGGTACGCGAGGTGAACCGTGCCCGCCGCAGCCAGGCACCGGGCCGGAAATTCACGGGCAAGTCGTCGGACGATACGGCCCTGAAGTCGCATCCCGGACTGGAGCTCGACTATATCGCAGCCACACCGCGCATGGCGCATTACATCGAGGTGAGCACGCAGGTCTATGAGACGTATCTGAAGTATGTTGCGCCCGAGGATATCCATGTGTACAGCATCGACGAGGTGTTCATGGATGTGACGGAATATCTCCGGATATACCATGCCACGGCGCACGACCTGGCCATGAAGATGATCCGCGACGTGCTCCGCCGGACGGGCATCACGGCGACGGCCGGCATCGGTACCAATCTGTATCTGGCGAAGATAGCCATGGACATCGTGGCCAAGCATATGCCGGCCGACCGCGACGGGGTGCGTATCGCCGAGCTCGACGAGATGACGTACCGGCAGCAGCTCTGGAACCATCGGCCGCTTACGGCATTCTGGCGGGTCGGACACGGCGTGGCGGCGGCGCTGGCACCGTACGGACTCGACACGATGGGCAAGATCGCCCGGATGTCGTTGCAGCACGAAGGGCTGTTCTACCGGCTTTTCGGCGTGAATGCGGAGCTGCTCATCGACCATGCCTGGGGATGGGAACCGTGTACCATGGCGATGGTGAAAGCCTACCGGCCGAAGTCGAATTCGTTCAGCAGCGGACAGGTGTTGCAGGAACCGTACGATGTGCGGAAGGCGCGGGTAGTGGTGCGCGAGATGGCCGATGCCGCGGCGCTCGACCTGGTGGCGCGGCGCATGGTGACCGACCAGCTGGTGCTGCATATCGGCTATGATACGGAGAGTCTGGCTGACCCGGCCCGCCGCGACCGTTACCGGGGCGCGGTGGTGACCGACTATTATGGCCGTCCGGTGCCGAAACCGGCCCATGGGACGGCGAGCCTGGGCGGATGGACTTCGTCTTCGGTGGAAATCTCGGCAGCGGTGACGGCGCTTTACGACCGCATCGTGCATCCCGGCCTGTTCATCAGACGTATTAATCTTACGGTCAATCATGTGGTGGACGAGGCCTCTTTGGCGGCTCAGCCGGTGCCGCGTCAACTCGACTTGTTCGCCGGGGAGGAAGAGGAGCAGCGGTTGCAGGAAACGCAGAAGGCGCGCGAAAAAGAGCGGCGCCTGCAGGAGACGACGCTCGCCATCAAGCGGCGCTTCGGCAAGAATGCGCTGCTGAAAGGACTTAATTTCGAGGAAGGTGCGACGGCCGCTTCGCGCAACCAACAGATAGGAGGACACAAGGCATGAACGACGATTACAGCGACATTATCCATTTGCCGCACCATGTGTCGGCCGTGCACCCGCAGATGCCGCTGGAGGCCCGGGCGGCGCAGTTCGCTCCGTTCGCGGCCCTGACCGGGTATGAGGACGCCATCGGCGACACAGCGCGTACAAGCGCCCTGCGCAACGACCCCGACCGGCAGGCGCCGCTGGAGGAGGAGGCGTTGCCGGAGGTTTTCGTGGAACCGGATGACGAAGAAGAGTTCACAGAGTGAGCGCCGCATGTTGATGCACACCCTATATTTGTTTCCTGTAAAACCGTCTTACCATGATTGACGAAACTTATCTTAAGACTTTTGTGCCGGAGCGTTTCCTTTCGGACGAACGTTACCGGCACGGACATATCGCCATTCTCTCAGCGCCTGCGGGCACACGCATCCTGGGCATGCATACGCCGGAGATGAAGCAGGTGGCCAAAGCCGTCGCCAAAGACGATTTCCGTGTCCAGCTTGCGCAGTGGGCATCGGCCCGTCCTCTGACCGGTGCGGAGGGGCTGTCCCACGAAGAAAGAATGATATGGGGACTGGTGCTCGACTATGCCAGAATGCCCTTGCAGGAACGGTTGCAGCTGGTCGGACAGTTCCTGCCGTCTATCGACAACTGGGCTATCTGCGACACGTTCTGCTGCAATGCCAAATGGATTGAAAAAGAATGCAAGGATTTGGTATGGAGGTATATATGCAAATTGATGACTTCTTCGGACGAATTCGTGGCCCGTACCGCCGTCGTACTGTCGCTGGCGCATTTCCTTTCGGGCAATCTGCTCGGTCGCACCCTGCATGCGGTGGCTGCCCGGCGTTTCAGCGATGACAATCCGTACTACATCCGGATGGCCGTGGCCTGGCTTTTTGCCACGGCGCTGGCCGCCGACTACGAGGCCACGCTGCCGTATCTGTCGGACCACCGGCTCACCCGGTGGATACACAACCAAAGCATCCGTAAGGCCCGCGAAAGTTTCAGGGTCCCGGACGAACGGAAGCGGTTTCTTAAAACGCTGGTATATTGACCTATACGACCACCTTCTCGAAATCGGAGGCGGGGTGCTTGCAGATGGGGCAGATGAAATCAGCCGGCAGTTCTTCACCTTCGTATTCGTAACCGCATATGGTGCAGCGCCAGACGGTCTTGCCGGTTTTTTCCTGAGCCGGTGCGGCCGGTTTGGGCTTGATGTGCGCCTGATAGTAATTGTAGGTGGCCGACGGCGTGTCGGAGAGGGTCTCTGCTTCCGTGACCAGCCCGATGAACAGCAGGTGCGTGCCGAGATCGACGGTCTGCTGCACCTCGGCCGAAATGAACGCGTTGGTGCCGCGTGTCACCGCCAGGGTGCCGTTCTGCGTCCGGCGGCAGTCGGCGAAACCGGCGAACTTGTCAACGGTCCGGCCCGACTGGAAACCGAAATGCGTAAAGAGGTCGAATCCGGCAGCCTCGCTCAGGATGGATACCGTGAAACGGCCCGACTGTCGGATCATGTCGGTGGTGTAATTGGCCTTGTTGAGGGCCACGGAAATCTGGTTCGGCTGGGCCGTCACCTGTGCGACCGTGTTGCTGATGCAACCGTTGTCGCGTCCGTCCAGCGCTGTGGTCACGACGAAGAGACCGTATTGGATGTTGAACATCGGGTTTGTGCTCATATCTGTGTTGTTTTTGGATGATGACATTGCATGTGACCGGTGCCGTGGCGGCATCCGGCATGAATATAGGGCAAAGTTAAGATTCTTCCCTCAAAGAATTTCTTGTGTGATATGATTTTCATTCTTTCAGGACGAGAATCTTCTTTCCCGGAAAAGCACTAACTTTGCTGCTGTTTCGCAGCTGGCCAATCGCTCTGCTTGTATGCAAACTCATCATCTTTTGAAAGATAAATCTATCATTGACACGCTAATGGAAACGAAACATTATCCCTGCGAAGACTGCAAGCTGCGGGCCCGCTACGACAAGAATCCACGTTCTCTCATCGGGCGTTTCTGGCACTGGCATATCGGCTTCTGCCCCGGTTGGAAAGCCTTCTATGCCAGCCGTTC
>JAFWVY010000015.1 GCA_017523725.1 Bacteroidales bacterium
CAGGTCGAAGGCCGGTGCCAGCGTATCCTGGGTGTTGTAGGTGCCGTTCAGGGTGAAATCACCGCCCAGCAGTTTCGTTGTGACGGGCTGCAGTATGACGCATTGGTCGGCGACGCGTACTTCGCCTTTGGTCTGTTTCAGAACCAGATTCTCATACAGTACCGTGTCGGCCGAGGCACTGATGCGCAGATCCACATTCGCCGGAATGAAGGGCGTTTCGAGCACGACCGAGTCGCCGGCCTCTTCGGTCTGGGCGTCGTCGGTCATCCATTCGTTCAGGTCGATGCAGGAAGCCTCCATCTGCAACGTGCCTTGCAGCACGGCGTCGCTGAGGAGGTATGGGATGAACTGTGACAGACTGCCGTCCAATCGGCCTATACGGCTGTTACCCAGTCGGATACCGGCAGTCTGCAGGCTGACGGTCTGCGGTGAGAACTGCAGGTCTGCCTGCTGTACGGCCAGCGGCGGCAGCGAGTCGGCCGCGAGGCTGAATCCGGCGAGATTCATCGTGCCGCTGCATTGAATCCGCTCGTAACGGCCTTCGTCCAGGTCGTTCATGTACAGTTGCAGCCGGGTGTCCGCACGGAGCGTACCCCGGACGGTGCCGGCCTCTATCGGAATGTACCGGTCGAGCGTGCCGAGCTGGACGGTCCCCCGGGCTTCGGCCTGCAGGTTCAGGTTCGATACGGGTGTACTGACGGCGCCGCTCACGTTGAACGGATTACCGGCCATTGAGAACCCGGCGCGGTGCAGCGTGACGGTCGAGCGGTCCATGTCGGCACCGTCGCAGAAGGCGTCCAGGTCCAGCTGGATATTCTGTATTTTTTCAGGAAGGGTCTCGTAATGGACAGTGCCGTCTGCGACCTGCAGTTTCAGGCTGATGTCGGGGATGCGGACGGAATCGGCAACTCCCCGGACGGAGCCGGAGGCGTGCAGGATGCCGTCGGTCCGGAGCGAGGCATAATCCTGCATGTAAACGGCGGGAATGAGCGAAAGCAGCGACTTGAGCTGTGCCGACGGCGCATCGAAGGTCAGGTCGGTCAGCAGGCCGCCTTCCTGCAAGGTGGCGGTGCCGGCGAGAGCAATGATCAGGTCGTTGATACGCATCTCATTGTCTTCCAGGATAAAATGCATAGAATCGAGGTGCGCGTCAATGGAAGCATCCCATGCGGTTTGGACGTGGTTGACAAGACAATTACCATCGTACCAGAGGGTTACCTCGCCGAGATCGGCCTGCAGGTTCAGTTGCGAACGAGCGGCTGACAGCCGGCCTTTCAGGTCGAGCTGTGCGGGTTGCAGGGCCACGTGCAGCCGGAGGCTGTCGTCGGTGTAGCCGATGCGGCCGTCGCGCATGGTGAGGCGATCGATGTTCAGTCCGAAACGTGATGGCGTTGCATCGTCGTCTTCGGATGCAGCCTCGTTCCCGGCGCTGAAGATGTCCCAGTTGCTCTGTCCGTCGGCCGTGGCGTGCAGCATGATGCGCGGCCGGTCCAGCCGGATGCTTTTGACGGTCATCTGTTCGGGATGCAGCAGGCTTTTCAGGTCGACCTGCAGGGTCAGGTCGCGGAAGGCCAGCAGCGTGTCCTGCGTGAAGGGCGCATAGCCCGTGACGGTGACGTCGCACAGCGAGATGCCGGCGTCCGGGAAGGTCCGCAGCAGGTGGAGACGCACCCCGCCTATCTTGACGTCGGCGTGGACGTATTCTGCCAGAAGGGCTTTGGCCTGCGCAGCAATCCGGTCCCGGCACAGATACGACACGACACCGCCCAGCACCACCAGGCAGAGCAGCCCGAGCAGTACAGTTTTCAGCGTCTTTTTCATGCCGCTATGCTTCGTTGTCTTCGGACGGCCGGTCTTCTTTCGCGTCGTCTTTGGTGGCTTTCTTGAATTCTTTGACACCCTCGCCGAGACCGCGCATCAGTTCGGGAATCTTACGGCCGCCGAAAAGCAGCAGCACCACTATGACAATCAGGACGATTTGTCCGGGTCCCAGGACCCCTGCTAAGATAGAATTGAACATAAGGCAAAGAATAAAGTGGTTATCTGAACAGTTTTACGATGTCGTTCCCGTTGGCGTACAGCAAGAGCAGCAAGAGCAGCAGCATGCCGACCATCTGGGCGTATTCCAGCACTTTGTCGCTGGGTTTGCGTCCGGTGACAATCTCGACGAGCAGGAACAGGATATGGCCGCCGTCCAGCGCCGGGATGGGCAGGATGTTCATGATGGCCAGGATGATGGACAGAAAAGCGGTGAGCGACCAGAACGACTCCCAGTCCCACATGCCCGGGAAAATCTTGCCGATGGCGATGAATCCGCCGAGCGATTCGTAGGCTTTGGTTTCCGGTTTGACGATAAGCTTGAGTTGCTTGAGGTAATCGGCGCCGGTCTGCCAGCCTTTCCGGATGCCGGCCGGGATGGATGCGGCCAGGCTGTAGCGGGTGGTGTTGAACTGGAACAGGTCGGATATGGACTGGTTGTAGAACCCCAGGATGGTCGTGTCCGGGGTGTAGGGGAATTCTAGATATTGTGCACCCCGCTTGACGCCGAGTGTCAGCGGCCGGTGCAGGGAGTCGGCGAGTATCGGCCGGATTTGGTCGAGGAAAATGCGCTGCCCGCTGATGCTGACGATGGTGTCGCCGGTCTGCAAACCCAGTTTCTGAGCGGGACTGCCGGGCATGAATTCGGCGATGACCGCCGGCATTCTCGGAGAGATGAAGCCGGAATTCTGGTGCTGCAGGATATCGGCCACCAGGTTGTCGGGCAGCGTGATATCCGTTTCGCGGCCGTCGCGTACCACCTGGATGGTCTTGGCGTCTTCCAGCAGCAGGGTCGGCACGATCTGGGTGAAATGATCGACCGGCTTATGGTCTATCGACAGAATCCGGTCACCGTTCTGCAGGCCGGCCCGCAGGGCGGTGGAGTCGCAGACCACACCATAGCGAACGGCGCTGTTCGGCAGGTATTGCTCGCCCCAGACATAAAGCGTCATGGCGAACAGCAGCAGGGCCAGCAGGAAATTGAACAGCACCCCGCCCGCCATCATCAGCAGGCGCGGCACGGCCTTCTTGGCACGGAACTCCCATGGCTGGGGCGGCTGTTTCATGGCCTCCTTGTCCATCGACTCGTCAATCATGCCGGCAATCTTGCAGTAGCCGCCGAGCGGTATCCATCCGAGGCCCCACTCCGTGTTCTCAGGCGACCGGCGCCAGTCGTCTTCCGGCAGCGTATCCAGATCCACCGGCTTGTATTTCGGCTCCTTGCGGCCTTTTTCATCGGTCGTGAACCCGTCCGGTTCGTAGGTGGGGGGCACGTTGGGCGCCAGGAATCTAAAGCGCCACTTCCCGTTTACTTTCTTGGCCCGGAACAGGGAGAATTTGGGATTGAAGAATATGTAGAACTTCTCCACGCGCGTGTCCGACAGGCGTGCAAACAGAAAATGTCCGAACTCGTGTACGACGATGAGGAGGGAGAGGCTGAGGATGAATTGTACTATCTTGATGAATACTTCCATGACAATCTTTTCAAATTATGGATTTGTGTTCGGCCATGCCGGCCATTTCTCCGGCCATCCGCCCGGCTTCGCGGTGCGTGGCCAGCAGGTCGTCCACCGTCGGTTCGGCGACGAAGGCCGCCTTGTCCATGACGGTTTCGTTGATGCGGGCGATGTCGTTGAAGGCGATGCGGTCTTCGAGAAACGCCCGGACGGCCGTCTCGTTGGCGGCGTTGAGCGCACAGGCCCGGTTGCCGCCTTCGCGCAGGGCCCGGTAGGCCAGTGCCAGACACCGGAACTTCTGCAGGTCCGGTTGTTCGAAAGTGAGCGATTGGCAGACGGAGAAGTCGAGCCGCGGCAGGTCCATGGACCGCCGGACGGGATAGGTCAGCGCATATTGGATCGGCAGGCGCATGTCGGGCAGTCCCAGCTGGGCCTTGACGGCACCGTCGCGGAACTGTACCATGGAGTGGATGACCGACTGCGGATGGATGACGACTTCCACCTGTTCCGGGGAGGCGGCGAAAAGCCACCGGGCCTCGATGACTTCGAACCCTTTGTTCATGAGGGTGGCCGAGTCGATGGTGATTTTGGCACCCATGGTCCAGGACGGATGATGCAGGGCCTGCGCCTTGGTCACGCCGGCCATCTGTCCGGCCGTGAACGTTCGGAACGGACCACCCGACCCGGTCAGGATGATTTTTTCGATGGCATCCGGATCTTCGCCTTCAAGACACTGGAAGATGGCGGAATGCTCCGAATCGACCGGCAGGATGGGCACGCGGTATTCTGCGGCCAGTTGTGTCACCAGACGGCCGGCCACGACGAGGGTCTCCTTGTTGGCCAGGGCAATCTGCTTGCGGGCCTTGATAGCGTTGAGGGTGGACTGCAGGCCGGCGAATCCCACGACGGCCGTCACCACGGCATCAATCTCGCCGGACGTCACGATCTGTGCGATGGATTCTTCTCCGGCGAACACCTTGATGGGCAGATGCTGCAGGGCGTCTCTGACTTCGGCATACTTGGACTTGTCGGCAATTACCACTGCGTTGGGCTTGTACTGTTCGGCCTGCCGGATGAGCAGGTCGGCGTTGCTGCCGGCGGTCAGGATTTCGGCAGTCAGCAAATCCGGGTGTGCCGAAACGACCTGCAGGGTCTGGGTGCCGATGGAACCGGTGGACCCGATGATGGCGATGCGTTTGGGACGGTTCATGGCAGCAAAAGGTATTTTTCCGGATCGACCGGGACTCCCCGGTACCACAGCTCGAACTGCAGCGTGTGCGGTGCGCGGCCGGCAGCCAGGAGGATGGTATCGCCTGCCGCGACCAGCGACCCGGTTTCGACGGACGGTCTGCCGGTTGTTTTATAACTCGAAATCAAATTGCTGTCATGCTGTATCTGGACGATGCACGTGTCGGTGGCCATTGGGACGGCCAGTGTGACAGTGCCGCCCAGCGTGGCAACGACGGCATTGGACGTGGATTCGATGCGGAGTCCGAACTGCCGGTTTTCAGGCAGGAATTTTCCGGTCACGCTGCCCGGCGCTGGCGTCATGAAGGTCATCAGGTCGATGGCATCCTGACGTTCCTGCTGCAGATCTGATTCAAAGACAAGCATTTCATCCGCCTCGACCTGCGCCCGCAGGATGGAATCCTCGGCCGACGGCGCGAAGGCCCGGCTGTCGGAGAAATCCATCCGGCCCGACTGGGTGATGCTGTTCAGACTGTCGTCGCGTCCGTTGTCCTCGCCCCGGGTGATGGCCTGCAATACGGCGAAATACCGGTCGCGCACAGCCAGCTCCCGTTCCAGGGAATCAAGCCGCATAGTATTGAATATGAGCTCTTCGCGGAGAGTCGGGTCGGTGTATCCGGGTGCCCATTCCTTGAGCGGGGTGAACATGGACAGCGCGATGGCCACGCCGACGAGCAGGATGCAGAGCGCGCCGGCCACGGCCAGCACCGTGCGCAGCGTGACAGGGAACTGTCCCGCTTCCTGTGTCTCCCCTTCACGGTAAAGGACAATATGGTACCGGGTTCTCATCTTCTCCCGCAGATTGTGCAGGAAACGTCTCTGTCCGGATGTTGTCTTCTGGCCCATGCAAGGAAATATAAAAAGGCAAATTTATACAATTATACAATGCTTTTTACAGCCAAAGACAAAACTTGCCGGTCCGGGCAACAGAAAAACAGCCGTCTGTCTGCATAACAAATTCCATCGATCAAATTTAAACAGCTTCTAAATTTGGATTTATAAAAAAAAACCGTACTTTTGTGGCCGTAAATACTGCGGGGTAGAGCAGTGGTAGCTCGTCGGGCTCATAACCCGGAGGTCGTTGGTTCGAATCCTTCCCCCGCTACAAGTCAGACGGCTGTCCTTCGGGCGGCCGTTTTTTTTATCCTGAACGGGGACTGGCTGTCTTAACCTGAAAAAGGCCTGCCCGTTTTTCCATGCGCCGTTGACCGGCTCATTTTTTCTGAAGCTCCTGATCCGTCATCCGCCGGATGATGCCCGTAGTGGAATAGCCTTCGACGAAAGGCAGTGTCACGACGCGTCCGCCGTACGAGTGGAGCAGGTCGTAGCCTACAATGTCCTCCGGCTTGTAATCGCCGCCTTTGGCCAGGATGTCCGGCCGGATCTGCTGCAGGATTTCCAGTGGCGTCGGGGTGTCGAAGAAGACCACCATGTCGGTCGATTCGAGTGCGGCGATGACGCTGGCGCGGGCGCCTTCCGGATTGACCGGCCGCGAGGGGCCTTTGAGCCGCCGGACGGAGGCGTCGGTGTTGAGCGCCACGATGAGGCGGTCGCCCAAGTCCGCGGCCTGTGCGAGACAGGAGACGTGTCCGGCGTGGAGTATGTCGAAGCAGCCGTTGGTGAAAACGACGGTCAGACCCTGCCGGCGCCATGCCGCGATGCGCGACAGCATTTCCTGCGGGTCGGTGACGATTTTCTCACGGGCGGTGTCTGTGTGGTTCATGATAAGGAGGCTTGTTCGGGTTTGTTCTTACGGATGAAGCCGAGGCACACGAGTGCGGCGAATCCCATGACGATGGTGAGCAGGGAGCCGGAAGTGTGCGCGATGGTGGCATAGACGAGCCCGTCGGCCCGCGCGATGCCGTAGAGCATCAGCGAGAGCGACACGATCCAGTGGTAGGCGCCGATGCCGCCCTGTACCGGAACGACGAAGCCCAGCGAGCACATCACGAGGATGAAGATGCCGTCGACCGGCGACAGACCGGCTGTGGCCGGCACGGCGAAGAATACGACATACGTCTGCAGGAAATAGGCGATCCACAGCAGTATGGTGAAAGCGACGAAGGCGCCGCGGCGTTCCATGTGGAAAATGGAAACCAGTCCTTCCCACAATCCCTGCAGGATGTGCCGGACCCGGTCTGCGAAATGGTGCCGGCCTTTGCGGAGCAACAGGACGACGGCCGCCGTCAGCAGCACCAGGCCGACCGCCGTCCACCGCAGTACGGTGGCATGCGCGGAAAGGTATTGTGCGGTGGGGGCGAACAGTTCGCGTTGGATGAAATCGCCGAAGAATCCGAAGCGGAAGACCAGCAGTGCCGCCAGCATCAGCAGTACGCACAGCAAATCCACCGCCCGTTCGGCCACGACCGTGCCGAGCAGTTTCTCGAACGGCAGCCGGTCGGTCCGGGTAAGCACAGCGCACCGGGCCACTTCGCCGGCCCGCGGGAAGGCGAAATTGGTGAGGTATCCGGTCATGACCGCGCAAAGGGTGCGGAAGACTGTCGGCTTATGGCCGAGTGGACTGCACATCAGCCGCCAGCGGCAGGCCCGGAAAATGTGACTGCACACGCCGAAGACGAGCGAGAGCCATACCCACCGGTAGTCGGCCTGCCGGAACTGGTCTGCCAGCTGCTCCAAGTCCATGCCGCGGAACGCGATGAACAAAAGCAAAATACCCGCTGCAAGGCAGCCGGTGAATTGCAGTATTCTGAGGAAACGCTGCTCCATGCGTCTGTGTATGGGGTCAGCCCGCCCGGCGGACTGTCATTTCTTCTCGATGATCCGGTTGGTAGCCGTGTCGGGATAGACCTGGGCCGGCACGAAATGGCGCGCCTCTTCCAACGGCATCGAAGCATAGGCCATGATGACCACGATGTCGCCAACCACGACTTTGCGCGCGGCGGGACCGTTGAGGCAGATGACGCCGGAGTCGCGTTTGCCTATGATGACATAGGTGTCGAACCGTTCGCCGTTGTTGATGTCCACTACCGAAACACGCTCGTAGGGCAGGATGCCGGCCGCTTCGGTCAAGGCTTCGTCAATGGTGATGCTGCCCATATAGTTGAGGTTGGCTTCTGTGACCGTCACCCGGTGAATCTTCGATTTTAAAAGCTCAACATTCATGATTGCTGTATTGTGAATTCCGGAAAACGGGTTCAAAAGGCGATGTTGTCGATCAGCCGGATGGCGCCGGCCTGGACTGCGATGCAGCCCTGCAGGGCCTTGCCCTCCTCCCGGGTAGTTACCGGTTGCAGGTCTTCGGCACCGACTATCTCGAAATATTCCACTTCCAGTTCGGAGGACCGGTTGATCTGGGCGGTCACGAAGTCTTTCAACTCGGCGATGCCCATGTCGTTCTGCAGCGCCCGGGCAGCAGCCAGCGTGTGGTAGATCAGCGGCGCCGCGGCGCGTTGGGATGCGTTCAGCAGGGTGTTGCGCGAGCTCATGGCCAGTCCGTCTGCCTCGCGGACGATGGGGCACGGCACGATCTCGACGGGGTAGTTGTACTGGGCGACCATGTTGCGGATAATGGCCAGCTGCTGGAAGTCCTTTTCTCCGAAATAGGCCCGGTCGGGCTGCACGGCATCGAAGAGTTTCGAGACAATCTGGGCGACACCGTTGAAATGTCCCGGCCGGCGGACGCCTTCCATGACTTGTTCCAGCGGTCCGAACCGGAAAACGCGCGTGTCCTTTTCGGGATACATCTCCCCGACCGTCGGCGCGAAGGTCATGTCGCAGCCGGCAGCGGCCAGCAGCCGGGTGTCGGCTTCCAGCGTCCGGGGATACCTTTCCAGATCCTTCGGATCGTTGAACTGCGTGGGGTTGACGAATACGCTGACGACCACCACGTCGTTTTCGGCACGGCACCGTCTGACCAGTGAGATGTGTCCGTCGTGCAAGGCCCCCATGGTAGGCACCAGACCTACGGTCTTACCCGCTTTCCGTGCGGCCTTGAGAGCGTCCTGCAAGTCGTTTTTCGATACGTAAACTTCCATGTGCTAAACGTATTTCGGGCGCAAACCTACGCCATTATTCCGAAACAGCCAAGAAAACTTGGTCTATATTTTTGCGGGCGTGCAAAAGACAACATCTGTGCCAACATTCGATGCAATTTTTTTCGTAATTTTGTCAATCGGTCGTTCCTTTTCTGCGGATCGACGTGTATTTTACTTATTTTCAATGCTATGAAAACAAAATGGTGCGCACTTTGGTGCACGCTGCTCCTGTTTGCCACCGGTCTCCGGGCGCAGGACCCTTCCCGTTTCTTCAAGGCAGCCGACCTCAACATGGTGGGAGCCTACTACTATCCCGAGCACTGGGATCCGTCCCAATGGGACCGCGACCTCAGAAAGATGTCCGAGATGGGGTTCGAAATCACCCATTTCGCCGAGTTTGCTTGGGCGCAGCTCGAGCCCGAGGAAGGACGCTACGATTTCGAGTGGCTCGACCAGGCTGTGGCGACGGCTGCCAAGTATGGCATCAAGGTCATCCTCTGCACCTCGACGGCCACGCCGCCGGTGTGGCTGACGCGCGCCCATCCCGAAATCCTGATCCTGCGCGAGGACGGCACCCGCTGGGACCACGGCGCCCGCCAGCACCCGTCGTATTCGAGCACGTTCTACAGGGAGTATTCGATGAAAATGATCGAGGCGCTGGCCAAGCGTTACGGCAACGACCGGCGCGTGATAGGCTGGCAGCTCGACAATGAGCCGAAGGTGGACCAGGATTTCAACGACGACGCCCAGGAGCGGTTCAGGACGTGGCTGCGGAAGCGCTACGGCACCATCGATGCCCTGAACAAAGCCTGGGGCACGGCGTTCTGGAGCCAGATCTACGGCAGTTTCGACCAGATCAACATTCCGCGCGGCACGCAGCTTTTCATGAACAACCACCAGCGGCTCGACCACCGGCGTTTCTGTGCCGAGGAAACGGCGACGTTCCTGGACGAGCAGGCCCGGACGCTCCGTAAGTATATTTCGCCGCAGCAGTTCATCACGACCAATTACATCCCCTCGTACGACGACGGCCATCTTAATCAGAGCAAGGAACTCGACTTCTGCTCCTACACCCGCTACATGGTGTACGGCGAGAATTACGGCATCGGCCGCAAGGGATACAGGGTGGGACCGGTGGAACGCATCGCCATGGCGAACGACTTCTTCCGTCCCTTCAACGGTACGTACGGTGTCATGGAACTGCAGCCCGGACAGGTGAACTGGGGTCCGCTGAACTCCCAGCCGCTGCCGGGTGCGGTCAGGATGTACCTGTGGCACGTCTTTTCGGGCGGCAGCAAGTTCACGGTCACCTACCGTTTCCGCCAGCCGCTCTACGGCACGGAACTCTACCATTACGGCATCATCGGCCCCGACGGCGTGACGCCTTCGCCGGGCGGCCTGGAGTTCCAGCAGTATATTTCGGAACTGAAACAGTTGCGCGAAGCCTATGACGCCCGTCATGCCGAGGTGCCGGCCGACTATGAGGCCCGCCGTACGGCCATCCTTTTCAACCATGAGAATTCGTGGAGCATCGCGCTGGGTCAGCAGACCACCGAATGGAACACCGAGGGCCATATCCTGAAGTATTACAGCGCGCTCAAATCGTTCGGCGCGCCGGTCGATTTCATTTCGGAGGACAAGGATTTCAATGCGTACAAGGTGATGATCGCCCCGGCTTACCAGCAGGTGGACGATGCGCTGATCGCCAAATGGAAAGCATATGTGGAACAGGGCGGTCACCTGGTGCTGACCTGCCGTACGGGCCACAAGGACCGTCAGGGACAGCTCTTCGAAATGAAGTTCGGCGGCAAGATTTTCGAACTGATGGGCGGCCAGATTGATTTCTTCGACCTGCTGCAGCCTTCGACGCCCGACCAGATTGTCTTCGGCGGCAAGGAATACGACTGGGTGAGCTGGGGCGAGATTCTGTCGCCCGATGCCGGCACCGAGACCTGGGCCACCTATAAGGGCGATTTCTACGAAGGTCGTCCGGCGGTGCTGCACCACAAGCTGGGAAAGGGCACGGTGACCTATGTCGGCGTGGACAGCAAGGAAGGCGCCTTCGAGAAGGCAGTGCTACAGAAACTGTACGGCGAACTCCGGATTCCGGTGCTGGACCTTCCGGCCGGCGTGACCATCGAACACCGCGACGGCTTCGGCGTGGCGCTGAACTATTCCGACAAACCCTACACCGTGGACATTCCGTCGTCGGCCAAGGTGCTGATCGGCACCCCCGAACTGCAGACGGCCGGCGTGGTGGTCTGGAAAGATTGAAACCGATAATGAACCATAATTAATAAAATGAAAAGATCATTTGTCATTTTCGCGGTCTGCCTTCTGTGCGGCATCCTGGTGTCCGCCCCCGCGGTGCAGGCCAAATCCAAAGCAAAAAAACAGCCGGAACCGGCCCAGATCAAGAATGTCATCGTGCTGATTCCCGACGGGTGTGCCCCGGCGGTGCTGAGTGCCTCGCGCTGGTATCAGTTTTATCAGGATAACAGCCAGCAGAAACTGCAGATCGACCCGTATCTGTGCGGCATGGTCAAGACCCATTCGTCGAACGCGCCCATCGGAGATTCGGCGCCGACTTCCAGTACATACATGAGTGGTCAGCTCTCGCGGACCAAATACATCAGCATGTATCCGGAGCAGGACCCGGTCAACGATATTTTCCCGACCGATCCGGCCCGTGCCTTCCAGCCGCTGGCTACGTTGCTGGAGGGATCGCGCATCCTGCAGAACAAGGCGACAGGCCTGGTCGTGACCTGCTATTTCCCGCACGCTACGCCGGCTGACTGCGCGGCGCACTATTACAACCGCTCGGCCTATCAACTGCTGGCCCGGCAGATTGTATACAACAACGTAGACGTCGTCATCGGCGGCGGCACATCGTATATAAATGATGAACTGCGCGGCTATCTGGACAGCCGGGGCGTGGCTTTGTACGAGAACGACTGGGCCGGTCTCAAGAGCGCGCAGGGCGACCGCATCTGGGGACTGTTTTCGTCCGGCGACATGCCGTACGATGCCGACCGTGACCCGCAGCAGGTGCCGTCCCTGGCCGAGATGACTACCAAGGCCATTGAAACGCTGTCCCGCTCGAAGGAGGGATTCTTCCTCATGGTGGAGGGGAGCAAGGTGGACTATGCCGCCCATGCCAATGACATCTTCGGTGTCGTCACCGAGTTTCTGGCCTTTGACAAGGCGGTGGGCGTGGCGATGGATTTCGCCCGGAAAGACGGCCAGACGCTGGTGGTCGTGGTGCCCGACCATTGTACCGGCGGCCTGTCGCTCGGCAAACTCAACTCGGGTTATGACGTGCTGCCGCTTTCGCGGCTGATCGATCCGCTGCTCGGGTTCAAACATTCGGTTGCCTGGATGAAACAGGCGCTCAACAGCGCCCCGGCCGACAGCATTGTGCCGATTCTGCAGCGCGCTTCCGGC
Organism: Bacteroidales bacterium; assembly: GCA_017523725.1. Classification (GTDB taxonomy): domain Bacteria; phylum Bacteroidota; class Bacteroidia; order Bacteroidales; family UBA4181; genus JAFWVY01. The sequence goes on from JAFWVY010000015.1 coordinate 12,182, forward strand.
TTGCCGATCACCGAAGCCGACGTACAGCGTATATACCATGCGTCCGACTACAGTTCCAGTCCGCTCGAACGCCGCGAACGCACCGACCTGGCCCTTGACCGGGTGGTCAGCGAGATTCTCACGGCCAAGACCTATTTCAACTTTGCCGCCCACGGACATGTCGGAGACGATGTCTTCCTGGCCGCCTACCATCCCGCCGGCAAACTGCCGATGGGCCTTCACACCGGACCGGAACTGCATGCGTACATCGCCGAACAGGTCGGTCTGAAAGACCGTCTGGCACCGCTGACGGCCTCGATCTTCGCCCGCCATCAGGATGTGTTCGCCGGTCTGGACGTTGAGATTACGGACGACCGTGCCGGCAAGATGGTGGTTAAGTCGGACAAACACACCATGGAGATTCAGGGCGAATGCAGCTACGTCATCCTGGACGGCCAGCGCAAACCGCTCGAATCGGTCATCGTGTACGTCGACCGCAACAAGACTTTCTACCTGCCGCAGGAGTTGCGGAAGATGATGTAGGGGGGGGAGAAGGCTTAGAATCGGCCTGATTCAGTTCGGGCCAATAAAAAAGGACACCGGATTTTCTGGTGTCCTTTTTCTGTCTTAGGGATCTTCCTACCGGCTCAGTTCCATCGCTGCCAGGATGAACGGGCCGGTGGCTTTGGCGTCGTTGTCGCGCACCGGTTCGCTGATGTAGTATTCAAACGAGCCGTCGCGCCGGCTGCTGCCACCGAGACCGCCGACCGAGCAGCACTGGGTGATGCTGATGGTGCCGTCCGGGTTCTCCTTGATGAGCCGGTTGAGCAGTCCGTCGAAGC
>JAFWVY010000016.1 GCA_017523725.1 Bacteroidales bacterium
TAAGGGGCGTATGGCGCCAGGTGGCGTCAAATTCCGGTTGCTCCATGCGCTGCCAGTCGGCGGCGGTCATGTTCATCATGTTTTCTTTGCAGGCAAAGCGCGGTTCTTCGCTGACCGGCGTGCGGGCGTTGTGCGGACAGATGGTCTGGCAGTTGTCGCAGCCGAACAGGTGATTGTGAAGTGGCATATGGAGTTCGCCGCGGTGTTCGATGGTCAGATAGGACAGACACCGGCGGGCGTCTAGTCCGTCGTCTGACAGTGCACCTGCCGGGCAGGCTTCGATGCAGCGGCGGCATGCGCCGCAGTGCGCTCCCGGTACGGTTTCGCTGCCGTCTCCGGTCGCAGTGGGCTCCAGTATCAGGTCGCAGACCAGCTCGCCCAGGAAGACATACGTGCCATAGACCGGCGTAACCAGCAACCGGTTGCGTCCTATCCATCCCAGTCCGCACCGGGCCGCCCAGATTTTTTCGAAAACCGGCGCCGAATCGACGAAGATGCGTGCGTTGAAAGTGCCCCAGGCCGTTTCCATTTTTGCTTTCAGTTGGTACAGCTTATCTTTGACAACCCGGTGATAGTCTTCGCCGAAGGCGTATCCGGCGATGATGGGGGCACCCGGCGGCTGTTGCCCGGCCGGTCTGTAGTTGCAGCAGACAGAAATCACCGACCGGGCGCCGGGTACGATACGGGTGATGTCCGCACGCAGGTCGGCATGCCGCGACATATAGGACATCCCGGCCTGCCAGCCGCGCTGCAGCCATGTCTGGAGATGCGACGCCGCATCCGGCAGCGGTCCGGCGGATGCGATGCCGCAGCCCTGCAGGCCCAGCTCATGCGCCCACTGCTGTATCTGAACTGTTTTTTCGTGCAGATCCATGGTCGTCCGGTGATTCCACAAAAATACGAATTCCTGCCGGAATCGCGTCGTCGGGCATCTCGTTCGTCATGTGCCGGATCCCGGCGGCCGCATTCGGGATAAATTGTTCTGAAAAGCCGTACGGAATTGAAAAAACTCCGCTATTTTTGTGTTCCCGAAAAATTGACAACAATGTATAGAACACATACTTGCGGCTGTCTGACCCTGCGCGATGCGGGACAGACCGTGACGCTGGCAGGTTGGGTGCAGCGTATGCGCGACCTGGGCGGCATGACTTTCATCGACTTGCGCGACCGTTACGGCATCACGCAACTGACGTTCAACATGGAGACACAACCCGGACTGTGCGCGGAGGCCCGCCGGCTGGGCAGGGAATTCGTACTGCAGGTCACCGGTACCGTGTGCGAGCGCAGCAACAAAAACCCGAAGATTCCGACCGGCGACATCGAAATCCATGTCACGGAACTGCGTGTGCTCAATGCCGCGCTTGTGCCGCCGTTCACCATCGAGGACGATACCGACGGCGGTGACGAACTCCGCATGCGGTACCGCTACCTCGACCTGCGCCGTGCGATGGTCCGGAAGAATATCGAACTCCGGCACCGTATTGCCCAGGAAACCCGCAGGTATCTGGACGACCATCAGTTCCTTGAAATCGAGACGCCGGTACTGATCAAGTCAACGCCGGAGGGCGCCCGCGATTTCGTGGTGCCGTCGCGCATGAACCCCGGGCAGTTCTATGCTCTGCCGCAGTCGCCGCAGCAGTACAAGCAGTTGCTGATGGTGTCGGGGTTCGATCGATACTTCCAGATTGTCAAGTGCTTCCGTGACGAAGACCTGCGTGCCGACCGTCAACCGGAATTCACACAGATCGACTGCGAGATGTCGTTCGTCGAACAGGACGACGTGCTGCAGCTTTTCGAAGGCCTGATCAAGCATCTTTTCAAGAAAATAAAGGGCATCGAATTCAAGGAACCCTTCCGCAGGATGCCTTACAGCGAGGCTATGTCCCTTTACGGTTCGGACAAACCCGACCTGCGTTTCGACATGAAAATCTGTGATTTGACACAACTTGTGAAAGGCAAGGGCTTCGGCATTTTCGACCAGGCACCTTACATCGGCGGCATCTGCGTGCCCGGTGCGGCCGCTTATTCGCGCAAACAGACCGACGAACTGACCGACTTCGTAAAGAGTCCGCAGGTGGGTGCATCAGGACTGGTCTATGTCAAATGGAACGCCGACGGCACATTCAAGTCTTCGGTCGACAAATTCTACACGCCAGACGACCTGCGGCGGTGGATGGAGGCGGCCGGCGCATCGGCCGGTGACCTGATGCTCGTGCTGTCAGGACCTGCAGACCGGACCCGGGTGCAGCTCGGTCAGTTGCGTCTGGAGATGGGCAACCGTCTGGGGTTACGGTCCAAGGATGAGTTCAAACCCCTGTGGGTGGTCGATTTCCCGCTTTTTGAGTGGGACGAGGAAACTCAGCGTTTTTATGCCATGCACCATCCGTTCACGTCACCGCGGCCGGAAGATATCCAGTATTTCGAGACCGATCCGGGACGCATGGCGGCGGCGGCCTACGACTGTGTCATGAACGGCGTCGAACTCGGCGGCGGATCCATCCGGATCCACGATGCGGACGTCCAGCAGAAAATGTTTGCAGCGCTCGGTTTCACGCCGGAACAGGCCGAGGAACAGTTCGGTTTCCTGATGCATGCTTTCCAGTACGGCGCACCACCGCATGGCGGCATCGCCTTCGGTTTCGACCGTCTGGTGTCGATGATGGCCGGTCTGGACAGCATCCGCGACACCATCGCTTTCCCGAAGAACAACGCAGGGCGTGATGTCATGAGCAACAGTCCGGCTCCGCTCGATGCCTCCCAGCTCCGCGAATTGCACATTGCGGTCACAGAATAGCGGAAAAGAATCCCAAAAAGAAAGTTTTTCATTTGGGAATCAAAAAAAAATCCATATATTTGTCGGTAACATTCACTTGCAACTCATCACCGCATTATGGCATACAGGTCCTTTTATCCCCACGAAGAAAGAAAAGAACCGGACATCGTCTTTTCAAAGTCGATGAAAGCCGGTAAACGGACCTATTTTTTCGACGTGAAAGCAACGCGTAACAATCAGTATTATCTGACTATTACGGAAAGCAAGAAGCGTATGGGGCAGGAGGGATCCGCCTCGTTCGAAAAGCACAAAATCTATTTGTACGGCGAAGATTTCGACGGTTTCAAGGAGGCGCTTCAGGACGTGATGCGGTTTGTAACCGAAAATACGCCCGAACCGTTTTACGAGCGCAGGCATTTCGACGATGAGGCAGGGCAAAACGAGGAACATTTCTAAACATCACATACTTCTAACCCCAAAACATTATTATTATGAACAAGTCTGAATTGATCGATGCAATGGCCGCCGTGGCTGGACTGACAAAAGTGGATTCGAAAAAAGCGTTGGACGCTTTTATCCAGGTGGCTGGTGAGACCCTGAAAGTGGGCGACAAACTCACGTTGGTTGGCTTCGGTACGCTTTCCGTTTCCGAAAAAGCTGCAAGACAAGGACGCAACCCGCAGAGCGGCCTCAAGATTAACATCCCGGCAAAGAAGGTGATTAAGTTCAAAGCCGGTGCCGATTTGAACGCCAAGATACAGTAAGTTTTTTACTAAGAAGAAGTAAAGGGGACTGATTGGCGACAATCGGTCCCTTTTGTTTGCCGTATGCCGAGAACACCAGAGCAGGACCGGGAACTGGCCGGTTTCCTTTCGGAATTCGTCATGCCCGAACGCATCGCTCTGATAGACCGGGTGCTGCCATTCCGGACCCGATATGTAACAGTGATGCTGGAGGATATCTACCAGTCGCAGAACGCCAGTGCGGTGATGCGCACGTGCGACTGCCTGGGGGTGCAGGACATGTACATTGTAGAGAACCGCAACGAGTATACGGTAAATCCCTGGGTGGTGCGCGGTTCTGACCAGTGGGTCACGCAGCATCGTTTCAACACGTCGCAGGCAGACAACACTTCCGGGGCCTTGTCCGCGCTTAAGGCGCGAGGCTACCGTATCGTGGCCACGGCACTGCACAGGGACAGTTGTCCGCTCGAAGACTTCGATGTGCGCAAGGGTCCCTTTGCGCTGGTGTTCGGCAACGAACGCGAAGGCATCTCGCCGGCTGTGGCCGCCGCTGCCGACGAGTTCCTGGAAACCCCGATGTGCGGTTTCACCGAAAGTTTCAATATCTCGGTTGCGGCCGGTATTTGTCTTTATACATTGCTTCGGAAGGTGCGTCTGGAAACAGACTGGGCATTGGATGAAGCATCGGCGGCATCGCTCCGGGTGGAGTGGCTGGGCCGTACGCTCAAATCTCCCGGGGACGTCATCGCCCGCTTCTGCCGCGAGCGGGGTTATTCTGCCGAATAATACACCAGCGTCTGCCGGTACACGTTGAACATCCGCGTCCGGGATGCGAATCCGATGTAACGTCCGTCGGCATCGACGACGGGCAGGTACCAGGCGGCCGTGTCGTCGAACACTTTCATCACCGTTTCCATGTTGTCCGAAAGATGCAGCGTGGCAGGCGGCGAAACCATCAGTTTCCCAATTTTGAACCGCCGGTACAGGTCGGTCCGGAACATGATGTTGCGGATGTCGTTGATCTGCACCTGGCCCACCAGTTTCCCGCCGGCATCGACGACAGGGAAAATATTGCGCCGGGATTTGGAGATGGCTTCTATCAGTTCTCCGAACATCATGTCGGCGCGCAGCACGTCAAAATCGGTGATCAGCACCTGGTCGATTTTCATCAGCTGCAGCACGGCTTTGTCCTTGTTGTGGGTGATGAGTTCGCCCTTCTGCGCCAATCGGATGGAATAGATGCTGTATTTCTCGAACAGCTGGATGGTGATGTATGCCACGATGGAGACAATCATCAGCGGCAGGAACAGCTGGTATCCGCCGGTCAGTTCGGCGATGAGGAAGATGCCGGTCAGCGGCGCATGCATCAGGCCCGACATGACACCCGCCATGCCCATCAGGGCGAAATTGCATTCGGAAACGGCGCCCGGATGCCACAGATTGACAGCATTGCCCACAATGTATCCCGTAAAGCATCCAATGAACAGGCTGGGCGCGAAAACGCCGCCCACGCCGCCGGCCCCGTTGGTCGATGCGGAGGCGACCACCTTGAAAATCACGATACAGGCGAAATAGATGAGCAGCAGGTATGGATTGCTCCTGCCGGCATAGAAGAGGCTTCCCTCGGTGGTGACGTCCGGATGACCGTTGATCAGCAATGTGATGGATTCGTATCCTTCGCCGTAGAGCGGGGGGAACAGGAAGATGAGTCCGCCGAGCACCACGGCACCGGTCAGCACCCGGAGGATGCTGTGCGCAAAGCGTTTGTACAGTCCTTCGATGCTGTTCATGCCGCGTATCAGGTAAAGCGACACCAGGCCGCAGACGATGCCGAGCAGGATGACCCAGGGAATGCGTCCGAGGGAGAACGGCATGCTCATGACGAACGGAAAGACCGGGGAAGTGCCGGTGACGAAATACGAAAGCGAGGCCGCCGTCACCGATGAGATGAGCAGCGGCAGCACGCTGGCCGTCGTCAGATCCAGCATCAGCACTTCGATGGTGAAGACGAGTCCGGCGATGGGCGCCTTGAAGATGCCGGCGATGGCCCCGGATGCACCGCACCCGATGAGCACCATCAGGGTCCGGTGGTCCATGTGGAAGATGCGGCCCAGGTTGGAGCCGATGGCCGAACCGGTCAGGACGATGGGCGCCTCGGCTCCCAGCGAACCACCCATGCCGATGGTGATGGAACTGGCCAGCATCGAAGTCCACATGTGGTGGCTTTTGAGTCGTCCCTTCCGCTGCGAGATGGCATAGAGCACCTTGGTGACGCCGTGTTCGATGTCATCGCGGACAATGTACTTGACAAACAGGGAGGTCAGCACCAGACCGATGGCGGGATAGACCAGGTACAGGTAGTTGACCTGCGCCGTGGCGAATGTGGAGGTCAGCAGCTGCTGGACCAGCCGGATCAGCGTTTTGAGAAGTAGAGCGGCTGAAGCGGTGAGTAAGCCCACGATAAAGCTGAGTATCAGGATGAAAGTATTCTCCTTGATATGCTTGGCCCGCCATGCGACCATGCGGAGCATAAGGCGCTGCAGCCAGTTTTCGCTGATATGTTGTACATCCTGATCCATGATGCCTGTCACGCCTGCAGTCTGGCGCGGAGCGCAAAGGTATGCTTTTTATCGGCAACAAAAAAAACGGACGACCGCCGGGCCGTCCGTCCTTTTGTATGTAACGTTCCAGTTACTTGGTAGAGAACTGGTAAATCGTCTGGGTCTTGTAGGTTTCGCCGGCTTTGAGCAGGGAAGACGCAAAGGCCGGTTTGTTGGGGGAGTCCGGGAAGTGCTGTGTCTCAAGACAGAAAGCGCAGCGGCGGCCGAACATCTGTCCGTTCCGTCCGAACGAGCCGTTCAGGAAGTTGCCAGCGTAGAACTGGAGTCCGGGTTCCACCGTGTAAACCTCGAGCACGCGGCCGGAAGTGGGCTCATAAGCGGTGGCCGCCAGGGCGAGGGTGCCGTCCGTGGAACGGAGCGCCCAGTTGTGGTCGTAGCCGTTGCCCAGCTTGATCTGCGGATAATCGTCCTCGATGTGCGCACCGATGGCCGTGGGCTTGGTGAAGTCCGTGGGCGTACCTGCCACGTCAATCAGCTTGCCGGTCGGGATCAGCGTGCCGTCGATTTCGGTGAACTGGTCGGCCAGGATGGTCAGCTGATGTTCGTAGATGTTGTTGGCGGGATTGGCCGAAAGGTTGAAATAGCAGTGGTTGGTCAGGTTGCAGTAGGTGTCCTTGTCGGAGGTCGCTTCATAGTCGATGACGATCTGGTTTTCATCGTTCAGCGTATAGGTCACCGTCACGTTCATGTTGCCGGGGAAACCGCCTTCACCGTCTGCGCTGAAATACGTGAGTTTCAGGGAAACCGTGTTGTCACCCTTGATGGGTTCCGCCTTCCAGACGACTTTGTCGAAACCTTTGAAACCGCCGTGCAGGTGATTCTTGCCGTCGTTGACATCCAACTGGTAGGTCTGGCCGTTCAGGGTGACTTTGGCATCACCGATGCGGTTGCCGTAACGGCCGATGATGGCGCCGAAATACGGATTCACCCGCAGGAAAGCCGGGCTCCGATAACCGTCGAGACTGTCAAATCCCAGCGCGACGTTGCCGAAATTGCCGTTTTTGTCGGGCACATTGATTTCATTGATGGCACCACCGTAGGTGATAATCTTTACTGTCATGCCCTTGTTGTTGGTCAGGGTGTACCGTTCGACCGCTTGTCCGTCGTATTCGCCGAAAGCTTCCTTAGTAATGTTCATTGTCTGTGTGTTTGTGGGTTCTGTCGATTCCGTTTCGGCCGGCTTCGCGGCTTTGTTGCCGCTGCAGGCTGCCATGGCCACGGCCAGTGCGACCGCCGCCGTCTTTTTCATAAAGAATGTTTTCATGTGTGTGATGTTTTGAAAAACGAAATTGGAGCAAAGATATATTTTTTTCGGTAAAAAACGTTTTCAGGACCTGTTTCTTGCATCGGATGTGATATCTTCGCGGTACTAAAAAAACGCCTATGCCCCAGAAGAAAAAAATCGGCGCCATGTTCGACCGCATCGCCGGCAGCTACGACCGGTTGAACCACGTGCTTTCGTTCCGTGCCGACCGGGCCTGGCGCCGCCGTTCGCTCCGCCACGTGCTTGACGGGCAGCCGCTCCAGATTCTTGACCTGGCTTGCGGTACAGGGGATTATGCCATTTGCATGGCGCGGAAGGCCACGCCGGGTACGCATATCACCGGCGTCGATCTCTCCGAGGGCATGCTGCGGATAATGGCGGCCAAAGTCGCGGATGCCGGTTTGGACGGGATGGTGACCTGCCGCTGCGGCGAGGCGGAACGGCTCGATTTCCCGGACGGGTCGTTCGACCGTGTCACCGTGGCGTTCGGGGTGCGCAATTTCGAAGACCGGCAGGCTGCCTTGCGGGAAATCCGGCGGGTACTTTCGCCCGGCGGACGTTTGGTCATTCTCGAACTCTCGCAACCCCGGAATGTTTTGATTCGTGCGATATTCAACCTTTATTTCCACAAGATAGCGCCGCTGATCGGCGGCATGGTTTCCGGCGACAGGGAGGCGTACCGCTATCTGCCGGCTTCGGTGGCCGCATTCCCGCCGCCGGAGGAGTGGACCGCTTTCATGCGGGACTGCGGTTTCAGCCGCGTGCAGCATAAGGCCTATACATTCGGTGTCTGCCGACTCTACATCGGCGAGAAATAGCTTTCTGATACGATTTCGCGGAGTTTTTTACGCCAAGTTTGGCAAATAATCCTTACCTTCGCAAATTGTATCATTCTAACTGAACATGCGTATTATGCAGAAGCATACCGTATATTTCGTCCTTCTCATTTCCCTGTTATTTACTTCTTTCCGGCCCGCATCGGCCGCCCTTTTTCCCAGACTTGGCCACCGTGCGGTGGAGGAAGACATGGCCGATATGGTCGCTGTCGAGGCCCCTGCCGACACACTGGACAAATTGTTGGAAGAAATGATTGACCTGCGGCTGCGCGCCGATTCGCTGCAACATTTGCTGGACGGCATGGAACTGTCTGCCATTGCCGAGGAACAGGCTGCGGCGGAACGGGTTGCGGTGGACACACTGCCGACCGACGACAAGTTCATCAAGATTGTGCTTTACAGCGACAATACCTGGCAGTATGTCGATTACGGCCGGCCTGTCATCAATGATGAAATTTTCGGTGACCACTGGGACAACGAAAACATCCACGCGTACAGAGATGTGACGCTGAAAGACATTCCGGATGAGGTGGACATTCTGCTGGTCGATTCGCTGCACCATGCGGTCGCACCGTTCGTGGGCAGGGTCAATTCCAAGTATGCCTTCCGCAGCAATGTCGGCCGCGAGCATCAGGGTACGGACATCAAACTGAACACGGGAGATCCGGTGATGGCGGCGTTCGACGGCAAGGTGCGCATCGTGGCGTCGTCCAGCCTGACGGGCGGCTACGGCAACCTGGTGGTCCTCCGCCATTCCAACGGCCTGGAGACCTATTATGCGCATCTGAGCAAGGTGCTGGTCAAGGAGAACGACCTGGTGGCGGCCGGCGAGGTCATCGCCTACGGCGGCAGCACGGGACGGAGCACCGGACCGCATCTGCATTTCGAGACCCGTTATCTCGGCCAGACCTTCGATCCCGAGCGCATCTTCGACTTTACGACGGGCGCCCTGCAGGATACCATCCTTACGCTGCACAAGCACTATTACAGCATTTATTCGCATAACAGCCAGTCCGACACGGAGTCGCTGGCGGCTTCGCAGCGCATTGTCCATACCATCCGGTCGGGCGACACGCTGGGAGCCTTGGCCAGGCGCTACCAGACCACGGTCAGTGCTATCTGCAGGTTGAACGGCATCAAATCCACGACCATCCTGCGGGTGGGGCGCCGTCTGATTGTACGCTGACCTTATCCTGATTTATTCACCTTAAAACATATCACTTTATGAGAAAATGTTTGTCTGTCATGCTGATGCTGTGTTTCGCCGCGGCGGTTTCCGCCCAGGAGCAGCAGCCGGAGTGGATCAATCAGCAGATCAACCAGATCAACCGTGCGCCGGTGCACGCCACCTACTTTGCCTTCAGGGACAGGGAGGCGGCCGAGGCCAACGTGCCCGAGACGGCGCCCAACTACATGTCGCTTAACGGAACATGGAAATTCAACTGGGTCAACGACCAGACCTCACGTCCGGTGAATTTCTTCGAACCCGGATTCGAGGACCAGTTCTGGGTGGATTTTCCGGTTCCCGCGCTGTGGGAACTCAACGGCTACGGCAATCCGGTGTATCTCAACACCGGCTACGCATGGATGACGCAGTTCCGGAACAATCCGCCGTTCGTCGAAGCCAAGAACAACCATGTCGGTTCCTACCGTCGCTGGGTGGACATCCCGGAGGACTGGGCCGGCGAAACCGTCTATTTCCATGTCGGTTCGGCCACGTCGAATCTGTACGTTTGGGTGAACGGCCAGTTCGTGGGCTACAGCGAAGACAGCAAGATGGCGGCCGAGTTCGACATCACGCCCTATCTTAAGAAAGGAAAGAATCTGATTGCCATGCAGATATACAGATGGTGCGACGGTACCTACTTCGAGGACCAGGACTTCTGGCGTCTGTCGGGTATCGCCCGTGACGTGTATCTGTATGCCCGTCCGTCTGTCCGTCTGGAAGATGTGTTCCTGACTCCGGACCTGGTCAACAATTACAAGAACGGCACCCTGCGTATCGAAGCGCAGATGACCGGCAGCGGCCGTATTGAGGCCGTTCTGGAGGATGCCGCCGGCAAGACTGTGAAACAGATGACGCTGACGCCGGACGCGGAGGGTAAGGCCACGGGTGTCATGTCGGTGGCGTCGCCGGCCAAGTGGACCGCCGAAACGCCGAATCTCTACACCATTTATCTGACGGTGAAGGACAATGCCGGCCGGGTTGTGGAGGTCATTCCGCAGAAGGTCGGATTCCGCAAGGTGGAACTGCGCCGTGAGGTCGGACAGATCTGGGTGAACGGCAAGCCCATCCTGCTCAAGGGTGTCAACCGCCACGAGATGGACCCGCTGACGGGTTATGCCGTCTCCCGCGAGCGCATGATCCAGGACCTGCGTATCATGAAGGAAAACAACGTGAACGCCATCCGTACCTGCCATTATCCCGACGATCCGTATTTCTACGAACTCTGCGATGAGTATGGTTTCTATGTCTGCTGCGAGGCCAATCTCGAGACCCACGGCATGCGGCTGGGCGCTACTTCGCTGGCCCGCCGCGAGGAATTCCAGCAGACGCATCTGGAGCGCAACCAGCGCATGGTGGAGGCGTTCAAGAACCATCCGTCCATCATCTTCTGGTCGATGGGCAACGAGGCCGGCAGCGGCGTCAACTTCGAGGCTTGCGCCGCATGGATCCACGAGCGTGACAAGAGCCGCGTCGTCCATTACCAGGGTGCCGGCAACGCCGAATATGTCGATATGGTCAGCCAGATGTACGCTTCGCCCGAGAGCATGGTTCGTTACGCACAGCCCTCTCAGGGTGGACGGAACGGCCAGCCCGGTGCGCCTCAGGGTATGGCGCCCGCCCAGCCGCAGCCGGCTCCCGACCGGCCGTTCGTGCTGTGCGAATACGCCCACGCCATGGGTAACTCGGTCGGTGGTCTCAAGGAATACTGGGATGTCATCCGCGAGCAGCCCAAGTTGCAGGGCGGCTTTGTCTGGGACTATGTGGACCAGGCTCTCCGCGCCTATACGGCCGATGGCAAGATGTACTATGCCTATGGCGGCGACTTCGGCCGTTACGAGGCCAGCGACCAGAACTTCAACTCGAACGGCCTGATCTCTCCCGACCGCGTCATCAATCCGCATATGACGGAAGTCCGCAAGGAATACCAGTACATCTGGACTACGCTGACAGATGCCAGGCGCGGCGGTCTGCGGCTCTACAACGAGCAGTTCTTCTCCGACCTCAAGGATGTCTATCTCGAATGGCAGCTGGTGGTGGACGGTGAGCCCGTGCAGCATGGTTTCGTTCAGGATCTGAACGTTGCGCCGCAGGCGAAGAGCGCTGTTCAGCTCGGTTACAACCTGTCCGATCTGCCCAAAGGCCACGAGACGTTGCTCAACGTTTATTATAGACTCAAAAAAGCCAAACAGTTGCTTCCGGCTGGCTTTATGGTGGCCAAGGAACAGTTCACCATTTCGGAATATGACGCCTTCGGGGCTGATATCGCAGAGACGGGCCGGGTAGGCGTGTACGAGAATGTGTCACAGGTGCAGCTCATGGCTGAGGAAACCACGGTGACGTTCAACAAGAACAACGGCTGGATTGAATTTATCGACATGAACGGCATGCCGCTGCTGGAACCTGGCTATGCGCTGAAACCCAACTTCTGGCGTGCGCCCACCGACAACGACATGGGTGCTTCGTTGCAGAATCAGTACCGGGTCTGGCTGGCGCCGGACATGAACCTGAAGACGCTGACGGTCGATACGACCGCGCAGAATGTCTTGGTGACGGCTGTCTATGACATGCCGTCGGTCTATGCCACGCTGACCATGACTTACGAAATGAACAGCCTGGGCGCGCTGCGCATCACCGAGGCGATGCAGGCCGATTCGACGGCCAAGGCCCAGTCGTCGCGCCGCGGCGGCTTCGGCATGGGCTTCGGCATGGGCGGTGGCCAGAATGCACAGAACGCAGAACCGCGGCGCATCGTGCCGAACATGTTCCGTTTCGGTCTGCGGATGGTGATGCCCAAGCAGTTCGACCGTATCGTGTACTACGGCCGCGGTCCCGAAGAGAACTACATCGACCGTCACGGTTTTACCGATATCGGTCTGTATGAGCAACTTGTCAAGGACCAGTACTACGGCTACATCCGTCCGCAGGAGTCCGGTACCAAGACCGACATCCGCTGGTGGAAGGTGAACGATATCGACGGCCGCGGCCTCATGCTGCAGTCCGACCTGCCGTTCTCGGCTTCGGCCTTGAATTATCTGATGGAAGACCTGGATGACGGGACAGAGAAAGACCAGCGCCACTCCGGCGAACTGGTGCCGCGTGACCTGACCGATGTCTGTTTCGATTTCCGCCAGATGGGACTCGGCTGCGTCAACAGCTGGGGCGCGCTTCCGTTCCCGCAGTACATGATGCCGTATGACGACTATACTTTCAACGTGGTGCTGACGCCGGTCCGGAAGAGATAGCAACGTACGTTTATAGCAGAGCAGGCGGCCGACAGTTTCTTGTTGACCGCCTGTTTTGTCATGTTCCGGCGTTCCGAAGGAATATGCTTCTCTGACGTCGCGCCTGAGGCGCCTGTTTCTGAAGCCCCTGCTTTGTCCCGAAGGAATATGCTTTTCAGACCAGCCGCGCCTGCGGCGCTTCCCTTCCCACCGCTTCGCGGCGGGCCCCTTCCTCTACGGGCCGAGGATGGCCACGGTCTTCAAAGCATATTCCTTCTCCACGCGGGCATCATCGCAGTGACTTGCTGCAGGGCGACGACGGCCTTTAAGCACTTTTAGGTAGGACAATAATTTGATAAACAGGCAGGTTGCCCCGGGCAAACGGTGGCCGCCCACGGCCTAATGAGTGGGGCGGGACCCGCGGCGAAGCCGTGGGGGGGATGAGCGCAGCGAAGGTTTGCCGGGGCAAGCCTGCCTGGGCATCACCCACCTGGAAAGAATCGTGCAAACCGTGGCCGTCCTCTCTGGGAGGCGCCGTTGGGGTTCCGCTTGGATGTCCTTCAGACTACCACAGGGCCCGGATGAACTGCCAGAGCATCAGGCCGGCACAGCAGAATTTGATGGCGATACCCACGAGCAATCCGAGGAATGCGCCGGCCGCCTGCTGTGTTGATTGTCCCGGCTGGTTGCCTTCGATGAGTGCGCCGACGAGCGCTCCTATAAACGGTCCGAGAAAGATGCCGACCGGTCCGGCGAACAGTCCGAAGAGCAGCCCGACTGTGGCACAGACCACCACAAACTTGCTGCCGCCCGCTTTCCGGGTGCCCCAGATGGGCAGCACGTTGTCCAGTATCGTAACGACGATAGTCACTATGCCCCAGATGACAATGGCGCGCCAGGAAATCTGGCCGCCCGCCCGCTCGGTCAGTTTGAGCAGCAGGAGACCGCCCCAGCACAGGGGAATGCCCGGCAGCATCGGGATGAGGACGCCGGCCAGTCCGACGAGGAACAACAGGATGGCAAGTATAATCAGCAGGGTTTCCATGACGAGGTGTTTTCTGAGGGGGAGAGAATGGATGCGTCCGGTGCCTGGGACGTGTCTCCGGCCGGTGCGGAGGTGCGGAGGTCCGGCGGCAGATATTCGTACTGGATGTTGCTCATGGCCTTGAACATGCTTTGCCGCACTTCCGGATTCATCTCTGAGAGTTTGCCGAGGATCTGTTTCATATCGGCCCGGTGCGAGGCTTTTTCATACGGGCAGGTTTTTTCCTGCCGGTTCAGGCCGTACAGGCCGGCCAGTTCGGCCAGGTCCGCCTCGGCCACGCGGTAGAACGGCCGGATGATGGTCATGCGGAACTTGTGCATCTGCAAGACAGGTGGAATCGTACTGAACGACCCCTGGAACACCTGGTTCATGAGCAGCGTTTCCAGTACATCGTCCAGATGATGTCCGAGCGCCAGCCGGGTGCATTGCAGTTCCTGCGCCGTATGGAACAGCGTTTTGCGCCGTGTCCATGAGCAAAGGAAACAGGGATTGGCGGTGGGCATGCCCGCTTCGTCTGTCGCGAGCGGTTGCTCAAAGGCCACGTCCCGGTAGTGGAGCGTCACCTGCCGTTCGGCGCAGTAGCCGGACAAATAGTCCCGCGACACGGCGTACGGGATGTCCCGCAGGCCGATGTGGACCGCCTCGAGCATGAAAGGTGTCCGGAAATTCCGGGCTAATTCTGCCAGGATATCCACCAGCAGCAGCGAATCCTTGCCGCCCGACAGACCGACCAGCACACGGTCGCCTTCTGCGATCATCCCATAGTCGCGCAGGGCGTTCCACGTCTGTTTGAGTATGCGCCGGCGCAGCGTCGCCATGTTTCCGGTTCCGTCCATCCTATCGGTTTTCAACAAGGCAAAAGTACGCGAGAAATTCGAAGTGTGGGAAAAAAAGTGTTACTCCGATGGTTTTTGCTGTTTCCCTGTCCACCGTTAGATTTTTCTTCGTATCTTTAAGCGCAAATTAACGGCAGGCGGCCCGGCTGTCTGCCAATGTTTAATTTTAAAAACAGCAGATCTATGAAGAAAATCTTATTGATGGTTGCGGTTATTGCCATGGCTGCAACGGCCAATGCACAATGGTATGTTGGCGGTTCGATCGGATTCGGCAGTGTCAAAGTGGGCGACGGAAGTGCTGAATCTACGTACAAGATTGTCCCTGAGGTCGGGTACAACCTGAATGACAACTGGGCCATCGGTCTCAGTATGGGCTATCAGAAAGGCGCCTGCGAGTTCGGTACGGGCAATTTCCTGCAGAATGTCGATACGGAGGTCTTTTCTTTCAATCCCTATGTCCGTTACACATTCCTGACTTTCGGCATGATCGACGTGTTTGCTGACGGCGGCTTCGGCATTGCCAGCGTGAAGGACATCGGCACCGAGTTCCAGTTCGGCATCCGTCCGGGCATCGCGCTGAACGCTTCCGACAAAGTGAGCCTGGTTGCAGGTATCGGCTTTTTTGGTTTCGACACGTTCAGCCCGGATGAAGGCGACAGCAGCAACGCTTTCGGTCTGAATCTCGACAACGCAGCGACCACGTTCGGTCTGTATTATAATTTTTAATTTACGCTCCGAAACGGATATACGGAGGGTGGCCGGCATGTCCGGCCACCCTTTTTTATGACTGTCCGGCATGCTGCAGAGCGCCCCTTGATGCCATGAAAATGGCTGCGTCATAACGTCGGTCCGCGCCAAAAAATGTAACTTTGTCCCCGGCGGCAGGTGCCGCCTCGGTTAAAACGGACTCATATGAAAAGAACAGCGTTTCTGAAATGTCTCGTGTGCATGGGCTTATGCCTGGTTGCCATCCAGAGCCAGGCCCGGCGCCATACATACGACAACGGCGACAAGTACAACGGCAAATGGGAGCAGGATGCGCCGCAGGGCGAAGGCACCATGACCTATGCCAACCATGATGTCTATACCGGCAACTGGGAAAAGGGCAAGAAAGAGGGAAAAGGCACGATGACGTATGCCAGTGGCGATGTCTATGCCGGCGAATGGCACAATGATGTCCGGGCCGGCTACGGCGAACTGACCATGTCAAATGGTGACAAATACACCGGCGAGTGGTCCGGCGACAGGAAGGAGGGATACGGCATCCTCACATACGCGAACGGTGACAAATACAACGGTCTTTTCAAGGCCGGCGTGTTCAGCGGCGGCGGGGTGATGGTCTATCACGACGGCAGCAGCTACAGCGGGGCCTGGCTGAATGGCCGCTACGAAGGGGACGGCGTGCTGCTGTATGCCAACGGCGACAAATACGACGGTACGTTCAAGAACGGCCTCCCGGACGGAACCGGGACGCGCCTCGACCATGACGGCACGCAATATAAAGGGCAATGGGCGGCAGGTGAACGCCACGGTGCCGGCGAACTGATACATGCCGACGGCCGGGTGGAGAAAGGTACCTGGCAGCACGGCGTCCTGCAGAAACGCCCGGCGGTGGCGGCTGCCGGCAACAAGACGCCTGCGGCGCAACCTGCGGCGACCGCCGTCGGACCGGCTCCTGCACAGCCGGCTTCTGCGCCGGCTCCGGCACCCACCTCGGCGACTGGTTGGAACCAGTTCATCGAAGGTCTCGGCATGGAAGGCTATCTCATCGTGGGCATCACTTTCTTTGCGTTGCTGATGCTGCTGGTGCTTCGCCGGCAGGCATCCCGCCGCAGACGGAGCACCCGCTTCGGCGACCGGCTTCGCCGCTGAATCGGCTACTTTAGACGCAGCTTGTTCAACAAGGCTTCTTTGTAACTGTTTCCGACTGGCAGTTTCCTGCCGTGGACGGTGACCGTCTTGCTGTCGGCCATGTCGATGTGGGCCAGCGAGACCATGTATGATTTGTGAATCCTGACAAAGCGCGCGGACGGCAGCCGCTCTTCGAGTGTCTTGAGCGAATAATACGCGGTGACTTTGCGTTGCAGCGTATGGAAGGTGACGTATTCGTGCTGTCCCTCGATGTATAGGATGTCCCTGAAATTCAGCTTGTACAGCCGATGGTCAGCCTTGACGGTGATAAAATCGTCCGGCTCTGCATCCGCCGGCGTTGCGGCGTCCTTGTCGCGGCGTGTCATGCGGATGTGTTCCATGGCTTTCTGCATGGCCTGGAGGAAACGTGGAAACCCGATGGGTTTGAGCAGATAATCCACGACGCCCAGGTCGAATCCCTCTACGGCATATTCGGAAAAGGCCGTGGTGAAAATGACCGCCGGCCGGACCTGCAGGCCGCGGATGAACGCAATGCCCGAGATGTCCGGCATCTGGATGTCCGACAGGAGAATGTCTATCTGCCGGTGTTGCATCGCCTCCATGGCTTCGGCCACATCCGCGCAGCATCCGACCAGCTCCGTCTGGGGAATCTTGCGCAGGTATTCCTGCAGCAGAATGCGGGCCGGTGCCTCGTCGTCCACGACAAGGACCGTGTAGCGGTCGTCACTGCCGGCGGTCATGGCTTCGGGAAATTAATCTGCAGCACGACGCGGAACAGCTGTTCCCCGTCCTCTGTCAGGAGGGAGTAATGGTCTTTGTAATACAGTTGCAGGCGTTGCCTGACATTGGCAATGCCGGTGCTTTCGCGGGTTTTCCGCACCGGCAGGGCGGTGTGCCGTTTGGCGTTCACCGTCGTGAATTCGAGTTTCTCGCTGTCGACGTCCAGGGTGATGTCGATGCCGTGCACCGCTTCCGGCGAGAGGTCTCCGTGTATGAAACAGTTTTCGACGAACGGCTGCAGCAGCATGGGCGGGATGCACAGGCTCCGGTCGCGGATGTCATGCCGGAAACGGACGGCGCCGGCTCTTCCGGTATGGGCCTGTTGGAACCGTATGTAGTTCTCGATGTAGTCGCATTCCTTGGTCACTTCGACCTCGTCCGCCCTGCAGAAATCGACGGTGTAACGGAGCATCTCCGAAAGCTGCAGAATGGTTTCCGGGGCTTTTTCGTCCTTGAGATAGACCATCGAGTAGATGTTGTTCAGGGCGTTGAAGATGAAATGTGGACTGATCTGTGAACGCAGAAGCTTGAACTCCAGATCGTTCTTTGCACTGGCCAACGCCTGTTGGTGCGCGATGTTCTGTTCCGAGTAGAGTACCAGCGAGGCCAGAAATGTACAGATAATCCAGAACCCGTCGCGCACGACAATGTAAATGCGTTCTATCTCCGGCATCCTGTCCGGCATCAGTGCCTGGCCGACGGTTTTTTCGACGAACATCATCGTCAGTGTGGCACAGCTGATGAGCAGGAATATGACGCAGATGTTCAGCAACGTCTGGCTGCGTCTGAAGAAATTTGAACGGAAGAAGCTGTCGAACACCCATTTTGCGAGAACGATCCAGACGGTGTCGATGACGGCGATCAGGCATCCCAGCCGGACATCGTACTGGGCGCCGAGGCACAGAATCAGAAGAAAGACCACCGTTGCAATGATCCAGTTCGCATGTTCCCGGATGAAACGGTGGAGACGGAGCATCAACGGATTGTTTCTGTTTTCTTGTGTTATGCGCATGACTTGCCGGAAAATATCCCCAAAAATAACATTTCCGGACCGGACGGACAAGGCGCGGAGCCGGTTTGGGTGAAGAAAAACGGCCGTTCAGTGAATAATCGTCCGATAAACGTTTGCGGAAAGAAAAATTAGTGGATAATTCATACTTTTGCGGCCGGAATAAAAGAATAGTGCAATGATATGTAGATTTCTCCAGCAAAGCGTGCTCCTGCTTTGCGGATTTGGACTCTGGGTACAGCCGGTCGCGGCGCAGGACAGCATCCGCATGAATCTCGACCAGGTTCTGGCGACGGCGCTCACCGAAAGTCCCACGGTCAGGATCGCCGACCGGGATGTGGCGGTGAAACGTTCTTACGAGAAGGAACAATGGGCGGCGCTTCTGCCGTCGGTCGCTGCATCGGGCACTTACAACCGGACTTTGAAGAAGCAGGTGATGGCCATGAGCATGAACGGGCAGACCACCAAGATTGCGATAGGTACGGACAACAGCTGGAGCGGCGGTGTGTCGCTGTCGCTGCCACTGGTGGCTCCGGCGCTGTGGAAGACGGCGCAGATGTCCGCACAGGATGTGGAACTCGCGATGGAGGCGGCGCGTTCGTCGCGCATCGGGCTGATTGCCCAGGTCAAGAAGGCATATTATGCGGTCCTGCTGGCCCAGGATTCGTACAAGGTGTTGAGACAGAGCTACCGTAATGCGGAACTGAATGCCGAACATGTGGCAGACCGGTACAATCAGGGCCTGGCTTCCGAATTCGAGAAACTGCGGGCCGACGTGCAGGTGAAGAATGCGCTGCCGAATCTCGTCTCGGCCGAAAGCGCCGTGCAGCTGGCGGCGATGCAGCTCAAGATCCTGGCGGGTCTCGATGTGGACGAACCGGTCATTTTCGAGGGTTCGCTGGCCGACTATGAATCGGACATGCTGCACCGGGCGGCGACGCTCACGGCTTCCGACCTTTCGCTCGAGAACAACACCTCGCTCCGGCAGCTGGCACTGCAGACCGAGCAGCTCGAGTCGGCCATCCGCGTGCTCAAGGCGGCTTATCTGCCGACGCTGAGCATGAGCGCCAGCTATATGTACACGGCATTGAACGATGACTTCAAGTTCGGCGACTACAACTGGACCCCGTATTCGATGCTGGCCCTGTCGCTGAACATCCCCATCTATTCGGGCAGCACCAAGCTGCACAAAATCAGACAGCAGCACCTGACGCTGGAGAATCTGGCCGACACGCGGTCGAACCTGGAGCGTTCGCTGCAGTTGAGCCTGGACAACAGCCTGACCGATATCCGCAACGCGGTTGAGACGCTCGCTTCGAACAAGGAGACGGTGGCCATGGCAGAGAAAGCATACGGCATCAGCCGGAAACAATACGAAGTGGGCATGAACACGCTCCTCGAACTGAACGACGCGGAACTTGCGCTCACCCAGTCGCGGCTGGCGGAGACCCAGTCGGTGTTTGCCTACATGACGGCATGTGCCGATCTGGAGCAGTTGCTCGGCACGTCGGCCCAGAACGAATAAACAACACATCACATAATGAAAAAGTACATGAATTACAGAAGATTGACAACGCGTGCGGCGGTATTGTCCGTGGCGGTCGTGTTGTGTGCATGCGGCGGTCCGTCGGCTCAGGAGGGAGCGGCGGTCAGAGACGAAGCTATCAAAGTGAAGACCGAGCGGGTATATCTTCAGGCGGTGCCCCAGACCTATGAATTCACAGCCACTGTCGAAGCCAATGCGGTGAACCGCATTGCGCCGCAGCAGGGCGGCCGCATCGACCGGATCTATGTCGAAGTGGGCGACCGTGTGGCGGCCGGCACCAAGCTGGTGCAAATGGAGGAGGCTTCGCTGAAGCAGTCCAGGGCGCAGTTGGACAATCTCGAGACAAGTTTTGCCCGGATCGATGAACTGTACAAGATCGGCGGCATCTCGAAATCCGACTGGGATGCACAGAAGACCGCCCTCGAGATGGCCCGTACCGCTTACCAGAACCTGTCGTCTAATACACAGCTGCTCAGCCCCATTTCGGGTATCGTGACGGCCCGCAACTACGACAGCGGAGACCTCTACGGCGGCAGTCCGATTCTCGAAGTGCAGCAGATATCTCCTGTCAAGCTGCTCATCAATATTTCGGAACGTTACTATACGGCTGTCTCGAAAGGCATGACGGTGTCGGTGCGGGTGGATGTCTATGGCGACGAAGAGTTCGAGGGGAAGGTCAGCCTGATCTATCCCACCATCGACGGCCAGACACATACTTTTCCGGTCGAGGTCGTGATTCCCAACCGGGACCTCCGCATCCGTCCGGGCATGTATGCGCGCGTGACGGTCAACTTCGGCGATGAGCAATATGTGGTGATTCCCGACCAGGCGGTCGTCCGCCAGTCTGGTTCAGGCGACCGTTTTGTCTATGTGTACAATGCGGACGGTACGGTGTCGATGAACCGGGTGGTGCTGGGACGCCGTCTCGACAACGCCTACGAAGTGCTTTCGGGTGTCCCTGACGATGCCCAGGTCGTCGTTGCCGGTCAGAGCAAACTGACCAACGGCTCCAAGGTGGAAATTGTAAAATAAGCGCGTATGAGCCTGTACGAACGTTCTGTCAAGAAACCTATCACGACAGCTCTTGTCTATTTGGCTGTCATCGTATTGGGCGTCTTCTCGTTCTTCAAGCTGTCGGTGGACCTGTTGCCCGACATGGGAGAGAACATCCTGATGGTCATTACGTATTACAACGGCGCCAGTGCGGCCGACATCGAGAACAATGTCAGCCGGCCGTTGGAGAACACGCTGAACGGTGTCAGCGATCTGAAGCATATCACGTCCTACTCGCGGGAAAACCTCTCCTTCATCATGATGGAGTATGAGTACGGGGTGGACATCGATGAGGCGACCAACGATGTGCGCGACAAACTGAACATGGTCACTTCGTCGCTGCCTGACGATGCCGGTACGCCGTTCATCTTCAAGTTCAGCGCAGAAGACTTGCCGATCATGGTTCTGACGGTCAAGGCGCAGGAAAGCATGAATGCGCTCTACAAGATTCTCGATGACCGGGTGGCATCGCCCCTGAGCCGTATCAACGGCGTGGGTACCGTTTCGATTGCCGGTGCGCCGCAGCGTGAAATCCAGGTCTATTGCGATCCGTACAAACTGGAATCGTACGGCATGTCCATCGAGAGCATCTCGGCCGTCATTGCCTCTGAGAACCGGAACACGCCGACCGGCAACATCGACATCGGTTCCAGGACCTATTCCATGCGCGTCGAGGGCGAATTCTCCGATGCCACACAGCTGCGCGACATGATTATCGGTCACTACAACGGGCAGGATGTCTATCTGCGGGACGTGGCCGTCGTCAAGGACACGATCCAGGAACGCATGCTCGAGGCATACAATGACGGGGTCCAGGGCGGCATGATCGTGGTGCAGAAACAATCGGGCGCCAACTCGGTGGCCATTTCCAACGCCGTGCTGGCCAAGTTGCCCGAACTGCAGGCCGAACTTCCGTCCGATGTGATTATCACGCCGTTGGTCAATACCTCCGACAACATCGTCAACACGGTGAACAGCCTGAAGGAGACGATTATCATCACGTTGCTGCTGGTTGTGGCCGTGGTGTTGTTCTTCCTCGGCCGGTGGCGTGCCACCATCATTGTGGCCGTGGTGATCCCCGTGTCGCTCATCGCCTCGCTTATCTACCTCTGGATATCAGGCAATACGCTGAATATCATATCCCTGTCATCGCTCAGTATCGCCATCGGCCTGGTCGTGGACGATGCTATCGTGGTGTTGGAGAATATCACCACCCATATCACCCGCGGTACCAAGCCGAAACCGGCTGCCATCTTTGCCACCAGCGAAGTGTCGGTCTCCATCGTGGCTTCCACGCTGGTCATTTTCGCCGTGTTTATCCCGCTGACCATGACTTCCGGCATGGCGGGCATTCTGTTCAAACAGCTGGGATGGATGATTTCCATCATCATCTTCATTTCGCTGATGGCTTCCATGTCGCTGACTCCGATGCTGTCATCGGTGCTGTTGCGGTTGAACCCCGAACACGGCCGTGTGTACCGCATTCTCTATTCGCCCGTCGAAAAGTTCCTTTCGGCGCTGGACCGTTGGTATGCCGGCGTACTGGGCTGGGCGTTGCTGCACCGCAGGTGGATCGTGCTGGGCGCTGCCGCCATTGTGGTCTTTGCCCTGATGCTGATACCCCGTATCCCGACTGAATTCTTCCCGACGATGGACAACGCGCGTCTGTCCATCACGGTCAACTTCCCGATAGGAACGCGCATCGAACAGAGCCGGGCTTTCGCCAAGGAATTCACGAAGCATCTGCAGGAGAATTATCCCGAGATTCTCGGGACCAACTTCTCGGTGGGCCAGGCGGATGACTCGAACCTGTTCGGCATGCTCCAGACCAACGGCGAATACGTGGTGTCGTTCAATATCAAGCTGAAAAGCAAGGTGGACCGCACGCGCGGTGTGCTGGAGCTGGCGGACGGCATCCGGGCTGACCTTGCGGAATATCCTGAGATCAGGACGTACGCGGTCGGTCTCGGCAGCGGTATGAGTTCGCAGTCCAGCGTCGATCTTGAAATCTATGGCTATGACTTCGCAGAAACCGATGCGATAGCCGCCGAGTTTGCCTCGCGGATGCGCAAGGTGGAGGGTTGTACCGAAGTGTCGATCAGCCGTGATGAGTACACGCCGGAAATCGAGGTGGAATTCGATCGGGAGAAACTGATCCAGAACGGGTTGAGCACCACAACAGCTGCTACGTATATCCGCAACCGGTTCAACGGTGCCATCGCTTCGTACTACCGGGAGGACGGCGAAGAATACGACATCCGGGTACGGTATGCGCCGGAATTCAGGAATTCGGTGGAATCCATCGAGAACATCCTGATATACAATAATGCCGGCCGCGGTATCCGGGTCGGCGAAGTCGGCCGTGTCGTGGAGAAACTCACGCCGCCGACCATCGAGCGCAAGGACCGCCAGCGTCTGGTGACGGTGTCCTGCATCGTCGGCAAGGGCGCGGTGTTGAGCGATATCGTGGCGGCCGCCGAGCGCGAACTGTCGCAGATGGATGTGCCGGCCGACATTCTGACCAATGTCGGCGGAACCTATGAGGACCAGCAGGATGCCTTCAAGGACCTGTTCACCATGATGCTTCTGATTGTCATTCTGGTCTATATCGTCATTGCCGCCCAGTTTGAATCGTTCACCTATCCGTTTGTCATCATGTTCTCCGTGCCGTTCGGTTTCGCCGGCGTGCTGTTCGGGTTCTTCCTGACCAAAACGGCGCTCGGTGTCATGGCGCTCATCGGTCTCATCATGCTGATCGGTATCGTAGTCAAGAACGGTATTGTGCTGATAGATTATACGATTCTCTGCCGTGAACGCGGCATGAAGCTGTACGATGCGGTGGTCACGGCCGGTCGCAGCCGTCTGCGCCCGATTCTGATGACCACGTGTACGACAGTTTTCGGCATGATTCCGTTGGCCCTGGGACGGGGAGAAGGTGCCGAGATGTGGAACTCGCTCGGTATGGCCGTGGCATGGGGACTGACGTTCTCCACGGTGGTCACCCTGTTGCTCATCCCGGTTATCTACAGTATATTCGCCGATTTCGGCCTGAAACGCCAGGACCGTATCTCGGCCAGAAAATCCGAAGCCTAAACAGTAAGCCATGAAAGCAGTTTTTATCTCCTTTTACGAAGCTTTTTACGACGAAGTCCTGGAAGTCCTGGACCGTCATGGAGTGAACGGGTTCACGTCGTGGCCCACGGTGTACGGCCGGGGTTCCGAAACCGGCGAACCGCATTACGGGACGCATGCCTGGCCTACCACCAACGCGGCGGTACTGGCCTTCATGGACGATGCCAAGGTGGCGCCGCTGCTCAAGTCGCTCCATGAGCTTGACCTGTCTGCCGAGCAGCAGGGACTGCGCGCTTTCGTGTTGCAGGCCGAAGAAATGACCGACCGGATGTAATGTATGCCGGCCGCGTGCTGGATTTTGCGGGGAATCCGTATATTTGTGCAAAATATACCCCCTGATGAAATCCACTGTTTTTGAATCTATCCATATCGCATTGGGAGCCCGCATGGCTCCCTTTGCCGGTTTTAACATGCCGATATCCTATACCGGCGTGAATGAAGAACACATGACGGTCCGGGAGCGCGTAGGCGTTTTCGATGTGTCGCACATGGGTGAGATCTATGTGCGCGGTCCGCAGGCGCTGGCGTTGGTGCAGCGCGTGACGACCAACGACGCCTCCATTCTGCCGTGCGGCAAGGCACAGTATTCCTGCATGCCCAACGGACATGGCGGCATCGTCGACGATATCCTGGTGTACCACTGTCGCGAAGATGAATATCTGCTGGTGGTGAACGCTTCGAACACCGACAAGGACGAGGCGTGGCTCCGGGAGCAGAATACGGTGGGAGCCGTCATTGAGAATGTCTCCGACCAGGTCTCCCAGCTGGCAGTCCAGGGTCCCAGGGCTTTGGACGTACTGCAGGCGCTGACAAAGGCCGACCTGCAGTCCATGCCGTCCTACACTTTCCTGCATGCGCCGGTCGCGGGCGTTCCGGACGTGTTGGTCTCACGCACCGGCTATACGGGCAATGACGGATTCGAACTCTATTTTGCCAACGAAGCCGGACCGGCTTTGTGGAATGCTCTGTTCGAGGAAGGTTATCGCTACGGTATCCAGCCGATCGGTCTGGGCGCCCGCGATACGCTGCGGCTCGAAATGGGCTTCTGCCTGTATGGCAACGACATTGACGACACCACGTCGCCCATCGAGGCGGGACTGGGCTGGATTACCCGCTTTGTCCCGGACAAGGATTTCATAGACAGGGAGCTGCTTTATGAACAGAAAGCGCAGGGCGTGAAACGCCGCCTTGTCGGACTGCGTATGACCGACAAGGGCATCCCGCGTCACGGCTTCCCCATCACCGATGCGGAAGGCCGTCCGGTCGGACAGGTGACATCGGGTACCATGTCACCCTGCCTGAAGGAAGGTATCGCCATGGGTTACGTGGAGGTGCCGCACGACGTACCGGGCAGCGAGGTCTGCATCGAAATCCGGGGCCGTCTGCTGCGGGCGGCCGTCGTCCGGAAACCTTTCGTTCGTCTCTGACATGCCTTCGGTCGAAGTATGTCCCGTACCGGGCGCCTTCAAGGCGTATAACAGTCCCGGATCAACGGTTGTCGTGGTGGATATTCTCCGTGCCACGACGGCCATCTGCGCCGCGTTCATGAACGGTGCGCAGGCTGTGATTCCGGTCGGTTCCGTGGCCAGTCTCCGCCGTTATGTCGGGACGGGCTGTCTGATTGCGGGAGAGCGGGGCGGCATCCGACTGCCTTTTGCCGATTTCGACAATGCTCCGGAGGCTTTTACCCCGGAACAGGTGGCCGGACGCCGCATCGCCTACAGCACTACCAACGGTACGCAGGCCATCCGTCTGGCTTCGGCCTGCCATCAGGTTTATATCGGTTCTTATTTCAACTACACGGCCCTCTGCGACCGTCTGGTCCGCGAGGGACGTGACGTGCTGTTGCTGTGTGCCGGCTGGCGTGGCCGTTTCAGCTTGGAAGACACGCTGTTCGCCGGTGCGGTGGTTGTCCGGTTGCAACAGGAGGGTTTTGATGTATCGTGCGATGCGGCCCTGGCGGCGTCCGGCCTCTGGACCGCAGCATCGGAAGACCTGCCGGCCAGTGTCCGGAAAAGTTCGCATGCCGCCCGGCTGAGGCAGCTGGGACTGGCAACGACCATAGACTACTGTCACATTTTCGACCGGACCGGTGTCGTGCCCCATTATGCGGACGGAGAACTGACTGTCTGACCCGGCCGTCGGAGTCTTGCGAATTGTTAAAATCCGGCCGGATTTATTAATTTTTATTAAAAGTCCGTCTTGTTTTTCCAAGGATGCGGCAAAATGCGCGGAAATAACTACTTTTACACTTCCTAAGTAAAACATTTAAAGCAGTTTAGAAAAGTGAAAAACAGAACCTTGAAAGGCGCAACCGGTAAGCGGTTCTGTTTAAACCTTTTGGAGCCGAAATGGTCAAAACCGACATATTTCCTGTTATAAAAATTTAAACATTTACATGCTATGAGCATCATAATTGAAGGTTTAAATAAAATTTATCCGAGTGGAAATCATGCACTTAAAGATGTGAACCTTACGATTCCGTCCGGCATGTTCGGCCTTCTCGGACCCAATGGAGCAGGGAAGTCAACGCTGATGCGCATTCTGGTGGCGCTTATGGAGCCCACGTCAGGCAAGGTGTCGATGTTCGGTTACGACTTGCGGACGCAGAAGAAGGACATCCGGCGTATTCTGGGTTATCTGCCCCAGGATTTCCGCTTCTTTGCGAAATATAAAACCTATGAATTCCTCGACTATGCGGCCCGTCTGTCGGGTATCACCAACAGCCGTGTCCGCAAGCAGAAGGTGGCTGACATGCTTGAGCAGGTCGGCCTGTACGATGCCCGTGACCGTTTTGCCTCGCGTCTGTCCGGCGGTATGAAACGCCGTCTGGGCATTGCGCAGGCGTTGATCCACGACCCCAAGATTATCATCGTGGACGAGCCGACGACCGGTCTGGACCCCGAGGAGCGTATCAAATTCCGCAACATTCTGACCAATATCGCCGAACATGATGTGTCCATCATCCTTTCTACGCACATTGTCGGCGATATTTCGTCGTCTTGTACCCACATGACGTTGATGAACAGGGGACAGGTTTCGTTCTTCGGTTCTCCCGAAGACCTCCTCAAGGCGGCGGAAGGTTCTGTCTGGCTGATTCATGCCAACGACGAAGAATTCCACGAAATCATCGAGAAATATCCTGTGGTTGCGACAATCCCCGCCGAAAAGGGCTGGGATGTACAGGTTGTCACCAAGGATATCGACCCGCGGTATAAGGCCGAGGCGATGGTGCCCAATCTGGAGCATGCCTACGTGCATTTCATCGATACGACATTCAACGAGTGGTCGAACGCGTAAACACGGGGGGATATGGTAACATTAAACAATATTCTTTCCGTAGCCCATTATGAACGCAAGCTTCTGCTGCGTTCTTGGTTTTTCAGGGTGTTCGCCATCCTGGTCATACTGGCGTTCGTCGTCATCAACATGGCCACGCTGAGCGATGTCGGCATGTCCACGTGGCTCTACCGCGCCATTCCTTCGACGATTCCGTATTTCAACCTGACGCTGCTGAACGTGGCACAGGCGGTCATCGCCATCTTCCTTTCGGCTGATTTCATCAAGCGGGACAAACAGCTGGACACCTCCGAGGTGTTCTATGTGCGTCCGCTCAGCAACGCCGAATATGTGCTCGGCAAGACATGGGGCAACCTGAGCGTCTTCTTCTTCCTGAACTTCGTGATGCTGCTGCTGGTCTATTTCTTCAACACCACGGCCTCCAATACCTATGTGGACTTTTCGTCCTACATTATTTATTTCCTGCTGATCACGGTGCCGACGCTGCTTTTCATCATGGGCCTTGCTTTCTGCGTGATGCTCATCCTGAACAACCAGGCACTGACCTTTATCGTGCTGCTGGGTTATATCGCACTGACATTGTTCTATATCCAGGGCAAGTGGGATTATGTGTTCGACTATATGGCATACGGTCTGCCGATGTTCCGTTCGACGGTGCTCGGGTTCACGGATCCTGTCAAACTGCTGTCGCTGCGCATCATGTATATTCTGCTGGGCGCCGGATTCATCTGCCTGACGGTCTATCTGTTCAAGCGTCTGCCGCATTCTCCTGCGCAGAAGTATCTTTTCCTGTTCCTTGCGCTGGGTTTCTTTGCCCTTTCGGGCATCATCGCCGTGCATCATGTGATGCGTTTCAACGGCAATATTGAGGAACGCCGGCAGATGGTGGCGCTGAACGACGAATTCGGCGATTCACCGGTGATGCTGGTCGATGAATACGATCTGACCATAGACCAGAAAGGGAACGGCATTTCGGTCGAAGCCGTCATGTTTGCCATTGCACAGGAATCTGCTTCGAAGTTCCTCTTCACGCTGAATCCCTCGCTCAAGGTCTCGTCGGTCCATACGCTGGACGGCCGTGACCTCCAGTACGAGCGGAATCTTCATCTGTTGTTCGTGGACATGGGCCGCGAAGTGGCGGTCGATGACACCGTGCAGGTGGTCGTGGAGTACGCCGGCTCGATCGACGAGAATATCTGTTACCTCGACATGTCACAGGCTGTCCTGCAGGCCAAGAATACGTCGAACCGCATCAATTTCCCCAAGAAATATGCGTTCTCGACGTCCGGCTATTTCATGGTGACGCCCGAATCCTACTGGTATCCCCGTCCGGGCACGACTTTCAGCAACGTCCATTCCGGCTGGCAGCAGTCTTTCTTCAGTTATTACGATGTCCGGGTCAAGCCGGCCAAGGGGCTGGTGCCTGTCACGCAGGGTGCCCTGACCGATACGCTGGACGGCTATTTCCATTTCATGCCCGACACGCCGTTGCCGTCGGTCTCGCTGGCCATCGGCGACTACGTGCGCGAAAGCATTACCAAGAACAACGTGACCTACGGCGTCTATTATTTCAAGGGTCATGACTTCTTCAAGGACGGTCTGGACAGCATTCCAGATACCATTCCCGGCATGATCAACGAGATCAAGGAAGATTTCGAGCGCACGGTTCAGATGACTTATCCTTACGACCGTTTCACGCTGGTGGAGGTACCCGGCCAGTTCTACTGCTATTCGCGGGCCTGGACGCAGACGGTCGACTGGACGCAGCCGGAGATGGTCTTCATGCCCGAGAAAGGCTATTCCATCAACTCCATCGAATTCACCAACCTTACCCGGCGGATGCGGCGTTTCAGCCAGGTGATGCAAAGTCCGCAGGAACTGCAGATGCAGGCGCTCAACACATTCCTGTATTCCTTTACGAGTGAGTCAAGCATGGGTATGGGCATGGGCATGCGCGGGGCCGGTTTCACGTCGTCCAATCCGTGGTATCAGTATCCGCAGATGTACGACTTCCGGTACAATGTCTATTCTCCCGATCTGCCGATTGCCAACAGGATGGTTTCGAACTACCTGCAATCCAATATCCTGAGCGGTCGTGCCGGTTTCGGCAACTTCATGGGGCGTTCCATGAACGGTATGTCGGCCGAGGAACAGGCCAACGTGCTTCTGCAGCAGAAGTCGTTCGAACAGCTGTTGGTCGATACCAGCCGCAACAACGTCATCAACACCATCATCAACCTCAAGGCCTCGCAGCTCTTCGCCTACGGTGAGCTGGAAGCCGGGACCGAGAGGTTCAGCGAGAAATTCAAGGAAATCATCGAGATGTATCCATTCCAGAACCTGCGCTTCGAGCAGCTGCTTTCCCAGCTGAACGATTCCATCGGAGTGGATGTGTCCAAGTATGTGGACGACTGGTACCATACCACCAAAGTCCCGCGCTACCTGTTCAGCAACCCGACCTACACCATGGTGTCCAACTGGTTGGAAACGGCCTACGAGATTACGCTCAAGGTTACCAACGACAGCGATGTGGACGGTTTGATCAAACTGACGATCGCATACGCCTGGGGCAATGAGGACGCCGATGTGATTCCCGTGAAGGTCGGTGCGCACAAGACAGTGGAAGTGGTTGTCAACTCTGATGTATATCCGCGGTCGATGACCATCAACACCATGGTGTCGCAGAACCTGCCGAATTCCATCAGCCAGAGTTTCACGCAGGCCGAGAACGAACGGCGTGAGTTGCGCGAGCCCGGGCAGTTCGAGGTGGAAGGCGTGGCCAACGCCGTACCGCCTGACGAGATCATTGTGGACAATGAGGACACGGCTTTGTTCTCGGTCACCAATTACGAAATCACCGGCTTGCTCCAGAAATGGCTTCTTGAAGCCAAGGAAGAAGATAAATATCAGGCAATCATGAATTTCCGTCCGCCTCTGCGCTGGACTGCAACAACCAATACCGCCTATTACGGTCAATTCGTCCGTTCGGCCCTGGTTATCCGTTCCGGCAACGGCAGTCAGACGGCCACCTGGAAAATACCTATCAAAGAGGCCGGCCGTTATGAGGTCTATTACAATCTCGCAAATGGTGGCAACGGCCGTGGTGGCGGCTTTGGCGGCGGTGGCTTCGGCGGCGGCATGCCGGGCGGCGGTTTTGGCGGCGGTATGCCGGGCGGCGGCTTTGGCGGTGGTATGTCTGGCGGCAACATGGGCGGCGGCAACCGTGGCGGTGGTAACATGGGCGGTGGCAACCGCGGTGGCGGCAACATGGGTGGCGGCAACCGTGGCGGTTTCGCTGGCGGCAACATGGGCGGCGGCAATATGCGCGGCGGCAACATGGGTGGCGGCAACCGTGGCGGCGGCCGTGGCTGGTTCGGCAACAACCAGCAGGACAATGGCTACAACTTCAAGTTGACGCAAGGCCACGCCATCAACGAGGACGTCTTCCTCAACATGAACTGGGCTTCTGCAGGTTGGAACCTGCTCGGCACGTATGTCTTCGAAGCCGACACCGCGCAATTGGTCCTGAATAACGAATCGCGGCAGCGCTCGGTTGTGGCCGATGCTGTCAGGTTGGTCAAAGTACAATAGGAAATAAACAGAATAACAAACAGATAAACAATATGTATATGAAAAAAATCGCACAGATGGCAGTACTGGGACTGATGCTCCTGATTCCGACTTTTGTATCGGGAGAGACCGTGCTGACCTTGGAAAAAGCATTGGAGATCGCTGCTGAGAACAGCCCGACCATTGTCAAGGCCCGTCTCAGCATGGAAAGGACGAAACTGAACATGGTGGCGCAGGAGGCCAATCTGAAAGCCAAGTTCTCCGCCTCTCTGAACCCGATCAGTTTCTCCAGATCACGTTCATATGATGAATTCAACACGGCCTGGTACACCAGCCAGAGCCTTGGTTCCAACGGTTCGTTCTCGATTTCTCAGCCTGTTATCTGGACCGACGGTACCGTCAGCTTGACCAACCGCCTGAGTTATCAGCACAGCGAAACAGAACGTTCGGGTTTCACCAGCACCAACTCGCGCTGGTCGAATAACCTGAGCCTTTCACTGTCTCAGCCTATTTTCAAGTACAACGCAACCAAGATGAACATGCGCCAGTTGGAACTGGAGTACGAAAACGCGCACATGAACTATGCCTCGCAGATGATGAACATCGAGCGTTCGGTGACGCAGGCGTTCTATAGTGCCTATCTTGCCCAGATGCGACTTGAGATTTCCCGCGAGGAATATGAGAACAACCTGCGCAACAATGAACTCATCAAGGTGAAAGTCGATGGCGGCCTGTCTCCGCGCGAGGAACTCTTCCAGGCGGACGTCAACATGCTGAGCGCCCAGTCCGACTGGGAGTCCACGCAGGTCAGCTTTGAGAGAACCAAGGATCAGTTCAAGCAGACGCTGGGTATGGACATCGACGAGGACATCTCGTTCGCGGCCGACATCAACGTGGACAATATCGTGGAAGTTTCCGAGGAGGATGCGCTGAAATATGCCCTCATGTACCGTTTTGAGTTCCGCCAGCAGGAAATCAACCTCGAAAACGCCGAAATGTCGCTCATCCAGACCAAAGCCAATGACAAGATCAGCGGTACGATCAGCGCTTCGCTCGGTATCACCGGTGACGACAAGGATCTGGCCAATATCTACCACAAGGAGAACCGTACGCAGAGCCCGCAGGTCTCGTTGAGCCTGCAGATTCCTATTTTCGACTGGGGTGTTCGCAAGGCCCGTATCAAATCGCAGGAAATCAGCATGGAGTCTACTAAAATCGACATAGCAGAAGAGAAGAAGACCATCATTCTGGATGTCCGTTCGGCCGTCCGTTCCTACGAAAACACTGTCGCGCAGATTGAGATTGCCGAGAAAACGGCTGCGAATTCGCAGTTGACTTACGACCTGTACGTGGAACGTTACCGTACGGGCGATATCACCGGTCTGCAGATGAACCAGTACCAGACGCAGCTTTCGTCTTCCAAGATTTCTTATTTGCAGGCACTGATCAACTACAAGACCGAGCTTCTCGCCCTCAAGATTGCTACGATGTACGACTTTGAGAAAGGCGAACCGGTCAATCCGCTCGAGAAATACAAACTTTACGAAGATTAAAAACGAATATAAACAACTTTATTATAAAACAGTATGAAACGATTTATTCCCGTTATTTTGCTTGTAGGCTTGCTGGCCGCTTGTGATTCCAGACCCACCACAGTTACCACCGATATTGCATCTCCTGTTACGGTGCAGGAAGTGGGCAGAGGTTCCATCAGCAGACTTATCAACACGACCGGTACAGCTTTGGCGGTCGAACAGGTGACCCTGAATTCGCAGATGGAAGGTTTGTATTTCGTTGATATCAACCCCGCTACCGGGAAGCCCTTCAAGATGGGAGACAAAGTACGGAAAGGTCAGTCTATCGCTCACTTTGTGGACAAAGAATATGAGAATTCCACTGCTTTGAAAGTCAAACAGATGAATCTTGAGATCGCCAGACAGAACCTGGAATCCACCAAGGTGCTGTTCGAAAAGGGCGGTGCCACCCAGAGTGAGGTGACCAACCAGGAAATCTCCGTGATCAACGCCGAGAACGACTACTATTCGGCAACCCTCCGCGATGCAGCCATGCGCGTGACATCGACCATCGACGGTGTCATCACCAACATGCCGCACTACACCCAGGGTGTGAAGCTTTCCTCCAACCAGGAAATCGCCACGGTGATGAATTACTATAAGATGTACATGGAAGTGAACCTGCCGGAAAGCGTCAGCACCACGATTGAAGCCGGCCAGCCGGTTTACATCACGCACTACACGCTGCCCGATGACACGTTGTCCGGTGTGTTGAGCGAGATTTCTCCCGCCATCAGCTCCGAGACCCGTACATTCCTGGCCAAAATCACCATCGACAATCCCGACCTGCTCATCCGTCCGGGTATGTTCGTCAAGGGTGATATCATCGTGGAACAGTCTGTTGACGTGCTGGTCATCCCGAAGAATGTGGTGGTCACCGGCCGGAACAGAAAGCAGGTCTATGTGGTCGAGAACAACACGGCCATCCTGCGCCGCATCACGACGGGCCTGGAAGACTCCGAGAACATCGAGGTCACTGGCGGTCTGAACGAGAACGAGAGCCTTGTCATCACCGGTTTCGAAACCTTGCGTGAAAACGCGAAGGTCAAAATCATTAGATAATACGTCCGTATGAGAAAAGTTGTCCAATTTGTAGTAAGTCATCCCGTCACGGTCACCATGGCCGTGCTGGCCCTGGTCTTGCTCGGTATCATATCTTACGGCAAACTTGGAGTCGACCTTTTCCCGAACCTGAACAATCCGCGTCTTTTCGTCGAACTGACGGTGACGGACTGTCCGCCGGAAGAGATTGAGAGTAAGTTTGTCGAAGGTATCGAATCGACATCCATACGGCAGGATGACGTTGTCGGTGTTTCCTCGATCATCAAGTCGGGAGCCGCCCAGATCACCATCGAATACGCTTGGAAGAAAAATATGGACGAGGCCTTCCTGGATATCCAGAAAGCCCTGGCAAGTTATATGAACAACAGCGAAATCGATGAATTTGTCATTACCCAGCACGACCCGAACACCGCGCCCATCATGATTGTGGGCGTCACGCACAGCACCATCACCGACATGGCACAGCTGCGCAAGTCGACCGAGAGCTACGTCCGCAACGAGATTGTGCGCGTGGCCGGTATTGCCGATGTGGAGCTGACGGGCGACGAGGTCGTCGACTTGATCATCGAAACCGATGAGTATAAGCTGAATGCGTTCGGTCTGTCAACCAGCGACATTTCCAGTAAGATCCAGAACGCCAACCAGAGCGTTTCCGGAGGTAACATCAACGAAGGCGGCACCCAGTATCTTGTGAAGGGTGTCAGCATGGTCGCCACGCTGTCCGACTTTGAAGACCTGGTGGTCGGATACAAGTCGGTTGGCGCCTCTTCCACGAGCAGTGCCTCGATGGCGCCGATTTACCTGCGCGACGTTGCAACCATTTCCTTCCAGAACCAGCGTCCGGAGAACATTGTCCGCATCAACGGACAGCGGGCCATCGGACTCTCGATCTACAAGGAGACGCAGTACAATACGGTACAGGCCGTCAACGGCGTTTTCGACGCATTGGAGGATATCAAGAGCGCCCTGCCGCAGTACCATTTCGAGATTATCACCAACCAGGGCGGGTTCATTGAGAACTCCATCAAGGAAGTGAAGGACACCGCCGTCATCGGTATCCTGCTCGCCGTGATTGTGCTGTTTATCTTCCTGCGCCGCATCGGCACGACGGTCATCGTCAGCCTTTCGATTCCTATTTCCATTATCACCACCTTCAACCTGATGTATTTCAACGGTCAGTCGTTGAACATCATGTCTCTCGGCGGCCTGGCGCTCGGCGCCGGTATGCTGGTGGACAACGCCATTGTGGTGGTGGAGAATATTGTACGACACCATAACCAGGGCAAGTCCACCATGGAAGCTGCCATAGCGGGAACCTCGGAGGTCGCCGGTGCGGTTACGGCCTCTACGCTGACCACCATCGTGGTGTTCCTGCCTATCGTATATCTGCAGGGCGCCACGGGCGAACTGTTCAAGGACATGGCATGGACGGTGACGTTCTCGCTGCTCTGTTCACTGGTTGTTTCGCTGATCGTGATTCCTACGCTGTACTACGGTCTCTTCCGGGGACGCAAGAAAGCGGTGCTCGAACTGAGCGAGGACGCGGCTTCGTCCGAAATCACCAGCAAGGACATCCGCTTTACGTTCTACCATGACTTCCTCAACAAAGTCTTGGATATGAGAGGTCTCGTGATTCTTCTCGCCATTGCGCTGTTCGTGATTGTCTTGTTGCTTCTGCCGCTTGTCGGTACGGAGTTCATGCCGCGCAGCGAGAGCGAATCGTTTACCATCTCCATCAAGATGCAGGACGGTACGCGCATTGAGCGCACTTCATCGGTGGTATCGAGCCTTGAACACATCATTTACGACCTGGTGCCCGACAGCGTGATGGTTTACAGCCATGTGGGATCCAACAGCGGTGAGACCAACTCGGTGTTCGAAGGAGAACACACGGCGGTCATGAAGGTGCAGCTCAAGTCCAAGACGATGGATGTGAACGACCTGATCAATTCGATTTCGGCATATACTGAGACAGTACCCGATTTGGAGGTGACGTATTCGCAGGACGAAACGGCGCTCAGCTCGCTGCTGGGTACCGACGCCGCGCCGCTGGTTGTCGAGATCAAGGGCGAAGACCTGGATGTGATTTCTTCCCTGACCCGCGAGGTGCAGGCCACTATCGAACCGATGGAAGGCATCTTCAACATCTCTTCGACTGTGGAGGATGGCGCGCCCGAGATTGAAATCGTGCTCGACCGCATGCTGGCCGGACAGAACAACATCTCTATCTCGACGGTGATCAACCAGATCCAGTCGCAACTTTCCGGTCAGGAAGCCGGTGAGTTCGAATACGAGGGTGAATTGCGCAACATTGTCATCAAGGTGCCGGAGAAAACATTGTCCGACCTGATGAGCATGTCCATTACCAGCGGTTCTTCGCAGTATATGCTGCAGGAATTGGCGACGGTGCGCGAAACGGTGGCTCCCGGTGAGATCTTCCGCCGCAACCAGAGCCGTATCGGCAAGGTCACGGCCAATATCCGCAGCAACTACACGCTGGACCAGGTGGCCCGCGATGTCCGCAAACGGACAGCCTCCATCGAGTTGCCGGCCAATTACAGCATCAACATCACCGGTCAGGAAGAGCAGCGTCAGGAATCGACCCGCAGTCTGTCTCTGGCTTTGATTCTCTCCATCATTCTGGTGTACATGGTCATCGCGTCGCAGTTCGAGTCGCTGATGCACCCGTTCACCATCATCCTGACCATCCCGATTGCCCTGACGGGCGCCATCCTGGCGTTCTTCTTCACGGGTAACACGTTGAATGCCATGGGTGTCATCGGTATAGTCATGTTGGCCGGTATCGCGGTGAACAACTCCATTCTGCTTGTTGACCGCATGAACCAGATATACCGTTCCGGCGTATCGCGCCGGGAGGCGATTCTGGCGGCCGGACAGCAGCGTATCCGTCCCATCCTGATGACGACGCTGACCACTATCCTGGCCATGCTCCCGATGGCGCTGAGCTTCGGAGAAGAGGCAGAATTGCGTTCGCCGATGGCTCTTGCCGTGATCGGCGGTCTGATTACGTCCACTTTGATGTCCCTGATTGTCATACCGTGTGTATACGATGCGGTGGAACAGTTTAAGGATTATGTACGTAAATAGTTAATCTTCAAGGCATGCAATTTTTAATCAACAGAAAGATAACCATCTTCATGCTGTTTTTGGGGATCACCATACTCGGGGTGGTCTCCTATAAACAGTTGGCGGTTGAGTTGTTGCCCGATTCCGAATTGCCTCAATTGTACGTCTCCGTATCGGCACGCAGCGAGGTCGACCCGGCTTATCTCGAGTCGCAGGCTGTGGTATACGTCGAAGGCCTTCTGGCCACCGTGGAGGGCATTGAGGAAATGGAAACGAGGATTACGACCCGGTCGGCGAACATTGAAGTCAGTTTCAACCAGCATATCAACCTGAATTACACTTATCTGAAACTGCAAGAGCGCATCAAGGAAGCCAACAATACGCTCGGCGATGATTTCACGGTCAGTGTGAGCAAGGTGAATACGAATACGGTTTCGAACAACTTCATGGAGTTGCAGGTGAGGGGATCCGGCGGTGCCGACCGTGTCCGCCATATTGTAGAGGAGTCCATTGCGGACGAACTGCTCAATATCGACGGAATCGCCACGGTCTCGGTATTCGGCGGCAGGCAGCGTACCATTGAGGTGCAGCTGAACCAGGACGAATGTGACGCCCTGAATCTGACCACGCAGCGTATCGCCAGTTCCATTACGTCAAACAGCAACGGCAGGACCTACCTCGGTCATGTCGATGACTTGCAGACCCGTTATTATGTCTATCTCACGGCCGAGTACAAAGATGTCACTGACATTGAGAACGTGGTGGTAGCCAACGGGCCGATTCTCCTGAAAGACATTGCGAATGTATATTTCGGCGTCCAGGAAGAAACCACCATCAGCCGTATCAATGGCAAGGAGGCGGTTTCGGTATCGCTCGTCAACGATGCCCAGTCGAACGCCATCGAGCTGTCCCACCGCGTCATCGCCACCATCGAGACGCTGAACGAACGGCTGCGTCCGCTGGACATCGAGATGGTCGTGCAGACCAACAGCGCCGAGAGCATGGAGGAAAACATCAACCAGATTATCAGCCTGGCGCTGACCGGCGGTCTGCTGGCCGTCTTCATCCTGTGGGTGTTCCTGCGGAACCTGCGTCTGGTCATTTTGGTTGCGTTCTCCATTCCTATTTCGGTCTATGCCGCGTTCAATTTCTTCTATGCATTCGGTATCACCCTCAACAGCCTGACATTGGTCGGTATGGCACTGGCCATCGGCATGCTGCTCGACAGCAGCGTCGTGGTGCTTGACAACGTGTACCGGCTGGCCTCGAAAGGGTTGAGTGCCGACAAGGCCGTGGTGCAGGGCACCAGCGAGGTCTGGCGTTCTATCGTCGCGTCCACGCTGACCACGATCGTGATTTTCGTGCCCTTCATCTTCACCAGTAACTACATGATCCGGTTGCTCGGCGTCCAGGTCGGAACCTCCATCATTTCCACCCTGTTGATGTCCCTGCTGGTGGCGCTGATCTTCATTCCTTCGCTGCTGCATCTCTTCCTCAAGAAATTCGAAGCCTCGAAGGACAAGACTGTCTTCGTGGAATCGCTGAACATCCGTCAGCGTTTCATGCAGATCTACACGGTTATCCTGAAGACCGCCATCCGTCATCCGGCCATTACGATCTTCTCGGCCATCTTCCTGCTGGTCGTGTCGCTGATGCTGGCGCTTTCTGTCAACATCAACTCTCTGACCACGGTAGAAGCCGACCAGTTCAATGTCTATATCACCATGCCGTCGGGCAGTACGCTCGAGGCGACCGATATCGTGACGGAGACGTTCGAGGAGTCGCTCATCGATATCCTCGAGATCCAGGATGTGACCAGCCGTATCCAGGAAGGTGAGGCGGTGGTCGGCATCACCCTGAAGGAAAACTTCGAGAAAATCGCCAAGCGCGACATCGCCGCGGTGAAATCCGAAGTGGAACGGCGGGCATGGCAGATCCGTACCGCGGACATCTCACTGTCGGAATCCATGGCCAGCCAGAGTTTCTCCAGCAATTCATCGGGATCGATCAACTTCATGCGTATGCTCGGTATCGGTGAGAACCGCGAGCGTATCGTGTTGAAGGGACGCGATTTCGAGGTGATGCAGCTCGTTGCCGAAGAAATCGAGTACTACCTCGGTGAGATGGAGAACATCAACAGTGTGTGGACGTCTTCGTCCAGCAACTCGCCCGAGGCGCACCTGACCTTCGACCAGGTCATGATGGCGCAGTACGAACTGACCCAGCAGAATGTCATTTCCTCGCTGAATTCGGCCAACCAGGCCTCTACCGGTTCGATGTCCTCCGGCGCTTCGCTGACGTTGAAAGACGAGACGTACGACATCACCATCACGACCGAAACGGACGACGAGGAAACCAACAACAATAACAATAACAACCGCCGCGGCGGCAGCCGTGCCTCCATGTCGCTGAACCAGCTGAAGGAGACATTGGTTGAGAATGCGTCGGGCGCCATGTATCCGTTGAACAACATTGCCGGTGTCACACTGACGTCGGGCAAATCGACCATCCGCCGTGTCAATCAGGAAAAGTTGATTGAGATTTATTACACGTTCCCGTCCGAGGCGCAGGAGTCCAAGACTCTGCTCGAAGCCTACCGGCTCGAAGTGGATGAATTCATGGACGGATACGAACTGCCGGCCGGTGTGGCGGCTGAGATCGTGCACGAGGAAGACGAATATGCAGAGTTCAAGTTCCTGATTTTTGCTGCCGTCCTTCTTATCTACATGATTCTGGCCTCGGTGTTCGAATCGGTTGTGATGCCGTTCCTGCTGATGCTGACCATTCCGCTGGCGGCCATCGGATCGCTGCTCGGTCTTGTCATCACGGGCAACAGCCTGCTGAGTGCCAATACGCTGATCGGCTTCCTGATTCTGCTCGGCGTCGTGGTTAACAACGGTATCATCCTTGTGGATTACACCAACATCCTGCGCAGCCGGGGTTACCGGCGCAACCGTGCCTTGATGATGGCAGGTTACGCGCGTATCCGGCCTATCATGATCACGTCCATCACCACCATTATCGCTATGATGCCTATGGCGATGGGAACGAGCGAATACGCCGGCGCGGTCGGCGCGCCGTTCGCGGTGACGGTCATCGGCGGTCTGTCGTTCTCCACACTGCTGACGCTGGTCTTCATCCCGACCATCTATGTCGGTCTGGAAAATGCACTGGCCTGGTATCGTGGACTTTCGCGCAAGATGCACCTCATCCACATTGCCATCTTCCTGGTCGGCCTGCTGCTCATCCTGCGGCATGTGGACGGCCCGTACATGAAGATGTTGTATGCCTTCCTGCTCTTCCTCCTCATCCCGGGCGTCACCTATTTCGCCCAGACGAGTCTGCGGAGTGCCAACTCGACGCTCATCGGTCCCGACGATCCGCTGCACATTGTCATCGGCAACCTGGTCAAGATCTACGACCGCAGCGGTCAGGTGTATCGCGAATGGCAGAGCGGCCAGAAAATACGCGAACGTCTCGGCCTGGCCAAGGAGTTCTATACCTGGCGGGACTTCAACAACTTCATCTGGCAGATTCCGCTTCTGATATTCTTGATTTACTTCGCGTTCTTCTTTATCAAGCAGAAAGCCTGGATGTTTATCCTCGCCCACATCATCTATTTCTTCGTCCTGTCGCTGGGCGACTGCTTCAAGTCGTATCTGACCAACAATGGTCATCCGCGTGCGGCCAAGACGTTGGGCAAGATTTTGTTCTGGGTGGTGCCGTACATTATTCTGTACATCTTCTTCAAGAAATGGGACAGTATCGGTCTTGTGGCGCTGGTGGGTATCTTCTGGACCCTCGCGCTGGTCATCTACACCATCTCCAACTACCTCTATAACAATGATATCAATATCAACCGTATAGAGGGCCGCTTCAGCAATCTCCGCCGCGGTTTCTACCGGACCATCAAACAGATTCCGGTGGTCGGCAAACGCCGTGTGCCGTTCAAGGCGCTGAAGGGTGTTTCGTTTGAGATTACGACGGGTATGATCGGTCTGCTTGGCCCGAACGGTGCCGGTAAGTCCACCTTCATGCGTATCATCACCGGTATTCTGGAACAGAGTTACGGCAAGATATGGATCAACGGGTTCGACACGCAGGTTTACCGCGAAGAGCTCCAGTACCTCATCGGCTTCCTGCCCCAGGAATTCGGTATGTACGAAAGCATGTCGCCTGTCCAGTTCCTGGAATACATCGGTATCCTGAAGGGGTTGACCGACAAGCAGGTTCGCGACGAGCGCATCGAATATGTGCTCAAGTCGGTCCATATGTGGGAAAAGAAGGATGACAAGATCGGATCCTTCTCCGGCGGTATGAAACAGCGTATCGGTATTGCCCTCATCCTGTTGCACCTGCCGCGCATCCTTGTGGTGGACGAACCGACCGCAGGTCTCGACCCGCGCGAGAGAATCCGCTTCAGGAACCTGCTGGTGGAACTGAGCCGCGACCGTATCGTCATCTTCTCGACACACATTATCGAGGATATCTCTTCGTCCTGCAACCAGGTGGTTGTCATCAACAAGGGCGAACTGAAGTACTTCGGCAATCCGCGTGACATGGTGGAATATGCCGAAGGCAAGATCTGGCAGTTCTACGTCACGCTCGAAGAGTTCGACGCCATGCCCGACAAGCAGATGATCATCCATCACATCCAAGACGGCGACAGACTGCGCGTCCGTTACGTCGCGGGCAGCAAACCCACGCCGGACGCCGTGCTCGTGGAACCGAACCTCGAAGACGCTTATCTCTGTATGTTGAAAGGCATCTGATGCACAACGGAACCGGCCGTGCTCCCCTTCGGGCGGCGGCGCGGCCGGGACCATTAAACGAAAAGAAAGACTATGAAGAATTTTCTCAAAGTACTCCCGAATCTGATTCAGTACAATTTGAAGGTGATATTCGGCAGCAAGTTCATCTGGTTCATCCTGGCGGCGCTGGCGTTCTTCGTCATCTTCATGATCAACGGCATCTCCTCCGGCGAGGTGGTGCAGGAGTCGATGGTTTACAGCATCATGTTCTTTCCCGGCATCCTGCTGATCTTCTATCCTACCGTCTACTGCATGCAGAGCGATGAGGACACGCGTATTCTCGAGATCCTGTTCTGTATCCCGAACTACCGCTACAAGGTCTGGTTGTTCCGCCTGGTGATGGTGTATTTCATTTTCTACATTTTCCTGGTGCTCTTCTCGTATCTGGCCACCTATCTGCTGTATCCCGTGGAAGAGTTCACCATGGCCGCACAGATGATGTTCCCGTTGCTTTTCCTGGGTAACATGGCATTCATGATGTCCACCTTCCTGAAGAGCGGCAATGCGACGGCAGTGGTCATGATCGTGCTGGGCATCCTGTTCGTGACGATGGGTTCCGGCCAGGTTTATTACAACCTGCAGCTCAACCCCTTCGATCCGCCGAGCAACATGCACGAATTGCTGTGGAGCAACCTGCTTCTGAAGAACCGGCTGTTCCTGGCCATCGGGGCCGTCATTTTCCTGCTGATGGGATTGCTGAACCTGCAGAAACGCGAGCGTTTCGTGTAGGGGAGACCGATAAAGAAAAAAGAGGATGCTCTTGGTGAGCATCCTCTTTTTTTGTGGAGATGGCGGGAGTCGAACCCGCGTCCAAACAAGAAACAGACAAGCTTTCTACATGCTTATTCATCCGTTGTTTTTCGTGTGACAGCCGGAGAATGACACCCAACGGCCACCTTAGCTCCTGAAATCTGACTGCCGTTCCGGAGCACCGCGGCAGCGGTCCCGAACTCATGAGCGCCTCCTGGTCGGGAACCGTCGGGCGTGGTTCCCGGGAAACGTCTTGTCTCCTCACCTTGTGTGGAGATTAAGCCAAACCTACTGAACTTCGATTAGGCAGCAAGAGCGTAATTGTATTCGCCTTTTATTGTTCTGCAACCCGGATTAACGAGACGTATCGCGTGGCTCGGCATGCTTACCAGCCCATTTACCTTGCTGTCAAAACCAGGCATCCCCGATAAATGGACTGCAAAGATAGATTTTTCCGGAATAATCTTCATCCGGTCATCCGCTTTTTTTGCGTGTGCCGGAAAAAGTGTATTTTCGGGCAATAAACGGGACAGAATTCCGTTTTCAGAATGAATCGAAACGGACGCGTATGAATCAAAACTTTACTCTTTGTTTTTTCGGGGTTTCGTCGGTCGTTCGCGGAAACGGAACCGTCAACGCTTTGCACGGCGCAGACAGCAGTGAGGGGCTCGAAAAGCTCCTTGCCGAAGCGGCTGTTTCGCCATCCGGGCGTGTGATGGATGCTGTCTCGGCATACGCCCGTTTGGCGTTGCGCAACAGACCGTCCGATGACCACGTTCAATCCTGACATGCTGGCGGCCGAAGACCGGCTTCCAACCGATATCCCCGGTGTGGATTCGTTGCCTGACACGCCTGTGTCAGACGATGAGGAAGGCGTGCTCTATGAGCATTTCCACCTCACTGTTGACAAGGGACAGGCCATGTTGCGCATTGACAAGTTCCTGACTTCCAAAATGGAGCATGTCTCCAGAAACAAGGTGCAACTGGCGGCTGCCGCCGGATGCATCCGGGTCAACGGCATGCCGGTCAAGTCGAACTATAAAGTCAAACCTCTGGATGACATCTCCATCCTGCTGCCTCACCCGCCACGCGACACCGAACTCATTCCTGAGAACATTCCCGTTGATGTGGTGTACGAAGACGATGACTTGATGGTGGTGAACAAGCCTGCCGGCATGGTGGTCCATCCGGCGCACGGCAATTACACGGGCACACTGGTGAATGCGCTGGCTTACTATCTGCGCGACCTGCCTCTCTTTCAATCGGGTGAGATGCGGCCGGGACTGGTCCATCGCATCGACAAGGATACATCGGGACTGCTTGTCATTGCCAAGAATGAATATGCGCTCAGCGTCCTTGCGCGACAGTTTTTCGAGCATACCACCGACCGCCGTTACCAGGCGTTGGTCTGGGGAGATTTTGATGCCGACGAAGGCACGATAACCGGTCATATCGGGCGTAATCCGAAGGACCGCAAGC
The DNA here is from genome assembly GCA_017523725.1 of Bacteroidales bacterium. Lineage (GTDB taxonomy): Bacteria > Bacteroidota > Bacteroidia > Bacteroidales > UBA4181 > JAFWVY01. The sequence goes on from JAFWVY010000016.1 coordinate 43,593, forward strand.
AGATGTTCGTCTTTCCGGATGGCAGTGACGGCAAACCTGCGGTGACACATTACCGTGTGCTGGAACGATTTGGATATACCACCCTTGTGGAATGCCGGCTCGAAACCGGCCGGACGCACCAGATCCGTGTGCATTTCAAGTACATCGGACATCCGCTTTTCGGCGACAAGACCTACGGCGGCGACCAGATCCTGCGGGGAACCGTCTATGCCCGCTACCGTCAGTTCGTCCAGAACTGTTTCGACCTGCTTCCCCGGCAGGCTTTGCATGCCAAGACACTCGCTTTCACTCATCCGACCACCGGCGAACGCATGCAGTTTGATTCCGTGCTGCCCGATGACCTGACCGCGGTGCTGCAGAAATGGCGTCAGTATGCCGCACATGCCATGTCTTCCGGCATGGCGGAGTGACTTTTCCTTCATTTTTTTTTGAAAAATTCTGTGATAAATATTCGTAATATAAAAATAATTCTATACATTTGCAGGTAGAAACCAATTAAAAGGAGGTGTGCCTGACAAACGATCCAGATATCCTGACGGACTGTTGAAATGATACACACAGTCTTCATTATGACAACATTATCAATTAAAACGAGAAAACAATGAAAAAATTTAAAATGTTAGTGCCCGCTTTGATCCTGTTCGCGGCACTGAATGTTACCTACAGAATGGTCAACAGGACAGAAAACAGCCTTTCACTGCTGATGTCGGCTGTTGAGAAGGCCGAGGCATCCAGCGAATATGCCGGTACAGAGTCTTTTTCCAAGTTGAAACGGTACACCTGCGTACTGCCTGGCAATGCCTACACTTCGAACACGGGCGTACACGGAAACGTCGGCTTCAATGGCGAATGGAGCTTTGGTGCCAACGGGGACGGCTATGTGACGATACAGGGTAGTCAGGGTTATTATACAGATTGCAAGTTTACCCTGTTCAGAAAGTGCAACCGTTCTGAGATTGATTTTTCCTGCCGACAGTAGGACGTTTCTGATTGTTTGATTCGGATTCAGTAAGTCTTGATGGTTTTTTCCGGTCGCTTCAAGCGGCCGGAAAGACTTTTTTATCATTTGATTATGAAAATGTTGACTAAAAGTGTCGCGATGTCACTCCTGATGTTGTGCATCGGTCTGTCTGCCGGCTGCCGGCAGAAATCGACGGAGTCGTTCAATACGGAAGGTGCCGTCAGGATACAGGTGCCGGACCGGGCCTATGAACCGGCCGACCTGCGGGATGTTTTCGAAGGACCTGTGCGTATGGTACCGCTCGAAACGACCGCTCCGAGCCTGATTGCCAATGTGGAGAAGGTACTGTATGATGCCACGGAACAGCTTTATTTTCTGATGGATACACGGATGGGACGCTGCGTGCAGATTTTCTCAGCCGATGGCAGGCATGTGGGTGCCGTCAAGCGCATCGGCCGCGGACCTGGCGAGTTCGACCGGCCTACCGACATGTCTCTCGATCTTTCCCGATGGGAACTTCACATCTATGCGCAGAACAGTTCCAAGATTATCCGGAACGACTATGCCGGCCGTTATCTCGACGAACAGCATGTCAAATATTATCCGAACGATTTCGCCATCCACGACGGCCATTATCTGCTCAGCATGTTCAACCAGCTGGTGTCGTTGCGTCATCCGCGTTACAATCTCTATGTCACTGATTATGGTTTTTCGACGCCCAAAGGACATTTTGTCCAGGAACGTGACAAGGAGAAGTATGGTGACGGACCAGCGTTCAATCTGTGGCCGGCCTGGGACGGCAGCGTCCTCTATGTGCCGCCGCATGCCGCCCGGATTTACCGGATCGGGCACGGCGATGCGGTTTCGCTGGCCTACGATGTGGATTTCGGGACGCATGCCCTGCCTGAGAGTTTCTTTCGCGAAGGCTATTCAGAGGAACAGTTCTTTCTTGAACGGCGAAATCGGACTTTTGCTTATGACCTGACCTCGCTCTTCGAGAATGAACGCTATCTCATCGGCTCTTTCACCTCTGGGACGACACTCTGTACATTTATTTACTCCAAGGCAACCGGCAGAACCAAGGTTATGGCAGGCCTCTATGCGCGCTTGGATACGCCGGTCGGCTACAAACCGTTCGGGTTGAACGAGGCGGACGAGGTGCTATGGCTGGTCGATGCCCGTGCTTTCTCGGCGGCTGCACGACGTCCGGATGACATTCCGGACGGGACGTTCAAGGATTTTGCCGCCCGGATTTCGGATGCGGATAATCCGGTGATGGTATGGTACAAGATTAAACCGTTCTGAGATGGGGCGCAGAATGGGCCGGACGATGGGCATTGCGGCGGCATTGCTGCTCGCCCTGGCCGGGAATTTCGTGTGGTTGTCCGAGAAACGGCATGCTGTCTTCCGGGAGGCTTCCTGGCGGGCGCTCGATTCGTTGGCGTACCAGGCGACGGAGTTGAAAACCTATCAGACGCAGTCGATGCAGATGTTGTTCCATGTTGACGGACAGTCGATAGATACCTTCACGCTCGCTGACACTCAGGGAAACCGTTACACGCTGGCCGAATGGATACAACGGTTCTGTCCGGAACTGGCTTCGGAGGACATGTCGCCGGTTGTTCCACCGGCAGGGAAAAATCGCCGGGAACCGTCTGTGCTGGTATTCCGCTATACGGAATTGGACTGCATGACGTGTACGGAGCGGCAGATTGCCTTGATGCAGCAGGCATGCCGGCAATATCCCGGATTCAAGTGCGTCATTTTCACGACCTACGCCCATGAGGCGCTGCTCTGGCAGTTCGTGCGGATGAACCAGTTGGATATTCCCATCTTCCAGGTGCCGGCGGACGCTGTGTTCGGCGGGGTGGGCGTCCCGTTTTATTTCGTGATGGACGCATCGCTGCGCTATCGGCACGTGTTCGTGCCCAACAAGTCGTTTGAGGAATTGGCCGTGGATTACCTGACAGCGCTGGCGAAACCTGACTAATTGCCAAGGTTCTTCATCGACAGCGAGATGCGCTTGCGTGCCACATCCACGTCAAGCACTTTGACCTGGACATGGTCGTACACTTTGACGACTTCGGAAGGGTGTTTGACATAGCGTCCTGCCAGCTGTGAGACATGAACCAGACCGTCCTGTTTGACGCCGATGTCGACGAAGCAGCCGAAATCTGTGATGTTGGTGACGATGCCCGGCAGAATCATGCCGGGTTGCACGTCCTCGATCTGGTGTACGTCCTGCGAGAATTCAAAGACATCGATCCGGGAGCGCGGATCTCTGCCAGGTTTGGCCAGTTCCTGCATAATGTCCTGCAGCGTCGGCAGGCCGACCTGGTGTTCCGTCGCGACGAGACCTTCCGTTTTGTCATTTCTGGCCTTACCGTCCTGCGATGACGTAACATATCGGTTCAGGTCGATTTGCTGCTGTAGCTTCCGGTCTTTGAGCAGCGTGCGTACATCGGTGTGCAGATCCTCGGCCATGCGGTTGACAATAGCATAGCTTTCTGGATGCACAGCGCTGTTGTCCAGAGGATTGTCTGCATCTGGGATGCGTAGGAAACCGGCGCATTGCTCGAAGGTCCTGCTGCCCATGCGGGGCACTGATTTCAGTTCCTCGCGGGAGGAGAAAGGACCGTGTTCGGTGCGGTAATCAACGATACGCTGTGCCAGTTGCGGTCCCACACCGGAGACATAGGTGAGCAGATAACGACCGGCCGTATTGACATTCACGCCGACATGGTTGACGCAACTCTCGACGACGGTGTCCAGCGATGCCTTGAGCAGACCCTGGTCGACATCGTGCTGGTATTGTCCGACCCCGATGGATTTCGGATCTATCTTGACCAGTTCCGAGAGCGGGTCCATAAGCCTCCGGCCAATGGAAACGGCTCCCCGGACGGTGACATCATAGTCCGGGAATTCTTCGCGGGCGACGGCTGAAGCCGAATAGACGGAAGCACCGCTTTCATTGACGGAGAAAACCTGGACGTCTCGTCCGAAGATGAGACGCTGGATGAAACGTTCCGTTTCGCGCCCCGCCGTACCGTTGCCGATGGCAATGGCGTCTATTTTATAGGCAGAAACCAGCGAGGTAATCTTGCGGGTGGCCTGTACGACTTCGCTTTGCGGCGGATGTGGGAAAATGGTCTCGTTGTGCAGCAGGTTACCCTGCGGATCGAGGCAGACGACTTTGCATCCGGTGCGGAAGCCGGGGTCGATGGCCAGGACGGCTTTTTCGCCGAGCGGCGGCGCCAGCAGCAATTGCCGGAGATTGTCCGCGAAAATGCGGATGGCGTCTGTGTCGGCACGTTCCTTGGCGCGCTGCTTGTATTCCGTTTCCATGGCCGGCAGCAATAACCGGTTGCAGCTGTCTCTGACGGCCATCTCAATCTGGCCGGCGGCCGATGTCGGTTGCGGGATATAGTTGCGGATCAGTGCTTCCTGAACCGCATCCTGTGTGGCGGCCGCGATGGTCACCTTGAGAATGCCTTCGCGTTCGCCGCGCAGCATGGCCAGAATACGGTGCGAAGGGCTCTTCCGGAGGGGCTCCTGGAAATCGAAATAATGCTGATAGACAATGCCGTCCTGGGCTTTGCCTTTGATGACGGCCGAGCGGATGATGGCCTGACGGTCGAAAATCCGGCGGACGGTCTGGCGGCTGCGTCGGTTGTCGCTGATCCATTCCGCCATGATGTCGCGGGCGCCCTGCAGGGCGGATGCAGTATCCGGTACGGTATCGTTCAGGAATTTACTGGCCAGCGTTTCCGGGTCGGCGGAACACCCAGGGGCCATCAGTTGTCTGGCCAATGGTTCAAGACCTTTGTCGCGGGCGGCGGAAGCGCGCGTTTTACGCTTGGGACGGAACGGAAGATACAGATCCTCCAGCTCCTGCAGGCTGTCAGTTGCTTCGAGCGATGCCCGGAGTTCGTCTGTCAGTTTCCCTTGCTCTTCGATGGATTTCAGGATGGCCGCCCGGCGTTTGTCTATTTCCTGCAGTTTGCCGTACAGCGTCCGGATGGCGTCGATCTGCACTTCATCCAGGCTGCCCGTCGCTTCTTTGCGATAGCGGCTGATGAATGGAATCGTCGCGCCTTCTTCGAGCAGGCCCAGCGTGTTCCGGACCTGGTGTTCGGCTATGCCGAGCCGTTCGCTGAGAATCCGGATGTGGCGGTCATTGAACATGGCTGATTATTCATCCATGGCCGCTTCCATCTCTTCGGTCACTTCGAGGTTGTGGAATACGTTCTGTACGTCGTCGTCTTCTTCGAATGCCTCGGCAAGTTTCAAGACCTTGACGGCAGATTCCAAATCGAGTGTCTTGGTTTCCAGTGGGATACGCTGAAGTTCCGCATTTTCGACCGCAATGCCCATCGATTCAATCTTGCGCTGTACGGCCATGAAGGATTCCATCGGCGTGGTGATGACGAACGTTTCGTCCTGGATTTCGAAGTCATCCACACCGGAGTCGATGATTTCGAGCTGGAATTCATCGGCATCGAGATTACCTTGCGGCACCGTGATGATACCCTTCCGCTCGAACATGAAGGCTACCGAGCCGTTCGTGCCCAGGCTGCCGCCACGTTTGGAGAAGATGGCGCGTATGTTACTGACCGACCGTTGCGGGTTGTCGGTGAGGCATTCAATGAAGAAGGCGATGCCGTGCGGTCCGAATCCTTCGTAGGTGATTTCCTGCATGGCTGCGCCGTCTTTCTCGGCCTTGGTCAGTGCCCGCTGGATGTTTTCCTTGGGCATGTTGGCCCCCTTCGCGTTGCTCAGCGCCAGGCGGAGCCGGGCGTTTCCGTCGGGATCATTGCCGCCTTCCTTGACTGCGACCATGATTTCCTTGATGATGCGCGAAAATATCTTTGAACGTTTCTGATCGAGGGCACCTTTCTTACGTTTGATGGTTGACCATTTATTGTGACCTGACATATCGAATGATGTTTAGGGTGATAAATAAATTTGAAAACGTAAAGGTACACGATAATTTGAATTCCGCCAAGCCCGCCGTCATTTTTGACGGACGCCGTCCGCTTTCGCCCGCGGTGCGTGTCCTTTTTCCAAAAAATAGCTAAATTCGCAGTGATTTTGCTTTGCCTCCAAAAACGAGCGACCTTGATATGAACAATACAGACTCTCAGACTGCTGCGGCATCCCGGCATGGCATGCTGATTATCGGCATCCTCTTCTTTATCTTCGGTTTCGTCACCTGGCTGAACAGCGTGCTGATTCCTTTCCTGCGCGGAGCCTGCGAACTGACGGATGCCCAGGCATACCTTGTCACGTTTGCATTCTATATATCGTATTTCGTGATGGCCATGCCTTCGTCGTATATCCTGCGTCGCGTCGGCTATGCCCAAGGCATATCCCTGGGACTGCTCACCATGGCCGTAGGGGCCCTGCTGTTTGTCCCGGCAGCCATTTACCGCACTTATACGCTCTTCCTGATCGGCCTGTTCATCGAAGGTACGGGGCTCGCCCTGCTGCAGACCGCCGCCAATCCTTATGTAACGGTACTGGGTCCGATCGAGAGCGCAGCCCGGCGCATGAGCATCATGGGCATCTGCAACAAGGTGGCCGGCATGATTGGCATTTTCATCATGGGTTCGGCGCTGTTCTCGCGGTGGTCCGACATCCCGGCGGCCGACATGGCGGACCGGGTCATCGTGCCGTACCTTGTCATCGCATTGGTCCTGGTAGTCTTGGCTGTGTGGATCATACACGCGCATCTGCCGGCCATCAGCACGGACAATCCCGAAAACTCGGCCGGTGAAACGCTTCAAGACCGGACGAGCATTTGGCACTATCCCTATCTGTGGCTGGGCGTCATTTGTCTGTTCCTGTACGTCGGCGTGGAGGTGATCGCCATTGATACGCTGCCGTTGTATGGAGAGGCGCAGGGAATCCCGACGGAGCAGGCCGTGCATATCGGCATCTTCAGCCTGATTGCCCTGACGGCAGGCTATCTGATCGGCATAGTCACGGTGCCCCGGATGATATCGCAGCGGCAGGCGCTGATTCTTTGTGCGACGCTGGGCATTCTGCTGACAGTCGGTGCCTTGTGGACCGACGGTATGTGGTCTATCGCCTGTGTCGTCATGCTGAGTTTCGCCCATGCACTGATGTGGCCGTGCATCTGGCCGCTGTCAATCGAAGGACTCGGGAAATATACGGCCACGGCATCTGCGCTGCTCATCATGGCCATTGCCGGTGGCGCCGTGATGCCGCAGGTCTATGCACATCTTGCCGAACACGGTTCGCGGCAGGCGGCCTATGCGCTGTTGCTGCCCATGTATGCCTATATGGTGTTTTTTGCCTTGAAAGGCTGCCGTATAGGACGGAAATAAATCAAACAGAAGAACATGTCACTCATTCAATCCATATCCGGTATCAGAGGAACCATCGGAGGACGGGCGGGGGAGAATCTTACACCACCCGATATCGTCCGTTTTGCGGCGGCTTATGCCTGCTGGCTCTGCCGGCGCACGCCGGAGAGACGTCCCAGAATTGTGCTCGGTCGCGATGCACGGCTTTCGGGTGAGATGGTCGCCAGCGTTCTGAAAGGAACCCTGACCGGTTGCGGCGTGGACGTGCTGGACATTGGCATGGCCACCACCCCGACGACCGAAATGGCGGTCACCTACCTGTCGGCCGACGGGGGTGTCATCCTGACGGCCAGTCACAATCCGGTCCAATGGAATGCCTTGAAACTGCTGAACGCGTCCGGGGAATTCCTTTCGGCGGAGGACGGCCGGCAACTGACTTCAATCATCGACCGGGCGGAATACCGTTTCGTGCCGGTCGAGGAACTCGGCCATGTTACCATTGTGCAGGAATCGATGCTGGACATGCATATCGACCGGGTGCTGGCTTTGCCGCTGGTGCGGACCGACCTGATCCGGGAGGCCGGATTCACCGTCGTGGTGGACGCCGTCAACTCCATCGGTGGCGAGGCCATTCCACAACTCTTGGAACGGCTGGGCGTCAAGCAGGTTGTGAAGATCAACTGCGAACCGACCGGGCGTTTCGCCCATGTGCCGGAACCGTTGCCGGAGAACCTGCAGATGCTGTCCGATGCCGTGAGGCAGCATCGGGCCGATCTGGGCATCGCCGTCGATCCGGATGTGGACCGGCTGGCCCTGGTCAACAACGACGGTACCATGTTCGGCGAAGAATACACGCTGGTTGCCGTGGCGGATTATGTCTTGTCGCACACGCCGGAAAACGTTTCCAGAAATACGGTGTCGAACCTCTCTTCCTCGCGCGCACTGCGCGATGTGACCGAACGTCACGGCGGAAAATACGCCGCCTCGGCCGTGGGGGAAGTTAATGTGACGACACTGATGAAATCTCCCGATATCCAGGCTGTCATAGGCGGTGAAGGCAATGGCGGTGTCATTTACCCGGCTTTGCATTACGGCCGGGATGCCCTGGTGGGCGTGGCACTTTTCCTGAGCCATCTGGCCGAGCAGCGTTGCACGATGCTGGAACTCCGCCGGAAGTATCCGTCGTATGTCATTTCCAAGAATAAAATCTCGCTGTCGCCTTCGGCCGATATCGACCGGATGTTGGCACAGGTCAAGGCGCAGTACGCTTCCGAGCGCATCACCGACATCGACGGGGTGCGCATCGATTTCGAATCCCGCCGTGCGTGGGTGCATCTGCGCCGTTCGAACACCGAACCGATTGTACGGGTTTATGCGGAGAGCGAATCGGCCGAATCGGCCGACCGGCTGGCACAGGAGGTGATGCGGACGGTAAAGAGAATATGCGAATCAAACGGTTAGTCTCATGCCTGCAAAATCAGCCTTTACAGTCGAAGAGGAAATAGATATCCAGAACCGTTTCCAGGATCTGCTGCACAAATGCACGTTCGTGACGGAGGAAGCCGACCGCATCATGATACGCAAGGCTTTCGATGTGGCCAACGCGGCGCATTACGGCATGCGGCGCAAATCGGGCGAACCTTATATGGTACATCCGATTGCCGTGGCGGAGATTGTCGCGTTCGAGGTAGGTTTGGGTACGACGTCCATCACGTCGGCCCTCCTGCATGATGTGGTCGAGGATACCGACTACACCATCGAGATGATCCGGCGCAATTTCAACGATAAGGTGGCGTACATCGTGGACGGGCTGACCAAGATCTCGGATCTTTTCGACAAGAACACCTCGTTGCAGGCTGAGAATTTCAAGAAGATGCTGCTGACCATCTCGGACGATGTCCGGGTGATTCTGATCAAGATCGCCGACCGCTTGCACAACATGCGTACGCTGGAATCTTTGACGCCGGCACAGCAGATCAAGATAGCCAGTGAGACCATCTACCTGTATGCACCGCTGGCGCACCGGCTCGGCTTGTATGCCATCAAGCAGGAACTGGAAGACTTGAGTCTCAAGTACCGTCATCCGAAGATATACAACGAACTTGTGGCCAAGATTGCCGACACGGAGGCCGAACGCTGCGAGTTGATCAACCGGTTCATCGATCCCATCCGGCGTGAACTTGAGGCCCACCATTATGACTTCACCATTTCGGGTCGGCCGAAATCGGTCTATTCGGTGTATTACAAGATGCAGCACAAAGGCATTCCGTTCGAGGAGATCTACGACCTGCTGGCTGTGCGTATCGTTTTCCAGCCATCCGACGCGACGCCGGAAAAGAACCAGTGTTGGGATATTTATTCCCTGATCACCAATATCTATACGCCCAAGTACGAACGCATCCGGGACTGGGTGACCACCCCGAAGTCGAACGGATACGAAGCCCTGCACGTCACGGTGATGGGACCTGGCGGGAAATGGGTTGAAGTGCAGATCCGGACGCGTCGCATGGACGAAGTGGCCGAAAAAGGTTTTGCGGCACACTGGCGCTACAAGAGCCTGAATGGCCTGCCGAACGAGGCTGAACTGGACCGCTGGCTGAACCGCATCCGGGAGATGCTGGGCGAGAACAACGGCAATGCCATTGAGTTCGTCGACGATTTCAAGGTGAATCTGCTGTCGTCCGAGATACAGGTGTTCACCCCGAAAGGGCAGATCAAGATCCTGCCTCAGAAAGCGACGGCGCTCGATTTTGCCTACGAGATCCACTCCGAGGTGGGAAACACGGCGCTGGCTGCCAAGATCAACCACAAACTCATGCCGTTGAACACAGAGTTGCACAGCGGCGACCAGGTGGAAATCATCACATCCGGCCAGAAGCAATATCAGCGCGAATGGCTGCAGCAGGTCGTGACGCCCAAGGCCAGGAATCAGATCAAGCAGGCCTTGTCAGCCGATGTGGGTGACCGCATCGAACTGGGGCGCCAGATGCTCACCGACCGTCTGACAGCCCTGCGTCTCAAGCCTTCTTCGCGGATTATCAAGAAATTGATTCCGGCCTACCATGTGTCCAACAAGGAGGAACTGTACGGCAACATCGGCAGCGGTGAAGTCTCGCTCGAGAACCTGCAGCAGGTGCTGCAGAAAAGTGCACCCAACAAATTCATCCGTTACTGGAAACTCCAGACGGTATCGGGGCAGCCGGAGGCAGATACGACCGTTAATGGCGCGGCGACAGACCGTCCGGCGCCGGTTTTCCGCACGGCTCGCTGCTGCAACCCGATTCCCGGTGACGATGTGATAGGTTACCGGACACCGGACAACGAAATCGTGATTCACAAGACACGTTGTCCGAGCGCGACGCATCTGGCTGCCAATTACGGCAACCGCATCGTGCCGGTCCGCTGGGTTTCCACAAAGATCCTGTCGTCGCTGATCCGGCTCTCGCTGCGTGGCATCGACCGCATCGGGATATACCACCAGATCACCGGCGTCATTTCGGAAGGCTTCAATATCAATATCCGCAATGTACATCTGATTTCACACGACGGCATATTCGAAGGCCATATCGACATGTACATCCATGCGGCTTCCGATCTGGAAAGTCTGATTGAAAGTTTAAAGACACTCAAAGGCGTGGAGGAAGTCAAGCGGGTGGACATCCGGAACGGGGAGGCAGATGCGGATACATCGATGCCGCCGTCCGTCTGAAACAGCGCCAGAAATATAGAAAACCATGGGGAAAACCGTAATAGACATGAAATTGGCGTCCATCTTCCAGGGCGATCATCTGGTACTGACCGATGTTTCGTTCCAGGTGGAAGCGGGCGAAATGGTATATCTGATCGGTCGCGTCGGTACCGGCAAGACGTCGCTGCTGAAGACCTTGAATGCAGAACTGCCCCTGCGGCAGGGCGAAGCGACCATCGCCGGATTCCCGCTGCATACATTGCGTCGTCGCGACGTACCGATGCTCCGACGCAAGATTGGTGTGATTTTCCAGCAGTTCCAGCTGCTGTCCGACCGTTCGGTCTATGACAATCTGCTGTTCGTGCTGCGGGCGACGGGCTGGAAGGCGGGACGTGAGGCCGATGCCCGCATCAAGGAAGTGTTGCAGCGTGTCGGTATGCAGACAAAGGATTACAAGATGCCGCACCAGCTGTCGGGCGGAGAGCAACAGCGCGTCGCCATTGCGCGGGCCCTGCTCAACAATCCCGAGGTCATCCTGGCCGACGAGCCCACCGGCAATCTCGATCCCGAAACAGTGCAGGAAATAATGCGTATCTTTGTGGACATATGCCAGGCCGGCACAGCCGTGCTGTTCATCACGCACAATTATGCCCTGCTCCGACAGTGTCCCGGACGCATCCTGAAATGCGAATACCGGCATCTGAAGGAAATGCAGCGGACCCGTAACGAGGGCATCAATTTCGACGACCTGATGGACGAACTGGACAGTGAAATAGATAATATATCAACGGATGAGCAAGATAGATGAACTGGTGACACCGGCGGTGAAGAATCTGGTTACGCTGTGCCGGAAATATTGCACCTGTCTCGAAATGTTGGAACATAAGGAGCGGAATGCTTTTTTCGATGACATGCTGGTCATGCTGCCCGGCATCTACCGGGGTGTGATGCGGCTGCCGCAGACTGACAAACGTTATGCCTACGAACCGGAGAAATTCGTTACGGAGCGTGTATACAGGCAGATGCGGAAAAACCTTCAGAATGAACTGGGAGCGCAGGACCGTTTCCCGTTGCTGTCCGATCCGACCATGCCGGAGCGGATGCGTCTCTCGGAACATTCCATCGCTGAGATACTGTGCGATGTTTATCAGGAAGTCAAAGATTTTGTGTCGCTTTACGAACGCGGATCGCTCGAAGACATGAACGATGCCGTCAGGGAATGCCAGGCCAATTTCAAGGACCGTCTGGGGGCGCAGTTGCTTTCGGCGGCCTATATGATGCATCTCTACCGCTATCAGCCACTGCCGGACATGGCGCATGCCGAGCTTGACGAGGACATGTTCGATGGTGAGATGATCGAACCGGAGGGAGGCTCCCAGCCGGACGGTATGGCCGAGTCGGACGGCTATATGTCGTTTTCAGAAGATTAGTCTATGACAGCATACAGGGAAACCATATCGAAGGAAGAATTGGCTGCGATGCCGGTAGATGCTTTCCACGGCACCATCCGGGTCATAGATTCCGTGCAACAGGTGGACGGCGCGGTGGAGGAAATCCGTCGGCAGACCGTGCTTGGTTTCGATACGGAAACCCGGCCGAGTTTTTCCAAGGGGCGTGTGAACAAGGTGGCGCTTCTGCAGCTTTCGGACGAGAACACAGCCTGGCTTTTCAGAATCCAGCGTGTCGGACTGCCGCCGTCTTTGGCCGATATACTGGCCGATCCTGCCATCATCAAAGTCGGCAACGCCGTGGGACAGGACATCGCCACTTTGTGCCGGGTGCGGCCCTTTTCGGCATCATCGTTTGTCGATTTGCAGCAATTCACGAAACAGTACGGTATCCAGGACAACAGCCTTTCCAAACTGTCGGCCATTGTTTTGGGATTCCGGCTTTCGAAGGCCCAGCAGCTCTCGAATTGGGAGAGTGAGACCCTGCAGCCTGCGCAGCGGCTCTACGCCGCCACCGACGCATGGGCTTCGCTTCGCATTTACCAGATGCTCCTGGCGGGTGATGCCGGGCGTATACATCCGGATGCTCCGGAAAAAAGTAACGTATGAGTGTAAACGGCATTGTCGGTTCCATTGCGTTGAAGCAGACCGCTTCATTGCTGAACCGTCTCGAACACGGAGATGAGGCGGCGCCGGATATGCAGCGTGACATGGCTTCGCTGGCCGCTGTGGCATTGCGCCGCGTCCGCGATGTCCTTTCGTCGGATGCACCGGTCGGCGCGGGTGAAAAGACGATGTTGCAGGCGTTGGCCAAACAGTTGCGGGTACGCATGGGACAATGGCGTCGCCGGTCGCCCCGGGAGGCTTCCGTCATGGAGACGCCGATTCAGGAAACAGTCAGGCTCCTGGGCGTGGCCGCCTCATGGTCACCCGGGAAATAAAGATTTACGCAATGAAAAGAATCTGTGTTGTCGGTTGCGGTCGCTGGGGTTCCAATCATCTGAGGACCCTCTTTGGCATGGGCTGGCTGGCTGCGGCGGTCGAGACCTCTGCCGACCGGCTCCGGCAAGTTGCGGAGCAGTATCCCGGCATCGTCCTTCATAACGGTATCGACGAAGCGGCCCGGGCCTGCTACGACGGCTACGTGGTCGCCACGCCTGCCGAAACGCATTTCACGTTGGCTTCTTATCTGCTGTCACAGAATTGCAATGTGTTGGTAGAGAAGCCGATGACGTTGGATCCTGCGGATGCCGCCGCATTGGTCAGACTGGCTGCCGACCACGGCAAGACCCTCATGGTGGGTCATCTGCTGCTTTTCCATCCAGCCATCCGGAAAATCAAGGAACTGACGGAGCAAGGAGCCATCGGCCGGTTACAATACCTTTACTCCACGCGTTTGAATCTTGGTACGGTGCGGACGATGGAAAACGTCTTCCAGTCGTTTGCACCGCATGACATCGCCGTGCTCGAATACCTGGTCGGTGCGCCGGCCATGGATATCACGGCACAAGGCGCCCGGATACTCCAACCGGGCATCTGCGACACCGTTTTGGCCGAACTGACCTATCCGGGAGGTATCCGTGCGCACATCCATGCCTCATGGCTTCATCCGTTCAAGGAACAACGGCTGGTGATTGTCGGAGAGACTGGCATGATGGCCTTCGATGATGCTTCGGATAAACAAATCCGCTTGTATCACAGGCATATCGTTTTCCGGGATGGTCGGCCGATGGTCGAAGAAGGCCCGGAGGAAGTTGTTCCGTACGACCGCAGTCGTATGCCGCTCGAAGAGGAACTCCGTTATTTTGCAGACCATCCTGATGGCACGGCCACCGTAGCCGACGGCCGCAGCGGCTGCGGCACCGTCCTCGTGCTTGACCGGGTGCAGCGTCTGCTGGAACAATCCGCATAGAACCATGAAAGACTACTTTGTACACGAATCGAGCTATGTCGATGATGATGTCACCATCGGCAGGGACACCAAGATATGGCACTTCTGCCACATCCAGCGCGGTGCCGTGATAGGCGAGCGCTGCTCGCTGGGCCAGAACGTCAATGTGGCCAGCAACGTCCATATCGGCAATGGAGTCCGGATACAGAACAACGTATCCGTGTACGAAGGGGTGACGCTGGAGGACAACGTATTCTGCGGTCCTTCGTGCGTGTTTACCAATGTGCCGACACCGCGCGCCCATTATCCGGTACACGGAGTCTATACGCCGACGTTGGTAAAGGAAGGCGCCTCGCTGGGAGCCAATTCGACGGTGGTCTGCGGACATACTATCGGACGCAGTGCGTTGATTGCCGCCGGTGCGGTGGTGACCGGCGATGTGAGGGACTATGCACTCATGGCAGGTGTGCCCGCGCGTCAGATGGGATGGGTATGTGCCTGCGGACACCGGCTGCCCGATGCGCTTGTCTGCCCGGCATGTGGCGCCCGTTATGTCCTGGATGGAGAATTATTGCGAAAGAAAGACAACGAATAATATGCAGTTCAGAGATTTAAGAAGACAGTACGAGGCATTGAAACCGGCCATCGACAGTGCACTGCACGAGACGGTGTTGTCGTCGGCTTTCATTATGGGGCAGCCCGTGAAACGGCTCGAGGAAGCCTTGGCGGAATATGTGGGCGTCAAGCATTGCATCACCTGCGCCAGTGGTACGGATGCGCTGGACATCGCCCTGAAGGTCTGGAAGATCGGCCCCGGTGATGCGGTGTTCGTACCCGATTTCACGTTCTTCGCCTCGGCCGAGGTCGTGGCTTTGGAAGGTGCGGAACCCGTGTTCGTCGATATCGATCCGGATACTTTCAACATGGATGCGTCATCGCTCGAGGCGGCCGTCGAAGCCGTGCTGCGCGAAGGTCGTCTGACGCCCAGGGCCGTCATTGCTGTCGATTTATTCGGTCTTCCGGCCGATTACAGGGCCATCCGGCCGTTGGCACAGAAATACGGTCTCTATCTGTTGGAAGATGCTGCCCAGGGATTCGGCGGACGGCTTCAGGGCCGGCGGGCCTGCTCGTTCGGCGATATTGGCGCCACCTCTTTCTTCCCGGCCAAACCGCTCGGATGCTATGGCGATGGCGGCGCCATCTTCACCGATAACGACGAATGGGCCGCCGTGGCTGATTCCATCCGTGTCCACGGTAAAGGCAGTTTCAAATACGACAATGTGCGCATCGGCCTGAACTCGCGGCTGGATACGCTGCAGGCCGCTGTGCTGCTGCCGAAGTTCGATGCCTTCAAACGGTACGAACTGGAGCAGGTGAACCGCTGCGCCGCTGCATATCAGGCACGTCTTGCAGACCTGCTGAAGACGCCGGACGTTCCGCAGGGATTCTTCTCTTCCTGGGCTCAGTACACAGTGCAATTGACCGACCGTACAGTGCGTGACCGTCTGCAGGCGGCTTTGAAAGAGAAACAGATACCCTCCATGGTTTACTATCCCAAGCCCATGCATCTTCAGACCGCGTTCCAGTCGCTTCTGCCAGGCATTCTTCCGTGTCCGGTGGCAGAACGTCTGTGCGAGACGGTACTGTCACTTCCGATGCATCCCTATCTGACCATCGAAGAAATCGACGAAGTGTGCGATGTGGTGCGCCAGACCCTTGCACGTTAAGCCGGTACGGCTGATCTGTCTGTTGCTCGGCTTGTTGCTGGCGTGTCATTGCCAGACTATATCGGCTGCGACGGATTTCCTTACACTTGGTGACGGGTTCACGGCCGACACGGTGCCACCGCAGGTCCGTGTGCGGATGATGGGCCGCTCGATGCCGTTGCAGTTGGTTGCCGCCGATTCCGGCAGAGCCGCTTTTGCTTCGCTCCGCTATCTGCGGGTCCGCCATATCGATTTCGAGGGGCAGGAACAGACTGGTGAACTGGTGTGTCACCGCGATATTGCCGAAGACCTCCTTTTTATATTCAAGGCACTTTACGAGGCGCGCTATCCCATTGCTTCCATCCGGCTCATCGATGATTTCGAGGCGTCGGACGAAGCGTCCATGTCGGCCAACAACACCTCATGTTTCAACTACCGGCCCATCGCCGGCCGTACGGTACTGTCCCGTCATGCACTTGGCATGGCCGTGGATATCAATCCGTTGCAGAATCCATATGTCAGGGGAGAGGTGATACGACCTGCCGCTGGACAGCCGTATGCCGACCGTACACAGCTGTTTGCGCATAAAATCGACCGCGACGATTTGTGCTACAAACTCTTCAGGTCCAGGGGCTTTTCCTGGGGCGGCGCCTGGCGTTCCGCGAAGGATTACCAGCATTTCGAGAAATAAAGGCTATTTCATTACGCTGTCCAGAAACTTCAGGGCCTCGCGCTGCATGGCCTTGTCATAGTAGTGTGGCCCTTCCGTGATTTTCGTGTGGAACTGTTCTCCTGCGCCGTTGTCCTGCCAGACGCGCCGCATGACGGCATAGGCATCTTCGACCCCCTCCACCGGAAACAGTTTGTCCTGCCGGCCGTTCATGAAGAAGACAGGCTTGGGGCATGCCAGCGAGGCGACATCGGGGTAATCCATGTAATTGCGGATGCCGGGAATAATCATCGAATAGGCCGAACCACCCTTGTTCTGGTTGTTGGTGAGCGTCATCAGGTGTTCTGTGGTATTCATCCAGCAGACTGCCACGCAAGCCTTGACGGCGTCGCTCAACGCTGCGGCGGTCCAGGCACGGTAGCATCCCATCGAATGGCCCACCACCGCGATGCCGCCCGGTTTCACCATGGGCAGCGACGCCAGGAAATCCGCGCTCCGCAGGTCATCCCAGACAATGAAACTGCCGAATGACATGCCCATCTGTTCCAGGTTGGCGTTCAGTGCCTGCTGAGCGTCGTAGTCGGCTCCCTGCCGCCGGCCACGTTCTCCCCAGAACAGCGCATCCGTGCTGAGCACCACATAGCCTGCCCGGGCCATCTCATCGCCGATGAACACCCCGTCGTAGCAGGAAACCGTCCAGTCTTCGGCGTCTTTCATGACCGCCTCTGTCACGCCGAACGGACGCACAGTCTTCTCCTTGCCGATGGTGAAATGGGCACCATGGTCGTGCAGCACCAGCACGGCCGGATGCGGACCTTCACCGTCGGGTATCAGCAGATAGGCGGTGGTGCGGCACCAGTCATTGACGTTGAACAGAATTTTCCTGGCGGTGTATCCGTCGCGTTTTTCCTCAGCCACCGTCTCCATGTTCCATTGGCCGTCCGACGGCGGGGCAGGAGACAGGCAGGTCAGCACCTGCTGCCGGCCGCGGTTCTGCCACTGCAGGAATTTCCGCACCGGAGCCTTTCCGTTCCGGTCTGTCCGGATGCCGCTGTTCTCCCATGACAGAGGGTAATGCAGCGTGGCTTTGAGCTGCTGGTAGAAAACCGGCATGTTGCCGTCGATTTCCTGAGCCGTGGCGGGCAGGAGGGTGGCTGCCAGACAGCATGCCGACAGGTAAAGGAAGAATTTTCTCATGATTGTTGAAAAAGCGAGTGTCAGGGTAATCCACAGATGGGAGAATATCTGATATGTCAGAAACCCATCATACAAAAATAGCGGTTATTCGCTGTAGTTCTGCTTGGTTGACCATTTTTCCCGCATACATCCCGCCGGAAAAACGTATCTTCGCAGAAACGTATCTTGCCGGGCGGTGTCTGCTCGGTTTTTCATCCGGGAAACATGAAAAAATATATCGGTATTTATCTGTGTACGGCACTTCTGTGTGCCGGCATGTGCCTGCAACCTGCTGTTGCCGCCGCGCGGCTGGTGCCGGTGGCCGAGGGCTGGAGCCGCAACACTGTCAATACGGCGGTCTTCCGCCAAAGTTCGCTTGTGACGCATGGCCGTTATCAGTATATCGCCTTTTATGACGGACAGCAGCGGCTGATACTCGGCCGGCGGAAAGGGTCCGGACACCGCTGGGAGTTGCATCCGACCGGTTATACCGGTCGCTGCGATGATGCGCACCGGATCATTTCCATCGGTGTGGACGGCGCCGGCTATATCCATGTGGCTTGGAACCACCATGGCAATGCGCTGAATTATGCACGGGGCATCGCGCCGGGTTCGCTCGAACTTGGCCCGATGCAATCCATGACCGGCCAGTTGGAAGGCAACGTCACCTATCCGGAGTTTTACACGCTTCCTGACGGAGACCTTTTGTTCGTATATCGCGACGGCAGTTCGGGCAACGGCAACATGGTGCTTAACCGCTACGTCCTGGCGGCCGGCACCTGGCGGCAGGTGCAGCCGGTAGTGCTCGACGGGGAAGGCCGCCGCAATGCGTATTGGCAGATGTGCGTGGACCGCTTCGGGACTATCCATGTGTCGTGGGTGTGGCGTTCTACGCCGGATGTGGCTTCGAACCAGGATCTTTGCTATGTCCGTTCGACGGATGGCGGCGAAACATGGCAGACCTCTTCGGGAGTGCCGTGTGTGCTGCCCGTAACGGCGGCAACGGCCGAATACATCGTCCGGATTCCGCAGCGAAGCGAACTGATCAACCAGACGTCCATGACGGCCGACGATGCCGGACGTCCGTACATTGCCACCTATTGGCGGGATGCAGACAGTCAGGTGCCGCAGTATCGGTTGGTCTATCTTTCCGATGATGGTTGGCGCGTGGTGCAGGTCTCCTCGCGGACTACACCTTTCAGCCTGAGTGGTGGGGGCACCAAGAAAATCCCTGTTTCGCGGCCGCGCCTTGCGGTGGACAGCCGCGGACATCATCTGCGTGTCTGTTATGTCTTCCGGGATGTGGAACGCGGCAGCCGGGTTTCCATTGCAACCTGCCGCGACCTTGGGCAAAAGGCGGACTGGCAGGTGGAGGATGTGACGGATTTCCCGGTGGATGAGTGGGAACCCACCTTCGATACGGAACTCTGGAAAAAACGCCATCGGCTGCATCTGTTTGTACAGCGCACCAGACAGGGTGATGGCGAGACCCTCGAGGATTTGTCCGACCAGATGATCTACGTCCTGGAATACAAGCTATAACGGCATTCTCGACCGTTCTGCCTGCCAGATGTCCAGGTCTTTGATGTCCCGTCCGTCAATGGTCAGCCGGACCGCCGTCTTGACTTGATGGATGCCGCTGTTGCCTGCGGCGCCCGGGTTGATGTGCAGCAGATTGAAATGATGGTCGGGCATCACTTTCAGGATGTGCGAATGGCCCGACACGAAAAGCTGCGGTGGTTTCTTGCAGATGAGCCGGAAGATGTCCGGTTCGTAGCGGCCCGGATATCCGCCGATGTGTGTCAGCAGTACATCGGTTTCTTCGCACCTGAACTGCAATATCCTGGGATAGACTATACGCGTATCTCCGCCGTCCATGTTGCCATATACGGCACGGAGCGGCTTGAAGGCCGCGATTTCTTCCGCCAGTGCGAAACTGCCGATGTCACCGGCATGCCACAATTCATCACACTCGGCAAAAAAGACTTTCAGCCGTTTGTCGAACGAGCCATGGGTGTCGGACAGGATACCGATGCGTCGCATGGCCGTTTAGGCCATGAGGTACCGGTAGGCTTCCAGCAGACCCTGCATGACGGCCGATGAGAACCCGTTGTGTTCCATCTCGTTAAGGCCTACGATGGTAATGCCTTTGGGTGTGCACACCTTGTCGATTTCGGCCTCGGCGTGTGTGCCGTTGTGCAGCAGCAGTTTAGCGGCGCCCAGCATGGTCTGCGCCACGATTTCCTGTGCCACGTCGGGCTTGAATCCGATCTGGACGCTGCCAGTGGTCGAAGCGCGCAGATAGCGCAGCGCATACGCCGTGCCGCACGATGCAACGACAGTGAAGGCGTTCATCAGCGATTCCTCAATCAAGATGGCACGTCCCAGATGCCCGAAGAAATCGAGCACAGTTTTCTGCTGTTCGACCGTGGTGTCCAGCGTAGCAACGGCCGTGATGGATTCGTTGACAGCCATGGCCGTGTTGGGAATCACCCGGAATACAGGAATCAGTCCGCTGATGGTCGTCTCGATTTCCTGCAGCGTCACACCGGCCGCAATCACGACCAGCATCTGCGAGAGACGGAATTCGTCCTTGATGTCGCTCAGGATGTTCTTTACCAGATAGGGTTTGACACAGAGAAAGATAGTGTCAGCCTCTTGCACGGCTTCGGAATTGTTCATCGAAGTGTGCAGCCCTTTGGCCCGGTATGGTGCCAGTGCTTCGGGGCGGATATCTGTTACGGTGATGTCAGCCGGCGCGATGAATCCGTCTGCCAATACGCCGTCGATGAGCGCGGAACCAATGTTGCCTGTGCCTATAACAGTGATTTTCATGCTATGTTGTTTTTTTAGGGGTTAATTAAGTCGGATGGAGGTGCCGGCCGACCGGAATCCGTCGTAAGGCACGTCGTCGGCGAGCAGTGCGCCGGGTGCGCAGAGCAGTACTTCCCGGACGCCCTTGTGAAGTGCATCGAACGCATTCTCCAGTTTGGGAAGCATGCCGCCACTGATGATACCCCGGGCGCGGAGGTCGGCATATCCGGCTTCGTCGATGCGCGGAATAACCGAGGTGTCATCGTCCGGGCGTTCGAGTACGCCCGGTTTGTCCATGCAGAAGACGAGTTTTACATCGTACAGCGGTGCCATGGCGACAGCCACCGACGAGGCAATGGTATCGGCGTTGGTGTTGAGCAGCGTACCGTGCCCGTCGTGGGTGATGGGGGCGAAGACCGGAGTCAGACCCTGGCTGATGAACTGTTCAATTTGTTTCGCGGGGATGAATGCGGCATCCACGTCGCCTGCGAAACCATAGTCGATATCCGTGGCCGGCCGCTTATGCGCCGGTACGACATTGGCATCGGCTCCGCTCAGTCCGAGGGCGTTACATCCACGGGCCTGCAGGCTGGCCACCATTTTTTTGTTGAGAAGCCCGGCATACACCATGGTCACGATGTCGAGGGTGGCACGGTCCGTGATGCGGCGGCCGTTCACCATGCGCGGTTCAATACCCATCTGCCGCATGATCTGAGAGGCGATTTTCCCACCGCCGTGCACCAGTGCTTTGTGGCCGCCGGTACAGGTGAAATGGTCGAGTAGCGGCTCCAGCAGGTCGGGATAGTCGATGACGTTGCCGCCTATTTTAAGAATCGTGAGCGGTTGCATGGTCAGTTTTCTTGAATGGCTTCGGGCAGTGCGGCGAGGAACAGGTCGGCATCGGCCGGCTTCAGACAAAGCGGCGGCAGCAACCGGAACACGTTCTTGTCGGAGGCCGTGCCGGTGAAGATATGGTACTTCTCTATCAGAAGTTTGCGCAGCGGGGCGATGGGAGCGTCCATCTCGATGGCAATCATCAGGCCACGTCCGCGGACCGCCTTGATGCCCTTGATTTTGCGCAGATTGTCCATCAGGTAGTTACCCGTGTTGAACGCATTTTCGACAAGCGATTCCTGCTTCATGACATCCAGTACGGCTTCCGCCGCCGCACAGGCCAGCGGACTGCCGCCGAAGGTGGTGCCCAGCATGCCGGGCCGTGCTTCGAACATGGGGGCAATCAGCACGCCTGCCATCGGGAAACCGTTGGCGATGCCCTTGGCAACCGTGATAAGATCAGGCCGGATATCGGCGTACTGGTGGGCGAAGAACTTGCCGGAGCGACCATAGCCCGACTGGATTTCGTCCAGAATCAGACAGACCTTGTATTCGGAACAGAGTTGCCGGAGACCCTGCATGAATTCTGTATCAGGCATGTAGATACCTGCAAGGCCCTGGATGCCTTCGATGATGACAGAACTGATCTCACCTGTGGCAAAGGCTTTCCTGGCCGCTTCCAGGTCGCACCACGGCAGCCGCACCACATGGTCCGTAGTATTGACCGGTGCTTGGATGCGGGCATTGTCGGTCACCGCAACGGCACCGTGCGTCCGTCCGTGGAATGCCCGCTCGAACGCGGCCACTTTCTTCCGTCCGTTATGGAACGACGCCAGTTTGATGGCGTTTTCGTTGGCTTCCGCGCCGGAATTGCAGAGGAAGAGCCGGTAGTCGGGATAGCCTGAGATTTCTCCCAGTTTCTCCGCCACCCGCTGCTGTCCCGGAATGATGACAGAGTTGGAGTAGAACCCCAGTTTCTGTACCTGTTCCGTGATATATTTGATATAGAGCGGATGTGCATGGCCGATGGAAATGACGGCATGTCCGCCGTACAAGTCCAGATACCGGACGCCCTTGTCATCGTATATGTAGCACCCTTCACCCCGGACGGGCGTGATATTCATTAAAGAGTAAACTTCGAAAAGATTCATGGCATTAAAATGCTTGAGGTTTGACATACAGACCGGTGCGCTCGTCAAGACCGCACATCAGGTTCATGTTCTGCACGGCCTGGCCGGAAGCACCCTTGAGCAGGTTGTCTATGACGGAGGTTACCAGGACCTTGTCACCGATTTTCTCAGCGTGCAGGAAACACTTGGCGGTGTTCACGACTTCTTTCATCGCAACCGGCGCATCCGACACGAAAGTCAGCGCGGCGTCCCGGTAGAAGTCTTTGTACAGCGCCTCCAGGGCGGGACCGTCGATCGGCGCCGCCGTATAGGCCGACAGGAAAATGCCCCGCGTGAAGTCGCCGCGCAGCGGCAGGAAATTGAGCTGCGGCAGCGAACCCTGCAATTCGCCCAGGGTCTGCCGGACCTCGGTCAGATGCTGATGCGTGAAAGCCTTGTAAACGGACATGTTGTCGTTCCGCCACGAGAAATGCGTGGTCTCGCTCGGCGCCTGTCCGGCACCGGTGGAGCCGGTGATGGCGTGTACATGCACCTCCTGTTTCAGCAGACCGGCTTTGGCCAGCGGCAGCAGCGCCAGTTGGAAAGCTGTGGCGAAGCAGCCCGGATTGGCGATATTCTGCGCCGTGCGGATGGCTTCGCGCTGCAGTTCCGGCAGCCCGTAGACAAACGTCCGCGGCGGCCGGCCATTGTATTGGAACGGGGTGCGCACGTTATGCGCAGCTATGTCATAGCCGGCGACGTTCCGGAAATCCTGGCTGAGATCTATGACCTTGACCCGTGCCGGCACCTCGTGCTCTTCGAGAAAACGAATGGCCTTGCCGTGTCCCGCGCAGATGAACAGGACATCGATGTCGTAAGAAATCTGGTCCGTAAAGGTCAGGTCGCTGTCGCCCAGCAGGTCCCGGTGTACGGCATGGACCGGTTCTCCGGCATGCGAGCTGCTGTGAACGAAGACGATGTTCGCCGCAGGGTGCTGCAGCAGGAGGCGGATCAGTTCGCCGGCGGTGTATCCGGCGCCGCCGATGATGCCGACGTCAATCATGTTTCTGGTCTTTCGAGGTGTGGAAGAATTTCGAAATGGATTTCTTGAGATGCCCGAAGGCGCGGTGTTCCGCCGGATCGTACAGCATGCCCGTGCACAGACATTTGGTCTTGTTGTTCCGCAACAGGATATCGTAGTTGCAGCACGACGAGCATCCCTGCCAGTACGTTTCGTCGTCGGTGAGTTCGCCAAAAGTTACAGGTCTGTATCCCAGTTCGTTGTTGATTTTCATTACGGCAGCGCTGGTCGTGATGCCGAAAATCTTGGCATCGGGGAATTTCTTGCGCGATAGTTCAAAAATGGCATGCTTGATGCGCCGTGCCAGTCCGCTCTTGCGGTATTCCGGCCGGACAATCAGACCGGAATTGGCCACGAACTTGCTGTGTCCCCAGCTCTCGATATAACTGAATCCGGCAAAACGGCCTTCTTCGTCGAGCGCGATGATGGCTTTGCCTTCGCGCATCTTGGCCTCCAGATATGCCGGTGAGCGTTTGGAAATACCGGTGCCGCGCACTTTGGCCGATGATTCCATCTCTTTGCAGATTTCTTCGGCGTATTTGACGTGCGACTCGTCGGCGATGGTAACAGTGAATTTCATTTTCTCTGATTTGTAACAACAAATGTCATTCGGACATATAAACCGACAAAGATAACGACTTAACCGATAGGTTGTCATTCCGGCAAAAAAAAGACCGGTCTCCAAGGGACCGGTCTTCTGTGCCTTCAGGCGTTAATCGGATTAGAAGCGATAGCCCAGACCGATCTTGAAGGACTGCGTCTTGGCAGTGATTTCAATGTCTCCAATCTTCGGGATATCCAGCATATTGCTGAGACCAAGGCTGTAGCGGCCGTCGATGAACAGACCATTTGCAAACTGGTATTCTGCACCGCAGATGATTCCATAGTCCAAATCTTGCAGATATTTGTCCACCACGTCGCTGTATTCATCCAAAATGTCGTCAAGAACGTCGCTAGGCATTCCACCTGCCATCTCCATGACCATATCTTCCAAATTGCTGTTAAGTTTAATCTTGGTGGCGATACGGTAGCTGATATACGGACCGGCCATCACGGCAAACTCGTCGGTGATGTTGTATTTGAGCGTGATAGGCAGGGTGATGGTGCTGATATTGAGTCTGGCAGCCATTCTACCGTTCACAGCTTTTATGAAATCTTCATACTCATCTTCGAATTCTTCTTGATCTTCATAATCAATAAAATTGCGTTCGATAATACCTCCAGCTATATAAGCGGCATCTTTGATAAAATCTTCGCTGGCAGAAATAGTGGCTCCGCCGAAGTTGTACAGCAGGTCGCCCTGCAGAGAGAAGTCGCCGAGCGGCAACGCGGCCGTTCCACCGAAATAGTATCCGGTGTGGAAAGTACTGCTGATATTGGCTCCCAGCCCCTTTGCACTGATGGTGATTTTGGAGAAGTCAACACCGGCCTTGGTGCCGAAAGTAGCCTGCGCGTTGGCAGCGAACATCGTCATCGAAATGACACACAAAAGCGTAAAGAATTTTTTCATGGTAAAATTGTTTAATTAAACATAAGTTGTCCGAACCACGATGGACAGACAAAGATATAAAATTTTTTAACAAATCATATGCCGTTTTTATTTTTTTTTCTCCTGCCTCGGTTTTACACGGCCGAGGTAGGAGGCGGGCAGCGGTTTCCAGACCGTGTGCCGCGATTTCAGGAGGCACCAGATGCCCAGCACAATGAACGGCAGGCTGAGCAGTTGTCCCATGTTGAGGAGCATGCCGGCCTCGAAGTCCTCCTGCGGATTCTTGATGAATTCAACGAGCACCCGGAACACGAACACCATCACCAGGAAAAGTCCGAAGATGAAATAAGGCCTGGGCCGGTCTTCCTTGAGCCGGTATATCCGGCGCAGCAGCAGATAGCAGGCCAGGTAGTAGAACGATTCGTACAGCATGGTCGGGTGCTTGGGCAGCGTCTCGCCGCGCCGTTCGAAGATGAATCCCCACGGCAGGTCGGTCTCGATGCCGTATATTTCGGAATTCATGAGGTTGCCCATCCGGATGAAAAAACCGGCCAGCCCCACCACAATGGCGATGTGGTCGAGCACCCAGATGAAATCGACCTTGTATTTGCGGGCATAGAGATACAGCGATATCAGGATGCCGCAGGCGCCGCCGTGGCTCGACAGGCCGCCCCGGTGGATGAACAGAATCTCGATGGGGTGCTGCAGATAGTAGGAAGCGTTGTAGAACAGGCAGTCGCCGATACGGGCACCGATGATGGTGCCGAGAATCATGTGGATGAGCAGCGAATCGATGCGTTCCACCGGGATGTTGTCCCGTTTGGTCAGCTCCTGGAAGGCGTAATAGCAGGAAATGAACGCCGTGGCGTACAAAAGCCCATACCAGCGGACGGACCATGAGCCGATGGAGAAAATGACCGGATCGGGATGCCAGTGGACGGCGCTCAGCAGGGTGGTGAGTATGGTTGTCAGCATGGATTGGGCTAAAAGAGGATGAGTTGTACCGGTTTGCTGGCTTCGTGATTGAGCAGGAACTCCTTCCGAAGCCGGCCGCCGTTGTATCCGGTGAGGTCTTTCTGACCCACGACGCGGTGGCAGGGCACGAGAATCAGCAATTGGTTTTTGTTGCACGCGTTGCCGACCGCCCGGGTGGCGCGCACGTTGCCCGACATCTCGGCAATGGCGCGGTAGGAGGTGGTGGTGCCATAGGGAATTTGCGCAAGCGCTTTCCATACGGCCTGCTCGAAGGCTGAACCTTTCTGTTTGTACGGGATATCGAATTCAGTGCGTTCGTGACGGAAGTATTCTTCCAGTTCGCGGATGCACCGGGTGAACAGTTCCGGGACGTCGTCCGGCGGCGGTGTGAAGAAATCGGTGAACAGCAGCGACGTGATGTACTCGTCTGTCCCGCTGATTTCTATGACGCCGACGGGTGACTGCCAGCAAACATTGCAATATCTTTCCATGGATATCTTCGATGTGGGCCCGCCGGGTGACAGCGGACGTACAAAGTTAGCAACTATTCCTCAAAAAAAAACGTCCGGCCGCATCCGGCCGGATTTGTGCAGAAGTTGCTACCTTTGCATTTTAAGCACATATCCATGAGAATCGTATTATTGGACGCCTATTCGCTGGGCGATGCGGATCTTGCGCCGGTCACCAGTCTCGGCGACTGTACCTGTTATGAAGAGACAGCACCTGCGGACACGGCTGCCCGCTGTGCCGGAGCCGATGTGGTGGTGACCAACAAGGTGCGCATCACCCGGGACATCATGACACAGCTGCCGCAGCTCAGGCTGATCTGTGTGGCGGCCACGGGTACCAACAATATCGATATGGAGGCGGCCGCCGACCTGGGCATTGCCGTGAAAAACGTTCCCGGCTATTCGACCTACAGCGTGGTGGAGACCACCGTGGCGATGGCGCTCGGCCTGTGGCGGCAGACTGCCTATTACGATGATTTTGTCAAGAGCGGCGCTTATTCGGCCTCCGGCCGGGTGTTCCATCTGGACCGTCCGGTGCACGAACTCCGGGGCAAATGCTGGGGCATCATCGGCATGGGCCAGATCGGCCGGGCTGTCGCCCAGGTTGCGGAGGCGCTCGGCACGACGGTGTGCTATTATTCTACTTCCGGAGGCAATCTGGCAGCCGGCTATCCCTGTCTGCCGCTCGACCGACTGATGCAGATGGCCGACATCGTGTCGGTCCACGCTCCGTTGAACGACCGGACGGCCGGTCTCGTCGATGAGGCGGTCCTGCGTCTGGTGCGTCCGTCGGCCGTGATTGTCAATGTGGCCAGAGGTGGTATCGTCGATGAAGCGGCGGTGGCCCGGGCCCTGAACGAAGGCCGGCTGGCCGGCTACGCTGCCGATGTCTTCCCCGAGGAGCCCCTGCCGGCGACGAGTCCGCTCTTCAGTGTGACCGACCGGACCCGGCTGATGCTGACACCGCATTATGCGTGGGCTTCGGCCGAGGCGCGGGAAAGGCTGGTCCATGTCATGGCAGAACATATCCGACAACTCAAAAAAGAAATGGAATCATGCAGGACGAACAGCAGAGAAAAGTAACCCCGCTTGCCGATCTTGGGGAATTCGGACTGATCGACCGGCTGACCGCCGGTTTCCCGAAATACCATGCATCCACGGTCAAAGGAGTCGGCGACGATGCCGCCATCATGGAATATGGCGGGCAATCGCTGGTCATGACGACGGACATGCTGACCGAAGGCGTCCATTTCGACCTGACTTATACGCCGCTCCGGCATCTGGGCTACAAGGCGGCCGTGGTGAATTTTTCGGACGTCTATGCCATGAACGCCGTGCCGCGCCAGATGGTCGTAGCCCTGGCTGTGTCGGGTCGCTTTTCTGTCGAGGCGCTCGAGGAATTCTATGCGGGTATCAGGCTGGCATGCGAGAAATACCAGGTGGACCTGGTGGGCGGCGACACCACCACGTCGCTGACCGGCATGACCATCAGCATCACGGTGGTCGGGGATGCCGACCGCAAGCGTCTGGCCCGGCGCGACACGGCCCGTGAGGGCGACCTGATCTGTGTGTCGGGTGACCTCGGCGCCGCCTACATGGGGTTGCAGGTGCTGGAGCGCGAACGCAAGCTTTTTGCCGACGATCCGTCGTTCCAGCCTTCGCTCAAAGACTATGAATATGTGGTCGGCCGTTTTCTCAAGCCGGAAGCCCGCCGGGACATGGTGGAGTTCTTCGACCGGGAACATATCGTGCCGCATGCCATGATCGACATTTCGGACGGCCTTTCGTCCGAGCTCCTGCACCTGTGCCACGATTCGCATGTGGGATGCAAGGTTTTCAACCACAAGATTCCCATCGAGGAACGGACAGCCAAGGTCGCGGAGGAGTTCGGTATCGAACCCGTCATTGCGGCCCTGTCGGGCGGAGAAGACTATGAGTTGCTCTTCACTGTGCCGACGTCTGATTACGAAAAACTGCTCCTGAATCCCGACATTTCGATTGTCGGACACGTCGTCGAGCCGTCGGCCGGCTGCTATCTGTGCACCCAGGAAGGGACGGCCGTCGAACTCAAGGCGCAGGGCTGGAACCATTACCAATAGCAGTCCGGCATGACGGAGCATACGTCATATTTCCGGGTGGCGGGCCATGTCTTCGGCATGGCGGTGCCTGCCGGTGTGTCTCCCGATGACACCCTGTTCGGCAATTACCTGCCTTTTGCCACAACGAAACCGGCCGGTCCGCCGCTTTTTGTCCTGGAACGCGTTGATACGCTGCCTCCGGCCGAAGGGGAAGTAATCTTGCGGGACACCCCCATTTTGCCGGATATGCCGCATACGCTGGTCCGGAAAAATGGAGCGGGCTGGTGGATAGACATGGCGCCGTCAGCACAGATGCCGTGTGTTTTGCGGATGTTCGTTCCGGAAGGATTCCGGCGGGCGCACTATGCCGTGCGGCCGGGATCCGATGTGTGGGCGAAATTCGCGTTGGACAATGCGCTGATGCTTCTTTTCGCACTGGCTTCCGCCGCATCGGACACCCTCGAAATCCACGCTTCCTCCGTGATGCTCCACGGGCGGGGCTATGCGTTCCTGGGGCCGAGCGGCACGGGCAAAAGCACGCACAGCCACTTGTGGCTGAGCCATCTGCCCGATGCGGAACTGCTGAATGACGACAATCCGGTGCTTCGGACCGCTCCGGACGGTGTTACATATATATATGGTACGCCGTGGAGCGGTAAGACCCGCTGCTACCGGGATGTTTCGGTGCCGCTCGGCGCTGTCGTGCTGTTGGCGCAGGCTCCCCGTAACGCCATTCAGAGACTCGGTCCGGTAGAGGCGTACGCATCGCTTTTTTCTGCCATATCCGGTCTCAAAATGCGGGAACCGATGGCATCCGACCTGCACCGTACCATGGAGCGCGTTGTGCTGCAGGTGCCGTTCTATCGGCTGGAGTGCCTGCCGGATATATCGGCGGCGGCGCTTTGTGCCGCCACAGTCATGGACGGATTAAACTAGAAACGCATGACAGAGGAAGTGTGGACCATGGAAAACCGGCGGTTGCTGGGCGAGGCGGAACGGCTGCTCCGCGAGGGGCGGAGCGTGGCGATTCCGACTGCAGGACGGAGCATGCTGCCCTTTATCCATGGCGGTCGCGATACAGTGCGCCTGCAGCCTGCATCGGAACCCGGCCTGTGGCAGATCGTGCTGGTCCATTCCGGGGGACGGTATTTTCTGCACCGCATTGTTGCCTGTGCATCGGATGATGTCGTATTGATGGGCGACGGCAATTTGCGGGCGGTGGAACACTGCCGGCCGGACGAAATACTGGGCGTGGCTCAGGCTGTGATCCGTCCCGACGGCAGGGAAATCCCGTGCCTCGACCAGACGGCTTTGCACCGGGGACGGGTCTGGTATCGCCTCCGTTGTCTGCGAAGACCCATATTGTGGATATACAAGATACTATGTCGCAACAAGATAAAATAAACGAACCGGTGCGGCCGTTTGCCGTAAGCCTGCGTCAGCTTCTGGCGTTCTGCCGGCCATATTGGCGGTGGATGCTGCTTTACGCTCTGCTCGGATGGGTGCACATTGCCGCCTCGCTGTCGTTCGTCTGGCTCAGCAAGTGGCTCATCGATATTGCGACCGGTGCCGACGATGCGCCGTTCGTGCCGGCGGTCTGTCTGACGGCAGGTGCCTTGCTGCTGCAGATAGGATGCGGCATGCTGTCCTCGTATTTGGAGGGCCGCATGACGGTCAGGGTGCAGCAGCAGTTGCGGCTGGACCTGTTCGCCCGGACGCTGGGCGCGGTCTGGAGCGGTCGCGAACGCCGTCACAGCGGAGATACGGTCAACCGGCTGCAGGAGGACACCCGAGTGCTTACCGAGCTCATCTGTACCCGCATCCCGGATATGTTCGTCACCTTGTGCCAGTTGTTGGCAGCCTCGGTCATGTTCTTCCTGTTTTCGCCCCGGCTTCTGTGGATTCTTGTGGCTGTCATGCTGTTCTGTGCGCTGGCGAGCCGGTTCTTCTTCCGTGCCATCCGTACCCTGACCGCCGAAATCAGGTCGCAGGATGCGGAAATACAAGGTTATATGCAGGAACGTATCATGAATCGCATGCTGGTGTTGACATTCAGTGGCCTGAAGTCTGCCGCGGCGCATCTGGGACTGCTCCAGAAGAACTCCGCCCGCCGGATTGTCACGCGCTTGAACTACAATACGGCTGCCAGAGGTTTCCTGTCGTTCGGCTTCTCCGTTGCCTATCTGATCGCTTTTATCTGGGGCGTGGCCGGCATCCGCCAGGGGACGGTGACTTATGGTCTGATGACTGCTTTCCTGCAGCTCGTGGGACAGATACAGATGCCGGCGGTCCAGCTGGGACGGCATGTCACGGCTTTCGTGCACGCCCTGACTTCCGTGGACCGTGTGGCCGAACTTCAGGCGGCCGAACAGGAGCCGCAGCCTGCACCGCAGCTGTTGCAGGGGATAGCGGGGGTTTCGGCCGACCATGTCACCTATATGTATCCGGACGGCCGACGGACGGTCATTCGGGATTTTACCTTTGATTTTGCGCCGGGCACCCTGACCGTCGTCATGGGGCCGACAGGTGCCGGCAAGAGTACGCTGGTGCGCCTGATACTGGCCCTGATGCGGCCGCAGGAAGGATCTGTGACGTTATATACCGACCGGGAACGTGTGCCTGTTTCACCGGCCACACGCTGTAACTTTATGTATGTACCCCAGGGCAATTCTTTGATGAGCGGTACGGTACGCGAAAATTTCCTGCTGGCAGACCCGCAGGCTTCCGAGGAGGATATGGTACGGGTTCTGCATCATGCCATGGCCGGGTTTGTGTTGGATCATCCCGACGGGCTGGACCTTCGCTGCGGGGAGCGCGGCAGCGGACTCAGCGAGGGGCAGTCGCAACGCGTCGCCATTGCGCGGGCCTTGCTCCATACCGGGTCTGTGCTGCTGCTGGATGAGGCGACATCTGCCCTGGATCCCGATACCGAACGTCAGGTGCTCGACAATCTGCACCAGTATTACGCCGGACGCAAAACCATCATCTTTATTTCGCACCGGCAGGCCGTATCGGGCATGTCCAACCACACGGTCAGACTCGAACGTACGAACTGAGCAACCGGCCGTAAGCACCGGGTGCCTGGGTCGCGCTGAACGCTGCGTGCCGGATGAATCCCCGGAGCGTGTCTGTTTTCTTTGCCGTGCGCAGGTCATGGCCGAAATTTCCGTCATGCCATATGTAGGCGAGCAGCCGGTCCGCATGGGCCATATCCCGGCGGGTAGGTGCATGCAACATGGGAAGATGCCGGTCGCCGCCCAGATATGTCCAGAGAAAAGCATCGAGGGTGCGGTTCCATTTGCGGAGTCCTGTCTTCCGGAGGCAGGCGTCGAGACGCTGCGTCGGGCAGGCATCTGCCAGCGCCAGACGGGTCCGGGCCAGGTCGCACAACTGTTTGAGACCGATGCCACATCCGGCTACATGCTTGAAAATATGGGTAATCTGCAGCATCAATGTGGCTTCGGGAGAATTAAAGCCATCTGCCGGAAGACAGGCGGCACAACGTTTCTCAAATGCGTTTCCGAAGGAAAAGAATTGTCGGTGCAGTTCCACTATGACGTCTTTCCACACGAAGCAGAAACTGCCGTCCGTGGCATCGTGGCCTTGCACGTCCTGTGCCAGGAAGAAGGTTCTGCCTTTTTCGAAATGGTCTGGCGGCAGGTACAGGTCGATGTCGCCCGCCATTCTGGCATGGGGGTCGGCGTAGCAGGCTGCCACGGCCGGCCCTTTCTGCAGCAGGGAAGGGATGCCGTTGCAATGAAGCATGGCGGTGAGTTCATCAGCCTGCGTCCGGACCTTCTCTCCGCTTTGCGCGATGCGCTCGGCTTCCACCAACAGATAGGCACAAGTCTGGAAGGGTGGCGTATGCGTTTCCGGCATCCGTTGGACGCCCCGGTGCAGCAGTCCAGTCACTGCCTGCCGCCGGGCGTGGTCGGTCACCGCCTGCCATTGTTTCTCTGTCAGCGCTTCCGACTGGATCAGACCGTCCAGGCAGGACGCATCCTCCCACAGGCCGGCCTGCACCAGCGCCAACAAGGCTTTCTCGACAGGCGGCATTGCTGTCATTCTGCGACAAGATGGTATTGTTTCCACGTTTCGACGGTCCGGGTTGCGTCTTCCAGCGCCTGCTCCGGACTCACTTCATAGGCTTCGCAGAGCGCATCGGCCAGCGTCTGACAGGTAAAGTCTTGTTTTGAAGCCGTTTCCCATAGAAAGGCTGCG
Source organism: Bacteroidales bacterium (assembly GCA_017523725.1). Taxonomy (GTDB): domain Bacteria; phylum Bacteroidota; class Bacteroidia; order Bacteroidales; family UBA4181; genus JAFWVY01. The sequence continues at coordinate 76,572 of JAFWVY010000016.1, forward strand.
GTATCGTTGAAGGACAGTACCTGGGACAGGTTGACAGCGCCGTCGTCCGTGTCGGTTACGATGATGCGGGCTGGTCCCAGGGTCCTCAGTTTATATTTTTTTTTCAGATGCATGGCGTGGCTGTCAGAATGCGTCGATGGCAAATATGGTAAAAAAAAAACGTTGTTCGGCCGATATTTTTCATTTTTTATCTCATTATTTTAACTTTGCGGCGCTGGACAAAAGGAAAACAGCTTTGCGTAAAGTCACTTATGCGACATCGGCCGTAGTGTTTATCATCGACTGGGGCGTTTCCGCCATGGCTTCGTTGCTGTCTATCCTGCTTTTGCGCTGGATGACGCAGCCTATGGCGGAATTCGGCGTACATGTGCTGAAATGGTTTGGTGTCGCGCTGGTTGCATCATTTGTAGGCCTCTATCTGTCAGGTGCATACAAATTTGTTCTGCGCTATTCGTCGCTCCGGTCCATCGGCAAGTGTTTCCAGACGGTGTTGCTCAAGGAGATGCTGATTGTGGCGGTGCTTTTGACCAGATTCTTCAGATTCGGATCGCTGCAGTTCAATGTCGGCGTCGTGCTCAGCGACGGGCTGATTACGGTGTCGGCGCTGATTCTGATGCGCGTCATTGTGACGATGCTGCTCGACAGCCGTCATACCATCGAGGAGAACATTGTGCGGATGAGCGTGCTGGTGTACGGCGTTTCCAACAAGTCTGTGGCCATGCTGACGCGGCTCGCTTCGTCGGTGCATTACAATGTCATCGGATTCCTGACCTCCGACCGGAAACTGGCCGGACAGTTCATCCAGGACCATAAAATCTATTATATTGAATCCCAGCAGGATCTTGAGCGTTTGTGCGCCACGGTCGGAGGTGTCGATTCGATTCTTTTTGCCAAGGAGGACGATACGGACGAACAATCCATGCTGGTGCATGCGTGCATGGCGCTCGGCATCCATGTGCTGGTGTCACCGAAAATTGACGAGGTGAAGTTCGACGGGCTGAGTCAGCGGACTATGCAGGCCATGACGCGCGATGTCGAGTATATCCCGGACGGCATGTCGGCTTTTGAGCGGAATTTCAAGCGTATCGTCGATTGCGTCGTGGCGGCCGTATCGCTTGTGGTTTTCTCTCCGCTCATGCTGTGTTGCTATATCCTGGTCCGGCGTGAGGACCACGGCCCGGCCATTTACAAACAAGAGCGCATCGGCCGTTTCGGCCGTCCGTTCTACATCTATAAGTTCCGTACCATGCGTATGGATGCCGAGGATCAGGGACCTGCGCTGTATGCAGGTGATGCCGACACGCGTCTGACCCGTATCGGGAAATTCCTGAGGACGCATCATTTGGATGAACTGCCGCAACTGTACAATGTGTTCTGCGGCGACATGGCTTTTGTCGGCTGGCGTCCGGAGCGCAAGGTCTATATCGACCAGATCATGGAGGTCGATCCGCGCTATTATTATCTGTACCAGATCCGTCCCGGTGTCACGTCATATGCTACGCTGCACAACGGCTATACCGACACCATCGAAAAGATGCTGCGCCGGCTCGAATTCGATCTCTATTACCTCAAGAACCGCTCGTGGTGGTTCGACATGAAGATCCTCTGGCAGACTTTCGCCAGCATCGTGTTCGGAAAAAAATTCTAGGTCATGCCGGTGAACGTATCGGAGCCGCCCTGCTGGTTCGCTGCCCGCACCAGATACGGCCAGGAACTCAAAATCAAAGCATTGCTGACCAACATGGGAGTGGAGCATTTCATTCCGACCCACGAGGTCATCAAGATCAGCGCCGGACATAAGCGAAAGGTGACCAAGCCTCTCATTTCCAATCTGATATTTGTGCATTCCACCAAGGCGGACGCCTTTGCGCTTGTCAATTACCGCGGTCTTCCGTTCAAATACATCATCGACCGGCAGACACACACGCTGCTGCTGGTGCCCGAAAAACAGATGGATGATTTCATGCGGGTGGTCAACTGTCCGCTTGACGAGGCCGGCATTTCCGAGGAAACATTGGAAGTAGGTGACAATGTGCGGGTTGCATGGGGCGATCTGGCTGGAGTAGAAGGACGTGTGGCACAGGTGCAGAACAAGACGTATATTGTGGTGGATCTCTGCGGTCTGCTGCAGGCGAAGGCCGTGGTGCCGCAGGCGTGGCTCGTGAAATCCTGAAACGGGCCGGCCGTATTCAATAAATCACTATCTTTACATTTTATATTCCAACCGGCTTTGGCCGGCTATGTATCACTAACACACCGAATATGAGCAATAGAAAACCAATCCGCAGTGCCATGCAGTTGTGCGCGGCCGTCCTCATCCTGGCGGCCGTCCTGCCGTTCTTCCCGCTTCAGGCTGCACCGGCGGCCAATGTCCCGGTCAGGGAGGTGCAATATCTTTCGGGTACGGACAAGGACCACACTGTGACCTGGGATTTCTTCTGTACCGACGGCCGTCGCAGCGGATCGTGGCAGACCATCGAGGTGCCTTCCTGCTGGGAACAGCAGGGCTTCGGCACGTACAACTACGGACGGGACTACAATACAAACGGCCGTCGCAACCGTTATGCGGCCGAACAGGGGCAGTACAGATACCGTTTTACGGTGCCGTCCGCATGGAAGGACCGCAGGGTCGTGCTGGTTTTCGAGGGATCGATGACCGATACGGAAGTCCGTCTCAACGGCCAGTCGGCCGGGGATATCCACCGGGGCTCCTTTTATCGTTTTACGTACGATGTCACCGACAAGATTGTTGCCGGCGGCGAGAACCTGCTGGAAGTCACGGTGGACAAGTGGTCGTCTGACGCGTCAGTCAACAATGCGGAACGTTTGTCGGATTACTGGATTTTCGGCGGCATCTACCGCCCTGTCTATCTCGAGGCATATCCCGCACAGCATCTCAGCCAGGTGGCTCTGAACGCATTGGCTGACGGCACCTTCGCCCTGGAGGCGCAGGTGGAACAGCTGGCTGTTGATGCGACGCTGCAAGTGGATATCCTGGACGCTGCCGGACAGACGGTGCACCGGGCGGAAACTGCTGTCGCCCGCGGGACTGAGCAAATTTCTTTCGAGACCAAAATGGACGGCCCGCTGCTCTGGACGGCCGAGACTCCCAATCTCTATACAGCCCGCCTGACGCTTCGTTCCGGCCGTAAAACGCTGTATGCCACGACACAGAAGTTCGGTTTCCGGACCATTGAAGTCCGCCGTGGCGACGGTATCTACCTGAACGGTGTCAAAGTCAAGATGAAGGGTGTCAACCGGCACTGTTTCTGGCCTGAAACCGGTCGCACTACCAGCAAGGCCATCGACATCATGGACGTCAACCTGCTCAAGGACATGAATATGAATGCTGTCAGATGCTCGCATTATCCGCCCGACCAGAGTTTCCTCGATGTCTGCGATTCGCTGGGTATCTATGTCATAGATGAGTTGGCCGGCTGGCAGAATGCATACAGTACGGAAGCCGGCACGCCGCTGGTCCGGGAGATGGTGCTGCGCGACGTCAACCATCCGTCCGTCATTTTCTGGAGCAACGGCAACGAGGGGGGTACCAACAAGGAATTGGACGACGATTTCCTGTTGTACGATCCGTCACGGCGTCCGGTTATCCATGCGCACCACCGGCCCGGGAACGATTTCAACGGCATCGACTGCGACCATTACGAAAATTACGCAAGCATCCAGAATAAGTTCAGGGATACGCTGATATACATGCCTACGGAGTTCCTTCACGCGCAGAACGACGGCGGCGGTGCGGCTGCGCTGTATGAATACTGGGAAGCCATGTGGGCGGCCGACCGCTCCGGCGGCGGTTTCCTGTGGGCCTTTGCCGACGAAGACATCGTCCGGACCGACCGGGGCAATGTGCTGGATGCCGACCGCATCAGTGCACCCGACGGCGTAGTGGGTCCCTACCGCGAGAAAGAAGGCAGTTTCTTCGCCATCAAGGAGATCTATGCTCCCGTCCACTTCTTTACCGACACGTTGCCGGCCGGGTTCAACGGAACGTTCGACATCGAGAACCGCTATCACTTCCTGTCGCTGGCCACATGTACCTACAAATGGAGCCTGATAGATTACCGCGCGCCGGGCGATCCCGCTGCGGGGCATCTTGTGGCGTCCGGCGGCGATGGCCGGTTTGATGACATCGCGCCTGTGACCCGCGGCACGCTCCGCTTGCCGTTACCGGCTTCATGGAAGAATCATGACGCCTTGAAGATAACGGTTTACGACGGTACCGGCCGGGAGATGCTCGACAAGATCTGGAAGATCAGGGACAATGCGTATTTCGCTGCGCAGACGGTGTCGCTCACCGGGGCGCGGGAGGTGTCCTGCCAGGAAACGGAGCGTGAACTGACGCTGCAGGCGGGTGGACTCTCCGTCTCGCTCAGCAAGACGGACGGTACCATTTCACGCATCCAGACAGACGGCGGACAGGCCATCCGTTTCGGAGGCGGTCCGGTATTGTGCACGGGGGAGGCTGTCTTCACCGGCTTCAAACACTATGCGACGGAGGCAGGCTATGTGGTCGAAGCCGCGTACGAGGGCGACCTCAAGCGGGTTGTATGGACCATGCTGCCGTCGGGCTGGCTGCAGATGGACTACACGTATCACCTGGACGGCGAATACAACTTTGCCGGTATCACGTTCGACCATTCCGAATGGAATATCATCGGCGTGAAATATCTGGGCAACGGCCCCTATCGCGTTTGGAAAAACCGCTGGGCCGGCGTCGGTTTCGATGTCTGGGACAAGGCATACCATCCTGGTCAGACCGGTGTGCCGCCGGTGATTTATCCGGAGTTTTCCGGATATTATGCCGATGTGGCCTGGATGAAATTCTATACGGTACAGGGGCAGTTCACCGTCGTCAGCCAAGATGACCGGATGTTTTTCCGGCTGTACGATTTCTACGGTTATATCGGAGCCGACCGCGGCTATCCCGATCTTCCGTCCGGCGATATCTCGTTTCTGGACGCCATCCCGCCGGTGGGAGCCAAGACCGGCACCGGCGTAGGCGGATTCGGTCCGTCGAGCGGACTGAACAGCCTGCACGGCGATTTCTCGCACACTTTGTGGTTCTATTTCGGTTACTCGGAGTAATGCGTATCAGAATCTATCCCGACAATCCTTCCCCCAAAAACATTGCGCAGGCGGTGGAAGTCATGGAGAGCGGCGGTGTCATCATCTATCCGACCGATACTTTGTATGCGTTGGGATGCGATCTGTACAATCACAAGGCCCTGGATCGGCTGTGCCGTCTGCGCGGTGTCAAGACCGAAAAAGCACTTTTCTCGCTGCTGTGCCCGGACCTGGGGTGTTTGGCGGATTATACGCGGCCCGTCAGCAACACCCTCTTCAAACTCCTCCGACGTAATACACCGGGACCATTCACGTTTGTGCTGTCTGCCAACAGCCAGACGCCGAAGATTTGGCAGAGCAAGCGCAAGACCATCGGCATCCGCATTCCGGACAATACGGTGGCACGTGCGTTGGCCGAGACGCTGGGACATCCGATGGTAACCGCTTCGCTGCGCCTGGACGAGGAGGTGGATGACACGTATCTGACCGATCCCGAGCTTATGGAAGAGATGTTCGGCCGACAGGTCGACCTGATTGTGGACGGCGGCCCCGGTTCTCTGACGCCTTCCACGGTGGTGGACTGCACGTCCGGGGAGCCGGAGATTGTCCGTCAGGGAGCTGGAAGCCTTGTATGACAAATGTTTGGAAAAAAAATAAAAAAAAACAGAATAAAAGGTGACATCGTTTAAATTTATTTTTACTTTTGCAGCCGGAAAAAAGAAAAAAACGATGAGACGGATTAAAAAACAATACGAAAATCCTGAAGTCAACATACTTCGTTTCGAGGTAGAGAGTGCTTTGCTCACTGGTTCGATCGTGACGCCGGAATACATGAACACCATCGAGGCGGCGTCCCAGGAAGTCGGACAGGACATTGACATGTCCGGTTCCGAATTCAACCATACGTGGGAATAAATCGCCGGATTGTTCCGGAATTATTGCCACCGACAGGACTCCGTAGCTCAGTTGGTAGAGCAATTGACTCTTAATCAATGGGTCGAGGGTTCGAGCCCCTCCGGGGTCACACTATAGTCTGATTAAATTGTTGACAACAGTCAAGTTCTCTGCCGTGGGTGGAGAACTTTTTTTTTGCAGGCAGGTACAGTTACATGGCGCGCTATTTTCTTTTTCTGGCCTATAACGGATCGGGTTTCCACGGATGGCAGGACCAGCCGGATGCTGTGACGGTGCAGCGGACGGTGGAGCATGCCCTGGGTTGCCTTTTGCCCCCGGCCGTGCGTCTGACGGGAGCCGGCCGTACCGATACCGGTGTACATGCCTCTTATTATGTAGCCCATTTTGATTCGGAGCAGGCCGGTTTGGAGGACAATCAGGATTTCCTCCGGCATCTTAACGGCATCCTGCCCCGTACGGTGGCCGTTTTCGGCGTCCGCCGCATGTCCGACACGGCCCATGCCCGTTTCGACGCCGTTTCGCGTACCTATCGTTATGCCATCATGCGTGCCCGTTGTCCTTTCGCGCTGTCCGGCTGGCATCATGAATACCGGCCGCTCAATGTACCGCGGATGGAAGAGGCCTGCCGCGTGCTGGGGAACTATACCGATTTTACGTCATTCAGCAAGGTGCACACCGATGTCAGAACTTTCAACTGCCGGATCATGGATGCACATTTTGTCAGCGGCGACTGGGCGCAGATGGTGCCGATGCTCCGCCGGTACGGACCTGAGGCCGGGGAAGCACCTGCCGATACACCGGCATCCGTACCGATTTCCGGATATCCGGCGCTCATCTTCGAAATCACGGCCGACCGTTTCCTGCGCAACATGGTGCGCGCCATCATGGGGACCCTGCTGCAGGTCGGGACAGGACGTTGTACGCCGGATGATGTGCGGCGCATCATCGAAGCGAAGGACCGCTGTGCGGCCGGCATGTCCGTGCCGGCGGACGGCCTGTATCTGACGGACATCCGCTACCCGTATCCGGTCCTGTAATTCCGGACGGAAATTTGGTGCGGACCGAATTAATCCTTATTTTTGGTCTTTTGTAGAAACAAGTCATGTGATGAAAGCCTGGATAAAGCACCTGATCATGCTGCTGAAACTGCTGGTCGGCAGGTTTGGCAAAGTGGTGGCCGGTATTTTCCGGACCGTGGTTTTCACCGTCAGTCTCGGCGCATTGGTCCTGCTGGCATTCTCGATAGGTTTTGATCTGCCGGAAAGTACCCGCACGGATTTATTCACCTGCTGTTTGTGGATCCTGGCGTTTTTCATGCTTTCCTATGCCTTGCGGATCTTGTTCAGTTTCAAGGAGTTTGTCAAGGAGAAGGGATTCTATGTAGAATTGCTGCTCTTCCTGACGCTGATAGCGATTCTGATTGCGCGGCATACTGTGCCTGGTCCGGCGCCGGCTCCGCTGCTGCTTTGGCTCCGCACGGACCTGGTGGTCTATCTGCTGACCGCCGTGCTGAGCATTATCGAACTCATGAAAGGCATGTTCGGCATGATGCAACAGACGCTCAATCCGTCGTTGCTCTTTGCATACAGTTTTCTGTTCTTCATTCTGCTGGGCACCGCCTTGCTGCTCCTGCCGAACAGTTCGGTCCAGCAGGGTTCGCTACCTTTCCTGGACGCCATGTTTACATCGGTCAGCGCCGTCTGCATCACTGGTATCGGAAGTATCGATGTCGCGACCGAACTGACCCTGACCGGCCAAATCGTCATTCTGGCACTGGCGCAGGTCGGAGCTATCGGCGTCATGACCTTCACGAGTTTTTTTGCCATGAGTTTCATGGGCGCTTCTTCGTTCCATAACCAGATGATGCTGAAAGACCTGTTGGTAGAGGATCGCCTGGATGCCATCTTCAAGACGATGTTCAGGATCCTTTTCGTGACGTTCTTTGTCGAACTGGCAGGTGCGGTCGTCATTTTCTTCACCATCCACGGGACGCTGCCGTGTGCTCTGCAGCAGGAAATCTGGTATGCCGTATTCCATGCCGTCTCGGCCTTCTGCAATTCGGGTATTTCGCTGTTCCCGGGAAACCTGCAGAACGAGCTGGTGCAGTACAATTACACCCTCCATACCTGCATTGCCCTTCTGGTGGTGATGGGCGGCCTCGGTTTCCCGATTCTGTTCAATTACGGACGCCTGTTCCGGCATTCGGTGCGCCGGCTTTTCCACCGGCTGTTCGGACATCAGGAACTGGACTTGCATGAGCGCATTCTCACTGTCAACACCCGGCTGTCTATCATGACGACCTTTTGGCTGATTGTGCTAGGTTGGGGACTGTTCTTCCTTTTCGAGAATCATCATACGATGCAGGGACTGCCGCTGACCGACAAACTGGCGGCTTCGTTTTTCGGTGCCGTGACACCGCGTGCAGCCGGATTCAATACCATCGACATGAGTACCCTGTCCAATCCCGCTTTGGTCCTCACCATGTTCCTGATGTGGGTTGGAGCATCGCCCATGTCCTGCGGCGGCGGCATCAAGACCACGACGCTCGCCATCGCCGTTCTGACGGCGGTTTCGGTTGTCAGGGGACGTCGCCGGGTCGAGGTGAGTTCGCGCAAAATTGCCGACGAGACCATTTGGCGTGCCTTTGCGGTCATAGGCCTGTCTCTGGTGCTCATCGTGGTTGTGGCGGTGCTGCTGTCCTGCTTCGAACCGCGGATGCGGCTTGGAACCATTCTGTTCGATGCGGTGTCCGTGCTTTCGACGGCTGGGTTGACCCTGCACGAAACGGCCGATTTCTGTACGGCAAGCAAAATCGTGCTGATCGTATCCATGTTTGTGGGCAGGGTGGGGGCCGTTACGCTTTTGACGGGCTTCCTGCGCAAGACCTCTCCGGAGATGTACGACTATCCAACGGAAACGGTCATGGTCGGATAATCAATACATAAGTATATATGAAATTTGTTGTCATCGGTTTGGGAAATTTCGGCTCGGTACTTTGCGAGAGCCTGTCGTCCATGAGGCACGATGTGGTCGGCGTGGACAGTGATATGGAAAAAGTCGAGGCCTTCAAGAAGACCATCGACAACGTGGTCTGTCTCGATGCCTGCAACAGTGTGGCGCTGAACACGCTTCCGCTGAAGGACGCGGATGCGGTCATCGTCACTATCGGAGAGAATTTCGGTGCGTCGGTCAAAGTCATCGCCCTGCTGAAGCAAATGGGGGTCAAGCGGCTCATCGGCCGTTCAATGTCCTCATTGCACCGTACGGTGATAGAGGCCATCGGTGTTGACGAAATCATTTCGCCCGAAGAAGAATACGCCCAGACTTTTGCGCTGAAAATGAACCTGCCGGGCACTGTGCAGTCGTTTCCGGTCGGCAAGACATCCTGCATGATCGAGCTGAAGGCGCCGTCGGTCCTGGTGGGGCAGACCTTGTCTTCCATCGATTTCCGGGGACGTTTCGGGCTGCAACTTGTGGCTATTTCCCGGAAGACCACCGAAAAGAACGTGTTCGGCAAGGCCTATGAAGCCTCCACCATTCTCGACGACCTGCATCCGGACGAACGCATCCAGGCCGACGACAACCTCTTCCTTTTCGGCCGGACGGATGCCGTTCACAAACTGGCAGTGCTCTGATGAAGAAACTTTTTTACCTGCTGATTTCCGTATACATCTGGGCGATGTTCCTGCTGTCGTCCATGATATGTACCCCCATCGCCCTGGTTTTGAAACTCTGCACGATGCATTTCGACCGCCGGTTGACAATCCTGCAGCAGTTCTCCTGTTTCTGGGGCAGTCTCTACATATGGCTCAGCCCGCTGTGGACGCTGAAGATGGAGGGAAGGGAGAAGGTAGACCGGAAAAAAGCCTATGTCATGGTGGCCAACCACCAGTCGCTTCTCGACATCGCGGTCATCGACAGGACCTTCTTCCATTACAAATGGGTGGCTAAGGCAGAACTCTTCAAGGTGCCGTTTGTCGGTTGGCGTCTGCAGATGAACCGCAACGTGCGCATCGACCGGAACAATGTCGCTTCACAGCGGCGGATGCTTTCGGATTGCCTCCGGCATCTCCGGGAGGGCAGTTCTGTCATGATTTTCCCCGAAGGGACACGTTCGGAGACCGGCGACATGGGACGCTTCAGAAACGGTGCCTTCTACGTGGCCAAAGAGGGAGGAGTGGACATTCTGCCGATGGTCATCACGGGAACGCTGCAGCTGCTTCCCAAAACAACTTTCATTTTCCAGTCCTGCCAGAGAATCCGTCTCCGCGTGCTCGATCCGATTCCTTATGAGTCATTCAAGGACTTGCCGGAACAGGAAATCGCCGGATTGGTGAAAGACCGCATGGAACAGGCACTTCAGGCGCTACGGGCATGACAGCCGAATTAAAAGACGCCCTTCGCCGCAGAATCCGCCAGCTGAAGAAATCACAGCCGGCCGCTGAACTGGTCTGTCAGTCGGCAGCGGGCCTTGCCCTGCTTCAGCAGCATCCCCGCTGGCAGGCTGCCAGGACGGTGTGCCTTTACTGGGCTTTGCCCGATGAGGTGCAGACCCGTGCACTCTGCTTTGCGGCGATGAAAGAAAAAACAGTGTTGCTGCCGGTGGTGCAGGGAGAAGATCTCGTTCTGCGCCGTTTTGAAGGGGAGGAGCAACTCTGCAACGACAATCCGCTGCATATCTTTGAACCTTGCGGCGCCGACTGGACCGATTTACAGGCCGTCGATCTTGTGGTGGTGCCGGGAGTCGCTTTCGATAGGTCGGTCGCCGGCTGGGCCGCGGCCGCGGTTTCTACGACCGTTTCCTGCCGAAACTGCGTGCCTTCCGGATGGGGCTGTGCTTCAGTTTTCAGTATCTGGACGATTTGCCGGCCGGGCCGGAGGACATTCCCATGGACGAAGTCATTGTCTGTCCGCCCTCGCCTCGGCAATCTCACGTCTGATCTGTTCCCAGACTTTTTCTGGCATTTTGGCTCCTACATGCTCGATCATGTGGGCAGAGACAATCGAACCGATGTATCCGCACATTTCGGGCGCACAACCTTCTGACATGCCGTATATGAATCCGGCCGCATAGAGGTCACCGGCCCCTGTCGTATCCACCCGGTTCATGGCGGGGAAGACATCGACCCGCCGGACAGTCCCGTGGTGGCATACCAACGATCCGCGGGGCCCCAGTTTGATGACTGCGGTCTCCACCTGTCTGCCCCACGTTTCCAGCAGTTGTCCCATCCATACTTCATCCGTGACATCCAGACCGGCCTTGCGTGCATAGACGCGCGCTTCGTCTTCGTTGGCCAGCAGCAGGCTGCAGCAACCCTCTTCGATTATTTGCCTGAATGCCTCGAAGTAGTGTTCGACCACCGTATAGGAGGCCAGGTCCATCATGATGCCTTTGCCAAAATGTCGTGCCAGGTCCTTCATGCAGGCGACCGTTTCGGTGACGCTGATCAGGTAGCCTTCGAAATATATGCTGTCACAGGCTTCGAACAGTTCCGGACGGAGGTCTTCGGGATCGATGAGGCCCGCGGCACCGAGATAGGTGCCCATGGTGCGTTCGGCATCCGGTGTGATGACCGACAGGCAGTGCCCGGTCTCATCCGTGCATTTTTTCAGGTACGGTACGACACCGTAGCTGCGCAGGTCGGCTTCGAATTGCCGGCCCATCGCATCGTCTCCGACGCTTCCGATGAATCCGGTGCCGACGCCCAGCCGCGCCAGTCCGTAAGCTGTATTGGCTGCGGAACCGCCGGAGGCGGCAACGACTTCGTATTGTTGAATGGCTTGTTGCAACTTTTGTACAGTGGCCGTCTGTATCAGCGTCATGCCGCCTTTTTCCAGCCCGAACTGCCGGATGAGGGTTTCGTCCGGTGTGCGGACCAGCTGGTCGAGCAGCGCATTGCCGATGGATAGAATCTGCATGTCGTAATCAGTCTTTTCCGGTGGACTCCGGCAGTGCGATGCGGAGCGGGTGGCTCACCTGCTCTTCGAGCAGTGCATAGTCGAGCACTTCCGATATGTCGTCCACAAATTTGAATTCGAGTCCTTCGAGGTAGAGCGGTTCAATTTCATCGATGTCCGCCCGGTTGCCTTCTGGCAGAACGATATGGGTGATGCCCGCCCGCTTGGCGGCCAGGATTTTTTCCTTGACACCGCCGATAGGCAGCACTTTGCCGCGGAGCGTCATCTCGCCGGTCATGGCGAGGCGCGGCCGTACCTTGCGCTGGGTCCAGGCCGAGGCCATGGAGGTTACCATGGTGATGCCGGCCGACGGCCCGTCCTTGGGGATGGCGCCTTCTGGGACATGCAGGTGGACGTTCCATTTCTCGAACCATTCCGGCTGGAGCTGCAGCCGGTCGGCATGCGCCCGCAGGTAGGCCGATGCAATCATGGCCGACTCCTTCATCACGTCGCCCAGATGTCCGGTCAGGGTCAGCGTGCCGCTGCCCCGGCTGAGCGAGGTCTCGATGAGCAGGATTTCGCCACCCATCTGCGTCCATGCCAGGCCGGTGACCACGCCGGCGTAATCGTTGCCTTCGTAATCTTCGCGGCGGTATTTCGGTGCATGCAGAATCTCCCGTATCCGGTCGCACGATATCACCGGGTCGAACGGAGCCTTCTCGGCCATGCGGGTGGCATACCATCGCAGAACGGCGGAAATCTTCTTGTTCAGTTCGCGCACGCCGGATTCACGCGTATAATTGTCAATGAGATAGCGCAGTGTCTCTTCCGGGAAACGGATGCCGCTGTCTTTCATGCCGTGTTCTTCCAGCCGTCCGGGAACCAGATGGCGTTCGGCAATGGCGATTTTCTCCTCGGTGACATAGCCGTCCACTTCGATGATCTCCATCCGGTCACGGAGTGCCGGAGAAATGGTACTCAGTGTGTTGGCCGTAGCGATGAACATGATGCGGGACAGGTCGTATTCCACCTCGAGGTAGTTGTCAACGAACGTGGTGTTCTGTTCCGGATCGAGTACTTCGAGCAGGGCGGAGGCGGGGTCTCCCTGCGCGCTGTAACCCACCTTGTCGATTTCGTCCAGTACAAAGACCGGATTGGACGACTGCACCTTTTTGATGTTCTGTATGATACGTCCCGGCATGGCGCCGATATACGTCTTGCGGTGTCCTCTGATTTCCGATTCGTCGTGCATGCCGCCGACCGACATCCGCACATATTTGCGTCCCAGTGCCCTGGCCACGGAACGGCCGAGCGAGGTCTTCCCCACGCCGGGCGGACCGACCAGACAGAGAATCGGCGCCTTCATGTCGCCTTTGAGCTGCAGCACGGCCAGGTGCGAAATAATCCGTTCCTTGACGCGGTCCAGTCCGAAATGGTCTTCGTCCAGCACCTGCCGGGCATAGTTCATGTCGAACCGGTCTTCGGTGTATTCGTTCCAGGGCAGGTCCAGCATCAGCCGCACGTAGTTGTCCTGCGTGGCATATTCGGCCGATGACGGATGAGTGCGCTGCAGTTTCTTGAGTTCTTTCTTGAACGCTTCGGCCACGGCCGCACCCCATTTCTTCTGCTGGCTGCGTTCCTCCAGCTCCTGGATTTCACGGTCGGGCGAGTTGTCCCCCAACTCGGCCTGGATGGTCTTCATCTGTTGTTGCAGCAGATACTCCCGCTGCTGCCGGTCGATGTCGCTTTTCACCTTCTTCTGGATGTCCTGTTTCAGTTCCAGCAGTTGCAGTTCCTTGACCAGCAGGCTGAGCAGCAGATTGCATTTCTCACGCGGCGAAGTGGTCTTGAGCAGTGTCTGACGGTCTTCGATCTTGAGCGGGCAGGAAGCGGCGATATAGTTGATCCAGAAATTGTTGGCCTCGATATTCTTGATAACCATCACCACGTCCGGCATCTGGCGTTCCGACACGCGGATGATTTTGAGTGCGACATCCTTGATGGAGTCGATGAGCGCCTGCATTTCCTGGTCGTCCTTGTCGATGCGGACGATGGGCAGCAGTTCCACCGCAGCGGTGTGGTAGGGTTCCGTGGAACGGATCTCGCGGATGGCGAAACTCTGTTTGCCCTGGATGATGACGGTGAAAGACCCGTCGGGCATTTCCAGTATCTTGAGAATCTTGGCGACAGTGCCGTGCGGGTACAGGTCTTCCTCTTTCGGGTCTTCCACACTCGACGACCGCTGGGCAACCGCCGCAATCAGCGACTGTTGTGCATGTGCTTCGCGGATCAGCCGGATGGATTTCTGGCGTCCTACGGTAATCGGCAGCACTACGCCGGGAAACAGCACCATATTGCGGAGCGGCAGCAGCGGGAATACCGGGTCGTCTATCCGAAGTTCCTCCAGATCGTCGTCAGGGACAATGGCCAGTGTTTCCTGGTCATTGTCGGCGAGGTTGTTCATGTCAAACAGAGTACGCATGGGCGAAACGGTCAAATTATCTTTCAAAGATAGTCATTTTTTCCGGATGCAAAAAAAGGGGATGACTGTCAGCCATCCCCTTTTTTGCATGGTTCCCATGCAGGATTATTTCGCCTTCTTCGCGTAATGGTCTTTGTAACGGTTCATGAACTTGTCGATGCGGCCTGCTGTGTCGACGAGTTTCATCTTGCCCGTGTAGAACGGATGCGAAGTGTTGGAAATTTCGAGTTTGATGAGCGGATATTCCACGCCGTCAATGTTGATGGTCTCGCGCGATGCGGCGGTCGAACGCGTGATGAAAGTGTAATCGTTAGACATGTCCTTGAAGGCGACCAGTCTGTAATTCTTGGGATGAATGTCCTGCTTCATGGTTATTTCGTGATATGTTTCAAATCTTTACCGGTTGTCGGACACTATCGGAAAGCGTCCTTTTCAACGGGGTGCAAAGGTAGATATATTTTGCAAAAAAGCAACATGCCCCGGAATTATTTTTCAGTTTTTTACGGTCAATTCTCTGCCACGCCTTTTTTCTTTGTAAATTTGCAAGATATACCAAGCGACTAGAGTAATGACGGCATATTCCGATGACGAACTCCTGCAAATGTACCGGGAAGGTCCTAATCGTCATTATGCCTTCAACCTGATTGTGGCGCAATATCAGGAACGGCTCTATTGGCACATCCGGAAGATTGTCATTTCGCACGACGATGCCGACGATGTGTTGCAGAATACGCTGGTCAAGGCCTGGAACGGACTTGAGAATTTTCGCAGTGATTCCCAGCTTTACACGTGGCTGTACCGCATCGCCACCAACGAAAGCATCACTTTCCTGAACCAGAAACGGCGGCGTTTCATGCTGCCCATCGTCAATGTGGAGCGTCAGCTGTCCGACGCTTTGGACAGCGACAGCATGTTTTCGGGCGATGTGGTGCAGAAGAAATTGCAGAAAGCCATCCTGAATTTGCCCGAGAAGCAGCGTATCGTCTTCAATATGAAATATTTCGAAGAGATGAAATACGAGGATATGTCGGAAATCCTCGACACGTCGGTCGGCGCGCTCAAGGCCTCGTATCACCATGCGGTGAAGAAGATCGAGAAGTATTTTACGGAACACGATGCAGAATAGTATAAACAGGTGGATATCATGGGGATAAATAAATGTATATCTTATTAAACCATTTGTGTTTTTTTTTGTCAAAGCGGACGGATTAAATAAATTATGGAAACATTGAATAACAAAACCAAGTGGTCTGACGTCAGCAAGGCCAATCCTTTCGGCGTGCCAGAACATTATTTCGAGGATGTTTCGCTGCGCGTAGCCGACCGGATTGCATCGCAGAAACGCGGCGCATGGTGGTCGTTTGCTCCCGTGTGGCAGGTGGCGCGTCCCATCCTGGCGGCAGCGGTTGTCATCTTTGGATGTTTCTTCGCTGTCAACCATCTGACGGGGACACAGGACTCTTCGCAGTATGCATCGCAGTCGCAGTCTGCAGAGGTGGTGGACCGGTTGCTTTACATGAACAACCTGGCGGATGCCATGGACTCGGACGATTTTTTTGCGGAAGAAACGACCGAGGTGACGGACGAAGAGATTTCGGAAGAGGAGATGATGTATTACCTGCTGAACGGCAATGTGCAGATGGGTGACATCATCAGCATGATGTATGACGCTGAATAACCGACTGGCCATGCAGATCAGACAGATACTGTTTTCCGTCCTGGTGCTGGGCATGCTTATGCCGGCAGCGGTTTCTTTTGCCCAGGGCTTTCCGGCATGGCAGTGGCCTATGCAGTGGCCGACGCAGCCCACAGGGCCGGCGCAGTCTTCCGGAACAACCCAACCTTCCGGGTCTTCCCAGTCTTCCGGAACGGCGCAGTCCGCTCAGCCGGGATCGTTCGGTCAGTATCCGTTCGGTCCGTTTATGCCTCAGCCCGGGCGGCAGCGTCAGGCGACAGACGCTCAGGGCGGACGTGGCGGCGTGAACGACGATGCCTGGCGGAATATCTCGGACCGCATCAAGGCCGACCGGGTGGTATTCTTTACCAGCCGCATTTCTCTGACCCCCACCGAGGCGCAGGCTTTCTGGCCCATCTACAATGAATTCGACGCGCAGAAGGATGTGCTGTACAAGCAACGCGCAGACATCGCTATGCGCTACATGCGTAACGCTTCTACTCTGTCCGACAAGGAACTGGAGCAGATGCTCACCGACTATTGGAACATCAACCAGAAAGAGTACCGTCTTTCGACAGAATATCATCGCAAATTCCTGTCGGTGCTTTCGCCGGCCAAGGTCATGCGGCTCTATATGACGGAGGAACAGTTCAAAAATTCGTATCTGCAGCGGATGCGCGGCGGCCAGGGCCAAGGCCGTGGTATGGCTGGAAATGGTTCCGGTGACAGGAATGGTTCCGGCGACAGAAACGGCCGGTCAGCGGAGCAGAAGAAAGAATAATCTTCCTTTTGGGAGTGATATAAAGGAGGCGACTGATAAGAGAATCGGTCGCCTTCTTTCTTTTTCTCTCAGCGCCGCAGCCTTGGCAGGACGCTGCGGCGGTTATGCCACCACCTTTGACGGGCTTTTCAGATAGAATATCACCTCCGGCTTAGACTTTTCATAAGTGGAGAAGGAATCTGTCGATGGGGCTGTAGCGGTATCAGTCGCAAAAAAAAGAGACCGACGGAAGGGTCGGTCTCTTTTCCTAGTCCGGTGAGCCGGTTACTTCGCAAACCGGATGACGTAGAAGGCCTGCGGCGCCGCCTCGAATTCCAGCACGTTGTCGGTGAACTGCGTGGTCGTTTCCCTGGGCACCACCACGTCGGGATTGTCGAGGGTGTTCTCCGCCTTGTACGCCGGCGCGGTGATGTATTTGACGGTGGCCGTCCGGCTGCCTTTCTTCAGGCCGTCGAACGTAAAGCGGATGGTCTTGGCCTCGGTAGCCGTGTTGGTGAACTTGACAATGATTTCGTTGGTACGGCTGTCGGTGCAGGCTGTGGCATAGAGCCCTTCCTGACCGGTGACCTTCTGCCCGTTCATCAGGATGGACAGCACATTGGTACCGCTGTTGGTGCCGTAGAGCTGCTGCACGTAGTAGTTCGGCGTACGCATCATGCGCAGGTTGTCGAACCAGATGAGGTCGGGGTTCCACTGCCAGCCGTCGATATGGGCGAACAGCGGTGCATAGGTGGCCAGGCGCACCACGTCGGCATTGCGCTCCAGTCCGGTCATGAACGAAGCCTCCGACAATGCGGCTTCCCATGAATTGGGCTTGCCGGGCTGAGCGTGCGAAGCATATTCGCCGGCGAAGACCTTCGGTCCCTTGCGGTCGTAGCTGTCATAGCGCGCGGCGTTGCTGTAGAACCACGTGGGCGGCTGATAGTAGTGCTCGTCCACGAGATCCACCTTGAGCCGTTTCATTTCGGGCCACAGGTAGTCGAACTTCTCGCCCGATGCGGACGGACCGGCGCTGCCTACGATCTGGATGTCAGGATATTTTGCGCGGATGGCCTTGACGAATTGCTCCAGTCTTTCGGGATATTCGGGTCCCCACTGTTCGTTGCCGATGGCCAGGTATTTCAGGTGGAACGGTTCGGGGTGCCCCATGTCGGCGCGCACCTTGCCCCATTCGGTGTCGGCGGCGCCGTTGGCGAACTGGATGAGGTCGAGTGCATCCTGGATGTAGGGCTGCAGCTCATCGACCGGAATATGCGCGTCCATCGAGTTGTTCTGGTACTGGCAGGCGAGACCCACGTTCAGCACCGGCAGCGGCGCTGCGCCGATATCCTCCGCCAGCAGGAAGAATTCATAGAATCCCATGCCGTACGACTGGAAGTAATCCGGGAAGAGCCGGTAGGCGAAGGTGTAGTGCCAGCGGTTTTCGTTGAGCGGACGGTTTTCGACCGGACCGATCGACTTTTTCCAGTCGTAGCGGGTGTCGATGTCCGTGCCTTCGACGATGCATCCGCCCGGGAAACGGAAGACGCCGGGCCGGAGGTCGTACAGCGCCTGTGCCAGGTCTTTCCGGAGGCCGTTCTCGCGTCCCTGCCAGGTGTCGGTGGGGAAGAGGGAGATGTGTTCCAGATCGACCGGTCCCCGCGTTTCGAGGAAGATGCGCAGCTTGCCTTTGGCTTCCTCAGCCGGGGCCGTCAGTGTGACTTCGTATTTCTTCCATTCGTTGCCGCTGATGGCGAGCGTTTGTTTGGTCATGATGTCGTTACCGCTGTTGATGAGCTCGATGCGGATGCGCTGGTTGCCGGCTTCTGCGCGGGCCCATACGCTGAAACGGTAGGTTGCGCCTTTTTCGAACCCCATGCCGAAAAAGCCTTCGTTGTCCAGACCGGTGTGCTTGTCACTGTGCCCGGAATACGTCAGGCGCACATAGTGCGGGTTGCGTTCGAACGGAGCACCGTCGGTGCGCAGTTCACGTTGCCGAAGATGTTCCATCCCATCAGGCTCTGCGGGAATTCGAACGAACGGTTCTTGACCAGTTCGGCATAGAGTCCGCCGTCGGCTCCGAAGTTGATGTCTTCGAAGAAAATGCCGTACATGTCGGGGTTGATGGCCACGCCTGCCTTTTTGGCGTTGACCGTCATGTCGTAGGTCGCGGCGTTGGCGTTCAGGCCGCACAGGCAGAGCAGGCCAAGGGCGATAATCGATAATTTTCTCATATGGATTTAATTAT
Organism: Bacteroidales bacterium; assembly: GCA_017523725.1. Taxonomy (GTDB): domain Bacteria; phylum Bacteroidota; class Bacteroidia; order Bacteroidales; family UBA4181; genus JAFWVY01. Next base: position 95,632 of record JAFWVY010000016.1, read on the forward strand.
GTGTGAATACGTCATTCTGTATCCTACAAATATACCGCTTATTGTCGAATTATGGTTATCTTTGTCCTTATTTTAAAAGGTTATTCATGGGATACGACTATAACACATCGCGCAGCAAACTTGTTTTTCCCGAATACGGACGCCATGTCCAGGAGATGGTGGCCTATGCCATGACCATCGAAGACCGCGAGGAACGCAACCGGGCGGCCAGGGCCATCATTGCCATCATGGGTGCGTTGAATCCGCATCTGCGCGATGTCAACGACTTCAAACATAAACTGTGGGACCATCTGGCCGTGATGTCCGATTTCAAACTCGACATCGATTCGCCGTATCCGGTTCCCGAACCGTCGCACTTTCAGACCAAGCCAGAAACCGTGCCGTATCCCCAGCAGTCCATCCGGCAGAAACACTATGGCAAGATTGTCGAGGAGATGCTGTCCAAGGTGGCCGAAGTGACCGACCCGCATGCCCGTGAATTGCTGATAGTGGGCATCGCCAACCAGATGAAGAAATCGTATCTCGTCTGGAACCGTGACACGGTGACCGACGAGGAGATTTTCCGCGATCTGCACGAATTGTCTGGCGGCACGGTCACAGTCGATCCGTCTACCCGGCTTCTCGATGCCAAAGACTTGATATTCAAGAGTAATATGACCCCGCTTAACACGGGCGGCAAGAAAAAGAAACAGTCCAGGAAAAAATAACCGGCATGGCATCGTTCGAAATCATCGGAGGACATACGCTGGAGGGCAGTCTGCAGCCGCAGGGCGCGAAAAACGAGGCCTTGCAGGTGCTTTGCGCTGTGCTGCTGACCTCCGGGAAGGTGACGGTGCACAACGTCCCGCAAATCAGCGACGTCATCGTGATGATCGGCATACTGTCCGACCTGGGGGTGGAGGTACAGCGGATCGGCGAACGCAGTTACACGTTCTGTGCCGCGAATGTCGATATCAACAGACTGTACGACAAAGAACTGCAGAAGAAGATTATGAGTCTGCGCGGTTCGGTGATGATCATCGGCCCGTTGCTCGCCAGGTTTGGTTTCGGCCTGATGCCGCGTCCCGGCGGGGACCAGATAGGCCGGCGCCGGCTCGACACACACTTCCTCGGATTTGCCAAATTAGGTGCTGAATTCCACTACGATGCGGCGTGCAGCAGTTTCGTGGTCAGCGCAAAAAAACTCCGCGGGGCTTACATGCTGCTCGACGAAGCTTCAGTGACAGGTACGGCCAACATTCTGATGGCCGCCTCGCTGGCCGAAGGGGTCACGACCATCTACAATGCGGCCTGCGAACCCTATGTGCAGCAACTCTGCCGTATGCTCTGCCGCATGGGCGTGCACATCTCGGGTATCGGCTCGAACCTGCTGACCATCGAGGGCGCTACGTCATTGTCGGGCTGCGAGCACACCATTCTGCCCGACATGATTGAGGTGGGAAGTTTCATCGGTCTGGCTGCCATGACGGGTTCGGAACTGACCGTCAAGAATGTCTCGTACGACGATTTGGGCATTATTCCCGCCCAGTTCGCCCGGCTGGGTATCCGTACGGAACGCGTCGGGGACGACCTGCGGATTCCGAAGCAGACCAGCTACGAAATAGAAGATTTCATCGAAGGATCCATCCTGACCATTTCGGACGCCCCCTGGCCCGGACTGACGCCGGACCTGCTGAGCGTGATGCTCGTCGTGGCCACGCAGACAAAGGGCAGCGTGTTGATTCACCAGAAAATGTTCGAGAGCCGTCTCTTCTTTGTCGATAAACTCATCGACATGGGCGCCCGCATCATCCTGTGCGATCCGCACCGGGCCACCGTTATCGGGCTCGGCGGCAGCCAGCGGCTGCGCGGCGGCGTGCTGTCGTCTCCCGACATCCGGGCCGGCGTTGCGTTGCTTATCGCGGCACTGTCCGCCACGGGCAGGAGCATCATCCACAACGTCGAGCAGATCGACCGCGGTTACGAGCAGATCGACGTACGCCTGCGGGCGGTCGGTGCGGAGATCCGCCGCATGGAATAATCCTTTGTACCTATCGGTTTTTTACCTATCTTTGGGCCTTCTGAAAAAAATATCGGAAAATGGCCATGACACAAAAATATTGGGACCCAGAGATAGAGACCATGTCGCGCAAGGATCTTGAAGCCTTGCAGTTGAAACGCTTGAAAGAAACCGTTGCCCGGGCGGCCGGATCGCCGTATTACGGCAAGTTGTTCAAGGAGTTGAACATCACGCCCGACAGTTTCAAATCTCTGGCAGATCTCTCCAAAATACCGTTTACTACCAAGGAACAACTGCGCACGACTTATCCGTTCGGTGCGCTCGCCACACCGAAAGCCGATGTGGTGCGCCTGCATTCTTCCAGCGGAACCACCGGGACGCCGACCGTCATCTGCCATACCAAGAAAGATCTTGAGGCGTGGGCCGACCGTGTGGCGCGCAGCCTGTACGGGGTCGGAGTCCGCAACACCGATGTGTTTCAGAACAGCAGCGGCTACGGCATGTTTACCGGCGGACTGGGTTTCCAGTACGGTGCCGAACGGCTGGGCTGCCTGACGGTTCCGGCCGCAGCCGGCAACACCAAACGCCAGATCAAATTCATCACTGATTTCGGGACGACGGTCATTCACGCCGTGCCGAGCTATGCGTTGCGGCTGGCCGAGGTGTTCCGGGACATGGGTATCGACCCGCGCAAGGACACCTCTCTGCGTATCTTCGCCATCGGCGCCGAGCCGCACACCGAAGCACAGCGGCAGCGTGTCGAGGAGATGCTGGGTGTCAAGGCCTACAACTCTTTCGGTATGTCTGAGATGAGCGGTCCTGGCGTGGCCTTCGAGTGCCCTGAACAGCACGGCATGCATCTGTGGGAAGACCACTATATCATGGAAATTATCAATCCCGATACGCTGGAGCCAGTGCCGGAAGGCGAGGTGGGCGAGCTGGTCCTCACGACGCTGACGCGTGAAGCCATGCCGTTGTTGCGGTATCGTTCGCGCGACCTGACACGCATCCTGCCGGGCGACTGCCCGTGCGGCCGTACACACCGCCGCATCGACCGTATGAAAGGCCGTTCGGACGACATGTTCATTGTCAAGGGTGTGAATATTTTCCCGATGCAGATAGAGAACGTGCTCCTGAGATATGCCGAAGTGGGCAACAACTATCTCATCACCATCAATCCGAAGGTCGGAGGCGATGAAATCCTGATTGAACTGGAACTGAAAGACCTTTTCACCGACGATTACGGTCAGTTGGAACGGCTGAACAAGCGTATCGTCTCGCAACTCCGCGACGAGATTCTCGTGACGCCGGTCGTCAAGTTCCTGCAGCCCGGTTCGCTGCCGCAGTCCGAAGGGAAGGCGGTCCGTGTCAAGGATCTCCGCAAACTCAGTTAAGCAAGAAAGCGGGAAACGGACGCGGTTCCGGACAATTCGTGAAAGACAAGGAGGCCGTCGGACATGATGGTGTGCGGCGGCATCTTATTCATAAGACAAACTCATTTACATTACTGACCATCAGATGAAAAAGTTATTATTGACCATCGTTTCACTGGCCATGGTGCCGGTGTGCCTTTTCGCCCAGCAGAGCATCGACCTGTCGGGAGAGTGGGCGTTTCAGACCGATCCTCAGGAAACCGGTATTGCCGGAAAGGCTTTTCTGAAGCCGCTGGCAGACAAAATCCTGCTTCCTGCATCCATGCCCGAACGGCTCAAGGGTGACATCGTGACCGCCGATACCGAATGGACCGGCAGTATCTACGACAGCACCTATTACCTGAGCCCTTCCATGGCGAAATACCGTCAGGAAGGGAATGTCAAGTTTCCGTTCTTCCTTACGCCGGCCCGTTATTACAAGGGGCTGGCATGGTACAGCAAAGACGTGAAAGTACCTTCTGCATGGAAGGGACGCCGCGTCGTGCTCTTCCTTGAGAGGGCCCACATCCAGACCACGCTCTGGGTTGACGGCAAACTGGTGGGCAGCGAAGCCTCGCTCAACACGCCGCACGAGTACGACATCACCGCTTATGTCAAGCCCGGTTCCACCCATCATCTCGCCATTTCCATCAACAATACCCTCAAGCCGGAATACAATCCCGGCAAGGACTCCCACAGTGTGTCCGACCAGACCCAGGGTAACTGGAACGGTATTGTCGGAAAGATGGAACTTCGCTCAACGCCTAAGGCCTATTTCTCTGACATCCAGATTTATCCTGATATCCATGCCAAAACAGCCGAGGTCAAGATGAAGATTCAGTCGGAAAAGGCGCTCTCCGGCAAGGTGACACTTTCGGCAGAGGCCTACAACACCGATGCCAAGCACAGTGTCAGCCCTGTGACGGCTTCCGTGGCGGTAAAGGCAGGGGAAACCGAATTCTCCATGACCCTTCCGATGGGCGACGGCATGCTGCTTTGGGATGAATTCACCCCCAACCTTTACCAGCTTTCCGCCCAGCTCGCCACAAGCGCCGGCAAGGACGACCAGCAGATCCGTTTCGGTATGAGGGAATTCACCATCGAAGGCAAGTACTTCTATATTAACGGCCGCAAGACCCTCCTCAGAGGTACTGTGGAGAACTGCTGCTTCCCGAACACCGGTTATGCACCCATGGATCTCGATTCATGGCTCCGCGTTTTCGAGATCTGCCGCGCCTATGGCCTCAACCACATGCGTTACCATTCCTATTGTCCGCCTGAAGCAGCTTTCGAAGCGGCCGACATGGTCGGATTCTACCTCCAGCCCGAAGGTCCCGCCTGGGCCAACCACGGCGTGAGACTCGGCGAGGGTGAACCTGTGGACGAGTACCTGATGCGTGAGACCGACCGGATGGAGCACTACTATGGCAATTCGCCTTCGTACTGCCTCCTTTCCAGCGGCAACGAGCCTGCCGGCAACTACACGGCCTGGCAGAACAATTTCGTCCAGCAGTGGATCGCCAGAGATCCCCGCAGGGTCTATACCGGATCGACCGGCTGGGGTGCCGGCGGACAGTATACCATCAGCTTCGCCCGTGGACTCACCTGGAAGACCCAGCGTCCGGAATCCCTTACCGACTATGCCCGCAACGTGGCGTTCAGCAGAGGCCCCTTCCTCTCGCACGAAACCGGCCAGTGGTGCGTGTTCCCCGATTTCAACGAAATCCGCAAGTACACCGGCGTGAACAAGGCGCTCAACTTCGAGATTTTCAAGGAGATCCTCGAGGAGAACGACCTGGGCGAAAGAGGCCACGATTTCTTCATGGCTTCGGGTAAACTCCAGGCCCTCATGTACAAGCACGAAATCGAGAAACATCTGCGGACCGACGGCTATGCCGGTTTCCAGCTCCTCAGTCTCAACGACTACTCCGGACAGGGCTCCGCGCTGGTCGGTGTGACCGACGTGTTCTTCGACACCAAGGAATATCTTTCGATCGACGAGTGGAGACGCTTCTGCAACACGACCGTGCCGCTGGCCAGAATGGAGAAGTTCGTGTTCACCAACGCCGACACCCTCTGGGCCGAGATGCAGGCTGCCCACTTCGGCGCCGAACCGCTCAAGGGCGTTGAAGTCACCTATAAGATCACCAACCAGTACCGGAAGGTTCTCGCTTCGGGAACCCTCGGCAAGAAGGACCTCGAAATCGGTAACTGCCAGCCGCTCGGCCTCATCACCTGGCCGCTCAACAGCATCACGAAGGCCGGCAAGTTCAATCTCGAAGTCGCCATCGCCGGTACGGAGTTCGTCAACGACTGGGACTTCTGGGTCTATCCGGAGAAAGTCGAACCGCAGGCAAAGGATGTCGTGGTGAAGGAAACGCTGGACGAAGAGGCCGAGGAAGTGCTCCGCAAGGGCGGAAAGGTGCTGCTCCTGGCGGCCGGCAAGATCACCTACGGCGACGAGATCAAGCAGAGCTTCACACCGGTATTCTGGAACACGTCGTGGTTCAAGATGAAGGCGCCGCACACCACCGGCATCTGGCTCAACGACCGTCATCCTGTCTTCAAGTCGTTCCCCACGGACTATCACTCCGACATCCAGTGGTGGGAACTCATCAACAACGCCCAGCCCATGCTGATGGCCGACTTCCCCAAGGGTTTCGTGCCGATGGTCTATACGATTGACACCTGGTTCCTCAGCCGCAAGTGCGGTATGATGTTCGAGGCCAATGTGCTCGGCGGCAAGATTATCGTGACGTCGATGGACCTCACGAGCAATCCCGAGGTACGCATCGTGGCAAGACAGCTCTATGCTTCCGTCCTTGACTATATGAACAGCGATGCCTTCCGTCCGGAAAGTACGCTCGAAGTCAAGACCATCCGCGACCTTTACACCAAGGTGGCCGGTGCGGTTGACATGGGAACGAAGGATGCACCGGACGAACTGAAGAATCCGACCCGGACAGGCGGCATGTAGCATATCGCAACCGTCTGCCGTCGGACATCGTGCTGACGGCAGCACGGCCTGCCCGAAGGCATAATAAAAACAGCCATTCATAACGAATGGCTGTTTTTATTTATCGGTTGTCCCGTAGAAGATGTTTGAATTTGATTGGCGGATTAAATCCCAAAGTTTCTTATGCTATTTGGTGCTCCAGTATTTCTCCAGCCGGCGGGCTTCCTTCTTCGTCACCTGAATCACGCTGCCGTGCTTGGGTGTCGAGAAATTGGAGGCTTTCATCACGCCCTCGTTCAGGCGGCCCAGCGGCGTGAAGGTCTTGAAGTCGGTGGTTTCCACGAAGCCGAAGTTGTCGGGCTCGAGACTGTAGATATCGTACATGACGACCCATTTGTCCTCGCCGATGCGCTTCCAGGTGTTCGGTGCCTCGCAGCCTCTCGGTTCGGTGTCGATCTGCTCTGCATGGTAATCATCGTAGTGGTTGATTTTGTCTGAAATCATGTACTTGATGCCGCCCGGATTCTCCTGGGCCACGTAGGTCATGAAATAGCGTCCGTCGGGCATGGGGCAGATGTCGGCGTCCAGCACCTGGATTTTCTCATCGGGATATTCGAAGAGCAGTGCCGGCTCGGTCTCCAGTTTGGTGAACTCCTCGTTGGCATAGCTGTAATAGAGTTTGGTACGGCCTCCCGGTTCCTGACGGATCGTGAAATAGACCATCGGCTTGCCCACGGCGGGATCCCAGATGGTCTGCGGAGCCCAGGCACAGCCCAGTTCGCCGAAATGTTCCGGGAAAGCTTCGTTGATAAATACTTCGGTATGTGTCCAATGGATAAGGTCTTTCGACCGCATCAGCACCAGCCCGCGGTTGTTGCCCCAGCCGTACTTGTCATCGCGTTCCCATTGCGTCTGGCGCAGTCCGCGCTGCCGACCGAAGACGTGCAAATCGGTCATGGCAATGTAGAACATGCCGTTCGGGGCCCGGTAGATGTGCGGGTCGCGGATGCCGTGCTGGGCGGCAATCGAGTCGCCGCTGATGACGGGCTGGCCGTCGTTCACGGCCGTGAACGAATAGCCGTCATAGCTTACCGCCATGAACAGACTGTGGGTGGGGTCGTTGAAAAACGTAAACAGATAGGCCCCCATTTTCTTTCCGGCGCAGGCCGGCAGCGCGGCCGTACAGAGCAAGGCCGGAATGACGAGATAAAGTAACCAGTTTTTTTTCATAGCATGGAGGTTGTTGTGAAATAGAAAAAAACAAGGTTTATTTCTTTCTGGCCCAAGTGTTGGCCAGGACGACTACGATGATACAGGCGGCCATGATAATAAGTGATATGGCCAGTTGAGTCTTGATGTCATCTGCTTTGCCCAGTAGTATGGGAATCCACAGAAGAACCGCGCTAAGGAAAGAGATACCTCCAACCAGGGCGCGCAGGCGCTTTATGTTGGTTTTCTGTTTTTCTTCGGCTTTGGCTGTGTTGTAGCCTGCAATGAGGAAATCGCCCTTTCCGGACAGAATCAGGCCGCCAGTCACCAGCAAAAGGCATGAAACGGGGATTAAGGTATTCATATATCTGTGAATTAAGGCTTATGACCTGAAAGCGGATCTTACTGTTTTTCAATCCATTTCCGAGCCTCAACGAACATCTCGATCCACGGGGTGACTTCGTCCTGCTGCCGGTCTTCGGGATAGCAGGCCCAATTCCACGGATATGTGCCACGTTCCGGATGCGGCATCATGGCCAGATGGCGTCCGTCGGTGCTGCAGATACCCGCGATGCCGTCGGGCGAACCGTTCGGGTTGGCGGGATACGCATTGTAGCTGTATCGCAGCGCCACATGATATTTCTCAATATCGTCCTGCAGCGAGAACTTGCCTTCGCCGTGGGTAATCCAGATACCCAGCCGCGAGCCGGCCAGCGACCGCAGCATGATGGCGTTCGAGAATTCCACCTGCACGTTGACGAAGTTGCTCTCGAGTTTGTGGGAGTCGTTGTGGCGCATGCGGAACTCCGCGCCGCTGTCCGAGCGGATCAGGCCCAGTTCGGCCATCAGCTGGCAGCCGTTGCAGACGCCGAGACTGAGAGTGTCTTCCCGGGCGTAGAAACGGTCCAGCGCCTGCCGGGCCTTTTCGTTATACAGGAACGCCCCGGCCCACCCTTTGGCGGAGCCCAGCACATCGGCGTTCGAGAATCCGCCCACGAAGACAATCAGGTTCACGTCGTCAAGCGTTTCACGTCCCGAAACCAGGTCGGTCATGTGCACGTCCTTGACATCGAATCCGGCCAGATACATAATCCAGGCCATCTCCCGGTCGCCGTTCGAGCCTTTCTCGCGGATAATCGCCGCCCGGATGCCCGTGGGCAGGATGCGTTTCTTGTCGAGCCCGTAAGTCGCGAGCATGCCGTCGAAATGGGCGGGGAAGGTGAACCGGAGCGGTTGCAGCTTGTAGTTGTGGAACCTTTCGGCCGCCTGTTTCTCGCCGCTCTGGATGCGGTCGAACAGATACGATGTGCGGTACCATTTATCGCGCAGCGCATCGATGTCGAACTTGTATTTTTCGCCCTGGTTGTAGATGCGGAGCGTGCGCTTGGCAATGGGGGCGCCGATAATCTGCGCATTGATGCCGTTCCGGCTGAACAGTTCCCGGATGGCCACGGCCTCCCGCGTTCTGACCTGCATTACCAAGGCCGGACTTTCGCTGAACAGCAGCTTGACGATGTCGGTCTCGTTCAGTGCCGACAGGTCGATTTCAAGGCCGAAATCCGTGTTGGCGAAACACATCTCGAGCAGCGTGGTAATCAGACCGCCGGCCGAGACGTCGTGTCCGGCCAGGATCAGGTTGCTCTGCAGCAGGGTCTGCACCGTGTTGAAGGCCCGGACGAAATACTGCGGGTCGGCAATGTCGGGCACATAGCTGCCGGCTTTGCCCATCACCTGTGCGAAAGCGCTGCCACCCAAACCGTAAGGTGTCTGCGAAATGTTGACATACAGCAGCGTGGTTTCGGTGTCTTTTTTCAGCACCGGTCGCACGGTTTTGCGGATGTCGGTGACTTCGCCCACCGTCGAAATGATGACGGACCCCGGCGCGATGACTTTCTCGCCCGATGGATACTTCTGCGTCATAGACAGCGAGTCCTTGCCCGTCGGGATATTGATGCCCAGCGCAATGCAGAAATCCGAAGCCGCCTGCACAGCCTTGTAGAGCCGTGCGTCCTCGCCGGCCTCGCTGCGGCAGGGCCACATCCAGTTGGCACTGAGCGACACGCCTGCAATCTTGTCCTGAATCGGCACCCAGACCAGGTTGGTCAGTGCTTCGGCGATGGCGATACGGCTGCCCGCCGCCGGATCAATAAGCGCGACCGCCGGGGCGTGTCCCATCGAGGTGGCGATACCGCGTTTCCCCTGGTAATCTGTGGCGACGATGCCTGCGTTGTTGAGCGGCAGCTGCAGTTCACCTGCACACTGCTGCTGGGCGATGAGGCCGGTCACCGAACGGTCCACCTTGTTGGTGAGCCAGTCCTTGCAAGCCACCGCCTCGGTCTGCAGCACCTTTTCGATATAATCCTGCAGCCGGCTGGCCTGGTAGTAGATGCCCTCGTACAGCGCCTGGGTGTTCGTGTCGGTCATGACGGTCTTCGGCGTACCGCCCAGGAAATCCTCGATGGCCAGGTCGATGGGAGCCTTGCCCGTCTTGCTGTCGCTGAAAGTGAAACGGTGGTCGTCGGTAATGTCTCCGATGACGTACATCGGGGCCCGTTCCCGTTCCGCGATGCGCTGCACCATCGGGATGTCCTCTGCATGCACCACCATGCCCATGCGCTCCTGGCTCTCGTTGCCGATGATCTCCTTGGCCGACAATGTCGGGTCGCCGATGGGAAGTTTATTGATGTCGATGTTGCCGCCGGTTTCCTCCACCAGCTCCGACAGACAGTTCAGATGTCCGCCGGCGCCGTGGTCGTGGATGGAGACGATGGGATTCTGCGGTGCCTCGGCCAGCGTCCGGATGGCGTTGACCACGCGTTTCTGCATCTCCGGATTGGACCGCTGTACGGCATTGAGCTCGATGGCGTTGGCGTATTCGCCCGTATCGACCGACGAAACCGCGCCGCCGCCCATGCCGATGCGGTAGTTGTCACCACCCATCAGCACCACTTTGTCACCGGCCGCCGGATGACCCTTGAGACAGTCCTTCCGTTTGGCATAGCCGACGCCGCCGGCCAGCATGACCACCTTGTCGTAGCCGTAGGTCTGTCCGTTTTCAGTATGTTCGTAGGTCAGCAGGCTGCCGCAGATGAGCGGCTGGCCGAATTTGTTGCCGAAATCGCTGGCACCGTTCGACGCCTTGATAAGAATTTCCTGCGGTGTCTGGTACAGCCATGGCCGGGGAGGGGTGTGCTCCCATGTCCGGTCGGCTTCGCCCTCGAAACGGGGATAAGACGTGAAATAGGCCGCCGTTCCCGCCATCGGGAATGAGCCGTTGCCGCCGGCCGCCCGGTCGCGGATCTCACCGCCGCTGCCGGTGGCCGCGCCGTTGAACGGCTCCACCGTGGTGGGGAAATTATGCGTCTCGGCCTTGAGCGAAATGACAATCTTCTCGCTGTCGAGCGTGAAATAGTCCGGCTTGTCGCCCGACTGCGGATGGAACAGCAGCGCATCCGGCCCTTCGATGAAGGCGCAGTTGTCCTTGTAGGCCGAAAGGATGCGGTTGGGGTTCACTTCGGACGTCTTCTTGATGAGCTTGAAAAGCGTGGACGGCATGGTCTTGCCGTCGATGACGAACGTGCCGTTGAATATCTTGTGCCGGCAATGCTCCGAATTCACCTGCGAGAATCCGAAGATCTCGCTGTCGGTCAGCTTGCGGCCCATCTTCTTCTCCAGCCGGAGCAGATAGTCGATCTCCTCGGCCGACAGCGCCAGACCCTCGCTGACATTGTACGCCTCCAAGTCGTCGATATAGACGATGGGCGCCGGTTTTTTGTCAACGGTGAAGATATTCTGGTCCAAGCCGTTGTACCTGACTTGCAACATGGGATCGAACGTGCTTTCGGCTGTCGCCGGGAAGAACTCCTCGATGCGGCCGATGCCCTGGATGCGCATGTTCTGGGTGATTTCCACAGCCGTCGTGCTCCACGGGGTAATCATCTCCTTGCGGGGGCCGATGAAATATCCCTCCAGAGCCGCTGCTTCGGTGTATGCTGCGCCTTCGAAAAGCCACGTCAGCGCCTTGATGTCACTGGCCGACAGACGGCCGTCCGATTGCACCGCCAGCGTGTGGCGCGTGCTGTGCTGAAAAAACGAAATCATGTTGCAATGTTAAATCGGACAAAAGTAGCGCAAAGCCGTATCAGAACCAAAAAAAAAGGAAAGTTGCCGAAACATTTTGCCGTGTCGTGCATTTGGTTTTCCTTTGCAGCCAGTCGAATTCAAATACAAGGAAATGATTATAGAAAAGAACAAAGTCGTGGGCTTGTCGTACGTGCTGCATGTGGACAACGCCGAAGGCGAAGTGGTCGAGACCGTGACCGCTGCGCGTCCGCTCGAATTCATCTACGGCATCGGCCAGCTGCTGCCGAAGTTCGAAGAAAACATCGCCGGCCTCAAGGTGGGCGATACGTTCGCATTCCAGCTGCTCTGCGAGGATGCCTATGGCAAGGCCCTCGAAGAATACGTCATCGACGTTCCCAAGAGCGTCTTTATGGTAGACGGTAAAATCGACGAAGAGATCCTGAAGGAAGGCAATGCCCTGCCGATGATGGACTCCGCGGGACATCACATGAACGGCGTCATCGTCGAGGTGAAGGACGACGTGGTGGTGATGGACTTCAACCATCCGATGGCCGGCGACGACCTGTATTTCACCGGCAAGGTGGAATCGGTACGCGAAGCCACCGCCGACGAACTCAAGAACGGCCTTCGCCGCGGCTGCGGTGGCTGTGGCGGCGGATCCTGCGACAGTGGCAACTGTGACGGTGGCAACTGCGAAGGCGGCTGCGAAGGTGGCGGTTGCAACAAGTAATCCGCAGTGAGGATACACGGAAACGGCCGGGACAATGTGTTCCGGCCGTTTTTTGTGTGCAAATCTACTTTGTTTTCGGCGAAAAAGCAAGTTATTCGCCGAATTTTTATCGGCGAATAACGACACTTTTTACCGATTGCTTGAAGGCATCTTCCGTGCCCCGATTTCAACAAGAAACACTTACCTTTGCCATAGAAGAAGAAACAAGAGAAATCATATGCTCGGAAAGAATCCCGTATTTCCATTAAGAGCAGAATAAGAGAACGACATTTCAGAGGCTGACGTATATGATTTTCATCCGTAAAATCACCAATGAGAGACCCATGGCGGAACGGACGGAATATCCGTATAACATTCCGGCCATCAGGTACCTGAATGAATTTGAGTTTAAGAGCAGTGTGACGTTTATCACTGGAGAGAATGGCTCCGGAAAATCTACGCTTGTCGAAGCGATAGCATTAAGTGTCGGCTTTAATCCGGAGGGCGGCAGTTCGTTCTTGAATTATTCGACCTGTGATACACACTCTGATCTTTTCGAAGATATCAGGATAACCAGAAATGCCTGTCGCAACAGCGATGGATATTTTCTCAGGGCCGAGAGTTTCTATAACGTGGCCAGCGAGATAGACAGAATAACGGACCGGGGCGCTTTGGAAAGAAATTATGGAGGTGCACTCCATGAACGGTCTCATGGAGAGAGTTTCCTGGGCGTCATACTAAACAGATTGTCAGGCAATGGTTTGTATATATTTGATGAACCCGAATCCGCTTTGTCCATCCCAAGTCTTTTCCAGGTGATAGTGAAAATGAAAGAGTTGGAGAAGAAGAACTCTCAATTCATTATTGCCACGCATTCTCCCATTCTTCTGGCGTACCCTGGCGCAGAAATATATGCAATAACCGACAGTGGCTTGAAACTGACAAAATATGAAGATACGGAGCAATACCTTCTGACAAAATACTTTATCTCCAATCACACGAAGGTGATCAATGAATTATTGAATCCTTGCCGTCCCCAATAGCTACAACACCGCCCGGATAACCAGGAACAGCACGACAAACATAAGTAAAACAAATGCCATGCGCTGTGGTTTTTGGGGCGTGTGCCGCTGTCCTACAGGTTCTTCCGGATGCTTTCCGCGATGGCGGTGAATTCTTCCGGCGTGAGTTGCAGCTTGGGGTTGCTGAGCAGGCAGTCTTTCTCGCTGTCGATCGGCAGCAGGTGGATGTGCGCGTGCGGCACTTCCATGCCCAGCACCATCATGGCGATACGCTGGCAGGGCACGGCCTTGCGGATGGCAGCGGCCACTTTCTTGGCAAAGACGAGGATGCCGCCCACGGTCTCGTCGTCGTAGTCGAAGAGGTAGTCTTTTTCTTCCTTGGGTATGACCAGCGTGTGGCCGCGTTTCATCGGACTGATGTCCAGAAAAGCAAAGAAGCGGTCGTCTTCGGCGATCTTGTAGCAGGGGATTTCACCCGCGATGATTCTTGAGAATATGGATGCCATGTCTGAAGTTCTTTAACGTGATATTTCCATGACTTCGAACGGGATGACGCCGGCGGGCACACGGATTTCGGCCGTCTCGCCGACTTTCTTGCCAAGCAGCCCCTGGCCGATGGGCGTGTTGATGGAGATTTTTCCTTCCTTCAGGTTGGCTTCCGACTCAGAAACCAGCATATATTCTACAACCGCCTTGTTCTTCAGGTTCTTCAGTTTTACTTTGCTCATAATCTGCACGGAATCTGTACTGATGCGCGACTCGTCCAATATGCGCGAATTGGCGATGATCGCCTCCAGTTTGTGGATGCGTGCTTCCAGGATGCCTTGTGCTTCTTTGGCAGCGTCGTATTCGGCGTTCTCCGACAGGTCGCCTTTGTCGCGTGCTTCGGCGATCTGCCTGGAGATGGCAGGCCGTTCCACATTCTTCATGTGAGCGAGTTCTGCTTTCAGCTTATTCAGGCCTGCTTCAGAGACATAAGAAATTTTATCCATATTGATATATATTTGAATATGAATGATATATACAGCAAAAAACTACTACTCCCACGGTATTCCCTACCGCAGGAGCAGTAAAATCCTTTTTGTAACACAGCAAAGATAGAAAAAGATTCTCACGCCTGCAAGAAAAAGGCTAAAAATCTTTTTCTATGTGATATTCAAGCGTTTTATTTCTGTTTTGCCGCCTCTGCCGCTTCTACGAACGCTTTCATGATCTTGGTCGGACGGCTGTCCGAGCCGAATGCTCCCAGACTGTATCCGCCGGGACGCGATTCGGGCGCCCAGTAGAAAATGCCGTGGCAATGGCCGTCGGTCAGGTCGCGCGAGTCGCGGATGGCCTTGCTGAACTGCCGGTAGCTTTCTTCGATGATTTCCGGATGGGCCTCGTTCACTTCGAAACCGGTCTCGACGATCATCGATTCCTTGCCGAAACGTTCGTAGACGTGTTTGATGTTGGCAATGCAGTCGTCGATGACGCCGTCAGCATCGTCACGTCCACCTTCCTTGGCTGCCCAGTAGGGATAGAGCGACATGCCGACCATGTCGTACGAGGTTCCGTATTTCTCGAGCAGACCGAGGTTCCAGTCGTACATGGCGCTGTCATAGCCGTTGTCGAGATGCACGATGGTGATGGCTTTCGGGAAAACGCTTTTGGCGGCTTTGTGGCCAGCATCGATAAAGCCGGCATACTGTTCCGGGTCGAGTTTGCTGTGGCCCATGTGCTCGGCCACGGGGACGTTGTTGGGGTCCTCCGGTTCACCGGGCGCCCGGCGGGCCGGATTCCAGAGCAGGCCGTTGCGGGTCTCGTTGCCGATCTGGATCCATTTGGGTTCCACGCCGTTCTCTTTAAGATAGGAGAGGACTTCCACCGTATAGTTGTAGAGGTCCTGTTTCATGGTTTCGTAATCGTGCCCCATCCAGGCGGCGGGAATGGGCTGGTGCTTCGGATCGGCCCAGGTGTCGGAGTAGTGGAAGCAGATCATGACGGCCATGTCCAGTTCCTTGGCCCGGAGACAGTTGGCCAGCAGATCCTCTTTGTCGCAGCTGCCGGCATGGTTGTCGCCCCAGCGTCTCGGATTGACCCATACCCGGTAGCGGGTGGCATTGAGTCCCATATTCTTCAGAAGCTGGGTGAGTTCGTAGGTTTCGTCGCCTTCGAAATTTTTCAGCTGGGTGCCGCGCGCGGCCATGCCGGCGGCACTGCTGATGTCGGCGCCGAGCCAGTAGGTGTCGTCAATGCTTACGGCTCCGCCTTTGCATCCGGCGGCCGTCATGCCGGCCCATACGAGGAGGGCCAGAACCATGGTTTTGGTGAAAATATTCATGTTCTCTTGGGGTTAGGTGGTCCGGCACGCGCCGGCACTGTCTGCAAAGGTAAGGGTTTTGCGCTGACCGTACTTTTTTTTTTCAAAAAAATGAAAAATAAGCGGCAATCGTTTTTTTATTCAAAAATATCCGTACTTTTGCACCCGCAAAAAGTTAAAGCAAATGGCACATCATCAATCAGCTCTTAAGAGAATCCGTCAGACGGAGAAACGTCGGCTCGACAATAAATACTATGCACGGACCACCCGTAATGCGATCAAGCAACTGAGACTTCTGGACGACAAGGCCCAGGCTGAAGCCCAGTATCCGAAGGTGGCGTCCATGCTCGACAAGCTGGCAAAGAAGGGTGTGATTCATAAGAACAAGGCTTCGAACCTCAAGTCGAACCTTGCCAAACATGTGGCGACGCTGGCATAAGCGGCGCTTGTTAACAAGACAGATGACGAATAGAGAATAGTAGTTGTTTTAAGGGTACCTGCAGCGCAGGCTGCAGGGGGAAAGGGGCGATGCCGTGAGGTTCGCCTCTTTTTTTTTGACGTCTTTCCCGCTGCGGCCATTGCACGGATTCCAGCCGGATGACGTTCAGATCATGCCGTGGTCGGCGAAGCTGTAATAGCCGGTACTGGCTACGATGAGGTGGTCCAGCAGCACGATGTCCACCAGTTTGGCACCCGACTTTACCTGTGCCGTCAGGCTGATATCCTCGCGGCTGGGCATCAGGTTGCCCGACGGATGGTTGTGGCACAGGACAATGCCCGATGCCAGGCGGTCCACGGCATGCTTGAGGATGATGCGCACATCGGCGATGGTGGATGACAGGCCGCCCTGGCTGATGCGGCAGTGGGTGATGATCCGGTGTGTGCGGCTGAGCAGCACCACCCAGAATTCCTCGTGGACCAGATCTGCCAGAATAGGTTGGAACAGATGATAGATGTCTCGGCTGGAAGTGACATTCCGGTTGGGTGCGGGCACGGCCTGCGCCCGTCTACGGCCAAGTTCCAGCGCGGCTGTCACGGTGGCGGCACGCGCCGGTCCGATACCCTTCTGCCGGGTCATCTCCTGCAGGGAGCACCTTCCGAGCAGTTGCAGGTCATCGTCGTACCGGCGCAGCAGATGCCGGGCCACATCCACCGCTGTCATTTCCTGGCAACCGCTTCCGAGCAGTATGGCAAGCAGTTCCGCATCGCTCAGGGCTCCGGGCCCTGATTGCATCAGTTTTTCCCTCGGACGTTCGTCCTTATTCCATTCTTTGATGGGAATCCGATCAGTTGGCATAGTCAATTTCATGGTCTTAATGTCTGGCAAAAATAATACGAAATATGCATCTATCCATGCACGCGGGCATTTTTTTCTTGCGCACCTTTTCCATTTGTCCCGTACGCCATTTTCCATTTGTTTTTACCGCTGTTTTTCGTAAAATTGCAGAACAAAATTTTTCATCATGACTCTAATCATTATTATCGTTGTCGCCGTATTGGCGATTTGGGCCATAGGCATTTACAACTCACTGGTCAGACTGAGAAACAACCGTGAGAACGCGTTTGCGGACATTGACGTGCAACTCAAGCAGAGACATGACCTTATACCACAGCTCGTGGCGACGGTCAAGGGCTATGCCGAACACGAGAAGACCACACTCGACAACGTGGTCAAGGCGCGGAACATGGCCATGTCTGCGACGACCATCGACGAGAAGATTGCGGCGGAGAATCAGCTGACGGCTGCGCTGGCCGGCCTCAAGGTCACAGTCGAAGCTTATCCCGAACTCAAGGCGAACGCCAATTTCATGCAGCTGCAGACCGAGATCGCCGACATCGAGAACAAACTCTCCGCGGTGCGCCGTTTCTTCAACTCGGCCACGAAGGAGTACAACAACGCGGTGCAGGTGTTCCCGGCGAACCTCCTGGCCGGCATGTTCGGTTTCCATCAGGAGAAGATGTTCGATTTGGGTACGGAGCGTGCCGATCTTGACAAAGCGCCCGAAATCAAGTTTTAATGCAGTATGTAGGCATACGGACGCAGCAGCGGCGGAATAATTTCCGTTCCACTGTCCTGCTGATTCTTTTCCCGTGCCTGGTCCTGGTGCTGACGGGGGCGTGCTGTCTGTTGCTTGCTTACCTGTCGCCTGTCAGTTTCTACGATTCCGGCTATGGTTACGGATATGACCCTGGCTACGGATCTTACGGCAGTTCCTATGGCAGTACCTATGGCAGTACCTATGGCAGTGGTTACGGAGCTGCCGGGGCTGTATCGCCGGCGAGTGTCTGGGCGGATGCCACCGAGATGTTCGTGGCGGTGTCGCCGTATGTCATCGCCGGTGTGCTGCTGTGGTTCCTGATCGCCTATTTCTCGAACGTGGCCATCATCAATTCGGCCACCGGTGCCAAACCGCTCGAACGTCGTGAGAACATGCGTGTATATAATCTGGTGGAGAACCTGTGCATGAGCTGCGGCATGACGATGCCGAAAGTCAACATCATCGAGGACAGTTCGCTCAACGCCTATGCATCGGGCATCAACCAGAAAACCTACACGGTGACCCTGTCACGGGGCATTATCGAGAAACTCAACGATGCGGAGCTGGAGGGCGTCATTGCGCACGAGCTGACGCATATCCGCAACCGGGATGTCCGGGTGCTGATCGTATCCATCGTATTCGTGGGAATCTTCTCGATGGTGGCGCAGGTGGCCATGCGTTCGCTGTACTATACGCCCCGGGCCCGTTCTTCGAACGACCGCGGGGGAGGGAGTGCAGCATTGTTGGTACTGATGGTCATGGTGGCCGCGGCCATCGGTTATTTCTTTTCTGTCCTCATGCGTTTCGCTATATCGCGCGACCGGGAGTACATGGCCGACGCCGGCGGTGCCGAACTCACACGGAATCCGCTGGCACTGGCATCGGCCCTGCGCAAGATATCGGCCGACCCGGACATCGAGGCAGTGACCCAGTCTGATGTGGCCCAGCTCTTTATTGAGCATCCCGGCCGGCAGGCCCGCGGCCTGTTCAGTGCACTGTCCGGTCTTTTTGCCACTCATCCGCCCATCGAAAAGCGGATTGCCATACTAGAACAATTCTAAACACTATACAATGTACAAGCGCGTATTACTCAAACTGAGCGGCGAAGCCTTGATGGCCGGCAAACCGTACGGCATAGACAGCGAACAGCTGCAGACCTATGCGGCGGCCGTGAAAGATGCTGTCGCCCTGGGCGTCCAGGTGGGCGTCGTGTTCGGCGGAGGCAATATCTTCAGGGGACTGAAAGGCACCTCCGAAGGTTACGACCGTGTCAAAGGAGATTACATGGGCATGCTGGCCACCGTCATCAACGGACTGGCCATCCAGTCGGCACTCGAGAGTCTCGGCGTCCCGGCCCGTCTGTTCACGGCTTTCGGCATGGAACCCGTGGGTGAACGCTATACCCGCGACAAGGCGGTGGCTGCACTGGAGCTGGGAGAAGTGGCTATATTCAGTGCAGGGACGGGCAATCCCTACTTTACAACCGATACGGCTTCGGCATTGCGTGCCGTGGAAATCAACGCCGATGCATTGTTGAAAGGCACGCGGGTGGACGGCGTCTATACGGCTGATCCCGAAAAAGATCCGTCGGCCGTGAAGTTCGATACCATTACCTACGACGAAGTCTATCGCCGGAACCTCAAGGTGATGGACCTGACCTCAATTACACTGTGCAAGGAGAACGGCATGAAGATGGTTGTCTTCGACATGAATATGCCGGGAGCATTGCGGCGGGTGCTCTTGGAGGAAAAAGAAGGGACGCTGATTACGGCGTAGCTTGGAAACATTCCTCAAACCTCCTGCGGAAGTCCGAAGCGACGGCGCAGAAGAGGATGGAATTACAAAGCTGCGACCAGCAGGAGCAGGCTCAGCAGGAATGTACTCATGACGAGCAGCGGGAGCATCGGGTCGAGCGCCCGGTCTTTTCGCGTCCATACGCCCCTGAGGTGAACGATGTAGAGCGGCAGCGTCAGCAGGAAAAGATACTGTTTCGGCGCAAGGCCCGGACGCAGCAGGGCGATGCCCAGGAAAACCCATCCCGACGCAATCAGCACGGTCTGATAGATGCGTGCCTTTTGTTCACCGAGCAGGATGGCGACCGTCGTCCGGGTGGCCATGTCGGTTTTCATATCCCTTACATTATTGACATTGAGAACGGCCACGCTGAAACATCCGATGCCGCATGCGGCGGCGATGACCCGCAACGACGGCATTTGCAGAGAACTGAGGAAATAGCCTCCGGCCACCGTCGCCAAGCCGAAAAAGATAAACACCGACAAATCGCCGAGCCCCCGATATCCATAGGGATTCCGGCCTAGCGTATAGCGCATGGCCGCCCAGACGGCACATGCTCCCAGCACGATGAAAAATGCCGGCGCGATGGCGAAGAGGGTGCCGAAGGCGGCCCGGATCATGGCCAGCCCGGCCAGACAACTCAGTCCGGCAAACACGGCGATGAGGATTTTCATCTGCCGGACAGTCATCAGGCCGTCCTGCAGCGAATAGCGGATGCCCTGTCGGACATCGGTGTCCGTGCCGTGCAGGGTGTCGCCGAGTTCGTTGGAAAGGTTGGTGAGAATCTGCAGAAGCACGGTGGTCAGCAGCAACAGGACGACCGGGAGTGTCCGGACACCTGGCCCGCCCATGGCGAGGGCAATGCCTGTGATGACACCCGCCAGCGAGAGCGGCAGCGTGCGCAGCCGCATGGACCGGATACATGCGGCGGCAGAAAAAGTTTCTTTTATTGGGGAATCCATTTGTTCCATCAGAATGCCGTTTGTCTGTAATAATCAAAATCCACATGGCCGCCAGTCGTCGCCGTGGCATAGTTGTACAGCATGGAGCGGTAGCCGGTGAACAGATCCAGCGTGTAGCGCATCTGCAGCATTCCTTCCACCAGATGCCATGTATGGCCGTCTTCGGAATAGCTGAGGAAGGCGGTGTCGGCCCTTTCGCCGGCACGCTGCGGCGTGAAGATATAGGTGATCTTGAGATAGATGATATCACTCTGCAGCGGCTTCCGCAGCAGTTCGGTGATACGTTCCGCCCCGCCGTCGCGCCGGCCGTTGCCAGGTACGCGCGTCAAGGCCACCAGTTCCTTGCGGCCGTCGGAAGCCATCTCCACCCCGATAGAGGCGTAGTTGCTCTGGAAGGCGCAGAGCCCGGCCCGGTCGCCCGGTTTCATGCCGGACACATCCATGCGGACCTCCGACACGCAGCGCGGACCGACGGTACGCTGTGTGAGCGAATTGCGGGCGTCCATCACGCCGGTGGCCACATGGGCCGTCCGGAGCCGCAGCCACCCTTTGCGTTCGGTGAGCGACCAGGCGGCGTCATCCGGCATGTGGTTCCACTGCCATACAAGCGCCAGCTGGTTGCGTTTGCTGCGGAACTCGTCGGAATCCCAGACGTAGTTTTCTCCATAGGGTTTCAGGTTGACGTCGAAGGTCTTGACAGGGACAGTTCTGTCGCCGAGCACCGGCCATCCGTCCTCCCAGGTTAACGGCTGCAGCGTCGGAATCCGTCCGACGGCGCCGTGGTCCTGGAACATGACGGCATACCAGTCGCCGGCAGGGGTGTCGAAGATGGCTCCCTGCGCCACGCCGTCGCCCCGGCCGTCAAAAGCACCCTGCAGGATGATTTTACTCTCGTAAGGCCCCAGCAGTTGCTTGCTGCGCCAGCATGTCTCGGTGCGGACACCGCCCGAAGGCCAGTCTATCTCGATGACGTAATAATAGTCACCGATATGGTAGAAATGTGCGCCCTCGGCCCGCAGGCTGTAGCCGTTGCGCGGGGCCGATATCAGCACCTGGTCCACACCGCCCGGCTGCACGCCCGAGAGGTCCGGCTTGAGCTCGGCGATGCGCAGGTCGCCATTGCCATAGACCAGATAGACATGTCCGTCGTCGAACAGCAGCGACGCATCGTGGAACACCCGGTCCAGCACGGTCTTTTCCCACGTTCCCCGCTGAATGTCACGCGTCTTGTACACATAGGTCTTCTGCTGGTCGTTGGCGATGAACAGCACGTAGTACATGCCGTCGTGGTAGCGCAGCGATGCGGCCCACTGGCCTTTGCCGTAGGCGTTGCGGCCGTTGCGCAGGTTATAGACATCGTCATCGTTCAGCGTGTCATAGACATAGTTGACGATGCGCCAGTGCACCAGATCCCTGGAATGCATGATGGGAGCGCCGGGGCAGAAATACATGGTGGTGCTTATCATGTAGAAGTCGTCCCCGACCCGGATGACGTCATTGTCCGGAATGTCGGTGTATGTCAGAGGATTGACACAGTTGGTCGTCACAGACTTGGCCTGCAGAGCCGTGCCGAAGCCTATCAGCAGCGCCAGGGCGCAGAGTAAGTGTCGCATGGTATCTTGGTTTTATTCGTTCTTTTTCCAGTTTATCTCCAGTTCATTTTCCAATAAATCATATAGCGTGCCTCATGTATCTTGAAGAACGGCTGTAGCACGAGACTGGCCGATTCGGGGTTCTGCCAGGCCGGAGGGTCGATGCTGAAATGCAGTTGATCCGGGTCCGTGCAGTGCATGGAGTTAAACAGTAGCTCCACGCCGCCCTTGAACATCGGGGCGCTTTCCAGCGGCCGTTGAGGTCCGCGGGCTTCATGGTCCCATCGGCCTTCGCCGGCGAACAGCCCGGTCAGATCGGCCGTTTCTGTTGCAGCGGCCAGCACGATCGGTCCGTACAGGATGGCGATGTAGTTGTCCTCATACTGCGGGCAGGTATCGAAGGCAAGCTTCATGGGCATCCGGACGTCGATGCGGTCGCCTTTTTGCCAGGTCCGCGTAATGCAGACATATGAACATTTCCGGTTGTCGCCGATGGCTGGCCCGCCGTTGATGCTTATGCTGTAGCCTTCGGTACACCAGGCAGGATGCCGGACGGCGAGGGTGTAGGTGCCCGATTTCCCGATGGTAAGGGTGGTGCCTTCCTCATAGGGAAAACGCGTCGTCTGGTGCACCACAAAGCGCTTGTCACGCAGGGTGCTCGATACGAAAAGATTGACAAAGAGGGTGTCGCGGGCCGCATCCTGCGCGTAGATGAACATGCCGTATTTGCTGTGGTTCTCCATGCCGGTGCCGACGCAGCACCACATGGCTTCGTTCACCTGCGAATAGACGCGGTAGTGCTGCGGCCGCAGGGAGGTGAAGTACACATAGCCACCCGTGTGCGGATTCTGGGTCGAGAGGATGTGGTTGTACAGGGCTTTCTCATAGAAATCGACATACTTCGCCTGATGATCATCGGCAAACAGATCTGTCGTGAGTTTCAGCATGTTGTAGGTGTTGCAGCTTTCCGGTCCGTTGTTCTCTTCAATGTAGTGCACGCCTTCGCCTCCCTGCAGGAAATGCTCATTGACGCTGTTGCCGCCGATGACCACGGTACGCCTCCATGTCACATCTTGCCAGAAATTCTCTGCCGCGCGGTGCAGATCGTCCGCCCGATATAGAGCCCCGGCAGGATGCGCTGCCAGTTCCTGGGCAGTGCGCGTAAAGCCGACATATTTGGGCACCTGTGTGTTGGCATGCCGGCCGTTCAGGAAAAATTCGACTTTAGTCAACATACCTTCCACCATGGTCCGGTGGGTGAAACGTTGGGCAGCAAGCAGATAACGTTCATCGCCAGTCAGTCGGAAGGCATCTGCATAGACCTCGCAGATGCCGCCGTGCTCGGTGTCCAGGATGCGTTGCAACGTGTCGTCGTCCAGGTTGGAGATAAGGTTCACCCCCCAGTCGCAAAGCTTGATGAAGCATTGCAGGGCCTTCTTGTTGCCGGCATAGACCCAGGCGTTCAGGAACCCCTCGTAAATCTTGTGCATCACATAGAACGGCACCCAGCCCCGGTGGCGGTCAAAGGCCCGCGTGTTGCCCCGGTACAGTTCGGTCCATACGCTGTTGTCGGGAATGCCTCCGATATAGCCGTACAGTCCGTCCGTATTGTGGTCGAAGACAGCCTGGCATTCGGCCATCCGGTCCACCATGTAGTCCAGCCGTTTCTTGAGCGCTTTCTTCATGGCGCGGTCGTCCGAGGCGGCCCAGGCCAGCGCCAGCGCCGACATGTAGTGGCCTCCGACATGACCGTCGAGCCGGAAACTGCCGGAGCCCCAGTTGTCGAAATTCGGATGCTGTGCCGCCCAGAGCGTGTCGCCGGCCTGCCGGAAATACGGCGTCATCAGGCGGTCCACGTCGTAAGCCAGCAGCACTGAGTCGTTCAGAACCATGGCATGCCGGAAGAGGTCGTCTTCGAGGGTGACCTGGTTCAGGTTGAACAGATGCGGATAGAGTTTCTGCTGGGCGTGGCCGGTTATCGCCAGGCAACAGACTGTACACAGAATCAGCCGGAGGAAGAAACGTTTCATGAGCGGAAGTGTTTAAAAATACAATTTTAATGTTTTTCCGGCAGAATCCGTCCGCCGGCCCGAAAAAAGACTATCGGAATGCTCTCACGCCGGCAAACGTCGCTTTTTTTTATAGTTTTGTACTGGAAGGACTGAGCAGTCCGGCCGATGCGTTCCTTCCGATATTCAACCGCGGATGCCGTCCCGGAGCGCATTCGCCGAAATCTGTTCAATATGAAGAAATTGCTTATTGCAGGCCTGCTTGCCTGTCTGCTGGCGCCCGTCACGTTGTCCGGCGCGAAGAAAACCGTGGAATCCGACCGGATGTATTGGTGCCGTCTGATGTACCGCATGGCAAAACCCATTCTCGAACCGATGAGCGAAGGCCGCCTGCAGGCGGATATGATGGTTGAGGTGGGTCCGACGTGGGACCATCGGAATATCAAGGTGGCCTATCTGGAAGCCTTCGGCCGCCTGATGGACGGACTGGCTCCCTGGTTGGCGTTGCCCGATGATGACACCGAAGAAGGCCAGATGCGCCGGCAACTTCGCCAGTGGGCGCTCAAGAGTCTGGCGAACGCCGTCGATCCGGCCAGCCCGGACTACCTGCTGTGGCGCGAAGAGGGTCAGACACTGGTGGATGCGGCCTTTCTGGCAGAAGGATTTTTACGGGCCTACGACGCCCTCTGGGTGCCTCTGGACGATTTGACAAAATCGCGCTACATCGAAGAATTCACCCAGCTCTGGCGGGTCGATCCGCCCTATACCAACTGGCTGCTTTTCTCTGCCACGACCGAGCTTATGCTGCTCAAGGCCGGCGCACCGTGCGACCGTTTCAGGATTAATACGGCGCTGCGCAAGATAGACGAATGGTATGTGGGCGACGGCTGGTATTCCGACGGGCAGCAGTTCGCTTTCGACTATTACAACAGCTATGTCATCCAACCGATGTATCTCGAATGTCTCGAGACGGTCGCGCGTCCGCCGTTCTCGTGGTCGGGCTATCGGGGCAAGACCGATGTGGCGTTGCGACGCATGCAGAAATATGCCATCATCCTCGAGCGTTTCATTTCGCCCGAAGGCACTTTCCCGGCGTTCGGCCGTTCCATTCCGTACCGGATGGCAGCCATGCAGCCGCTGGCGATGCTGGCCTGGCGCCGGCAACTGCCGGCCGAACTGTCCGGCGGACAGGTGCGCGCTGCGCTGACCGCTGTCATGAAACGCATGTTTGACGACAAGTACGAGAATTTCAACGAAAAAGACTATCTGACCCTCGGCTTTGTCGGACGTCAGCCGGGTGTTACCGATTCGTACACCAACAACGGCAGCCTGTATCTGACCTCGCTGGTATTCCTGCCGCTCGGCTTGCCGGCCGACGATCCGTTCTGGACGTCTGAACCGGAGCCCTGGACGCAGCAGAAAGCCTGGTCAGGGGTGGAGTTCCCGAAGGACCATGCCTATAGGGAGTGACTTTCTCTGCCAGGGTCTTCTCAGATGGAATGCAGCGGCACCTCGGCCGGTCGCCGGCTGACGTCAGATGCCGCTGAACGAACTGAAGCCGCCGTCGACAGGAAGCACCACGCCCGTGACAAAGGAGGCGGCGTCGCTGCACAGGAACTGGGCGGCGCCGTTGAGTTCCGTCAGGTCGCCGAAGCGGCGCATCGGTGTCTTGGCCAGCACCTTCTGCGAACGTTCAGTGAGTGAGCCGTCCGGATTGAGCAGCGCAGCCCGGTTCTGCTTTCCGATGAAGAAACCGGGAGCCAGGGCGTTGACACGGATTTTTTCGCTGTATTTCACGGCCATTTCCTGTGCCAGCCAGCGCGTGAAATTCGACACGCCCTCTTTGGCCGCACCGTAGCCGGCCACCCTCGTGAGCGCATCGTAAGCCGCCATCGACGAGATATTCAGGATACATCCGGCGCCCTGCTTTGCAAAAATCCGGGTGAATACATGGCAGGGATAGACCGTGCCGTTAAGGTTGAGGTCCAGCACCTTTTCCCAGTCTTCGAGTTTCATGTCCCAGAAATTCTGGTCGGGCATGACGTTGGCTCCGGCCACGTTGCCGCCCGCCACGTTGATCAGGATATCCACCCGGCCCCGTTGGGCGACGATCTCGTCTGCGATGCGGTTCACCTCGGCCGTATCCATGACATTGCAGGCATAGCACGCCGGATTCCCGCCGAGCGCCTGTAGTTGATTGAGCGTTGGTTCAATCTGTTCCGGCCGGTGGACCAATGCGATGACGTCGGCCTGGTTGGCCGCGAAATGCCGGGCGAGCGAACCGCCCAGCGCGCCGGCAGCGCCGGTGATGACGGCAACTTTGCCCTTGATGGAAAACATGTCACTCATATTGTATGCGTTTTGGGAATGTTTGTCTTGCAAAGATACGAAAACGACCGGACGAAGCCATCTTTCCCTGCATCGATTGTTTTTGTAAATTTGCATGCGGCACCGGCGATGCGGCAGCCCGCCGGCCCGAAACGCCGGCGGCATACAGACCATCTTGCCAGCCGTTTGACGCCACAGTATCATGCAGACCATAAGAAACCATTCGGAAAACGGGGAAGATGCGGAAAAGCGGAAAGCCGCCGTCAGGGCTTTGTGGATCGAAGCATTCCACGACGACGAGGCCTACGTGGATTTTTTCTTCCACGTTTTCTACCGCGACCACTGCACCTGGACCTGCGAGGAAGACGGACAGTTGCTGGGTGCCCTTCAGGCCTTCCCTTGGGACACTTCCGGCACTGCGGTGTATGTGTGCGGCGTGTCGGTGGCAGAGGATTTACGCGGCCGGGGCATTGGCAGCCGGCTGATGCAGGCGGCCTGTGACAGTCTGGCCGGAAGCGGTGTGCGCCGAGTCGTGCTGGTGCCGGTCGGGCCGCACGTGGTCCCCTGGTACCAGCGTCTCGGGTTTGTGGTTGATGCGGCGGCAGAACTGCCGCCGTTCCGGGTGTCGGGCATGTCCGACACCGACTTTACTGAATGGCAGCGCAGCCATGTCATGGTGCGCTGTCTCCCGTAGGATTTTCCAGATGTCTTGGCAGGATGAGCCTGGCTTTCCGGCCGGGTCCGGCTGTGTCCGGTGAAAAAACGGCCGTGCGACCCTGGTCAGTCGGTCAGGGTGAAACCGCAGCTTTCAATCGCCTTTTCCAGTGCCTCGCGGCTGGCAGTGCCCGTCACGCGGGCTTCGCCGCTCTGCAGATCGACCTGTGCCGATTCGACATCCGGCACGCTTTTCAGCGCATTTTCGGCATTCAGGCGGCAGTGGCTGCAGTTCATGCCCTGAATATGGAACAGCCTTTCGTTTTTCATGGCGTTTTCAGTGGTTGATAAAGTCTCGTCGCTGTGACCGTGTGCGTGTTCGTGCGCATGCGTGTGGCCACCCTTCAGGTGCGGGTGTATCAGCAGCGTATAGACCAGCAGGATGCAAAGCACGGCGGTGCAGGTCCAGTGGAACCATCCGTGCATGTGCATCGTCCCGCCCGATGCCAGCGACGACACGAACCATTCCCTCGGCAGCAGATGGTCGATGCCCAGTCCAAAGACAACGGCACCCAGCACGATGCTTCCGACGTAGATGCATTGTGTCTTGAATCCCAGAACTTTGCGAACGACCAGCAGGCTGGCCACATTGCACGCGGGACCCGCCATCAGCAGCACCAGCCCCGCACCGGGCGTCAGTCCCTTGAGCATCAGGGCAGCGGCAATCGGAATGGATCCCGTGGCACAGACATACATCGGGATGGCGATACAGAGTACGAGCAATATCGAAAGCAGGCTGTTGTCTGCGAAGACGTGGAAGAAACTGTCCGGTACCAGCACGGTAATCAGGGCTGCGGCCACCAAACCGATGACCAGCCATTTCCCGATGTCTTCCATCATCTCAATGTAGGCATATTGCAGAGCATCTGCCATCCGCTCCCGCAAGGTCGGCGAGGAACCCCGGGCAGCATCAGGCTGAGCCTGGCCGGTCGGGGTCCCTGCGGCATCTTGTTTGTCAAACAGATTGACTATCTGCCCGCCGAACAGGGCGGTGCACAGTGCGGCCAACGGACGGACCAGCGCGAAAGGCAGCCCCATGAGCGACCAGGTGGCCACGATGGAATCCACACCGGTCTGCGGCGTGGCAATGAGGAATGCGGTAGCAGCCCCCTTGCTCGCGCCCTCGCGCCGCAGCGACATGGCGGTGGGTATGACACCACACGAGCACAGCGGCAGCGGAATGCCGAACAGCGTGGCGTTCAGTACCGAACGGAAATCCGGCCGTGCCAGGTAACGGCTATAGACCGTCCCCGGCACAAACGCATGCATCAGTCCTGCCAGCAGGAACCCCAGCAGCAGGAACGGGGACATTTCATTCAGGATGTGCAGCAGTTCGTTGGCAAGTCCAGTCATAATCCGATGGCTGTCTTATGCGGCCGAGAAGGCGTCTTTGCCTGCACCGCAAAGCGGACATTCGAAATCGGCCGGCACATCTTCCCATGCCGTACCGGGGGCGATACCGGCTTCGGGTACGCCGACGGCGGGATCGTACTCCCAGCCGCAGAGGTCACATACATATTTTTCCATAGCTGTATTCTTTAATGATTAATAATTTTCTGCATGCACTTCGAAATAAGCCTGCGGATGGGCGCAGACCGGGCAGATCTCGGGTGCCTTGGTGCCCACGACGATGTGGCCGCAGTTGCGGCATTCCCACACCTTGACCTCGCTCTTGGCGAAGACGGCGGCCGTTTCCACGTTCTTCAGCAGGGCGCGGTAACGTTCCTCGTGCTGTTTCTCAATGGCGGCGACCCCGCGGAATTTAGCGGCCAGTTCGGGGAAACCTTCCGCTTCGGCTGTCTTGGCAAAGCCTTCGTACATGTCGGTCCATTCGTAATTCTCACCGTCTGCGGCAGCGGCCAGATTCTGCGCCGTGTCGCCGATGCCGTCGAGTTCCTTGAACCAGAGCTTGGCGTGTTCTTTCTCGTTGTCAGCCGTTTTCAGGAAAAGGGCGGCAATCTGCTCGAAGCCCTCTTTCTTGGCCTTGGATGCGAAATATGTGTATTTGTTGCGGGCCTGCGATTCGCCGGCGAAGGCCGCTTCCAGGTTTTTGGCAGTCTGGGTGCCTGCATACTTGTTATTTGCCATGATGGTATGAATGTTTGAGGGTATCACCGGGAGACAACGACAGTGTCTCGGAACGGCCCGATACGCAGCAAAGATAATGAAAAAAATATTCCGCAATAAGGGCGTTATACGGCTTCGGCAGGAACTTTTTACGCTTCGAAGATGGTGCCACCGGCATGGTCGCGCGGGGCTCCGGTGACCGAGGCGAGCGTATTGTCGAGGCCTTGCACGCGGAGCATGCCCAGGAAAGCGAAAATCAAGGCTTCCTTATAGTTGACGGTATAGTTGTCGGGGATGACGATGCGGTAGGGAGTGGCCTCCTGCAGCAGGTCGATGGCGAACCGGTTGTAAGCGCCGCCGCCTGTCACCAGCAACTCGGGGGCGGCAGGGTTTCCCAGCAGTGCGTCGGGGGCGGGAAGCGCCGCCGCAATCTGGCGTGCGATGTGGTGGCTGTAGGTCCGCAGTACGTCGCTGGGAGGCAGCCCGTGACGGTCGATGAGCGGCATCAGCACCTCGTCCACCCATTCCCGGCCCAGCGACTTGGGTCCCTTGACGGCATAGAACGGCAGGGCGTCGAGTTCCTGTTCCAGCGCGGCGCAGCGGACACCCCGCCGGGCCAGTTCTCCGCCGTCGTCGTACGGCATGCCTTCGCGCTCGGCATAACGGTTGAAAACCATATTGAAGGGGCCGATGTCGAAAGCCGTGCGGCGGCCGTCCTGCCGGAACGAAACATTGGCAAAGCCACCCAGATTGAGACAGGCCGCATACGCGCCGAAAAGCAGTTCGTCGCCGATGGGCACCAGCGGTGCACCCTGACCGCCCATAGCCACATCCTGCCGCCGGAAGTCGGCGACCGTCCGGATGCCGCTGACGGCGGCGATGGCCGCGCCGTCGCCGATCTGGAGTGTCAGGCCCTCGTCCGGCCGGTGGAACACCGTGTGGCCGTGCGAGGCGATGAGGTCTACCTTGTCGGTGCCGGCGAACGTCTTGCAGCAGGCGCCGATATACCGTCCGAAATCCCGGTCGGCCCGGGTCAGGTCCAGTCCGCCGGCCTCGTGTACCGTAGCCAGCCGCTGCCGCCATGCCGCGTCATACGGAATCGTGACAGCCCGCAGGACGGAAAACGCATAGTGGCCGTTCCGCTTCGTGAAGCGGCAGAGCGCAAGGTCCAGACCGTCGAGCGATGTGCCCGACATGACACCGATGATGTTCATTTACAGAATGCTGTGTCCTATTCTCAGACCGATGGTCTGAATCATGATGTAGATAATCCAGGAAACGCAGACTACGGTTGCGGCGTACGATATCCGCTTGTCGGCCGGCAGTCCGGGTACATGGGGCATCGCGGCCCATACGACATAGACCGCATACAGGTACAGTATCTTGAAGGCTTCCAGGAACGGGAAAAGACCGATGAATGCCGCCACGATGTAGATGGGCGTCCAGCAGTAGGCCGTCATCATGAATACCCTGTCGAAATTGTATGGCAGACCGAAGTTCGGCGCCGTTTCGTTGAGGATGTACGAAGACAGGAAAAGCGATCCGGCCAGTGCCGCCATCTGCACGATGGTACGCATCAGGATCAGGCCCGTCGAAGAACTGAGCCGCGAGGAGAAGAGCAGTCCTCCCGCCACGGCGCAGATGGCATACAGGACAAGCAACGGAAGCACGTGGCGTCTGAACACCTGGCGCCAGGTGACCGACTGCTTGAAAGCGTGCGCCCATTTGCCGTTCGGGTCTATGAGCAATCGACAGACACTTAGGAATAACGTATCCACTTTTGCCGAAAGAAATTTAAATTTGCGGCTGCAAAAGTATATTTTTTTTAAATATGTTACGGTATAACCTCCTGGTCGTCCTGGGGCCGACCGCCGTGGGCAAGACAGCGGTGGCGGTCCATGCGGCGCATGCCATGGGCGGCGAGGTCATCAGTTGCGACTCGCGGCAGGTGTACCGCGGCATGACCATCGGCACCGGGAAGGATCTGGAGGAATATGAGGTGGACGGTGTGCCGGTGCCATATCACCTCATCGACATCGCGGAGGCGGGCGAACAATATAATGTACACGCCTATCAGCGCGATTTCGAGGCGGCCTGGCGCGACGTGACATCCCGCGGCCGGGTGCCGGTGCTCTGCGGCGGGTCCGGCATGTACCTGGAGGCGGCTGTCTTTGGATACGACCTGCTCGAAGTGCCCGTCAATCCGGAACTCCGGCAGCAGATGGCCGGCATGTCGGACGAGGAACTGACCACGATGCTGCGCCGGTACAAGACGCTGCACAACCATACCGACACCGAGACGCGCCGCCGGCTTGAGCGGGCCGTCGAAATAGCCGTCTATACCTCGGAACATATCCTGGAGCGGCCGCCGTACCTCGACCTGCATCCGCTTTTCATCGGCATCGGCTGTTCGCGCGAATTGCGCCGGCAGCGTATCGCCGACCGGCTCCATGCCCGTCTGCAGGCCGGCATGGTCGAAGAGGTGAAAGGTCTGCTCGACCGGGGCCTCACACCGCCGGCTCTGGCCTACTATGGGCTTGAATATAAATTCGTTACTCAATATCTTATCGGGGAGTTGTCGTACGATGAGATGGTGTCGCGGCTCTTGTCGGCCATCCGGCAGTTCGCCAAGCGCCAGATGACCTGGTTCCGCCGCATGGAACGCCGCGGCGCCGATATCCACTGGCTCGACGTGGAGATGCCCATGGACGAAAAACTGCAACAAATTGTATCTTTGTGGCACATGCTGCCTGAGGCCGTATGAGTGCATCCGGCGGCCTCCTTTGTATGGATAAATTAAACATCCTGATATGAACAAGAATTATTTACTCCTGCTGCTTCTGACGCCCTGGCTGGCGTTTGCAGAAACCGAATCCGCGGCGCCGCTTTATCGGTTCGACTTTGGTTCGGCCGCGGCGGCCGAGGGTTATATCCCGGTCACCTCCGCCACGCTGTATTCCGACGACCTCGGGTACGGCTTCGAAACGACTACAGGCGTTTCGGACGTAGTGAACAAGAAAGGCACCGCCCTGACGCGCGACTATGTCACGTCAGATTTGCCGTTCAAATTTTCGGTGCGGCTGCCCGAAGGCAACTACCGCGTGACGCTGACGCTCGGCAACACCGAGGGCACTTCGTGCACGACCGTCAAGTCCGAAATCCGTCGGCTGATGGTCGAGCGTGCGGCCACTGCCAAGAAAGAAATCAAGACGGTGTCGTTCAACGTCAACATCCGGACGCCGCAGCTTTCCAAGAATAACCAGATGAAACTGAACTCCAGTGAGATGGATTATGAAACCGGTGCCATCAAGAAGATCACCTGGGACGACCGGCTCACCTTGCAGTTCAACGATGAGGCACCCTGTGTCTGTGCCATGGAGATTGCACCGGCCGACAGCTGCATCACGGTGTTCATCATCGGCGATTCGACCGTGACCGACCAGTCCTCCGGCGGCACTTGGGGCCAGTACCTGCCGCGCTGGTTCGACGACGGGGTGGCCGTGGCCAACCATGCCGAGAGCGGCATGACCATCAAAGGTTTCCGTTTCGGCCGTCGTTGGGACAAGATCATGGAGTCCTGCAAGGAGGGCGACTACCTGTTCATCCAGTTGGGTACCAACGACGAGAAGTCGCGCGGTCACGACCCGATGTGGGATTCCGAAGATCTGGCCGGCGACTGGGTCCGCACCCATTCGGCAGCCGACAAGGATTACATCTGGGAATTGGCAGCGATGGCCGTCGAGGCCAGGCGGCACGGCGTGACCCCGGTCATTGTCTCGCCGATGACCAAGATCAACCGCAGCAACGCCACGGCGACCGACCTGATGACGCCCTACGGCCAGAATGCGCCGAAGGCAGCCGAACTGGCCGAATGTGCCTTCATCGATCTCTGGGGCATGAGCATGGATATCGTGCGTGCGCTCGGCCAGGATGCCCTGGCAGCCTATTCCGACGGTACGCACACCGACAATTACGGCGCCTATCTGTTCTCGCTCTGCATCGCCAAGGGTATCCGCGAGAACAATCTGGACCTGCAGCGTCATCTGGCGGCCGATACGCCGGACATCGACCCCAAGGCACCGAAGCCCGCACTGCAGGATTTCGACGTGCCGCAGGAACCGCGCGGCGGACGTTCCGGGCAGTCGCGTCAACCCAGCGCACCGGCTGCGAACGGCTGGACACCGATGGGGCCGCTGTAGCAGCACCCCGCTTGGCGGAGATAAAGTTTTTCATAATTTTGTAAAACCGTGCGGCCGGCGTAGTTGCCGGCCGTGCTGAAATAATTTACATCATGATCAGAACGCTCATCAACAACGTAAAATATATTGGTACGGACGATACCGACCTCGACCTTTTCGAAGGTCAGTACATCATACCGGATGGTGTTTCGTACAACTCTTATGTGATACTCGACGAGAAAGTGGCCGTCCTGGACACGGTGGACCTCCGCAAGGCCGACCTCTGGAAACAGCAGCTGGCCGAAACGCTGGACGGCCGCCGACCCGATTATCTGGTGGTGCATCACCTCGAACCCGACCATGCCGGTCTCATCGGTTGGATGCTGGAGGAATATCCGGACGTGAAACTGGTGGCCGGCGCCCGTGCCATTCAGATGCTGCCGCAGTTCTTCGAGAACATCGCGCTCGAAGGCCGGACGCAGGCCGTCAAGGAAGGGGACACGCTTTCGCTGGGCCAGCATGTACTGCAGTTCGTGGCAGCGCCGATGGTGCACTGGCCCGAAGTGATGATGTCGTTCGACCATCTGGACGGCACGCTATACAGCGCCGATGCGTTCGGCAAGTTCGGCGCGCTCGCCAAGTGCGGTTTCTATGGCGGCGAAGACAACGACTGGAGCTGTGAGGCACGCCGTTACTACTTCAATATTGTGGGCAAGTATGGTGCCCAGGTGCAGGCCGTGCTCGGCAAAGCCGCACGGCTGCCCATCCGGCACATCCGCCCGCTGCACGGTCCGCTGCTCGAGGAGAATCTTGGCCAGTACCTCGACCTGTATAACACCTGGAGCCGTTACGAAGTGGAAACCAAGGGCATTTTCATCGCTGTGGCGTCCATCCACGGCGGTACGATGGCCGCGGCGGAACGACTGGCTGCGCTGTTGCGTGAAAAAGGAGCGAAACGGGTGGTTGTCAGCGATCTTTGCCGCAGCGACATCGCTGAGAACGTCGAAGACGCCTTCCGGCACGACCGCATGGTCGTCGCCGCCTCATCGTACGACGGCGGCCTCTTCACGCCGATGTACGACTTCCTGCACCGGCTGCAGAGCAAAGGCTACTGCAAACGCCGGGTGGCCATCCTCGAAAACGGTTCCTGGGCGCCTTCGGCCGGCCGTGTCATGCGGGAGATGCTGGGCGCCATGAAAGACATAGAGATTATCGAACCGACGGTCACCATCCGCAGCCGTCTGAAACAAAGCGATCTGCCGGCGCTGGAAAGTCTTGCCGGCCAACTTGTCTGACCCCGCAGTATATAGCAAGGCCGCCCTTGGGACCCTGACGGAATCCTGAGGGCGGCCTTGTCACAAGCCTTGTTACGGTCGCCGCAGAACGTTCTTGACGCCCAGCAGCGGCAGCATCGTCTCGGCATAGCGGGTGCCGAGTTCGCGATAGCCCGCCGCATCGAAATGCAGGTTGTCGGGACCGCTGGTGCAGCCTTCGGCGCTGATGACGTGGGCCGTCGGAATGACGGACGGCAACCGGTTGATGACCGGATTGTGCGCCACGCAGACACCCCGGCCGCCGGCGATGACCACTTCGCCCGCCAGCAGCGGTACGTTTTCGGCCTTCAGCCCCAGGTCGGCAAGCAGACGGTCATAGACTGTCTTCACTTTGTCAGGCCAGTCGGCCTCGCCGGTGTTCGATTCGCCCTGGTGCATCAGGATGCCTTTGATGACGCCTTTCTCCTGGGCTTTCCGGGCCATGTCGAGCAGCCGCTGGTACGGGTCGTTGTCGTAGGCGGCCAGGATGCCCTTCATCCAGACCGGCGCAGTCTGGGCATATTCTGCAATCTTGTCCTGCATGAATGCTTCGATCTTGCATCCGCCGACCGCGACGTTGATGACACCCACGCGCACTTTCTTCGGCAGATTATAGACCAGTGTGCGGCCGAAATAGTCGGCCGGAGTCAGACCGTTGCCTTCGCGGCAGAGCGGCGGGACGGCCGTGTACCATTCGCCCATCTTCCGTCCGGTCCGGGCGAAATCGACAGCCGCCATCATCTGGAATCGGTCGCTGATTCCTTCCACATCTTGCTGTTCCGGCCGGGCGTTGCCTTCCATATTCGACTGGCCGAAGCACAGGAACACATAGAAATTCTTGTCGGGTTTGGCCTGGAGCGTCAGGCCGAAAGCCATTACCATGGTGATGCAGAACAGTATTTTTCTCATAGGGAAAGGAATATTGTGATTCACAAAGATAATCAATCCCGGCGCATGATGTCGCCAGACTAAAAAAAATGATGTGGACTGCGTTAAAGTGCTTATCTTCGCCGACACGAATCTTATCGATGGAATTATG
This sequence comes from Bacteroidales bacterium, assembly GCA_017523725.1. Classification (GTDB taxonomy): domain Bacteria; phylum Bacteroidota; class Bacteroidia; order Bacteroidales; family UBA4181; genus JAFWVY01. Next base: position 131,359 of record JAFWVY010000016.1, read on the forward strand.
AAACGACACACGCTCGCTCTGATCGCCTGCCTGCTGCTCGCGCTTCCGCTCCGTGCGGAGAATCTTACGCTGGCCGGTATCTGGAACTTCAAGATGGACCCCGAAAACAAGGGAATCCAGGAACAATGGTTCGCCCGCGACATCACCGGCGACACCATGGAACTGCCCGGTTCCATGCCGGAACGCCTCAAAGGCTACGACATCACGCTTACCACGCCGTGGACCGGGAGCATCTACGACAGTTCCTACTATTACAACGCCCGTCTGGAGAAATACCGTCGTCCGGGCAACATCAAGATACCGTTCATGCTGACGCCCGAGAAACATTATGTGGGCGCGGCCTGGTACCAGCGCAAGATAACCGTGCCGGCCGACTGGAAGAAGCAGCGCATCACGCTGTATCTCGAACGGGTGCACATGGAGTCTCATCTGTGGGTGGACGGTGTGGATGCCGGTACCTGCAACAGCCTCGGCATGCCGCATGTCTTCGACCTGACACAGCTGCTCACGCCCGGTGAACACGTGCCGACCCTGCGCATCGACAACGACATGAGCCGTATCGTGGATGTCGGACTCAACTCACACAGTGTCACCGACCAGACCCAGGGCAACTGGAACGGCGTCGTAGGGAAGATGCTGCTTTCGTCCACGCCTGAGACCTATATCGACGAAGTACAGGTCTATCCCGACCTGGCCGGTCGCAAAGCCATCGTGCGCATCACCATCGGCAACCTTGCCGGACGGAAGGTGTCGGGCAACATCGAACTGAAGGCGCAGTCGTTCAACGCAGAACGATTCCATATCGTGCAGCCGCTCACCCAGCCTTTCAGCGTGACCGATTCGCTGGAGACCGTCACGGTCGAACTGCCCATGGGCGACTTCCTCACGTGGGACGAATTCTCGCCGGCGCTCTACCGCATGTCTGTCACGCTCGACATGAAGGGCGGGAGTGATGTGCGTAACGTCCATTTCGGCATGCGCGAGTTCACCATCGAAGGCACCCGCTTCCGCATCAACGGCCGCGAAATCTCCCTGCGCGGTACGGTCGAGAACTGCGTGTTCCCGCTTACCGGCTATGCGCCGATGGATGTGGCGGAGTGGAAACGCGTCTTCACCATCGCCAAATCATACGGACTCAACCATTTCCGTTTCCATTCGTACTGCCCGCCCGAGGCCGCTTTCATCGCGGCCGACCTGGTCGGATTTTACCTGCAGCCCGAAAGGACCGTCGTGGGCCAACAAGAGCACGTCGCTCGGCTCGGGCCGTCCCGTCGACCAGTATATCATGGACGAATCGCTGCGGATGGAGCGCTATTTCGGCAACCATGCATCGTACTGCATGCTGACATCAGGCAATGAACCATCGGGCGGCGTCCAGTACATGACCAACTTCGTGCGTTTCTGGAAAGAGCGTGACCCGCGCCGGGTGTACTGCGGCGCCTCGGTCGGCGGCAGCTGGCCCTGGCAGATCGGCAACCAGTACCACGTACGGGCCGGTGTCCGCGGACTCGACTGGGGCCGCAAACCCGAAAGCAATTCCGACTGGTCGCGTCAGATCGACACGCTCTCCATCCCGTTCGTGACGCACGAGATGGGGCAGTGGTGCGTCTTCCCCGATTTCAAGGAAATCGAGAAATACACCGGGGTGATGAAGGCCCGCAATTTCGAACTCTTCCAGGAGGATCTGGCCGACCAGCACATGGGCGACCAGGCCGAACAGTTCCTGATGGCATCCGGCAAACTGCAGGCACTCTGTTACAAGCATGAAATCGAAAAGAGCATGCGGACGGCCGGTTATGCCGGATTCCAGCTGCTCTGCCTGAACGATTATTCCGGCCAGGGATCGGCCATCGTGGGCGTAACCAATGCCTTCTGGGATCCGAAGGACTACATCACGCCCGAGGCATGGCACCGCTTCTGCAGCGAGACCGTGCCGCTCCTGAGGACTTCCGGATTCGTCTATACAAACGCCGACACTTTCACCGGCGAGGCGGAGATGTACCATTTCGGTGCGGCGCCCATCGCCGATGCCGTGCTGCACTGGCGTCTTACCGACAGCTATGGCAAGACGCTGACCGAAGGCGTCTTCGACAAGGTGACCATTCCCATCGGCAACTGCTTCAAGATCGGCGGCATCAACATTCCGCTGGCCGACCTGCCCGCTCCGGCGCGGTACAACGTCGAGATCTGGCTGCCCGGCACGGAGGTGATCAACGACTGGGACATCTGGGTCTATCCGGCGCAGGTGCCTGCCATCGAGAAAGCCGACGAGGAGATTTACTTCTGCAATGAAATCGACGCCAAGGCGGAGGAGGTGCTGAAGAAGGGAGGCAAGGTCTTCCTGCACGCCGCCGGCCGCATTGTCTATGGCGAGGATGTCAAGCAGCAGATGACGCCGGTATTCTGGAACACGTCGTGGTTCAAGATGCGGGCGCCGCACACCACCGGCATCCTGGTGCAGCAGAACCATCCTGCGTTCAGGGATTTCCCGACCGAATACTACAGCGACATCCACTGGTGGGAGCTCGTGCAGAATGCCCAGTGCATGCTGCTGTCCGATTTCCCGGAAGACTTCCGCCCGCTGGTGCAGCCCATCGACACGTGGTTCGTCAACCGCCGGCTGGGCCTGATTTTCGAGGCCAGGGTAGGCGAGGGGCGCATCATCGTGACGAGCGCCGACCTGCAACGCAACCTCGACAGCCGTCCGGTGGCCCGGCAGATGCTCTACAGCCTGACGCGCTATATGCTTTCGGATGATTTCAAGCCGGCTGGCTCTGTGACCATCGAGAACATCAAGGATCTGTACACCAAGCAGGGCACGTACGTCAATACCTATACAAAGAGTTCGCCCGACGAGCTGCGTTCGCCGGCCACCCAGGGCGCGCGTCCCGCCCGTCCGCAAGGTGGCATGCAGGACTTCCCGCAGGGTTTCCCCGGTATGTTCCGTCCCGGTGCACAGGGCGGGCAGCCGCAGGCCGCACCGGCCCGGTAGGCTTTGCCTCGTTCCGAAGGTGCCGAAGGGTTCCGAAGGAATATGCTTCTCAGACGTCGCGCCTTAGGCGCGACCCTTCCCACGGCTTTCAGCCGCGGGTCCCTTCCTCTGGGCCGAGGCCGGCAACTGTCTTCGAAGCATATTCCTTCTCCACTTATGGAGAGCCTTGATGATCAGATAGTCAGACTGCAAGAGAGAATCCTCCATCCGAACGTTTGCATTCGCACAGCACTATAAGTGCAGGCAGGTTGCCCCGGGCAAACCGTGGCCGCCCGCGGCCTCTGAAGTGACCCCCAAAAGTTGGACAAAACTTTGAGGGGTTATTTATGAAACATTCTTTAGAGAAAAGATTGGAAGTTGTTCAAAGGTATTTGAACGGCGAGGGAGCAACTTTCCTTGAAAAACA
>JAFWVY010000017.1 GCA_017523725.1 Bacteroidales bacterium
CTGGGTAAGGACATGCTCCAGTTTGCCGAGGCTCCAAAGCCCATCGTTCTCCTGGACGAGGATGGCAAGCCCATCACTGTTGCAGACAACAACCGTCGCTTCTTCGAGGCCAGCTGGATGCACAAGTATAATGGGAAGTATTACTTCAGCTACTCCACCGGCGACACGCACAAGCTCTGCTACGCCATCGGAGACAACCCGTACGGCCCCTTCACCTACAAGGGTGTCATCCTGACCCCGGTGTACGGCTGGACGACGCACCACTCCATCGTGGAATTCGGCGGCAAATGGTGGCTCTTCCACCACGACAGCGGCATCTCCAAGGGCATCAACCGCCTGCGCAGCCTCAAGGTCTGCGAGCTGACCTACCGCCCCGACGGCACCATCGAAACCATTGAAGGCTGCGATGAATAGGTTGCTGTCGGCCGTCTGTCTGCTGCTGCTCTGCACCGGCTGCGCAAAGCAGGAAGCAGCGGGTCCCCTGTGGCTTGCCGCAGGCAGCCTGCAGCCGGAAGGAACACCATACTACACTTACCGCATCCTCAACCACTGGGACAACATGGATGACTCGGTGGAACGTGGCTATGCAGGCCGCAGCATCTGGGGATGGGCCGAAGACACCGTGCCGGCGGAACGCATCCGGACCTACGGCATGCTCAACCAGTCCATCGGCATCAACGGTGCCGTACTCAACAACGTCAACGCCTCGCCCCGGGTGCTTGACGCAGCGCATCTGCAACGGACGGCGCAGATTGCCGACCTGCTGAGGCCATATGGCATCCGCACCTATCTGGCCATCAATTTCGCTTCGCCGCAGGCTTTGGGCGGCCTGCCCACCGCCGACCCGCTCGACTCGACCGTCGTGGCCTGGTGGCGCGACAAGATTGCGCAGATATACACCCTGATTCCCGATTTTGGCGGCATATTGGTCAAAGCGTGCAGCGAAGGGCAGCCCGGACCGCAGGATTTCGGCCGGACGCACGCCGACGGCGCCAATATGCTGGCCGACCTGCTGGCACCGCATAACGGCATCGTGATGTGGCGGGCCTTTGTATATGCGCCGGACAGCCCGGACCGTGCGAACCAGGCCTACGAGGAATTCGTGCCGCTGGACGGCGCGTTCAGGGACAACGTCATCATCCAGATCAAGAACGGCCCCGTCGATTTCCAGCCGCGCGAGCCGGTCAGTCCGCTTTTCTTCAACCTGCAGCGGACAGCCATGATGCCGGAACTGCAAATCACCCAGGAATACCTCGGGCAGAGCACCCAACTCTGCTATCTGGGCACCATGTGGGAAGAATGTCTCGACACCCTGGCCAGCCACGGCGCTCCGACGATGCGTGCCATCGCGGGCGTGGCCAACACCGGACGCGACGCCAACTGGTGCGGCCATGTCTTCGCCCAAGCCAACTGGTACGCTTTCGGACGCCTGGCTTGGGACCCGACGCTCAGTGCGGAACAAATTGCCGACGAGTGGCTGCACCATACGTTTGTCCGGCCACGTTGGTGTCCGGAGAAGACTTTCGAGAAGAAATTCATCGCCCCGGTCAAAGCCATGATGATGGCGAGCCGGGAAACACTGGTGGATTACATGATGCCGCTCGGACTGCACCACATCTTCGCCGGCGACCACCACTACGGCCCGGAGCCCTGGTACGCGCCGCGCGGCCTGCGGGCCGACTGGACGCCGCCGTACTATCACCAGGCAGGCCCCGACGGCATCGGCTTCGACCGGACCATGCAGGGCAGCGGCAACGTGGCACAATACCCCGAACCTCTCCGGTCGCAATACAACAACCTCGAGACTTGTCCGGAGAATCTGCTGCTGTGGTTCCACCACGTGCCGTGGGATTACCGGATGAAGTCGGGCGAGACGCTGTGGGAATCGCTCTGCCGGCACTACGACCGCGGTGTCAAGGCCACCGGGCAGTTCCGGGAGACCTGGCTGCAGGTGAAACGCTATGTGGATGAAGATATCTGGAACGAAGTGGCCGCCAAACTCGACCAGCAATGTACGGACGCCGCTGTCTGGCGGGATGCCTGCGTACAATATTTCCAGACTTTCTCCGGGCGTGAGATACCGTCGGACGTCACACCGCCCGCCGTGCCGCTCGACCAGATCCGCCAGCAGATTTCAGACACGCGCCGCCGCCGCTGAATCCTTGGAGGCCAGACGCTATTTCTTTGCCGATTCAACTTTCTTCCGGGCGTACCATTCCTGCATGACGTAGAATGCCGCCTTGCGGATGCCTTTGTCCGAAATCAGGCCCTTGCGGTTGAATCCGTCCTGAATGTCAACAAGTACGCGCCGCGGGGAACGGAAATCGGTGAGAATCCACGGCGAACAACCGGACAGACCTTCCATTTTTTCCAGCATGCCCACGGAGTGCCGGTACAGGTCTTCCTGGAATTCCTCGGTGAAACGCTGATTGGCCGGCCCATGGTAACCCTGCAGGGCTCCACCGCCGAACTCACTGATAAACACTGGTTTGTCCTGCGAGAATTGCCAGACGACGCGGTCGCATTTTTCGGGCAGACCATCGTACCAGCCTACATACTGGTTGAAACTGAGCACGTCCAGTTTGTCGGCCATCGGATCGTCGAGCGTCATGATACCGCCCGGAAGTTCTTTCTTTTCCATGGCCGCCGCCACCAGACGGGTCGGGTCGAGCTGGTGCGCCAGATCGGCCAGGCGCGTCATAAAGGCCGTCCTCGGTTCCGAAACCGGCGTCTCATTGGCCACCGACCAAATAATGATGTTTGTCCGGTTCTTGTCGCGGCCGATCAAGGTCTCCAGCTGGCTGCAGGCATTCTCGAACGTTGCTTCGTTCTCCCACTGAATGGTCCAGTAGCAGGGGATTTCGGCCCATAACAGCAAACCCATCCGCTCCGCTTCACGCACCATATTCTCGTTGTGCTGATAATGTGCCAGGCGGACGAAATTGCAGTTCATTTCCTTGGCCCAGCCCAGCAGCACCATGGCATCCTCGCGGCTCCAGGCCCGGCCGCTCCGGAACGGTGCTTCCTCATGCAACGCCACGCCCCGGCAGAAGAGTTCCTCACCGTTCAGATAAAGTTTCTTGCCGCGGGCCTCGATGGTCCGGAAACCGATTTCGTCTTCCACCGTATCCTTGCCACAGGTAAGGCGTACCTTGTACAGCTTGGGATTGTCAGGACTCCATCTGACGAGTTTGTTGCACTTGAATTCGAACGTGCCGTAGCCGTCGGCATTCACCGCCACATGCTGCACCACCTTCAGTTCGGGGATTTCGATGTCCACCTGGGACGTGCCGCCGTCCGTCTGCACCCAGCCGGCCACCGTGTCGGAAGAACCCTTCTTGAGCTGGATGAAATAATCGCGCACAAAGACGGCCGGTACGCCGATGAGGCTCACCGAACGCGTGATGCCGCCGTAATTGTACCAGTCGGTATTGACCGTCGGCACGCCTTCGGTCAGCCGGCGGTTGTCCACCTTCAGAATCAACGTATTCTCCCCGTCTTTCAGATAATTGGTGACCTCGATGTCGAACGGATTGAAACCGCCCCCTTGCGCACCCCGATCTTGCGGCCGTTGAGATAGACGGAACAGATGTAATTCACTGCGCCGAAATACAGGAACTTGCGTTCAGCGCCCTGCAGTCTGACCTGGAATTTCTGCCGGTACCAGATATTGCCTTCGTAATTGAACAGTTCCTCTTCCTGCGTGTTCCAGTCGCCCGGCACATGCAGTGTCGGCGCCGTATCGAAGTTATATTCCACAAGGTCCTCGGGGCGCTGGGCCTTCTGGTCGCGGAACCAGCCGTTGGCATC
>JAFWVY010000001.1 GCA_017523725.1 Bacteroidales bacterium
GTCGCGCCATAGGCGCGACCCCCTCCACCGCTGCGCGGCGGATCCTTCCCTCTAACAGCCGAGGGTGGCTAGGGTCTTCAAAGCATATTCCTTCTCCACTTATGGAGAGCCTTGATGATCAGATTGTCAGATTGCAAGAGGGGATATTCCATCCGAAATTCTGCATCCACGCACCATATAAGTGCAGGCAGGTTGCCCCGGGCAAACCCTGGCCGCCCGTGGCTATGAACGGGAGGGGCCCGCGCCGAAGGCGTGGGAGGGATGAGCGAAGCGAAGGTTTGCCGGGGCAAGCCTGCCGGAACTGCCTCCTCTTTTTTTATTGTCCGAAAGGTACAGGCATTGTGTATCTTTGTGCTCCGACAAGATTATTTACAATGAACAGACTCAGAACCTTCCTGTGGCTTGCGGCGGTGGCTTCCATGATGCCGGGTTGTCGTGCTCCGCAGGACGGCGTGGAAAACAACATGGAACCCATCATCGAAAAACAACCGGCCGGGCCGGCAGACACTTTGCTGACACCGGAACTTCTGTGGCGCATCGGGCGTGTGGGCGGCCTTCAGCTCGCGCCGGACGGCCGCACGCTGCTTTACAGCGTCCAGTATTACAACTTGGAACAGAACAACAGCAACAAGGAATGGTACGCCTTGACGGTGCCTTCCGGAGATGCGACGCTGCCGGTTCCCGAGCGTCTGACGAAAACGGCCGGGAACGAGCAGGAGGCGTCCTGGTCGCCCGATGGCCAGTCTGTCTATTTCCTGTCGTCTGCCTCGGGCAGCAGCCAGCTTTGGCGGATGGACAAGCATGGCGGCAACCGGCAGCGTATCAGTGATGTCAAGGACGGCATCGAAACCTTCCGGGTGTCGCCTGACGGCCGGATGGTGCTGTACGTTTCGACTGTTCCTTGCGGGCCGTCGGTGCAGGAGCGATATCCCGACTTGCCGCAGGCTACCGGCCGTGTTTACAACGACCTGATGTTCCGTCACTGGGATGAGTGGACGGCATCGCTGCCGCATCCTTTTGTGGCCAATCTCGGTTCCGCCGGGTTGGAGGATGCCGTCGATCTGCTGGCCGGCGAACCTTATGAGTCGCCGATGCGGCCCTTCGGCGGTATCGAACAGCTGGCCTGGTCGCCCGACAGCCGCTGCGTGGTCTATACCTGCCGCAAGCTGCAGGGGAAGGATTATGCGCTCTCTACCCATTCCGACCTCTATCTGTACGATATCGCTACGAAAACGACCAGAAACCTGACGTCGGACGGTACGGCCGAGACCATTCTGCGGCCTTCCACGCCACCAGTCCGTGCCGGCCGGACCGTTACGGCGGCCCGCAACGGCTATGCACAGAATCCTGTCTTTTCGCCCGACGGCCGCTATATCGCCTACGAGAGCATGGAACGGGACGGTTACGAATCGGACTGGAACCGTCTCATGGTGTACGACCTCCTTGAAAACCGTCATCTGTGGCTGGCCACGGCATTCGACGGGGATGTTTCGTCGCTGTGCTGGGCAGATGACAGCCGGACGTTGTATTTCGTGAGTGCGGTGGCGGCGGTGGAGCAGGTGTTCTGTACACATGTCGCCGATGGCGAAGTGAGACAGGTGACCGACGAGCTGTGTGACATCCATGGCCTTGTATTTATACCAGGCAATATTTCAAACAAATCGGAAGGTGCACCTTCAAGTATAGATTCAAGGTTGGAATCATCCGTAAAACGGGCCGAAGGCCGTCTGGTTGCCCTCCGTCAGTCGATGTTGCGGCCTGATGAGGTCTATCTGATCGACACCGCCACGGGTGCGATGACCCCCTTGACGGACGAGAACGGCAGCCTCTTCGCCGGACTGCAGATGCCGACGGTGACCAAACGGATGGTCCGGACGGCAGACGGAGGGGAGATGCTGACCTGGGTGGTGCTGCCGCCGCATTTCTCGCCCGACAAAACGTATCCGGCCCTGCTGTTCTGCACCGGCGGCCCGCAAGGCACCAACGGCCAGTTCTGGTCGTATCGCTGGAATCTGGCGCTCATGGCCTCAAAGGGCTATGTGACGGTGCTGCCGAACCGGCACGGCGTATCGGGCATGGGACAGGCCTGGAAGGAGCAGATCAGCCGTGACTATGTCGGACTGAACATGCAGGATTACCTGGATGCTATCGACAACGTGGCGGCGGAGCCTTATGTCGACCGCAACCGTCTCGGCTGCGTGGGCGCTTCCTACGGCGGCTATTCGGTCTATTGGCTGGCCGGACACCATGACGGCCGGTTCAAGGCGTTCATTGCCCACAGCGGTATTTTCAACGCCGAGGCGCAATACTTCGAAACCGAGGAACTCTGGTTTGAGAATTGGGACGCCGGATCGTTCTGGGACCGCCAGGATGCGGCCGTGCAGCGCTACTACGAGGCGTCGCCGCATCTGTTTTCAGACCGCTGGGATACGCCGATTCTCTGCATCCATGGAGAAAAGGATTTCCGGATTGCCTATACGCAGGCCCTGCAGGCCTTCACGGCAGCCCGGCTGCGCGGCGTAGAGGCTGAGTTGCTGGTGTTTCCCGATGAGAATCATTGGATCAGCAAGCCGCAGAATTCTGTCCTGTGGCAGCGGACTTTCTTCGAATGGCTCGACCGCTGGCTTCGATAGCCATCTTCGCGGGACCTCTGGCCCGTCCCGGATCCCGTTATTTACGTTATTCCTGCATCAGTACACTCACTTCCAACACGTCGTCGCCTGCATAGGTGCTCAGCGAATCGACGGGGTAGGAGGTGCATGAGAACTGGGACGGCTGCAGTTGCAACTTCTCCGACAGGTAGGTCCGAAGCTGCTGGTCGCGGCGTTGCATCAAGGCGTGCACGGCATCGGGCGTCGGGATGTCGGATGCATTTGTGTCTTGTTCACGCAACGAAGCCACATAGGCATTATAGTTTACTTTCTGTGTGATGAAAAGGCACAGGTCGGGTTTCTGCCGCAGGATGCCGGCCCACCGGTCCACGATGCGGTATTGCCGTGCCGTAAGCGTGTCCTGCATCGGCACCAGCGGGGCGGGATTGAACTGGTCGCCGCTCAGTCCGATGGTGTTCGAAAGGATGGCCGCGGGCGAGGTCACGGCCTTGATGAGCACGTTGAGGAATGTACGCCACAGAATTTTCCGATAGGAGAAGGTCGGCGACGAAATGTCCCCCCGGACCGGCAGATCCATGCCGATATTGCCGCGCAGGTCGGTAAGCAAGTACAGCGCGGTTTTGAGCGGTATGTTGTAGGCCGGTTCCGTGCCGGGTTCTTTGCCGCCGACTTCGGCCGCAAAGATGTCCAGCCGGTTTTCTCCAAGCAACTGGTTGTTTGTGATGGTATTGGTTGTTTTGAACGAAAGTTGTCCGGCGGAGAGCCGGTTACCGAACATGGCCAGGGCATAAGGGGAGAACATGGTCAGGTCGAGGTTGGTCAGCCTGGCGTTCAGCTGCATGTTGGACATGTCCTGGATGTTGCCGGTCCAGCTGCCTTGCAGCAGGCCGCTCCGGTCGATGCGCATGCCGAACGAAACGGCGTTCTTCGCTTCGGGATGGATGTCCTCGGCCGTTATGGCGATGTCCCGGGCTGCTGTGCGGAACGTCTCGGTCAGCGTGTGGTCGATATAGTTCACCCGTCCGTTTTCGAACGAGAACCGGTTGACGGTGAGCTGCCAGCCCTTTGGCGCAGCCGTATCGGCCACGGCATCGGCCGGCGTTTTTTCCGGGCTTTCATCCGGAGCCTCCACGAGCCACCTGTCGATGTTCGTCGTACTGTCCGCCATCAGTTCGTAAGGAAACGTGAATCCGCCGATGTAGATGTCGTCGAGGGTGACCGTCTGCCGCAGCGGCTGCAGGCTCTGCAGCACGATGCCGACGGTGTCGAGCGACATGATGGGTTCCTCGGAAGGTGTGGTCAGCGCCAGCTGGGCGATATCGGCGCGTCCCGACACGGTGCAGTCCATCAGGTCGGCCGTGCTGCCTTCCACGTGCAGCGCAACTTTCAGCCGGCCGGCCACCTCGGAGACGTTGACGGCTTTCTGCAGGTACGGCTTGATATGGCTGAGCGGGAAGTGCTGCAGCGTCACATCGGCCGTATATTGCTGCTCGGAGGTCTTGTATGCGCCGGCAAGCTGCAGGGTGCCACCGTCTGCAAATTCCAGCTCCAGACCCACGTCCGGATTGACGTGCGAAAGGTCGATTTCGGGAATGTGGAGGGTGATGTTCTCCAGGTCCCACCGGCTGTTGAGCAAACTGTCTATATAGGCGAGGCGGCTCTGGTTGATGGACATGTCCTGCAGCAGGATGCGCCACGGCGATTTCTCCTCCGTTGTATTGGCGGTGTCCGGCAGGTTTCCAGGTGCGTCCGCCTGCAAGGTGTCGGCTGCGAAATGTTGAACTATATCATCGAAATTAAAGGATTCTCCGTTCTGGATCACCGTCAGTTCCATGGCATCCAGATACAGCCGGGTGAGATGGATCTGCTTCTTGAGCAGCGCACCCGGCCGGATCTGGCCGGACAGCTCGTTGAACCCGAAGAAACGGGTGGTGTCGTCGGCCTCTGCAATTTTCAGCCGGTGGACGGCGAAATCACCCTTGTACGGATTGAGGTAAAGGTCGCCAACCGTCACATGGCGGCCCAGCAGTTCCTTGTCGTGCCGGGCCAGGTAGCGCTGCGCGATGGGTGTGAGCATCCGGGTCGGGACGAGCCACAGCGCCAGCGCCGCTAGGACGGCCAGCACGATGAGACCGGCGGCAAGCCCGATGCATGTTTTCTTGAGAATCCTGTTCATGACGAATCTGATTATGGCTCCAGATCGAGAATCCGTTCTTCGGCCAGGGTGATTTTTTCGCCCTGACCTTCACGGACAACGTATGTGTTTTCAACGCCCACCGCCCCGGTGCCTTCGATAACGAATTTCGGCTCGACGGCAACGACCATGTTGGCTTCCAGACGGTTGTTCATGTGCCGGGCCAGGACGGGCCATTCGTTGATGACCAGGCCGACGCCGTGTCCGACGAATTTGGCCTGCTGTCGGGTGCCCATGAAACAGTGGCCCAGGCCGGCATCTTCTGCCATCTTCAATGCTGTTGCATACAAATCCTCGCAGACAGCGCCGGGCACCAGTTCTTCCTGCAGCCGGTTGCTGATGTCGATGGATACCTGGTGGGCACGATAGGCTTCGTCGGTGAGCTTTCCTATGGAGAAGGTGCGGCTCATGTCGTCCAGATAGCCGGTAAAATTGCCGCTCAGGTCCACCATGACGCTCATGCCGCGCTGCAGGGTCAGACCGGAGGCGCCGACGGGGTTCGACGGTACGCCGGCGCCGCCGAGTGCAAAGTCATAAGGGGATGGGACCGCCGCATTGTCGCCGGCCAGCACGGTACCCATGAAGGCGTCCATGTCGCCGAACGCACGGAACAGTCCGAGGTTGCCGTGTCTCAGCATCAGGCAGTCCAGTTCGACGGCCAGGTCCCGGTCGGTCATGCCGGGTTTGTAGATGCCGGGAATCAGCCGGTACACCCCGGCATGGGCTTCGGCCGACTGCCGGATGAGCGCGATTTCCTCATCCGTCTTGATGCTGCGGGCCACGCGCAGCGCATGGCTGCCGTTGAGCAGCCGGGTGGCGGGCAGGGCCTTCTGGATGCGCATCCAGGCGTCAATGCCCATTTCCTCGCCTTCGATCAGCAGGGTGCCCGGTGCCGGCAGGCCTTCTTCCTGCAGCATCGACGGCAGCTGCTCCACTTTGCGGATATAACGGACACGCGGCCCTTCCAGACCCGCCGGGCGACGGACGAGCCACAGGGGGTCTTCGTTGCCGGACAGGTAGATGTAGCCCGAGAATATCTGCCCCGTGAGATAGAAGATGTTGACGTGGGTCGATATCAGGCAGGCGTCCGCGCCGGCTTCTTGAAATGCTTTCCGGATATGGCTCAGCCGGATCTGGTATTCTTTACTGTCCATTTTCTTAATCTAAAAAGTCCCCCGGGAACGTCTGCTCGCCGGAGGACTTTCCCTTTACATCGGTTTGGGGTTATTTCACGATGCGGATTTCCGTCGAGGAAGACGTCAGGCCGTCGGCCGTGGCCGTCACCTTGATGACACCGCGCTTGCCCGTAGCCCGGATAATGCCGGTAACGGCGCCCTTGTAGGCGGTACGCTGGTCGGCTTTGTAGCGCTCATGCGAATAGACGTCCTCGTTGTCGATGGACACCAGTTCGCCGGGGCCGGTGACCGTCAGCGTAATCTTGGCGTCGCTGTTGGGGAAACGCACGCCGTTCTCGTCCTCGATAACAGCCCTGACATAGACAACCTCCTCCCAGTCGAACGGCACGGTCTGGCGTTCGGCCTGCACGTTGAGCCGCACCGGTTTGCCGGCCGTGGTGAGGCTGTGTTCCGCCACGTCTTTGCCGCCGTTGCGTCCGATGGCTTTCACCGTACCGGGCTGGTAGTCGAACGTATAGACATTCGGGGCGTCATCCTCGGGCACGGCCTGTTTGCCGAGCGAGTTGCCGTTGAGGAACAGTTCGACTTCCTCGCAGTTGCTGTAGATGGTCAGGCTGACTTGTCCGGAGGGATTGGTCGGAGTGTAGTCCTCGGTCTGCGTGCCATTGGGCATGTCATCCTTGCGCGAGATGCGGACCATGGGTTCGTCGGTCCACCAGCTCCTTCTTTCCCAACCCGTGTGTTTCCACATGCCGTTGCGGGTGAAGAGCGCCGTGCTCCAGCCGACCTTCGGCCAGTCGGCCTCGCCCAGATATTCCAGACCGGTCCAGAGGAACTGGCCGGCGTACTGCGGGTTGTTCTTCATGACCAGCCACGAGGATCTGGCCGGGGTGTTCTCGGTGCCGATAATCTTGCGGCCTTCCAGACCTCTCCAGGCCATCAGCAGGCCCTGCTCGTTGTAGTTCTGTCCGATGACGTCGAGCAACTCGGAGAAACCATTGTTATACAGCCGCATGCCTTGCGGGTTGAACAGCGCCATGGTGATGGGGCGCGTGGGGTCCAGTTTCTTCGTCAGAGCTCTCATCTCCATAAAGTAACCGCGTCCTTCCTCGCTGTTCAGGTTGTCGCGGATCTCGTTGCCGAGGCTGTAGAGGAAAATGCTCGGATGGTTGCGGACACGGCGGATCTGCGCGGCCGCGTCGATCTTCCACCATTCCTTGAAATAGAGGTTGTAAGCCTTCTGGCCGTTCGGCTTGGCAGCGGTCCAGGTGTCGAAGGTCTCGTCGAAGAGCAGCATGCCGAGTTTGTCGCAGGCTTCATAGAAGGAGGGGTCCATCGGGCAGTGGGCGCCGCGGATGGCATTGCAGCCGGCTTCCTGGAGCAGTTTGATACGGCGTTCCCAGACAGAGCCGGGAACCGCCGAACCGACCGCGCCGCCGTCGTTGTGGACGCAGGCGCCGTAGAGCCGGACGTTGCGGCCGTTGAGCCAGAAACCGGTCTCCGATTCGAAATGGCTTTCCTTGATGCCGAACCGGTTGGTCTGGCGGTCGATGACTTTGCCGCCGGCCGAAACAGTCGTCACGGCGTCATAGATATTCGGGCTTTCGATGTCCCAGATCTCGGGCTGAAGCACCTTGACGAGCTGCGTACTGCGGGCCGTGTCGCGCGGCGCGACTGTCAGCGTCTCGGCATTGGTCACCGTGCGGCGGCCGGAGGGGGAGATCAGGACGGTCTGCAGCGTGAACTCACAGGCCTCGGCCGATTCGTTGACCACGGCGGCTTCGACCGAAACCGTCGCTTCGTCGGCGGCCACTTCGGGCGAAGTGATGAAAACGCCCCACTCTTCGAGGTGGACCGGTTCGAAGGCGTGGATGTACACATGGCGGTAGATACCGGCACCCGTGTACCAGCGCGAGGCCGGCTGGGCCGTGTTGTCCACGCGGACGGCGAACACGTTGGGCGTTTTGCCGTCGAGATTAACGTAGTCCGTGATGTCATAATAAAGCGGCAGGTAGCCCATCGGACGGTGGCCGAGCAGGTGCTCGTTGATCCACACGTCGCTGTTGGCCTGCACACCTTCGAACTCGACGTAGATGCGTTTGCCCTTGAAGGAACGGTCGAGCGTGAAGGATTTGCGGTACCAGGCGATGCCGCCGCCCAGGTATCCGCCGCCGCGCAGCACGGGGCTGTTCTGGTCGTAGTCGTCTTCGATGGCCCAGTCGTGCGGTACGTCGAGGAGACGCCAGCCGCGGTCGTCCAGTGCCTTGATCTGGCCGTTGGTGAAGTCGCCCTTCGAGAACCGCCAGTTGGCGTCGAAGTTGACTTTGGCCCGGGGTGACCCGGCGGCCTGAACTGCCGCGCAGCAGGCGACCAGCGCGATGCAGCAGACGGCATTTCTTAAAAATGTTCTGAGTTTCATTGAGGTAGATGAATTGGTTTCAATTAGCCACAAAGATAACGTAAATAGGAATAACTGGGCTATCCTTGCCTCAGAAACTGCAGGTGTTTTTCTCATACTTTTTGTCGCGGTTTTGCCAGATTGTCCAGACGTATTTCCCGGGCCGGAAGGGGTGGTCTTTCCTTTTTTTCTTGCATTCTTTAAATTGATATTATATATTTGCTGTTTATTGTTGAGGTCTATTGGATAGGGCGGAGAATTCATGTGGAATTCTTGTTGGAAAATAAATTACACTTTGCAGAAATCGAATAAAAGTTCATAAAATCATTTCACCATGAAAACGAAGATCGTATATATTTTGCTCGCCTGTCTGCTGGCCGCATGCAGTGCTAACCCTACGGCGGACACTCCCTCCACAAAGAGCTTCACCGAGCCGGAAAAAGAGTGGCAGGCCAAGATTGATGCGACGAATGATGCGGCCAAGGCTTATTTAATAGAATTTGGTCTCGGTAGAGAATCCTTCTATCAAGTGCCTGATGGTTTTTTCACTAACCAGGAGGACGTGCTGTTCAAGGGGACGCCCATCTATGTCATGGACAGTGTATCCTCTGGACTATCTCCAAGGAAGAGGAATTGGCATCGATGCTGACCCTGCAGACCGATTGTGCCCAGTATTTCTACGCGAATCAGGGCACGCTCGTCATAGAGACTCTTTCGATTAATCCATCGCTTTACGGGAAACCCCATGGCTTAAAGAGTAGTATTGGGAAAGGAAGCACTTACCCGTCATCCCTGGAGAAGACGGCCAAATTCATTCAGGACATTGAGAGCGGATGTCCCATGATTACCATTTCAGTGCATGCCAACAAGAGCCTCCGTGAAACAGGTGGAGCGCGTTTCTATTTCTATAACGACCAGGGACATTGGAAAGAATGCGGTACCGGCAAAAGCCTTATAGAGGGGTTGGATGCCTATAGACAGCATTTGGCGTTCACCTTCCATTATTGAATCCCGGCCCGGATACGGCTGAGACACACAGGGAAAAGCGACCGGTAAGCGATTATCGGTCGCTTTTGTTGCAAACCCTCTGTCCGGATTGCAAATCGGTTCAGACCGCTTCCGCCACGATAAAAGTGCTTCCGCCGATGTAGATCATGTCGTCCGGCGCGGCTGCCGCACGGGCGGCGGCGACTGCTTCGGCAACGGAAGGCCAGACGTTGCCCGACAATCCGCAGGCGGCTGCCCGCTGTTGCAGTTCCGCGGCCGGCATGGCCCGGGGGATGGCTGCGGCTGTAAAATAGTATATGGCTTTTTCCGGCAACAGTTTCAGTACGCTGTCCACGTCTTTGTCGCTGACCATGCCGAAGACCATGTGCAGCCGGCGGCAGCGTGTGCGCCGCAGTTGCTCGGCAATCCAGGCAAAGCCGTGCGCGTTGTGCGCGATGTCGCAGACGGTGTAGGGGTGACGCGCCAGCACCTGCCACCGGCCGGCGAGGCCGGTCGTTCCGGCGGCCCGGCGCAGGGCCGGGCGGACGCCCGATTCCGGAATATCGATATGAAGATCACGCAGTGCCCGCAGTACGCTCCATACCGTGACGATATTCTTGCGCTGGTAGCGCCCCTGCAGGTCGATGGTCAAAGCGATGTCTTCCGGCTCAGCGCCGCTTGTCCGCAGTACGAAATGCTGGCGGCCGTGGCCGGTGATCCGCTGCCGCACTACGGTGGCCTCTTTGTCGGCGAACCGGATGGGAGCCCCGTTTTTCTCTGCCGTCTGCAGGAATACGCCGTCGGTTTCCGGATCCGATTCGCCGATGACGACGGGCGTGCCCGGCTTGATGATGCCGGCTTTTTCCGCGGCGATCTGCGGTTTGGTGTCGCCCAGCAGCGCCGTGTGGTCGAGACCGATGTTGGTGATGACCGACAGCACCGGCCGGATGATGTTGGTCGAGTCGAGCCGGCCGCCCAGTCCGGTTTCGATGACGGCGAAATCGACGTTTTCTTCGGCAAAATAATCGAGGCCATGGCCGAGGTCATCTCGAAGAAGGAGGGATGGAGCCGGTCGAACAGCGGCATGCAGCGTTCCACGAATGCAATGACGCGCTCCTCTGGAATCATTTCACCGTTGATGCGGATGCGTTCCCTGAAATCCTTGATGTGCGGGGAGGTGAACAGACCTGTCTTGTAGCCTGCGCCCTGGAGCAGGGCGGCCGTCATGTGCGCCACGGAACCTTTGCCGTTGGTGCCGGCCACATGGACGATACGGTAGCGCCGGTGCGGGCATCCGCAGAATTCGTCCAGCGCACGGGCCCGGTCCAGCCCCGGCTTGTAGGCGCCGGAACCGATCTGCTGGAATTCGGGCAGTGAGGTGTACAGATATTCGAGGGTCTGGGCGTAATCCATGGCTACCACTGGTTGTCCCAGTGAATCTTTTCGGGTTCGAAACGGTCTGGCTGCTCGTTGTAGTCCCGGCCCGGATATCCGATTGAAACCACGGCGAAGGGCGTGATATTGTCCGGGATGGGCACCAGTCGCCGGAGGGCGTCCATGCGTTCCTGGCGGGGATAGATGCCGAGCCATACGGCGCCGAGGCCGTGGCCGTGGGCGGCGAGCAACAGGTTCTGTGTTGCGGCGGCGCAGTCCACCGGCAGGTATTCCGGCGTATCGGCCGCCTGGCTGTCGCCGTAAACGATGACGGCCCACTGGGCATAGGTCAGCATCCGGGAGAACGGGTGGGCGGCCATGATGCCGTCGAGGATGCGGCGGTCCTGCGTGGGCAGGAAATGCCATGGCCGCGTGTTCTTGGCCGACGGGGCATACATGGCGTGACGCAGCACGTCTTCAATGGTTTCACGGCTTACCGGCCGGTCGCTGTAACGGCGTACACTGCGGCGGGTCAACAGTCCTTCGAGGAGTTCCATGGCAGGATATATTTTGGTTTCAAATGCGATTTTTGTCTCAAAAGCAATTAATTTTGCCGATTGACAAAAGTACGACATTTTATGATGCACCGTTTCCGCCCGTTCCTTTTTCTGTCGCTGCTGCCGGCGCTCTGCCTCTGGCTGTCCGCCTGCGACGAATACTGCGACCAGGGGACGACATCGGCCATGGTACTGCAGCTTTGCATGGACGACGAGAAAGAGACCCCCGTCGCGCTCAAGTCGTCCGAATATGCCGTGGCGGGCATCGGTACGCTGGCCGACTCCACACGGATTACCCGTTACGACAGCAAAGGGCTTTGGCTGCTGCCGCTCTCGAACGGCTCCGACACGACCTGTTTCACTATTCATGTGAAAGACAGCCCCGATTACGAGCTCATGGTGGTAGCCACCCGTTCTGCCAGACTCATCTCGGATGTTTGCGGCTGCGCCACAGTGGCGTCCATTCAAGCCATTGACATCAAGGCAGTGGAGGACGCCGCTCCTGAGACGGTCTATACCATCAAGCGCCACGTCATCTGCGATCCGGAGGTCCGCGTGCTGACCTTTGCCGAAAATTACCAGTATGTCACGAATCTCAAGATATTTTTTTAGCCTGCTTCTGCTGATGACCGTACTTCCGCTGTCCGCCCAGGATACCGTGAAATACGACATCGCCCGCACGCACGGACTCCGCCTTGGCGTCGACATATCGCGCCTGGTGCTGCCGCTGCTGTACGACGACAACCGGTTCGGCCTGGAGCTCACGCTCGACAAGCAGGTCTCGAAAGATATCTTCGCGACGGTGGAGGCCGGCTACCTGACCATGGACAGCCGCAAGAAAGGATACCATTACGAGATGAACGGCTCCTATTTCCGGGTGGGCGGCGACCTTCAGATAGTCCGTTACCGGTTCCGTGAGGGGCGTGATCACGTCTATGGCGGCATCCGCTACGGTTTTTCATCGTTTACGCATCAAGCCTCTGACATTGAGGTTTCTGCGGGATATTGGCCGGGCGCGAAGCTGCCAGACATTCCATCGGAAAGCCTCTCTTCGCACTGGCTGGAATTCGTGGCCGGTATCAAAGTGGAACTGGCCAGGCGTCTCTATCTGGGCGCGGCCCTGCGCGGCAAGCGCCAGCTGGTGGCTCCCAAGTCGAAGAACAACATGGACGCCATCAACGTGCCGGGGTATGGTCCCGGCGCCGATAACCATACGCTCAGTCTTTCATATAGCATTTTATATATGTTCGGTCCTTATTAAATAACTTATTATCATGGAATTGAATGCACTCACCGCCGTTTCGCCCGTCGACGGCAGGTATCACGATAAAACAGAGAAACTGTCGGCATATTTCTCGGAATATGCGCTCATAAAGTATAGACTCAAAGTTGAAGTTGAATACTTTATTGCCTTGTGCGAGATACCTTTAAAACAACTTCAAGGAGTCGACAAAACATGTTTCGCCGCCCTGCGTGAGATGGCCGCGTCGTTCAGCGAGGCCGATGCCGCCCGTGTCAAGGAAATAGAACGCATCACCAACCACGACGTCAAGGCCGTCGAGTATTTCCTCAAGGAGCGTTTCGACGCGGCCGGACTGTCCGCCTTCAAGGAATTCATCCATTTCGGGCTGACGTCGCAGGACATCAACAACACCTCGGTGCCGTGGTCGTTCAAGGATGCCGTGCAGCAGACCTATCTGCCGGCGCTCGAAGAGGTGGTGTCGTGGCTTCGCCAGGCTGCGGAGGCGTGGAAGGACATTCCCATGCTGGCCCATACGCACGGCCAGCCGGCATCGCCGACGCGTCTGGGCAAGGAGATAGGGGTGTTCGTCGAACGGCTTGACAAACAGATCGGCACGCTGACCGCGCTGCCGTTCACGGCCAAGTTCGGCGGCGCGACCGGCAATTTCAATGCGCACCATGTGGCCTATCCCGACATCGACTGGCGGGCGTTCGGCAACCGTTTCGTGGCCGAAAGGCTGGGATTGGTCCGCGACGAAAATACCACCCAGATCGAGCACTACGACTTCATCGCTGCCCAGTGTGACGCCATCAAGCGCATCAACGTCATCCTGATTGACCTGTGCCGCGACATCTGGACCTACATCTCGATGGAATACTTCAAGCAGCGCATCCGCCAGAACGAGGTCGGCTCGTCGGCCATGCCGCACAAGGTGAACCCCATCGACTTCGAGAACGCCGAAGGCAACCTGGGCGTGGCCAACGCGCTCTTGCAGCACCTGGCCGCCAAGCTGCCCATCTCGCGCATGCAGCGCGACCTGACCGATTCGACGGTACTCCGGAATATTGGCGTACCGCTGGCTCACACGATGATAGCACTTGCTTCTTTGATTAAAGGTTTAAACAAGCTCATTGTCAACGAAACCGCCATCGAACAGGATCTGCGCAGGAATTGGATCGTGGTGAGCGAGGGTATCCAGACCATCCTCCGCCGCGAGGGGTATCCCAAACCCTATGAGACACTCAAGGCGTTGACGCGCACCAACGAGGCGGTGACCCGCGAGACCATCAACCAGTTCATCGACACCCTCGACGTGTCCGATGCGGTGAAAGCCGAACTCAAGGACATCACGCCGTTCAACTATACCGGCATGTAGCCTGCCAAAACGCCCGACATGAAGATTCTCTCACAGATACTGCAATTTGCGCGACCGTTTCGCCGCTATTGGCCGAAGTATTTGTTTTTCATACTCTTCGGCATCATTTTCAGCCTTTCGAACGTCACGCTTGTCGCACCGCTCTTCGATTTCATCTTCCAGACCGACTCGGTGACCCGCGTGACGGAACTGCCGGCTTTCGACATCGGACACCTGGACGCCTATCTCAAAGCGTTCTACAACTACCATGTCAGCCGGCTGAACGATGCCTACGGCATGCTCCGGACGCTGCTCATCATCGCGGTGGCCATCGTCATCGCCTCGTTCCTGAGCAACTTCTTCAAATATGTGGCGCAGCGCGTGCTGGTGCGCCTCCGGGCCGATGTCATGCGCAACATGCGCGGGGCGCTGTTCCGCAAGATCACGCAGTTGCATATCGGCTATTTCAACGTCGCGCAGAAAGGCAACATCCTGTCTATCGTGTCGAACGATGTCAACGAAATCCAGAACACCATCATCAATTCGTTCCAGGTGGTTTTCCGCGAGCCGCTGATGATCCTGTTCTATGTGGCGACCCTGTTTATCTATTCTTTCCGCCTGACACTCTTTACGTTGGTGATGCTGCCCATCGCCGGGTTCCTGGTCAGCAAGCTCATCCGGAAGCTGAAGAAATACGCCAACCGGACCCAGAGCATCCTCGGCCAGATTATCGTGGCTTTCGAAGAGACCATCTCCGGCATCCGCATTGTCAAGGCGTTCAATGCGCAGCAGCAGGTGACCGACTCTTTCGACCGGCAGAACCATGCATACCGCAATGCGCTCAAACAAATGTTCAACCGGCAGGCGATGGCGTCGCCGCTGTCGGAGTTTCTCGGCGTGTCTATCGTGGCGCTCATCGTGCTGTATGCGGGCTACCTGACGCTGAACGATGTGTCGCCGCTTTCGGTCGGCACCTTCGTCACCTATTTCGCACTCTATTACTTCCTGCTTAACTCGGCCAAATCGCTGGCCAACGAAATCGGCAACATCAACCGCGGTCTGGCCTCCGCAAGCCGTCTGCTGTCCATCCTGAACGAACCGAATGCCATCGAAGATCCGGCGAATCCCAAGGATTTGACGTTTGAGCATGCCATTCGTTACGAAGATGTGTCGTTCAGCTACCAGCAGGAGCCGGTTCTGAAACATGTGTCGCTGACCATACCGAAGGGGGCGACTGTGGCGCTGGTAGGTCATTCCGGCGCCGGCAAGAGCACGATGGCCGACCTGCTGCCGCGTTTCTACGATGTCACCGGCGGCCGCATCACCATCGACGGTACGGACATCCGCGACTGCCGGCTGGCCGACCTGACAGCCCTGATGGGCATCGTGACGCAGGAAGCCGTGCTGTTCAACGACACGGTGCGTGCCAACATCGCATTCGGTTCGCCGGACGCTTCCGACGAAGACATCAGGCGGGCGGCCGTCATCGCCAATGCCGACGAGTTCATCTCGCAGATGGAACAGGGCTACGACACTTGCATCGGCGACCGCGGCGGACGGCTCTCGGGCGGGCAGCGCCAGCGGCTGGCCATTGCGCGGGCCGTGCTCAAGAATCCGCCGATCCTCATCCTCGACGAGGCGACCTCGGCCCTGGACACCGAATCGGAACGGCTGGTACAGGAGGCCCTGACCTCCCTCATGAAGGACAGGACATCGGTGGTCATCGCCCACCGTCTTTCGACCATCGTCCATGCGGACCTGATCTGTGTCATGGACGACGGACGCATCGTTGAACAGGGCACCCACGAGCAGCTGATGGCCCTGAATGGTGCCTATGCGCATCTCTACAACCTGCAGGCCCTTAAATAAACATATACATGAAAAAGCTGTTTCTGTTTGTCTCACTGGCCTTATGCTGCCAGTTCGCGGCGTTCGCCGCTGTATTCAACGTGCGTGACTATGGCGCCAAGGGCGACGGCGTCACCATCGATTCCCCGGCCATCAACGCCGCCATTCAGGCTGCCGCGGCCGACGGCGGCGGCGTGGTTTTCTTTCCGAAGGGCCGCTATGCCTCTTATTCCATCCGTCTGGCCAGCCATATCGAGCTGAACCTCGAGAAAGGGGCGGTGATCCTGGCGGCCAAGCCGACCGCCGATGCCGGCTACGACCTCGCCGAAGACTTCGAATACGGCCGTGAATACCAGGACTACGGCCATTCGCATTGGAAAAACTCCCTGATGTGGGGTATCGGCCTCGAAGACATCGTCATTACCGGTTTCGGCCTGATCGACGGCAGCGGCCTCGTACCGGACTACGGTGACATCCGCGAATTCCGCGTCGCGCCGCTCCGGGGCAACAAGGCCATCTCGCTCAAGAACTGCCACAACGTCACGCTGGAGAAGTTCACCATGTACAACTGCGGCCACTTTGCGCTGCTGGCCACCGGCGTGGACAACCTCATCATCCGCGACCTGGTCGTCGATACCCAGCGCGATGGCCTGGACATCGACTGCTGCCGCAACGTGCTCATTACGGGCTGCCGGCTCAACTGTCCGTGGGACGACGCCATCGTGCTCAAGGCATCGTATGCGCTTGGCAAATTCAAGGACACCGAAGATGTCATCATTTCGGACTGCCTTATTTCCGGATACAAGGAAGGGACGATGCTCAACAACACCAACCTGCCGCCGACCGAGAAACCGGGCTACACCGTATCGCCCGACACCCGTACGCAGGCCCCGTTCATCCACAGGGGGACAGGCCGCATCAAGTTCGGCACGGAGTCGAGCGGAGGCTTCCGTAATATAGCCGTAACAAATTGTACGATAGATTACTGCGGTGGCATTCTTTTAGAAACGGTTGATGGTGGACATCTCGAGGATGTCGTCTTCAGCAACATTACCATGCGCGGTACCAATGCGCCGCTCTTCTTCCGGCTCGGCGCCCGCATGCGCAGTCCCGAAAACACGCCGGTGGGTGTCTTCCGCCGCGTGCTGATCACCGACATCAACGTCAGCGACGCCGACCCGCGCTGGCCCATTCTGATTTCCGGCATTCCCGGCCATCGCATCGAAGATGTCACCATCCGCAATTTCCATGTGCAGTTCCAGGGCGGCCTGACGCCGGCCGATGCCGTGCCTGCGGACGCCGTGCCGGAAAACGAGGAAAAATACCCCGAGATGACCATGTTCGGCACGATTCCCGCCAAGGGCATGTATCTGCGTCATGTGGACGGCATCGAACTCGACGGCATCCATTTCAGCTTTGTCAAGCCGGACAGCCGGCCGCTGGTCATCAAGGACGACGTGAGTAAGATCAAGATGCGCAATATCACGGTCGAAGGCGAGGATGTGACCTCCAGCCTGTAGGCGGTTCCAGCCGGCGTTCCGCGCCGTCACTGCAGCCCGGTCAGGGCATGTCTGGTTCTGTGAGAATCTGCATGCGGACCGGGCTGCTGCTATGACATACCGGGCCGTGGCCGTGGCCTGTCGTGACGTCCGCACCGGCCGCAATGGCCTCCGAGATGTAGTCCTTGGCCCGTCCGACGGCTTCGGCCAGCGGGTGTCCCAGCGCCAGGCATACGGCGATGGCCGACGACAGCGTGCAGCCGGTGCCGTGCAGGTTGCCGGTGGGGATACGCGGCGTGCTGAGATAATGCGGCCGGTCTTCGCCTGCGATGCAAAGCACGTCGGTCATGTCGCCGCCGTCCAGATGACCGCCCTTGACCAGCACGGCCTTGCAGCCGCAGGCCAGCAACTCTGAGGCTGCCGCCTGCATGTCCTCAATAGTTTCGATACGGCGCCCCGACAGCAACTCAGCCTCCTTCAGATTCGGCGTCACGACCGTGGCCAGCGGCATCAGTTCCCTTTTCAGTGCAGCGGCGGTCTCCTCCCGGACGAGCGCGTCGCCCGACGTGGCGACCATGACAGGATCGAGCACATAGAAAGGGGGATGGTATTTCCTCAGACATTCCGCTACAAGACAGACCGTGTCCGTATCGGCCAGCATGCCGCTCTTGACCGCGTCCAACCCGATATCTTCGGCCACTGCCGCAATCTGCCCCCGGATGATATCCGGCGGAACGGCATGCACCGCTTTTACACCCATCGTGTTCTGCACGGTCACCGCCGTTATCGCCGTCATGCCGAAACCGCCGAGCGCGGCGATGGTCTTCAAGTCGGCCTGGATGCCGGCACAGCCGCCGCTGTCGGAGCCGGCGATGCTGAGTACACGCGGATAATGTCTTTTCATGGGATTACGGATTACAGGACAAAATTACATAAAAATACTTCTGAGGCGTGACGCCAAAGGAAGCCGGATCGGGCATTTATCAGACTAAAAATGGTATGGCGCATCATTTTTCTTATCTTTGCTGGATAAAATCAAGTTTTCCCAATGACAATCCATATGAAAAGACTCTTTCTGATGCTGGCAGTATGCCTTTCGCTGGCAGCATGTTCCCGTCAGGCCGACATTTATAGTTTCACCGTGAAGGACGGTGAGGGGAAAGATGTCAGCCTGAAAACCTACAAAGGGAAAGTGCTGCTCATCGTCAATACGGCCACCCGGTGCGGTTTTACGCCGCAGTACGAAGAACTGGAGGCGATTTACGAGAAATACCACGACCGCGGCCTGGAGATTCTCGACTTCCCGTGCAACCAGTTCGGCCAGCAGGCGCCGGGCAGCTACGAGGAAATCCACTCGTTCTGCACGCTGAACTACAACATCAAGTTCCCGCAGTTTGCCAAGATAGACGTGAACGGCGACCAGGCATCGCCTCTTTTCACTTATCTCAAGTCGAAACAGGGGTTCGGCGGTTTCAGCCAGAACGATCCGCGCGGAAGAGCCATGCATCAGATGCTGCTCCGTCAGGATGCGGACTATCAGTCGAAACCCGACATCAAATGGAATTTCACGAAGTTCATCGTTGACCGTAAGGGGAATGTTGCCAGACGATTCGAGCCGACCGACCCTATGGAGGACGTTGACCAGGCCATTGCCGATTATATAGGACAATGAAAAGGCTGTTTGCCAGACTGATGACCTCACCATTCTCGGTGCGGAGGGTGTCCGTCGGCTGAAATCCCGTTTCTGCAAAGACAGACAGGAAGACGCGGCTTAGTTTTCGCCGGGCGTCCGTCCGACCGTCAGGACGTTGAATTCCATGGTCCGGGTGTCTGCGCAGAGCAGCCGCCCGTTCAGCAAGTCGCCGGCGCCCGTGATCCATTTCAGGACTTCGGCGGCCTGCAGACTGCCGATGACGCCGACGGCAGGGCCGAATGTGCCGACGACGGCGGGCGAGGGGATCTGCCCGGGAGCCGGCATGTCGCCGAAGATGTCACGCAGCGTGACGCCGCCCGGCAAGAAGGTTGTCACATACCCTTCGTATCCCACTATTGTTCCGTAAACCAGGGGCTTGCCGATACGTGCACACATGTCTGCCATCAGGTATTTGGCGGCGATGTTGTCGGTGCAGTCCACCACGATGTCGTATGCTGCAAACAGGTCGGCGGCGTTGGTGGCGTCCACCCGCAACGCGTGCGTTTCTACTGTAACCTCTGGATTGAGCGCCGTCATTTTCCGCCGGGCGCTTTCTACTTTCGGAACGTCCAGCGACCGCGTGTCGTGGATGACCTGCCGTTGCAGGTTGCTCAGCGCCACGGCATCGTCGTCGGCCAGCCCGATGGTGCCCGTGCCTGCCGCTGCCAGATACAGCGCCACCGGGGAGCCAAGACCACCGGCCCCGACTATCAATACGCGCGCGCGGCGAATCTCTGCCTGTTTTTCCGGGCCGATGCCGGCGAGGCGCCACTGACGCTCATAGCGGTCAATGTCTTTGGCCATGGCATTCATTACCTTGCTGCGTTAAGTGGAACGCCCTCAAAAACACTGTCCCAGTCCTTCCAGACCGGTTCCATGCCGCGTGCCTTCAGAGCCGCCGCCACTTCGCCGGCCCGACGTTCATCGCTGACATGGAACTGCGCGAGCGACCGCGGATAGCAGCAATAGCCGCCCGGATCGGTATGGCTCTCGGCGCTCATGGTCGTGACGCCCAGTGTCGCCATGGCATCACGGATATCGGCCGGTTCGCGCGTGGAATAGCTGATGTCCACGTCATGGTCGAAGATACGCATGGCGAAAGTGACCTGCGCCAGCTCGCGGTCGCTCATGATGACGTTGGGTTCGAACCCGTCGTTCTCGGCCGGCCGCATGCGCGGGAAGTTGATGCTGTAGCGCGTCTGCCAGTAATTTTTCTGCAGATAGCGCAGATGGTGCGCCATCATGGTGATGTCGGTGCGCCATTCCTTCTCCAGCCCGATGAGCACGCCGAGGCCGATGCTGTGCACGCCTGCCTGCCCCATGCGGTCGAAGGCGTTGACCCGCCAGTCGAACCGGGCTTTCATGCCGCGCGGATGGTAGAGGTTGTAGTTGGCGCGGTGGTAGGTTTCCTGGAAGCAGATGACGCCGTAGAGTCCGTGTTTGCGCAGTTCCAGGTACTCCTCGCTTTTCAGCGGCATCACTTCGATCTTGAGGTTGTTGAAGTACTTGCCGGCGATATCGAGCGCTTCAGCCAGGTAGGGGACGCCCGCCTTGACCGGGTTTTCGCCCGTGACGATGAGCAGGTTGTCGAACGGCCCGAGCTGTTTGATGGCCCGGTATTCCCGTTCGATTTCCTCCGGCGTGAGGATGATGCGCGGCATCTTGTTGGAGATGTGGAAGCTGCAGTACACGCAGGAGTTGGTGCAGGAGTTGGTGATATAGATGGGAATGAATATCGACACCGTGTTGCCGAAGCGCTCGCGGGTGTACATGCGGCTGAGCTGCGCCATCTGTTCGAGATAGGGTTCGGCCGCAGGGGAGATCAGCGCCATGAAATCCTCCACGTCGCAGCGGCTTTTGGCCAGTGCCCGGCGCACGTCCGCATCGGTCTTGCCCATGATGCGCTCCGTCGTCTCCTCCCAGGAGATGGTGTCCAGATAGTCTGAAAACATATCGGTTTTTTTAAGGACGGTTCAGAAATTCAGTAAGCGGCGAACTGGCCGAAGCCTGCATGCCGGCAGGCTGCAACGGCAGGCCGGCCTCGAAGGCCATGCGTCCGGCTTCGACCGCCATCTTGAAGGCTGACGCCATGGCCACCGGATCGCCGGCCACGGCCACCGCCGTGTTGACCAGGCAGGCCGAAGCCCCCATTTCCATGGCTTCTGCCGCATGACTCGGCGCGCCGATGCCGGCATCGACGACCACCGGCACGGTCGATTCCTCGATGATGATGCGCAGAAAATCGCGGGTCTGCAGGCCTTTATTGGTGCCGATGGGCGCACCGAGCGGCATCACCGCAGCGGCGCCGGCTTCGGCGAGCCGTTTGCAGAGCGTGGGGTCGGCCTGGCAGTAGGGCAGGACCACGAATCCCATCTTGACCAGACGTTCCGTCGCCTTCAAGGTCTCGGTCGAATCGGGCAGCAGGTAACGCGGGTCGGGGTGGATCTCCAGTTTCAGCCACTCCGTGCCGAATGCCTCACGCGACATCTGCGCCGCGAAGACGGCCTCTTCGGCATCGCGCACGCCCGATGTGTTGGGCAGCAGCTGGATACGTTCGTCCACGATGTGCTGCAGCATGTCGTCGCCGCTGTCACTTAAATCGATACGTTTCATGGCCACGGTGACCATCTCCGTACCGGAAGCCTTGATGCTTTCGCGCATCAAATCGTTGGAACTGTATTTCCCGGTTCCCAGGAACAGACGCGAATGGAAGGCGCGTCCGGCAATGACTAAAGTTTCCATGTTTGTATAATTTTTTAGCCTCCAGCGAAGGCTTTGATAATCAATATGTCTTTGGTTGCATCAACCGATGTTTCCGCCCACGCGGTCCGGGGGACGATGGCGTTGTCCACCGCCATGGCCACGCCTTTGTCCGGCAGCTGCAGCTCGTCGGCCAGCTGTCGCAGCGTCTGAGCGGCGGTTTCGATTTCCTTGTTGTTTACGCGTATTTTCATGATAATCATTAGGGTTGTTTCTCATTCCAGACGGCGCCCAGCATGGCTCCGCCGCCGAATCCCCAGCGCAGCACCTGTGCCATGCGTTCTTCGGTGACGCCGCCGAGTGCAATGACTTTGCAGTCGATGATGCCCTGCCGTGAAGCCGCCATCAGTTCGTCCTCCGTGAAGCCGCTGTGGTAGTCCGCTTTCGAGATGCTGTCGAAGACGGGGCTGAGCAGCACATAGTTGCATGCCGGTTTCCAGCGGATGACTTCGTCCAGCGAATGGCAGGAACGGCTGATGCTGCCCGTGTGTCCGGCAGGCGGCACCGGATGCCGGCGGTTCAGATGTATGCCGTGCAGGCCGTAGCGGGCACAGAGCTGATGCCCGTCATGCAGGACCAGGCGCCCGCGGCAGTCTTCGGGAATGTCCCCGATGAGCCGGCAGAGGTCGTCTTCCGTCGCCTCCGGCTTGCGCAGGTGCACCAGGTCGAACATGCCGCCGCGCAGCAGCGATGCGATACGCTGTGCCTCACCGACGAAGAAGTCCGGCCGCGTCAGGGCTATTCGGATGCCACGTCGCATGTGTTTCCTTTTTTCAGGTCGTGGCTGATGCGCATGGCGCAGAAATGCGGGCCGCACATGGTGCAGAACGCACCGCCGACCTGGTTCGAGGTCTTGTAATATTCCAGGGCCCGTTCAGGGTCGAGCGACAGGTTGAACTGGTCTTTCCATCGGAAATCGTAGCGGGCTTTGCTCAGCGCGTTGTCGCGGATGCTCGCGCCCGGATGTCCCTTGGCCAGGTCGGCGGCATGGGCCGCAATCTTGTACGACACGACGCCCGTGCGCACATCTTCGAGGTTCGGCAGTGCCAGATGTTCCTTCGGCGTGACATAGCAGAGCATGGCCGTGCCGTACCAGCCTATCTGGGCGGCGCCGATGGCCGAGGTGATATGGTCGTATCCCGGCGCGATGTCGGTGACCAGCGGACCGAGCGTGTAGAACGGCGCCTCGTGGCATTTCTCCAGCTGCCGGTCCATGTTTTCCCTGATCTTGTGCATCGGCACATGGCCGGGGCCTTCGATGAAGGCCTGTACATTTCTTGCCCAGGCCGTCTCCACCAGTTCGCCCATCGTGTCGAGTTCGGCGAACTGCGCGCGGTCGTTGGCATCGTGTGTCGAGCCCGGCCGGAGCCCGTCGCCCAGCGAAAGCGCCGTGTCGTAGGCGGCGCAGATGTCGCAGATATCGGCGAAATGTTCGTATAGGAAGCTTTCTTTCTGGTGCATCTGGCACCAGCGGGCGATGATGCTGCCGCCGCGGCTCACCATGCCGGTCAGCCGGTCGTCGGCCAGATGGATGTTCTTCAGCCGGATGCCGCAATGGATGGTGAAATAGTCCACACCCTGCTCGCACTGTTCGATGAGCGTGTCACGGAAAATCTCCCATGTGAGGTCTTCGGCCTTGCCGTTGACTTTCTCCATGGCCTGGTAGATGGGCACCGTGCCCACCGGTACGGGGCAGTTGCGGATGATGCCTTCGCGCGTCTCGTGGATATGGGCGCCCGTCGAAAGGTCCATCAGCGTGTCGCCGCCCCATTTGCAGCTCCATACGGCCTTTTCGACTTCTTCGGCGATGCTCGATGACATGGCCGACGTGCCGATGTTGGTGTTGATTTTCACCAGGAAATTCCGTCCGATGATCATCGGCTCGCTTTCCGGATGATTGTTGTTGGCCGGCAGTACGGCGCGGCCGGCGGCAATCTCATCGCGCACGAAGGCCGGGGTGATGTGGGTCTCGATGCCCAGTTCGCGGCAGTTCATGTTCTCCCGGATGGCCACATATTCCATTTCGGGCGTGATGATGCCCAGCCTGGCGCATTCCATCTGCGTCATCTGCCGGCCGTCCTTCCGCCGGGCGGCAATCCAGGGCGCCCGCAGTTTCGGCAGCCCGCGCTGGAGGTCGATCTCCACGTCGGGGTCGCTGTACACGCCGCTCGTGTCGTAGATATACACCGGCGCGTTTTCCTCCACGACTTTCTGGCCGTCGACCATGGTCACCGTCGGCGTCAGCCGGACGCGGCGCATGCCCACCCGGAGGTCGGGATAGATGCTGCCTGGCAGATAGATTTTTTCCGAATCCGGAAACGAGATTTTGATGTTTTTCTCCATATGGATGTTATTTCTTTTGAAAACATGTATTCAGACGGACCAGGCGGGCCATGGCGGCGACCGGGTCGTCACTGCCGAGCACGCTGCCGCTTACGGCAACGCCGTTCACGCCGGTGGAGGCCAGATCCGGCAGGTCATCCGGCCGGATGCCGCCGATGGCGACGACGGGAAGCCGGATGTCCAGTTCCCGCAGGCCGGCCATGATTTGCCGGTAGCCTTCCAGTCCCAGAACCGGTGCCAGGTTCTTCTTGGTCTCGGTGAAACGGAACGGCCCGCAGCCGATGTAATCCGCGCCTTGCCGTGCGTGCCATACGATGTCGTCCAGGGTGTTGGCCGTACCGCCGATGATGAAACCGTTGCCCAGCAGGCGGCGGGCCTCCGCGACGGGCATGTCGGTCTTGCCGAGGTGTACGCCGTCGGCGCCAATCTCTTTGGCCAGCGCCACCCGGTCGTCGAGGATGAACACCGCGCCGCAGGCCCGGCAACGCGGCAGCAGCTGCCGGGCCGCCTCTGCCACCTCTTCGTCCGAAGCTTCCTTCATGCGCAGCTGGATCCAGCGGCATCCGCCTTCCAGCGCCAGCAGGGCGCCTTCGACATAACCGTAGCGGGCTGTACGGTGTGTGATGAACTGTACCGGTGTCATTTTTTCGCGGATATAGAATGGACAGGCCGGAGCGTTCCGGCGGCGGGGACGCCGTATGTCATGATACGGCAAATCGAAAATATGGTGTATTCCATGTTCATTTTCCTACGGCAGCATTATCTGCATCAGGTTCTACGGGTATGATCTCAGCGCGGCACGAAGGCCGGCACCCCTTTCGCTGGCGGCACAAAAGTAATAAAAAAACGTTACCGCAGGCGTGCTTCCTTTGTGAAAAGTCTGCGTCCCGGCAGCTTTGTCCTTTCCTTTTTTTCTTGGAGGATACCGTTCCGGCAGGCTTGCCCCGGCAAACCTTCGCTTCGCTCATCCCTCCCACGCCTTCGGCGCGGGCCCCTTCCGTTCATAGCCACGGGCGGCCAGGGTTTGCCCGGGGCAACCTGCCGGAACTCTCCATAAGTGGAGAAGGAATATGCTTTGAAGACCCTAGCCACCCTCGGCTGTTAGAGGTCGGGGCCCGCCGCGCAGCGGTGGGAGGGGTCGCGCCTATGGCGCGACGGTCTGAGAAGCATATTCCTTCGAAACGCTTCGAAAGCATCGGAACATGGCAGATGGCCGCAGGAAGACCCGCGCCACAGGCACGACGGTCTGAGAAGCATATTCCTTCGGAACCCTTCGGAACCTTCGGAGCCGGGACAAGCCTGTCAGATAGTGGTGTCCTCCACCTTGCCGTCGCGTTTCAGGTTCTCCACCAAAGTATCGATCCGGCGCAACTCGCGCGGAATGTTGATGCGCTGCGGGCAGTGGGGCGAACACTGGTTGCAGCCGACGCAGTGGTTGGCCTGGCGCAGCCGCGGCACCGAACGGTCGTAGCCGACGAGGAAGGCGCGGCGCTGCTTGCGGTAGGACGGACTCTGCTTCTTGTCGGGCATGTTGACTTCGTGGTTCATCTTGTTGTAATGGGAGAAGATGCCCGGAATGTCAATGCCGTAGGGACAAGGCATGCAATAGTTGCACTCGTTGCAGGGGATATCCTTCAGGTTGTAAATGTCCTCGGCGATGGTCAGCAGGAACTTTTCTTCCTTTTCGGACAGCGGATCCAGCGGCGAGAAAGTCTTGACATTCTCCTGCAAGTGTTCCATGTACGTCATGCCCGAAAGCACCGTAAGCACATTCTCGTGCGAACCGGCGAAACGGAACGCCCACGAAGCGATGCTGTCTTCCGGCCGCATCTGTTTCATCTGCTGCACGACTTTTTCCGGCACATTGGCCAGACGGCCGCCCAGCAACGGTTCCATGATGACGGCGGGAATGCTCCGTTTGGTCAGCTCCTCGTACAGATAAGAAGCATCCGTATTCCTGCGGTTGATCTCGTTCGCCCATTCCCAGTCCAGATAATTGAGCTCCACCTGGACGAAGTCCCAGTGGTAGCGTCCCTCGTCCATCCATTTGAGCAGCATGTCGAAGACCGCGATGTCACCATGGTACGAGAAACCGAGATTGCGGATGCGTCCGATCGCTTTCTGCTCCACGAGCCAGTCGAGGATGCCGTTGTCCATGAAACGCTGGTTGAACTCCGCGATGGCATCGTTGCCGCCGCCGATGGAGTGCAGCAACAGATAGTCGATATAGTCCACCTGCAGTTCCTTGAGCGATGTCTCGAACATGGCGATGGAACCCTCGCGGGTCTGCGTCGATGCCGAGAAATTGCTGAGTTTCGTGGCGATGAAATATTTGTCGCGCGGATGGCGGTGCAGGGCGATGCCCGTGGCCCGTTCCGAAAGACCCTGGCTGTAGGCGGGGGATGTGTCAAAATAGTTCACGCCATGCTCGATGGCATAGTCCACCTGCCGGTTGACCATGTCCTGGTCGATGGTTCTGCCTTGTGACGGCAGACGCACCATGCCGTATCCGAGCAATCCCACCTTGTCGCCCGTATTATGGTTCACACGCATGGTCATCTGGCCTGCGGCGGCGTCCTGCGACGCAGCACCCTTCCGGTCCTTGCCGGTGCAGGCGGCCAGCAGCGCAGACGAAGCGACGACGCCGCCACCCAGCGCTTTCAGAAAATTCCTTCGGTTGATATCATTTGCCATAACTGTACTTCTTTAGATGGTTTTGTGTACTTCGTGACCTTCGACATAGATGGCCGAGAACGGACGGGCAGGGCACACGTATTCGCAGGCGCCGCAGCCGATGCAGCGGGCCTCGTTCAAGACGGGATATTTAAGTGAATTGCGGTCGGCCTGGTTCATAGGAACCATTTCGATGGCACCGGCAGGACAATGGCGTGCACAGTTGCCGCACTCGACACGGTCGACGAGGGGGATGCAGTTCTTGCCCACCCAGACGGCATGTCCGATCTGCGTGCTCGACTTGTCGGCCAGCGACAGCGGCTGGATGGCACCGGTCGGGCAGACCGAGGAACAGCGGTTGCATTCGGGGCGGCAGTAGCCGTCCTCGTAACTCATGAAAGGCTGCATCAGCGTCATCAGGTCGGTGCTGGGGCGCAGCACGCCGTTGGGGCACTGCGAAATGCAGAGCTGGCAGGCCGTACAGCGTCTGTGCAGGTTGGCGGCGGATATGGAGCCCGGAGGCGTCAGGGGAGTAGTCCGCTCCGGCGGCTGCTTGTCCAGGATGACTGCCAGACCGCCGTCCACTTTTTTGTCTTCCTGAGCCAACAGCGTAGATGAAGCGGCGAGGGCGGTTCCCACCAGGAAATTCCGGCGGCCGGTGTCGGTGGCCGGAACGGTCTCGGCCGGGGCTTCCGCCGGCTTCGCGGCAGGACGCCTGGTATAATGAAGCGCATCAAAGCTGCAGTTTTCCAGGCAGTTGCCACAGACCACGCAGCGGCTGTAATCCACCTTCATGTTCTTGAAGTCGATGCAGGAGGCCTTGCAGTTACGGCTGCATTTGCCGCAGGTGCGGCATTTGTCGGCGTCGATGCGGATCTTCATCCACGAAAAACGGGCAAAGAAACTCAGGATGGTGCCCACCGGGCAGATGGTGTTGCAGTAAGTCCGGCCGTTGCGCCAGGCCAGGATGGCGATAATGACAAAGGTAACCACCGCCACGGCGAACGTCGCGATGCCCCTGATCCAGATGTCCACGCTGTAGAAGGCATAACTGCCGTAATGCTTGGCAATGGCGGCCAGTACATTGTTGCCCGCCTCATAAACCGGGCAGAGCAGGTTCTGTGCGATGCGGCCATAGCTGCTGTAAGGAGCGAGCAGCGCCACGAGGGCATGCACCCCGAGGATCAGCGCGAGGACGAACACGGCGAGCACCGCATAGCGCAGCCATTTTTTCTCTGGAGAGAAGCTGAAGCGGTTTTTCTTTTTCCGCAGGGACGAAATCAAGTCTTGCATGATACCCAGCGGACATACGACCGAACAGTAGATGCGTCCGAAAATGAGCGTCAGGACGATCAGCGCGGCGACGACCACGATGTTCAGTGCCAGCAGGGCCGGCAGGAACTGGATCTTGGCCGTCCAGCCCGCCCAGCAGCGGATGGTGCCGGTAAAGTCCAGGAACAGCAGGGTAATGAGCGTCATGACTGCCGCTGCGATGGTGATTCTGGTTTTTTTCAGCATTTGAATGAGATTAAGAATATGCAAACGAAGCGGCTAAGATATGGCAAAAACGGAGAAAAAAAGGCATCTCCGATGTTAAAAAAATTAAACGGTCACGCCGTATTCGTGCTTGATCTCTTCCATGACGAACGTGCTTTCGAGCGATGCCACGTTTTCGTGCCGGCCGATGACGTTCAGCAGGAATTGCTGGTAGTATTTCATGTCGGGAGCCTGGATGCGGAGCAGATAGTCGAAACTGCCCGAGATGTTATAGCATTCGGTTACTTCGGGCACCTGTTTCACCATGTCAGTGAAGGCCTGGGCCAGTTCGCTGCTGAGCCGCCGCAGTTTCACCGAACAGAATACCGCAAAGCCTTTGTTCAGTTTTTCGGCGTTGAGGATGGCGGTGTACTGCTGGATATATCCCAGCCGTTCCAGCCGTTTCATCCGCTCGTAAGTGGGTGTCGTAGAAAGATGCACCCTTGAGGCCAGTTCTTTGTTGCTCAGTCTGGCATCCTGCTGCAGGACGCGCATAATGTCCATATCCCGTTCATCGGGTTGGTATGATTCTTTGAAATGGTTCATAACAGTACTTTAAAAGAAGATTGTTCTATTTTGACGGCGTAAAATTAACGATTTATTCTAAATTTTCAAGCCTTCATTGTGCGGTTTTGCAGTGCTGGTACTTTTGCGGCAGAAAAAACGAAATCACAAACCTTTAAACAATATCAAAAATGGCAAAACAGAAACTTCATTTCGAGACATTGCAGTTGCATGTCGGGCAGGAGCAGGCCGATCCGGCTACCGATTCACGGGCAGTACCCATCTATCAGACGGCTTCTTATGTGTTCCATAATTCGCAGCATGCCGCCGACCGTTTCGGCCTGCGCGACGCCGGTAATATTTACGGACGCCTGACCAATCCGACCCAGTCGGTCTTTG
The DNA here is from genome assembly GCA_017523725.1 of Bacteroidales bacterium. Classification (GTDB taxonomy): domain Bacteria; phylum Bacteroidota; class Bacteroidia; order Bacteroidales; family UBA4181; genus JAFWVY01. The sequence goes on from JAFWVY010000001.1 coordinate 29,111, forward strand.
AGGAACGGGTCGCTGCGCTCGAGGGCGGCACGGCCGGCCTGGCCGTGGCCAGCGGCGCCGCTGCCGTGACCTATGCGCTGCAGAACATCACGCGGACAGGCGACCACGTCGTCATCGCCGACAATCTCTATGGCGGATCGTTCAACCTTATTACGCACACGCTGGCCGCGCAGGGTATTTCGCACACCATTGTACAGATTAATGACACTGACGCGGTCGAACGCGCCATCCGCCCGGAGACGAAGGCGGTCTATGCTGAGACGTTCGGCAACCCCAACAGTGACGTGCTGGATATCGAGGCCGTGGCAGCCGTGGCGCACCGCCACCGTGTGCCGCTCATCGTAGACAATACGTTCGGCACGCCCTACCTCATCCGGCCGATCGAGCACGGAGCCGATGTGGTTGTGCATTCCGCCACGAAATTCATCGGCGGCCACGGCACGTCGCTGGGCGGTGTCATCGTGGACGGCGGCTCTTTCGACTGGAAGGCCAACGCCGACAAATTCCCCGCGCTGGGCGGGCCCGATCCGTCCTATCACGGTGCGATTTTCGCCGATGTAGCCGGTCCCGCCGCGTTTGTCACCCGCATCCGTGCCGTGCTGCTGCGCGACACCGGAGCAACGCTGGCGCCTTTCAACGCTTTTATTCTGCTGCAGGGTCTCGAAACGCTGAGTCTCCGCATTGAGCGGCACGTGTCCAACGCGCTCAAGGTCGTCGAATTCCTGAGCAACCATCCCAAAGTCCTCCGGGTGAACCATCCGTCGCTCCAAAGCCATCCGGACCATGCGCTGTACCAGCGTTACTTCCCGCAGGGCGGCGGCAGTATCTTCACCTTCGAGATTGCCGGCGGCCAGGAGGCGGCATGGAAATTCATCGATTCGCTGCAGATTTTCTCGCTGCTGGCCAACGTGGGCGATGTCAAGAGCCTGGTCATCCATCCTTATACGACCACGCATTCGCAGCTCTCGCCCGAAGAACTCGCCGGACAGCACATCACACCGTCCACGGTGCGGCTTTCTGTCGGCACGGAGCATATCGACGACATTCTTGCCGATCTGCGGCAGGCATTCGACAAAATTTAAATATCTTTACTCATTATTTGGAATATCATGACACAGATTGCAAAACAGCTTACCGGACTTATCGGTAACACGCCGTTGCTCGAACTGAACAGGTTCTCGGCGGAAAACGGACTGGAACGGCCGGTCGTCGTCAAAGTGGAATTTTTCAATCCGGGCGGCAGCGTCAAGGACCGCATCGCGCTGGCGATGGTGGAGGACGCCGAACGGAAAGGCATCCTGAAGCCGGGGGCCACCATCATCGAGCCGACCAGCGGCAATACGGGCATCGGTCTGGCTTTGGTTGCCGCTGTCAAGGGGTATAAACTGATTCTGACCATGCCGGATACTATGAGCATCGAACGCCGCCGGCTGGTGCAGGCCTACGGCGCCACGGTGCAGCTTACGCCTGGTGCGGAGGGCATGAAGGGGGCCATCCGCGCTGCCGGGGAACTGCGCGACCAGACGCCGGGCAGTGTCATTCTGCAGCAGTTCGAGAACCCTGCCAATCCGCAGCGGCACTATGCTACCACTGGTCCTGAGATCTGGCGTCAGACGGACGGCAAGATCGATATTCTCGTGGCTGGTGTCGGCACGGGTGGAACGGTCTCTGGCACGGGAAAATATCTGAAGGAACAGAATCCTGCCATCAAGGTTGTGGCGGTCGAGCCGCTGTCGTCTAACGTGCTCAATGGCGGGCAGAGTGGTCCGCACAAGATCCAGGGCATCGGCGCTGGTTTCATCCCGAAGACGTATGACGGCGGGGTGGTGGACGAGGTGTTCGATGTGGAGAATGATGCGGCCATCCGCACGGGTCGTCGGCTGGCGGCCACCGAAGGTTTGCTTGTCGGCATCTCGTCGGGCGCTGCGGCCTATGCTGCCGCTGAACTGGCCAAGCGGCCGGAGAACAAAGGCAAGCTTATCGTGGCTGTTCTGCCCGATACGGGGGAACGTTATCTTTCGACGGTGCTCTACGACACCGAGGGGTATCCGCTGTAGGCTTTTCCGGGCCATGGGCGCACGCCATGTGCCCATGGCACCCGGCGGAAAACGCGCTGAAAAAATATCGTGCCGGTCGCTGGGTGTCCGGGCGCACTCCATGCGCCCCTGGCACCCGACGGAAAATGTGCTGAAAATATATCATGCCGGTCGCTGGGTGTCCGGGCGCGCTCCATGCGCCCCTGGTACCCGACGGAAAATGCGCTGAAAATATATCGTGCCGGTCGCTGGAATCGGGAACTCGCTTCGCTCAAACATCCCGATTCCGGACGCTCCCGCCACGATTATTTTCTACGCACCTTTTCCAATGGTACCCAAGGTGCATGGAGTGCGCCCGAAGGCACGGACGGCGCAAATGGCATGGGCAGCCTACTTCACAATTCTTGAGGATTTCTCTCCGATAATCTTCAGGTGCTGCGCCAGTTGCTCTGCCGCATCGGAGGCTCCTTCGATGCCGGCTCCGAGACTTTGTACGACATTTCCGGCCTCATCGCGCAATTTTATTTTGAATTCTACGGTATTATCCGACATTTTTGTTATATTTGACGTGTGTTTCTAAACAGAAAGGCCATGAAAAAGGAAACCAAAGAAACGATAGGTGGCATCTGCTCCTTGCTAGGTGTGGTGTCATTCATCGTCATGTGTATTCTGGCACGCTTTACCTCTCATGAGATTGTGGCGTTGGGATTTGGTCTTGCATCCCCGATTCTCTTCTTGGCCCCACTGGCTTTCGAAGAGCATACAGGTGGGTGTATTATAGATAGGATTCAGCATTATCATTGATACTGATGAAGATATCTCCATATCAAAAACCGGTCTCAAGGCCGGTTTTTTTGTGTCTTATCCGCCCCATTGCTCCTTCAGGGCCTCGAAGCCTTCCCGGGTGCTTTTCACCTTCGGTGCGTCGGTCGCGGCCGTGTCCCAGGGGAACCGTGCCACGTCCTGCGGGCGCAGGCGGCGCCGGGTGTGCGGCTGCAGGATGCAGGTGGCCGTGAACCGGGCCCTGTCCCAGGCGGCCTGCTCGCGGGCGTCGCTCTCTTCGCGGAAGGCTTCGAGGGCGGCGCGGAACTCGCCCGGGGTGCACCGGCAGAAGTCGTCGAACGACATGCCGAGGCGCCCCAGGGCCAGACCCGTCAGGTGCTCTATCGTCGTCGGCGGACCGCCGGCGTCACTCACTTTTTTTTCCGGCCTCGAACTGCGCGTTTGACTTGAACTGAAAAAAGTTGACACTTTGCGAGGGCCAAAAACAAAGCGTCAATGGAACAAAAAACAGTCAAGCGGAGGTTCTGGAATGAGGACCTTGGATGGTACGATGAACGGGAGATTCCGTCCGGGAAGTACAAGTTCACCGAAGAGGACAAGATGTCCGTCGTATCCGAGTATGTGACGGGCGGTCGTCCAGCCCAGGAGATAGCAGAGAAGTATCACCTGAGCAGCCGTCAGATCATCTTCAGCTGGATGGACAAGTATGTAAACGAGAGAGAAATCGTATCTTTGCCGGAAACAGAAGAAGATATGGCAAAGAAAACTCCGGAAGAGCGCGTGGAGGAGTTGAAGGCCGAGAACAAGCGGCTAAGCAAGGCCTTGGAACTGGAGAGATTGCGGTCGGAGGCCTATAGCACGATGATAGACCTCGCAGAAAAGACCTTCAACATTCCAGTGCGAAAAAAATCTGGCACCAAACAGTAGATCTGCTACGCAGCAAGTTCAAGGGCACAGCCCTCGGACTTCTCTGCGGGCTGTTTGGTTACAGCAGACAGGCGTACTACAAGTGGGACGACAGGGAGTTCTCCGACAATGCCATAGAGCCTCTGGTTCTGGAGAAAGTCCGGGAATACAGGCGGGATAATCCAGGCCTTGGATGCGCGAAGTTATACTTGATTGTCAAGAAGTTATTTGAGGAGACCGGCAGCATGCCCGGGCGAGATGCTTTCATCGAGCTGCTCCGTCAGAACGGCCTCATGGTCCGCCTCAAGCGGCGCAGGCACTACAAGACGACAGACTCGGGGCACCATTACCACAAATACCCCAA
>JAFWVY010000002.1 GCA_017523725.1 Bacteroidales bacterium
GCGCCGGTGCTGCACCCGCACATCAGTGTGATACACTACGATGAGCTGGAGCATTGCCGCCACAGCCTGAACAGTTACGATGTGTATGGGAACTTCATCGCCGACCAGCGCATGGAGGCGCTTTCCTACGGGCAGTTGCGGTACGACATGCCGCAGCATTTCAGCCGCGTCTATAAGCGGCATTTCGGCGTGGCGCCGAGCCAGGCGGGTTCCCGGTTTTCTGCGTCTTCGCGCCCTGAAAACAGCTGATTCGGCTGCGCGGCCCTTGACGTGGGTGTCGCCAAATGCCTTTTCAAGACCATTGCCGGGAAAGAGAATTTCGAGTGGATGTGAACGGCGATGTCCGGCAACAGTATTTTATCATTAAAAACTGAAATTAAAATGCGAAAAACGTTTTTTATCCTTTTGACGACTCTGACATTTGTTTCATACGCCCAAGAGACAGGACACATTGATTATGTGCTCTCCTGGAAAGGCGACGGGATCGGTGTTTCGGTTGTTTTGACCTCATCCGCAGACACGATGCGTTTCTCTTACGCATCCGAGAACGGCGGCATGACAGACCAGATGACTTGGTTTCAAGACCTCACCGTCAGCCAAGGCGAAGTGCAGACTCACACGGATTCGCTCGAACTGACCGTCCGGCTCGTGAACGGACAGGCCCGTTTTTCATACGTCGTCCGCTGCACGCTGCCTGCCGATTACGGCTCGCCGGGCGGCTGCCTGTGGGATGTCTTCCGTCCCGACATCGACAGCGAAATGCTGTTCACACGGACTGAAAACCTGTTTGCCGTGCCAGTCGAACATGATGAAATGCCCGTGTCCGTCACCTGGGAGTCTGTCCCCGATTACCCTGTCTTCTGTCTCTACAATGCCGGAAAAGAAACGGGGCCTTTTGAAGGAAAAGTTCGCGACATTGCATGGTCGGTCATTGCCGGCGACCCGCTGCTGACCGTTGATTCGGTAATGGTGGACGGAAATCTTCACTATTTGGTGACGGCCCTTCGCAAGAACGCTGTGTTGAACAAAATGGAACTCACCGACTATTTCAAGACCTTTTATTCTGCCATTTCTAGCTTTTGGGACGATGAATACGACGGGCCTTATTCGATGCTGTTTTTCCCTTCCGGAAAAACACGTGGGAGGCGACGGGCAACGGGTTCACCAACGGCTTTGTCTCCCGGTACGATGCCACCGCGGACACCATCCTGACACCGAAGCGCAGGGATTTGTTCACCCACGAGGTCGGGCATAAATGGCTGAACAACGGCCCCGTGTGGTTTCCCGAGGGTTTCAACGAGATGCAGACCGGCTACCAGCTGGTGGCATCAGGATTGGCGGATCCCTCCTATTTTGCCACCTATTTCAACATCGCCCTTGCCGGACTCTACCACAACCCTTATCGCAACGCCCCCGACGACGAGGCGGAAGAGAAGTTCTGGAACGACGGCGACTACATTTGGCTGTTGTACTGGCGCGGCTTCAGCTATGCCTTCCATCTGGCCGGCGTGTATGAGAAGGAGACCGGCGAACCGAACGCCTGGAAGCCGATGATGGAGGCTGTGAAGCCCTTTGTCGATGACTTCACGGCAGAGAAGTTCCTCGATGCGATGGCCGGTCTGATGGACCGTGACCGCTTGGAGAAAGACTACCGCCGCTACATTCTGGAGGGCAAGGACTTTGATTTCTTTGCCGAGGACCTTCCTTCCGGCTGTGCCATCACCCGGCGCGAGGACGGTGCACCGCAGCTCGTGATCACGGACCCTGCGGCCTTCGCCCTGCATTTCAAGTGATAGTCGGGCAGCTGGGCTGCATAGATGCAGTCGCCGGTGCGCAAGTATTTGCATTTCAGTTTATTCCATTGTATGCTCCCAATCGCCGCGGGTGTCGATGCCGGTGGCGTCGGCCAAGGTCTCCAACCGGGCGACCTCCTCCTTGGTGA
>JAFWVY010000018.1 GCA_017523725.1 Bacteroidales bacterium
CTTTGGATGCTTGGATTCTTATATTGAGTCGGAGCATCGTCCGGCCGCTCGGCGACGCGTTCTGGGACGCCCACAAGCCCGGCGACCGCTGGGGATGCCGTGGTAACCCATCGGGCGCACCTCATGCGCCCCTGGCACACGACGGAAAATGCGCTGAAAATATATCGTGCCGGTCGCTGGGTGTCCGGGCGCACTCCATGCGCCCCCTGGTACCCGACGGAAAACGTGCTGAAAATATATCGTGCCGGTCGCTGGGTGTCCGGGCGCGCTCCATGCACCCCTGGTACCCGACGGAAAAAGCGCTGAAAATATATCGTGCCGGTCGCTGGAATCGGGAACTCGCTTCGCTCAAACATCCCGATTCCGGACGCTCCCGCCACGATTATTTTCTACGCACCTTTTCCGATGGTACCTTGGGTGCATGGAGTGCGCCCGAAGGCACGGACGGTGCGGAGGGCACAGGAAGCACGCTTCAGCGGGTCGGCAGGATGCCGGGGGGATCGGGGGCAGAGCCCCCGTTAAAATTTGCTTGCTGTACTCGTAAAAGTAGACACGGAGGGGTAGAAAAAATATAGGTGTTGCACTCCGCAAAAGTTCCGCTTGATTTGCCACAAAAACACCGCTTGATTTGCCACAAAAGTTTCGGTCATATTTGGTAGTCTTGGAAAAGAAGTATATCTTTAATAATGATGCAGGGCGTGGAGGTCTGTTCCTTATGACGTCACTTCGGGCCGATTATTAAAGAAATTTCATTATGCTTTTGAAATTTAGTAAATTTGCCATTCTAAGCGTAATGCGGTCTGCATAACACTATGGCATCAACCAATACTCAAAAACAAGCGGCAAAGGCATTCGTCCGGGAATGGTCTGGAAAAGGCTATGAGAAAGGCGAAACACAGCGTTTCTGGCTTTCCCTGCTGCACACCGTCTTCGGCATCGACAACCCCATGAAACTGATGGAATTCGAAGTGCCGGTCAAGACCATCACCAAAGAGAAAGGCGCCGATTTCATCGATGCCTACATCTCGTCCACCAAGGTGTTGATTGAGCAGAAAGGCTCCCATGTGGATCTGAAAGCCAAGTATCGCCAGTCCGATGGCCAGGAGCTCACCCCCTACCAGCAGGCCCGCCGTTATGCCGCCGGTCTGCCCGTCTCGATGGCGCCCCGGTGGATTGTCGCCTGCAATTTCCAGACGTTCGAAGTGCACGACATGGAGCGTCCCAACGACGCACCCGAGATCATCCAACTGGCGGATTTGGAGAAAGAGTATCACCGGCTTTCCTTCCTCGTGGACGACACCCATGTCCACCTCAAGAAAGAGCTTGAGGTTTCAATCCAGGCTGGCGAAATCGTTGGCGTACTGTACGATAAGATTCTGGCGCAGTACAAAGACCCGTCGAATCCGGAGTCGCAGAAGGCTCTCAATAAACTCTGCGTCCGTCTGGTCTTCTGCCTTTACGCCGAGGACGCCGGCATCTTCGGCAACAAGGATATGTTCCACGACTACATGGCACAGTTCAGCGCCAACGACTTCCGCCGCGGCCTGATAGAACTGTTCCAGGTCCTCGACACCCGGCCGGAAGACCGCGACCCGTACATGGACGAAGCGCTGGCCGCCTTCCCGTATGTGAATGGCGGCATGTTCTCCGGCGACATCGAGGTGCCCCGCATCGACGATGAAATCCGCAGCCTCATCCTGGAGCGGGCATCCGACGATTTCGACTGGAGCCTGATTTCCCCGACCATCTTCGGCGCCGTGTTCGAGAGCACACTGAACCCCGAGACCCGGCGTGCCGGCGGGATGCACTACACCTCCATCGAGAACATCCACAAGGTCATTGACCCGCTCTTCCTGGACGATTTGAAAGCAGAACTGGCCGACATCAAGGCCACGTCTGTCGCCAAGACCAGGAAAGACAAAGCCTACGCCTTCCAGGATAAGATTTCCAAGCTCAAGTTCTTCGACCCGGCCTGCGGCTCAGGCAACTTCCTCACCGAATCGTACACCTCGCTGCGGCGATTGGAAAACGACGCCCTGCGCATCATCTCCGGCACCGACCGCGTCATCGGCGAGATGGCCGACCCAATAAAGGTCAGCATCAACCAGTTTTACGGCATAGAAATCAACGACTTTGCATGTTCTGTGGCACAGACGGCCCTCTGGATAGCCGAGAGCCAGATGATGCAGGAAACCGATGAAATCGTCGGCTTCAATCTTGATCCGCTGCCGCTCAAGACCTACACCAACATCCACGAGGGGAATGCGCTGAGGATGGACTGGAATGACGTGGTGGCGGCTGGAGAGTTGGATTACATCATGGGGAATCCGCCGTTCCTGGGTGCCCGTATCATGTCAGCCGGGCAGAAAGACGACCTTATTTCCGTCTTTGGCGCAAAGTGGAAGAACATCGGCAATATGGATTACGTGACCGGCTGGTACAAGAAGTCGCTGGAGATGATGCAAAGCAACCCTGCTGTTCAAGCCGCTCTGGTATCAACCAACTCTATCACCCAGGGCGAGCAGGTTGCCAATTTGTGGCGGCCACTGATGGAAGCCGGTGTTCACATAGACTTTGCCTGGCGAACCTTCATCTGGGATAGCGAGGCCAGCGTGAAAGCGCACGTGCATTGCGTCATTGTGGGCTTCTCTTGTGGCAGCTATGATCGCCAGAGACGAATCTTTGATGGAGGCCAAGTCATTCTTGCGTCGAATATCAATGGTTACCTGATTGATGGCGAAAATGTATTCGTTGAAAGTCGCCAGCATCCCTTGTGCGAGGTTCCCGAAATCGGAATCGGCAACAAGCCGATTGATGGAGGCTTCTATCTCTTCAAGGACGATGAAAAAGAAGAATTCGTCAAGAAAGAGCCGGGGGCAGGGAAGTATTTCCGCCGGTGGTATGGCTCTGATGAGTTCATCAACCGTCGTCCCCGTTGGTGCCTCTGGCTGGGAGACGCAAATCCCATGGATTTGATAAAGCTTCCTGAATGTATGAAACGCATTGAGGCGGTTCGGGATTATCGGCTGGCAAGCCCTAGTGCTGGAACAGTGAAATTGGCGGACAAGCCGACGAGGTTTCACGTTGAGAATATGCCGAAGGGCAATTATCTGTTGATTCCCCGGGTCTCCTCGGAAAGGCGAGAGTATATTCCTATCGGCTTCTTGGGACCGGAATGTTTGACAAGTGATTCTGCCCATATCATACCCAATGCCACCCTGTACCATTTCGGTGTTCTGACATCATCCGTTCACAACGCCTGGATGCGGGTTGTATGTGGGCGTTTGAAGTCGGATTTCCGTTACTCTAAGGATATCGTCTATAACAACTTCCCCTGGCCAACACCTACGGAGGAGCAGAAAGCCAGAATTGAGCAAACCGCCCAGGCGATCCTGGATGCCCGGCAGGCATATCCCGATGCGTCAATGGCCGACCTATACGGCAACCTCATCCTCTTCCCGGAATTGCTAAAGGCCCACCGCGCCAACGACTCCGCCGTCCTGGAGGCCTACGGTTTCCCCAAAGACGCTACCGAAAGCGACATCGTCGCCCGCCTGTTCAAAATGTACCAGGAACTCACGAAAAAAACATAAATTTGCACCATGAGCAAGCGAGACGCCGATATCCTCTTCTTCGTAGCCTTCTGTCTGGAAAGCTACAAGAACAAGCACGGGCTCACCGGAGAGGCCGCATCTGCTCTCTTTGACCAGCACGGTATCAAGCAATACCTCGCCGATCATTACGATGTCCTCCATACCCAGGGAATGCCTTGGATTCTGGAAGAAATAGAAGAAAAAATAGCGCCATGTTACTTTACCACGGTAGCCCCCAGATAGTACGCAAGCCCCGTATCCTCATCCCCAACCGGACCTTGGACTACGGAATCGGCTTCTATACCACCACTTCCGAGCAGCAAGCGCACGACTGGGCGCTCCGCAGAATCTCATCCGGGGCGTGTGGCTATGTCAACGTCTATGAGTTTGACGAAACCGCCGCAGCGGCCCTCAAGCGTCTCATCTTCTCCAACCCGCCGGAAGATGACTGGGTGGATTTCGTCTATGCCAACCGTAACAACCGCGGTTTTACGCATGACAACGACTTGGTCTATGGTCCCGTGGCTAACGACAGAGTCTATGCCGCCTTTGCCCTTTATGAGCAAGGACTCCTCAACAAACAGGAACTGATTCTTGAACTCAAGACCTACACCCTGATCGACCAGATGGTTTTCCATACTGACAAGGCTCTAAAATACCTAAAGTTCATCGAAGCAAAGGAGGCACGGCCATGAGAGCAGAAATCACCCAGCAAAACCTCTACCTGATTCTCGCCGGCAAAGCCGCCGCCGTTGCATCTTTCATTGCAGAGGATGAGCATATTAGTCCACTCGATGCGCTCACCAAGTTCTATGCGTCCGACACTTACCGTCGCCTTGAACGCGAGGATACCAAGTACTGGCACTTCGGCCCTGTGGCCTTATATCAGGATTACTGTATGGACAAGTGACGCCGCCGTCCTGGAGGCCTACGGCTTCCCCAAAGACGCCACCGAATCTGATATCGTCGCCCGCCTGTTCAAAATGTACCAGGAACTCACAAATAATTTATAACTTGCAACCGTAAAAGAACATAGCATTATGGAAACTACCTATCCGGTCCGCGACAAGATAGAATACATCATTGCCTTTATCAACGAATTCGGTCGACGATTCGGTCTTACCGATTCGCAGGCCTACCGATATCTGAAAACCTACGGGGCTATCGGCAATATTGACAAGCACTATGGAGCCCTGCTCACGCAGGACTTCCGGGGCAATGTGGAGGATGTAGCTACATACTGCAGACGAAAGGGAGGGCAGTTGATATGATATTATACCATGGCTCCAACGTCACCATCGATGTGATAGATCTTTCTCAATCCCGTCCGGGGAAGGACTTCGGCAAGGGTTTTTACCTATCCGCCGACAAACGCCAAGCCATCGAAATGGCCGAGAGCAAGGTCGCCTTTCTCGGGGGTGAGCCCATCGTAACCGAGTTTGAATTTGATGACACTGTCATGACCTCCGGCTTTTTAAAGGTCAAGACATTCGATGCGTACACCGAGGAATGGGCCCGTTTTGTCTATGACAATCGAGAGAACTACTCCGACACCCCTCTTCACGACTATGACATCATCTATGGTCCCATAGCCAACGATAAAGTTGGCGCCCAAATCCGCAACTTCAAAAACGGAAGCATCGGCCTCAACGAGCTCTTACGCCGAATCAAGTACCTGAAGGGCATAACATTTCAGTACTTTTTTGGCACAGAGGCTGCCATCCAAACCCTGCACAAACTATGAGCGAGAATTTTCAATACCTCAAAGAAGGCCTTGTAGCCGACCTTGTAGCCCGCGTGATGTCCGACTATAACCTCGACCTCGAAAAGGCCCTGGATGTGGTCTATTCTTCAGAAATATTCCTGAAACTTTCTGACCCGGCCACCGCCCTCTACAAAGAAGGTCCCGTCTATGTCTATTCCTATCTCAAGGACGAACTTGGGAAAGGTCGGTTGTAGCGACATCTTTGCCAGTGGAATTGGCCGGAGCAGGGTGGAAAGGAAGGGAAGCGTCCCGGCTCAGACCGGTGAGGATGTTTATCTGTTAATTCGGGCGTACCCCATGCCCCATGGATACCATCGGGAAAGGTGCGTAGAAAATAATCGTGGCGGGAGCGTCCGGAATCGGGATGTTTGAGCGAAGCGAGTTCCCGGTTCCAGCGACCGGCATGATATATTTTCAGCACATTTTCCGTCGGGTACCAAGGGGCATGGAGTGCGCCCGGACACCCAGCGACCGGCACGATATATTTTCAGCACATTTTCCGTCGGGTGCCATGGGGCATGGAGTACGCCCGGACACCCAGCGACCGGCACGATATATTTTCAGCACGTTTTCCGTCGGGCGCCATGGGGCATGGAGTGCGCCCGGAGACATCCGCCAACTATATCGCCGATGCTCCGGTTCGCTTCTTTCGGAATCTTATATTCGCCGAGGACACACCCCTCTCCAATCGTGAAATGCACGTCGCCGCCCAAAGTATCACGCCTACTCCTTCAAAGTCTCAATTTGATACTTTGAATTGCACTCTGGAAGAGCTTGCCATCATCAAAGCCGTAAGCGAAAATCCCCGCATAACGCAGGAACAGCTAAAACTGACCATCGGAAAATCCATCGCCACCGTCAAGCGCCTCACAGTCAGCCTTCAGGGAAAAGGCATCCTCTCTCGTCGCAATGGTAAACGTAACGGATACTGGGAAATCAACGCATGATTTTTTCAACCGCGCTTACGGCGGAGCTGCCTGTGCATTCGGGCGAACTCCATGTGCCCACGGTGCCATTGGAAAAGGCGCGTAGAAAATAATCGTGGCGGGAGCGTCCGGAATCGGGATGTCTGAGCGAAGCGAGTTCCCGATTCCAGCGACCGGCACGATATATTTTCAGCACGTTTTCCGTTAGGTGTCAGGGTACATGGAGTTTGCCCGGAAATATCCACTGTGCCTTTATTCAGCCGCGTCGGCGGCTTCTTTCATCTCCTGCAACTTCCGGGCAAAGGCAGGGAAGGAACGGGCGAGAATGACAGGACGGCCCTGGCCGTCGACAAAGCAGTGGCGGGTCTGGCCAGTCAGAACCAAGGCGCCAGTGTCGGCATTCCGCATCTCATAGCCAATGACAAGCCGGACACCACTGAACTCTTTCACAAAAGCATCAATGCGGACGGTGTCGCCGAAGGCAGTGGAGGCCTTGTATTCGCAGGTTACGCCAATCACAGGCGATACAATGCCGTCTTCCTCGAGCTTGCGATAGCCGAACCCGATCTGTTCCAGAAAGTCAATGCGGGCTTCCTCCATCCACCGGATATAGTTAGAATGGTGCGTGACGGCCATCTTGTCCGTCTCATAGTAATTGACATGGTGATAATACGGTCTCATGCAGTCGTCCGTTAGAAACTTAATATACCGCAAAGGTACGCCAAAGCGTTGAAAACAGCGTCACTTTTTAGAGAAGAGATTCCATTTGTAGCCAGAAAACCACTAATTTCGCTGCCGCTGAAAAACCGGACACATCCGGCAGGAAAAACATGGAAGGAACACGCAGCAAACAAATTATACGCACCAGCATCCTCGGCATCGCCGCCAATGTGCTGCTGGCCGCATTCAAGGCAGCAGTCGGCCTGGTGGCAGGCAGTATCGCCATCATCATGGACGCAGTGAACAACCTGACCGATGCCCTGTCGTCGGTCATCACGATAATCGGGACCAAACTCTCCGAACGGCCGCCCGACCGGCAGCATCCGTTCGGACACGGCCGCATCGAATACTTCAGCGCCATGGCTATCGCACTCATCGTGCTGGCGGCCGGTGTCGCCTCGCTCATCGAATCGGTCAAGAAAATCATCCACCCCGTCGTGCCAGAGTACACAAAGGCGACACTGACAGTCATCGTAGTGGCCATCGTCGTGAAACTGCTGCTGGGAAGATATGTGAAACGGCAGGGCGACCGCCTGAAAAGCGATGCACTCCGGGCCAGCGGCGCCGATGCCCTGTCGGATGCAGCCGTTACCCTGGCCACCCTCGTCTCGGCCATCCTGCTGCTGCTGTGCCATGTCAACCTCGACGGCATTTTCGGCACACTCATTTCGCTGGTCATTATCAAAACCGGAGTCGAGATGCTCGGGGCACCCGTCAGCCAGCTGCTCGGCAAAAGCGCCTCAAGAGATCTGGTCGCGGCCATCCGCCAGCGGGTGATACAGCAGTTCGGCGTGCAGGGCGTCTATGACATCATCCTCAACTATTACGGCCCCAACACCATCATCGGCTCGATGAACGTCAGTGTGCCCGACACCATGACAGCCAGAGAGATACACGGTCTGTCACGGGCCATCGCCACCGATCTGATGAAGACCTACGGCATGGTGACCAACGTCGGCGTCTATGCCACATACACCGGTGCGCTGGCCCAGCTCCAGACGCAGGTGACGCGCGCCGCCCTTGCCTTTCCGCATGTCATCCAAGTGCATGCCTTCTATGTTTACGAAGAAGACAACATCATTACGCTCGACATTGTGCCGGATGACGAAGTGACCGATGACGGCGCCTTTGCCGCAGATGTCGCCGCAGAACTCCGGCGGCAGTTCCCGGACTACGAATTCCAGATACTCATCGACCATACTTATACCGCATAAATTTTTATGTACAGATTCTTCCGTAAGATAAAAGCCAACGTCATCCGTTGGCATCAGTTCACCCGGCACCGTGACGCCGCTTTCCTGTCGCTTCACCGCGAGGTCGTCATTTGTACCCTTTCGGTGGCCACGTTGCTTTCGGCGGCCCCCAAGACAGCCCGTGCCCAGGAAGCACAGCAGATTTCGCAGGACACTGGCACCCGGGAGGTGGATACGGATGAGGTGACGGTCACCGCCAGCCGCGTGGCGCTGCCGCTGGGGCAGGCCGCCCGGCTGGTGCGGGTGATGACGGCTGCAGATATCGCAGACTGTCCCGCCCAATCCGTCCAAGACCTGCTCAAATATGCCGCCTCCGTCGATGTACGCCAGCGCGGCATATTTGGTATCCAGACCGATATCAGCATCAATGGCGGCACGCACGACCAGATGGTCATCCTGCTCAACGGGGTCAACGTTTCGTCGCCGCACACGGGGCATCTGTCGGCCGACCTGCCCCTGGCTCTCGACGACATCGACCGCATCGAAATCCTGGAGGGTGCTGCCTCGCGCATCTTCGGCTCAAGTGCTTTTTCGGGCGCCATCAACATCGTGACGAAAGCGTCCTCTGCAGCAGGGAATGCACCGGCGGGGCGGCATGTTTCGGCCGGGCTGACGGCCGGCAGTGCAGGCACGGCGGGTGCCGACCTGCGTCTGGCCGCCTCGGGGGACATGGTCCGTCAGTCGGTATCTTCCGGTTATGTCCGGAGCGACGGCGCCCTTCCGCACAGCGATTTCAGAAAGTGGCGCGGTTTCTGGCAGGGCAGGGCGGCGTGGCGTGAGACGACGCTGGCCTGGCAACTCGGCCTGAGCGGAGCCGATTATGGCGCGAACACGTTCTATTCGGGCGCCTGGCCCGACCAATACGAAGAAAACCGCCGATACATCGCTTCGGTTTCGGCAAAGACCTCCGGCGCTGTGCAGTGGACACCCACCGCCTACGCCATCCGGTCGCTCGACCATTACCAGTTGGTCCGCGGCGTGAGCCCGTGGCAGGAGAACTACCACATGACCGATGTCTATGGCTTGAGCGTGAATGCAGAGACGGCATGGCGGCTGGGCCGGACGGCCGTCGGCGCCGATTTCCGCAGCGAAGCGATTCTTTCTACGGCGCTGGGACGCCCGATGCAGCCGTCCGAATATGTGGACATCCGCCACAGCAACCGCCTCTATACCCGGCGGGACAGCCGCACCGGTATCAGCTATTATCTGGAACATGACATCGTGCTCAGCCACTGGACTGTTTCGGCAGGTGTGACGGCCATTCTGAACACCGCACTCGACCATCGGTTCCGCTTCTGTCCGGGCATCGATGCCAGCTGGCGGCCCGGTACAGGACGGGTGCGCCTTTTCGCCGCCTGGAATACGGCCCGGCGTATGCCGACGTTCACGGAGCTCTATTACCACTCGCCCACACAGGAGGGCAATGTCGGGCTGAAACCCGAGAAAACCGGCGAATGGACGCTTGGCGGGCGTTGGCATTCGGCAGCTTTCGACGGTACGGTCAAAGCCTTTGTGCGCCGTCAGACCGATATGATAGACTGGATTGTGCCGGCCGATTCGGTCGAGGTGCATGGCCCGTCGTACAGTACGCTTCATGCCGCGGCTTTCCTTATGGACAACAAAGGATTCAACCTGGAAGCCAGGATGTTTCCGCACGTTTGGCTGGGCGGGAAATGGCCGATCCGGCGCATCTCATTGGATTACACTTATATCCATCAGACCCGTATGGACCGCGAAGCCGTCTATGTAAGCAATTATGGTTTCCATGCGCTGCGGCACAAACTGTCGGTGGCCGCCGATGTCAGCCTGCCGGCCGGGCTGACCTTGCAGCTCCGTTGCCGTTGGCAGGACCGCATCGGGTCGTATGCCGCCTATGACCTTGACACCGTCGTGACGAATGCGGCCGGCTACGAGAGCCATCCTGCGGCCGGGCTGTGCGATTACAAGCCGTTTGCGGCGGTTGGCC
This sequence comes from Bacteroidales bacterium, assembly GCA_017523725.1. GTDB lineage: Bacteria > Bacteroidota > Bacteroidia > Bacteroidales > UBA4181 > JAFWVY01. The sequence goes on from JAFWVY010000018.1 coordinate 10,224, forward strand.
TGAAACTGCAATGGACGTCGGGACGCGTGGTCTGTTATCTGGAAGGGGAGAACCTGACGGACAGCCAGCAGGTGGACATCGGCAATGTGCCGCTGCCCGGCCGTCAGTGGATTTCAGGGCTGCGCATCGGGTTCTGACGTTCAGGCCTGTTTCTGCGACAGTTCCAGGAGCTGAAGCGCCCGGAGGGCCCGTTGCAGGCCGTCTTCCCACTGCGGGATGTCGATGCCGAATGCCTGCCTGATGCGGCTTTTGTCCAGCCAGCTGGAGGCCGGCCGGGTGGCCGGTGTGGGATATTCGGAGGTCGGGATGGGAATTACCTGCGTGTCCAGGCCGGCCATGCGGAAAATAGCCGCTGCGAAAGCGGCCCAGGTGCAGACGCCTTCGTTGGTATAATGGTACAGGCTGAATCCCGTGAACGGTACGCCTGCGATGGTCAGCAGCGCACCGGCCAGGTCGGAGGCATACGTCGGCGTGCCGCGCTGGTCGCATACCACGCGGACCGTGTCGTGCGTGGCGGCAAGGGAGAGCATTGTTTTCATGAAGTTCCGGCCGAATTCCGAGTACAGCCACGCCGTGCGCACCACGACGGCGTTGCAGCCGGCACTTCGGACGGCCTCTTCGCCGGCCAGTTTGGTCACGCCGTAGACACTCGTCGGCGCCGGTGCGTCGTCTTCGGTATAGGGTGCTTCGGACCGGCCGTCGAAAACGTAGTCGGTGGAGATATGGATGAGCCGGATGCCTGCCTCGCGGACACAGGATGCCAGCACAGCCGGGCCGTCCACATTGACACGGCGGGCGGTTTCCTTGTCCTGTTCGGCACGGTCCACCGCCGTATAGGCCGCGCAGTTGACGATGACGTCCGGCGCATGCTCTGTCAGCCATGCCTTCACGCAGGCTTTGTCGGTGATGTCGAGCTCCGGCAGGTCGCCGTACACAAAACGGAAGGCAGGGTAGAGGGGAGCCAGCTTGCGGATGGACTGTCCGAGCTGTCCTGCGGCACCGGTGACGAGAATCGTTTTCATGACGCGTGTTTTTCGGATGGCAAAAATACAACATTATCATTACTTTTGCGTCCAAAGAAAAACGATGGCGCTTTATCTCGTCCCCAACACCCTCTGTGCCGCATCCGGCGCCGGCGACCTGCCCGAAAACACGCTGCAGGTTCTCCGGACGCTGCGCTGTTTCTTCGTGGAGGATGTGCGGACCGCCCGCCGGTTTCTCGCCCGCGTCGGGATGCCGGTACCCATCGATACGCTGACATTCCATCTGCTCAACGAACATACCGGCCCTGAGGCTTTGGCTGAACTGGCCGGCCCGCTCCGCCAAGGTGACGTGGGTGTTATTTCGGAAGCGGGTGTGCCCGGCGTGGCCGATCCCGGCAGCGAAGCCGTGCGCATGGCCCACCAGATGGGCATTCGCGTCGTGCCGCTCATCGGTCCGTCGTCGCTGCTGCTCGCCCTGATGGCTTCCGGCATGAACGGCCAGTCGTTTGCCTTCAACGGCTATCTGCCGGTCAAGCCGGCCGAACGTGCCGCCGCCATCCGCACACTCGAAAAACGCTCGCAGACCGAAGGCCAGACCCAGATTTTCATCGAAACGCCCTATCGCAACATGTCCCTCTGGCAGGATTTGCTCAAGTATTGCAAGCCCGCCACGCGGCTCTGCATTGCGACAGACCTGAGCGATCCAGCCGCCGAGACGGTGGCGACCCATACGGCGGCCGAGTGGCAGGGAAAAACGGCTGACCTGCACAAAAGGCCGACAGTCTTTCTGCTGGATGCCAGGTGACGTTGTGTTATTTTTTTCCCCCGAAGACTTGGTGAATTGTAAAATAGATGTATTTTTGTCCCGCAAATAAGATGGTTATACAAGACATCTTTCCATCGTTATATACGTGAGTAAAAATAATTGATGTAACTTACATTAAATCAACATTATGGAAAATACCAACGTCACTGGTGACCCGAATATGGATCGTCCGGTGAATTCTGAAGAAACCTCTGCTGAGAACACATCCGACGCGCGTAAAGGCGCAGACAAAGAAGACCGTCCGTCCGCTTCCGGACATGCAGACGGCGAAGACGGCTACCGGCCGCGCAGCTATCGTTCATCCGGCGGATATGGCCGCAACGGGGAGGGTTCATCCCGCCCGTATTACCGCCGTTACGCACAGGACGGTGAGAACGGACGCCGTCCGTATTACAACCGCCAGGATGGATTCGACGGTGAAAGAAGACCTTACCGTCGTTACGACGAGGAGGGCGGCACGCGCCGGCCTTACCGCCAGAACGGCGAAGACAACGGAGAACGCCGTCCGTACCGTCGTTATGAAGACGGTGAAAACCAGCGGCCGTATTACCGCCGAGATGCCCAGGAAGAGGGCGAGTCTGGCCGCCGGCCGTATTACAGCCGCCGTCAGGACGGCAATTATGGCGAAAGGAGACCTTACCGCCGCGATGACAGCAACGGGGAACGCCGGCCATACCGCCAGAACGGCGAAGACAACGGGGAACGCCGTCCGTACCGTCGCCAAGGCGATGGAAACACCCGGCCGTATTACCGCCGCGATGCGCAGGATGACGGCACGAACCGCCGCCCGTATTACAACCGCCGCGCAGATGACAATTACGGCGAAAGAAGGCCTTACCGCCGCGACGGCAACGAGGACCACAGACCCTATTATACCCGCCGGGACGAGGAGCAGCCGGTGCAGGACAACACCCAGGCGCTGCAGAATCTCGGGCCCGATACCGGCAACATGTACACCCCCGAAGACTATGAGGGCCACACGCCCGTGCAGCCCGACAACGGCAATGCCATCGGGGCGCCGCGCCAGAAACGCAAACGCATCGTCCGCGCAACCGGTGCTCCGCACTACAGCCGCGTCGATGCGAACGACCGGCCCGACAATGGATACAGCCGCAACGAAGAAGCACCCCGCACCCCGCGTCGTCCGGCACCGAAACCCAAAGCCCGCAAGAAGATTGTGGTGCCTGATTATCCGGACGTCGTCTATACCGAACCGCTGCGTCTCAACAAGTACATCGCCAATTCGGGTCTCTGCTCGCGCCGCGAGGCCGATGAGTACATCCAGGCCGGCCGGATTGCGGTGAACGGTCAGATTGTGTCCGAGCTCGGCGTCAAAGTAAATCCGGCCGATGTCGTCACCTTTGACGGCAAGGACCTGATGCCCGAACGCAAGGTTTACGTGCTGCTGAACAAACCGAAAGGTTTTGTCACGTCGCTCGATGACGAGAAAGACCGCAAGACGGTGATGGATCTCGTGCACTACGCCTGCCGCGAACGCATCTATCCGGTGGGACGGCTCGACCGTCAGACCACCGGCGTACTGCTGTTCACGAACGACGGCGAACTGGCACTCAAGCTGACGCATCCGGCCAACCATATGCGCAAGATTTACCAGGTGCAGCTCGACCGTGCCATTTCGGAGGAAGACCTCAAGCGTCTGGCCGACGGCATCGATCTCGACGACGGCTTTATCGCACCCGATGCCGTGGCGTATGCCAACGACGAAGATCCGTCGCAGGTCGGCGTGGAGATCCACTCGGGCCGCAACCGCATTGTCCGGCGCATGTTCGAGGCGATAGGCTACAACGTCAAGAAACTCGACCGGGTCTATTTCGCAGGCCTGTCCAAGAAGGGACTCAAACGCGGTAAATGGCGTTTTCTGTCCCCGCAGGAGGTGGCTTTCCTGAAGATGATGCCGTCGAACTGAGAAACTGTTCTTCCGGCTTCCGGAAATCCGTTTTTTGTTAATAAAATCCCGGCTTGAACGGGCCGGAGTTACGCGGAAAATACGTATCTTTATCCGTTTTTATACGGACTATTGAACGAAGCGTATTGATGCGGTTTAAAACATTCTATGCCACTTTTTTGGTGACGGCGCTGCTGGGCTCCGGCACCATGGCGCGGGCTGTGAGTCCGCAGGGCAGTCTCCGGCGGCCCGACCCTTTTGCACGGGCCGAGGCGTTTTTCGGAGCCGGCCAATATGCGCCGGCACAGCATCTGCTTTCGGAGACACTTGCCGGGCGTGACACCACGCGGCTCAACTATCAGGACGCTGTTTTTTACGATGCGGCATCGGCACTGCTTACCGGGCAACCGGACGGACCGGCGCGGATGGAGGATTTCCTGAACCGCTATCCGGATCATCCGCTCTGTGTCTATGCCCGCTACTACCTGGCGAGCGAGAATTACCGTGAGGAACATTTTGACGAAGCCGTCCGGTGGCTCGACCAGGTGGACATCGACCTGCTCAGGCCGGAAGACCGTGACGCCTGCCTGTACAAACTGGGATACGCCTGCCGCATGACCGGCGACCGCGACCGCGCCCGGGCGCTTTTCGGGCGGGTGGCCGGCGGCACGTCGATATATGCCGAGGATGCACAGCTATACATGGCCATCGCCGACTATGAGGCCGGCCGGTACGAAGAGGCGCTTTCCGGACTGGCGAAGCTGGAGGGCAGTCCGTTATACGGCACGGCGGCGGCCTATTATGTGGCCCATGTCTATTTCGACCAGGGACGTTTCCAGGATGTCGTCGATTATACCCACGACCTCATTATCACCGATCTGAATTACCAGGCGGGTCTCTACCGTGTGGTGGCGGCCTCCCACAGCCGTCTGAAGGACTACCGGCGGGCCGCCATCTATTGGGATGCTTTCGAAAAAACGGAAGGGATGGTTCCCACGGCGGCCGACCAGTACGAGATAGGTTTCACCTACTATGCGCTGAAACAGTACGCCAAGGCGATGCCCTATCTGGAGAAGGCTGCGGCAGACACGACGGTGGTCGGACAACATGCCGCCTATCATCTGGCGGGATGCTATCTGGCAGAGGACGCCAAACCCAAGGCCCTGGCGGCTTTCCATGTCGCCGGGCAGTCTGATGCCGACACGCTGCTGCAGGAGGATGCGCTGTTTCACGAGGCCGTGCTGACCTACGAGCTTTCGTATGCGCCCTTCAGCGAGATTATCCGGCGCTTTACCGACTATCTCGCCAAATATCCCGATTCACCCCATGCCCGACAGGTTTACAATTATCTGGTGACGGCCTACGGCGAGACGAAGAACTATGCCGCCGCACTCGAGACATTGGAACATGCCGACCTCAACGTGGACTATGTGGCGGCCGCATACCAACGCGTGGCATTCTTCCGGGCCGTGGAATGCTTCGATGCACACGATTATGCGACGGCCGCCAGTCTGCTCCGGCAGTCGCTGGAATATGGACGGCACGACAGCCGGCTGGCCTCGCAGGCATGCTTCTGGATGGCCGAGACCCTGGCTGCCGACGGGAATCCGAAAGAGGCGGTCACTTATTACAAGCGCTTCCTGGCCGATGATAGCGTACGCGACCTTCAGGAATATCCATATGCTTCTTACGGCTTGGGCTACAGCTATTTTGCCATGAACGCCTACGATGCGGCGGCCACCTGGTTCAACCAGTTCGCCGCTGCAATCCCGGCCGATGAGCCGGCCTGGGGAGATGCCCGCAACCGCATCGGCGACTGCCTGTTCATGCGCAAGGAATATCTGCAGGCCATCGCCGCCTACCGCGAGGTCAGCGAAAAACGCATGGCCGATGCCGACTATGCGCTGTTCCAGCAGGGTTTCTGCCAGGGGCTGCTGGGCAACCATCAAAGCAAAATCGCCACGCTCGGCAGGCTGCTGGCCGACTATCCCGACTCGGATTATGCCGACGATGCACTCTACGAGACGGGCCGTGCCTGCATGGCCGGCCAGCGCATGGCTGAGGCCATAACCTGGTACGAGAAAGTCATCTCCGATTATCCGAACAGTTCTTATGTCAGCAAGGCATTGTCGCAGCTCGGTCTGGCCTGTTACAACCGCAACGATGCCGAAAGTGCCATGAAATATTACAAGCGGGTAGTGGATGAATTCCCCAATTCTCCCGAAGCCCGCAGCGCGCTGATCGGTATCCGGACCATCTACATGGACCGCGAAGATGCCGATTCGTACTTCGAATATGCCCGTTCGCTCGAGCATCAGCAGGTAAACCTGACGGTGACCGAGCAGGATTCGCTGACCTATTCCGTAGCCGAAAGGATGTATATGGATGGTCGGACGGAGGCGGCCCGCGAGGCACTCGGGCGCTATCTGGAACGCTGGCCCGAAGGTGCGTTCGCCCTGTCTGCGCATTATTATCTCGGCAGTTGCTGCCGGCAGGCGGGTGACCTTGAAGCCGCCGTTCAGCATTATCGCCGGGTGGCCGATGCGCCGCGCAGCCTTTATTCGGAACAGGCTGTTTCGGAATTGGCACAACTTCTTTATGAACAGAATAATGACGAAGAGGCCTTGAAGTATTACACGCAGCTTTCTGCCTTGGCCGAACTGCCGGAAAACATGACTGCAGCCCGTCTGGGCATCCTGCGGACAGAGTTCCGGCTGAAACATTACGAAGAGGTTCTCCGGGCGGCAGATGCCGTGACGGCGATGCAGAAGGCCACGCCGGCGCAGGTGCGCGAGGCCCGGTTCAAGGCGGCCTCGTCTCATCTCGCGCAAAAGGATACGACCGCGGCACTGGCCTTGTTCCGCCGGCTTTCCGAAGAGGCGTTGAGCGCCGAAGGGGCGGAGGCCAACTTCCGGACGGTCGATCTGCTTTACGCCACGAAAAAATACAAGGATGCCGAACAGGCTGTATTCGACTTCGCCGGCAAGAATACCTCGCAGACCTGTTGGACCGCCCGGAGTTTCATCCGGCTGGCCGAAGTCTATATCGCCACGGACGACCTGTTCCAGGCGTCCCATACCATCCAGAGTGTCCTCGATAACTACGCCGTGAAGGATGACGGCGTGTTGGAGGAGGCCCGGAAAGTCAAGGCGCGGATCGACGCGCTGCAACCCGAAGAAAACAAGCAGCCATGAGTAAGAACAGCATACATCTCTCTGCATGCCGCTTTCTGCGGCTGACGCTCTGCGGCGCATGGCTGCTGTCGGCCATCGGGCTGTGGGCGCAGGAGGAGCAGCTTTCGAAGTCGCTGACCCTCGTCAAACCCTATCAGCCCAGTGTGTCTGATGCACAGAAGCAGCTCGTGGCGCCCGGCGTGTACGACACTACCCGGCTGCAACCCGTTTTTGAATATATTGTGACCCCGCAGCAGGGACGTCTCGGGCTCGGGACGGAGGTGCCGCAGCCGAAACTGCCGGATGCGGCCGACACTGCAACGCTGAGTCACGGTTATCTCTCGGAAGGTGCCGGCAACTATCGCGTTAAGGATATCGCCGCAGGATACCATTCCGGCCGGAACGGGCGGGTGGCCTACGGCGCCGACTTCACCCATTTCTCGCTCCGGGGCAAGACCCGGCTGGGCAACGGCCTCAGAGTGCCTTCAAAACAGTCTGACAACCAGTTGACTCTGTATGGGAAATACTTTGCCGAGCGGATGACCTGGGATGCACACACCACATTGGCACGTCGCGTCACGCACGGTTACGGGTACAATTATTTCATCATGCCGGACACCGTGATCAACAATCGCAACCGTTACTTGCTGGCGGACGCCGAAGCCCATATGCAGACCCTGCCCGGCGCCTACGGACATGACCTGGATGCCAGGGGCGGATACCGCGGCATCAAGGATAACCACGATTACCGCGAGAACTGGAAATACCTCTCCGGAAGCATGCCGCTCGGCTTTTTCACGCTGTCTGCCGAGGCCGACCACATCCGCCGCTCCTCCCGCTTCGACACGCTCTCGTGGGTTGTGTCGCTCGGGGCGACTGCCCGCCTGACGCGCCGGATCGACTGGTTTACCGTCAAAGCCGGCCTGCCGACCTACTTTGTCAAGGAAGATGGCCTGCGCCTGAAATGGCGCATCTGGCCGGAACTCGAGGTACAGTACCACGGCTGGCTCTCGGCGCAGCCCTATGCCGGCGTGCGGGGCGGCGTCCAGCTGCGCACCTACCGCGACCTGCTTGTCGAGAATCCGTTCATGACGCCCGGCACACTGGCCGCCCACAGCTATACGCCGTGGGATGTCTATGCCGGCGTGCAGGGCGGGGATGCCGTACGCCGCCTGCGTTACAGTGCCGAGGTGTCGTTCCGCCGGCAGAAGAACACGCCGTTCTTCGTCAACCGCAACGACGGCGTCGGGAACCAGTTCGACGTGGTGTGCGACAACCTGAGCCTGCTGACCTTGCGCGGCGAGGTGCAATGGCAGATACTGCCTGTGCTGCGGCTGGATGCCGCCTACAGTTTTTACGGCTACGATCCGGAGCACTTCGAGAAAGCCTGGCATATGCCGCGCTCCGAGGCCGATATCGAGGTGGCATGGCATTTCCTGCCGAGATGGTCGGCCTCCGTCTCGACCGAACGCATCGGCGCCCGCTATGGCCTGCTCTACGACGCCCCCGGCACCTGGCGCAAAATGAAGCCGTTCACCGATCTCGGCGCCAAGGTCATGTTCCGCATGATGCACAATTCGATTATTTACCTCGAACTCAATAATCTGTCTTCGAAACAATACGAGCGCTGGATGTTCTATCCGACGCAGAAACTCAACTTTATCATAGGAAGTCATTATTATTTCAAATAAAAACATGGACACAGAATTGGAACTGAATTCCCCGTCGGCCACCTATTCCGCCGAAAACATCCAGGTACTGGAAGGACTTGAAGCCGTCCGCAAGCGGCCGGCCATGTACATCGGCGATGTGGGCGAACGAGGGCTGCACCATTTGGTATATGAGGTGGTGGACAACTCCATCGACGAGGCACTGGCCGGTTACTGCACCGATATTTCCGTCACCATCAATCCCGACAACTCCATCCGCGTCGAAGACAACGGCCGTGGTATCCCGGTCGATTTCCACGAGAAGGAGCAGAAATCGGCGCTCGAGGTGGTGCTGACGGTTCTGCACGCCGGCGGCAAGTTCGACAAGGGCACTTACAAGGTCTCCGGCGGTCTGCACGGTGTGGGTGTATCCTGCGTCAATGCGCTGTCGTGTTATCTCAAAGCCGAGATCCATCGCAACGGCAAAATCTACACCCAGGAATATGCCAAGGGCAAACCTACCTCGGAGTTGCAGGAGGGCGGCCATTCCGACCGGACGGGCACCATCATCACGTTCCGGCCGGATCCGGAGATTTTCATCACGACCGAATATAAGTTCGACGTGCTGGAGACCCGCCTCAAGGAGCTGGCCTATCTGAACAAAGGTATCCGGCTGAAACTTTCCGACCTGCGCGACACCGGCCGGGACGAGGCCGAACGCAACGTGGAATTCTACTCCGAACGCGGCCTGAGTGAATTCGTGGAATACCTGGACGAGAGCCGGGAGAAACTCATCGACAATGTCATCCACATCGAGACCGAAAAGGCAGGCGTGCCGGTCGAGATTGCCATGGAATACAATACCTCGTTCTCCGAGAATGTGCATTCGTATGTCAACAACATCAACACCATCGAAGGCGGCACGCACCTGACGGGGTTCCGGCGCGGTCTGACACGCACGCTGAAGAATTACGCCGAAAAGTCGGGCATGCTGGCCAAGGTGAAGTTCGAGATCAACGGCGATGATTTCCGCGAAGGTCTCACGGCCGTCATCTCGGTCAAGGTGGCCGAGCCGCAGTTCGAAGGTTAGACCAAGACCAAGCTGGGCAACAACGAGATTATGTCGGTCGTGGACGGCGCTGTCAGCGATGCGCTGTCAACGTATCTCGAGGAGCATCCCCGGGAAGCCAAGCAGATTGTCGACAAGGTGGTGCTGGCGGCGACGGCCCGTGTGGCGGCTCAGAAGGCGCGTACGCTGGTGCAGCGCAAGAATGTGCTGTCGGGTGCCGGACTGCCGGGCAAGCTGGCCGACTGTGCCGAGAAAGATCCGACCAACTGCGAGCTGTTCCTCGTCGAGGGAGATTCCGCAGGCGGTACGGCCAAGCAGGGCAGAGACCGTCAGTATCAGGCCATCCTGCCGCTCCGTGGCAAGATCCTGAACGTCGAGAAGGCCATGGAACACCGGGTATTCGACAGCCAGGAAATCCGCAATATCTACACGGCACTGGGCGTGACGGTCGGTACGGAAGAAGATCCCAAGCAAATCAACCTGTCCAAGCTGCGTTACCACAAGATTATCATCATGACCGATGCCGATGTCGACGGAAGCCACATCATGACGCTTATCATGACTTTCTTCTTCAGGCATATGGTCGATCTCATCCGGAACGGATATGTCTATATCGCCACGCCGCCGCTGTACCTGGTCAAGAAAGGTCAGCAGGAGGTCTATTGCTGGACGGACGAGGAACGTATCAACACCGTGGCCGAACTGGGCAAGGGACGCGACTCGTCGGTGACGGTACAGCGTTACAAAGGTCTGGGTGAGATGAGCGAGCAGCAGCTCTGGGAGACTACGATGGACCCGGCCCGGCGGACGCTCCGCAAGGTTACCATCGAAAGCGCGGCCGAAGCCGACCGCATTTTCTCGATGCTCATGGGCGACGATGTGCCGCCCCGCAGGGAGTTTATCGAAAGAAACGCCAAATACGCCAACATCGATGCCTGACGCATCGCTGTCGGAACATGGCCGGAGAGGTTATTCGGCCATGTTCCTTCCGTGACAGTTCTTGTATTTCTTACCGCTGCCGCACGGACACGGATCGTTGCGGCCGATTTTCTTTTCACCCTTGACAATGGTCTGCACCCGCGGCTCTTCGGGCTGCTGGGGCGCACCCGGATTGCGTCCGGGAAGGGGAGAGCGCGTAAACTCGCTCTTGCGGGCCTGCATGCGCGACATATCCACCTTGCGCGGCTGCTGCGCCTGTTTCACGTCGCTGGTTTCCTGCACCGGGATACGGCCCTTCATCAGAAGTGACACGACATCCTTGTTGATCTTTTCGAGCATGTTCTTGAACAGGTCGAACGACTCGAACTTGTAGATGAGCAGCGGGTCTTTCTGTTCGTAGGTGGCGTTGCGCACCGACTGCCTGAGGTCGTCCAGTTCGCGCAGATGCTCTTTCCAGGCCTCGTCGATGGTGTGCAGCATGATGAGTTTTTCGAACGTCCGGATAATCTCCTGGCCGTCTGTCTCGCAGGCTTTCTGCAGGTTGACGATGATCTGGAACACCCGTTTGCCGTCGGTGATCGGGATGCTGATGGTGGTATAGACCGCGCCCTGCTTTTCGTACACGTCGCGGATGACGGGCATCACGCGCTGACGCATGTCGTTGCATTTGCGGTCGTATGCCTCCCGTACGGCCTGGTAGATTTCGTCCGTCAGGGCCTGGACCTTGCCGTCGCGGAATGCCTGTTCGTCCATCGGTGCGTCAATGGCGAAATAGCGGATCAGGTCTATCTTGAAATCTTCGAATGTCTCGTTGTCTTTATGTGTCTGGACCAGCGTCTCGATGAGGTCGTTCATCATGTTGGCGATCTCGACGTTGATCTTTTCGCCGAACAGCACGTTGCGGCGCTTGGTGTAGATGACTTCGCGCTGCGAATTCATCACGTCGTCGTACTCGAGCAGGTGCTTACGGATGCCGAAGTTGTTCTCTTCCACCTTCTTCTGGGCACGTTCGATCGACTTGGTCAGCATGCCCGACTGGATCATCTCGCCGTCCTTGATGCCGATTTTGTCCACCATGCCGGCAATCCGGTCGGAACCGAACAGCCGCATCAGGTCGTCTTCGAGCGATACATAGAACTGCGAGCTGCCCGGGTCGCCCTGACGGCCGGAACGGCCGCGCAGCTGACGGTCGACGCGCCGCGACTCGTGACGCTCCGTGCCGATGATGGCCAGACCGCCCGCCGCCCGCACTTCCTCGGTAAGCTTGATGTCGGTACCGCGGCCTGCCATGTTGGTGGCGATGGTCACCGTGCCCGCGCGTCCGGCTTCGGCCACGATCTCGGCCTCACGCTGGTGCAGCTTGGCATTGAGGACATTGTGCGGAATGTGGCGCATGTTGAGCATGCGGCTCAGCAGTTCCGATATCTCGACCGACGTGGTACCCACCAGCACCGGACGTCCTTCGCGTACCAGCCGCTCGATCTCGGCGATGACGGC
>JAFWVY010000019.1 GCA_017523725.1 Bacteroidales bacterium
AACAGAGCCAGCGGAATAGAGGCGCCGCCCAGAATATTCCCTGCCGGCGTGGTATAGACCGCCCCGCCCACGTTCCGGAACATGGCGAAAGTGGACGGATTGCCGATAATCCCGCCGATGTCGTCACCAAAGCACAAAGAAAAGCCGACGACCACCCACAAGACGGAAATCAGTCCCATAGCAATAAACGACTGCAACATCGTCGAAATGACATTCTTGGCCCCTACCATGCCGCCATAGAAAAACGACAGACCCGGCGTCATCATCAGCACAAAAATGGTGGCCGTAATCAACCAGGCCACATCGGCCGCCGAGATGACCGACCAGTCACAATCGAACGCAGGCTCACCCACGAACATACCTGTGATGGCTATCAATGTCATGGCCGTCATCAGGATAATCCAACGTTTCTTGATCTTCATTGTTTTTATTGTTTATGACACAAGGTTTTATTTTAGCATCAATCAATCCCACGGTGCGGGAAGCACGACGGTCAGGGCTGAAGCGTCACCCCGAATACCAGATAGGCTTTCTGCGTGTGGGGATTGCCGACAATCTGTCCAAAGACCGGGATAGAGAACGAATCCGTCACCCTGATGTCCTTCGCGGCCGTCAACGCCAGGTTAGTCACGGCAAAGCCGGTGGTGCCGTAAAAGTCGGTGGCGAAGGGAACGGCACCGGCCGTGGCAGTCCATTCGGTCTCGGCCAGCCTGAACGGAACCGAAGCCTCAACATAACTGCTGTAAGCCCGCTTGCCATCTTCATTCACGCCGTCGTTGCCAGCGAAGTTGGTGAACCACTGCAGCGAAGCGAAACCGAAATCGTAGCCGATGCAGGCCTCGAATACATGGTTGGTACAGTGCGCGTCATACTTGAAATAGCGCGACTCACAGTCAAGACCTTCCTCAAGCCAGTAATCAGTTATGCTGATACACAGTCCGCCTGTGCTGTAAGCAAGCGTCAGGTCAAACTCCTTCGTGTCGGACGGATCGGACAAGCCCACGTTGCCCCAGGCCGTCAGCGACCATCCCTTATATCCAATGCCGAGGGTGGGCTGCAGTGAAACATCGCCCAAATCCAGGCCACGCCAGACATAACTGCTTACGATGTCGCCGCTGATGACAGTCTCGACCTCATCCTGTGCGAAGGCGGCCATACTCATAACCAAGCCTAATGCGATAATAACAGTCTTCTTCATAATAAAGTCCTTTCTGATTTCCGATTCCTGATTACAAATTCTTTAGTTATAGCACAGTTCACCATGCTCATAGACATCGAGGCCTTCTTCCTCGATACGCTTATCCACCCGCAGGCCGTGCAGTTTCTTAATGCCGTAGAACAGGATGAAACCGCAGGCCGCCGCCCAGAGGTCGATGACAAGAATGCCAAAGCACTGAGCACCGAAAAGGCCCCAACCGTGGCCATAGAACACGCCGCCCGAAGTAGAAAGCAACCCCGTCATCAAGGTGCCGAGAATACCACAGACACCATGTACGCTCGATGCACCGACAGGATCGTCAATATGCAGTTTGTGGTCAATGAACTCAATGGCAAAGACCAGGACGATGCCGCAAACGAAACCGATGATGACGGCTCCGAAAGGCGACACGAGGTCGCAGCCTGCCGTTATGCCCACAAGTCCGGCCAGCACGCCGTTCAAAGTCAGCGAGAGCGACGGCTTACCATACTTGATATAGGTGAGGAACATCGTAGCCACGCCACCTGCCGCAGCCGCGAGATTAGTGGTCAGGAAAACATGCGAGATGGCGATACGGTTCACCTCTCCGCTGGCAGCAAGCTGCGAGCCGGGATTGAAACCAAACCATCCAAGCCAGAGGATGAACACGCCCAAGGCTGCCATGGCCAGGTTATGACCGGGAATGGCATTGCTCTTCTTGTCGGCACCGTATTTGCCGATACGCGGTCCCAAGGCCAAAGCTCCAATCAAGGCCAGCACACCGCCCACGCTGTGCACGATGGCAGAACCGGCAAAATCGTGAAAAACGTCACCGAACACCGACATCATAAAACTGTCGGCAGAATCGTTGCAGAGCCAGCCGCCGCCCCAGGTCCAATGTCCCTCTATAGGGTAGATGAACAAAGAGATCACTGCGCTGTAGAGCAAGTACATCGAGAACTTCGTGCGTTCAGCCATCGCACCGCTGACAATGGTGGCGGAGGTAGCACAGAAGACGGTCTCAAAAATCAGGAAACCCTCCACGGGCAAATCGCCTTTGTAGAAACTCAAATCGCCCCAGTTAGGCGCACCGATAAATCCCGCGCCGCCGCTTCCGAACATAAAGCCGAAACCAACAAAGAAGAACAGCAGTGAGCCAAACATAAAATCGACAAAATTCTTCATCAGGATGTTCGCCGTATTCTTGCTGCGCGTAAAACCCGCTTCGCACAGTGCAAAACCCGGTTGCATCCAGAACACAAGCATGGCGGCCAACAGCATCCATACCGTATCGAGTGATATACCTATTTCGTTCATTTTTTCGTCTGTTTAATTTAATTATTTCTTGTCCCTCAGGACTGTATCGCCATTTTCGCCTGTCCTGATGGAATAAGTGTCAAGCATCTCGCTCACGAAAATGCGGCCATCGCCCACCTCTCCGGTATGCGCCACCTTGAGAATCACCTCCACCGTCGGTTCCAGAAAGATGTCGCGGCACACGATGGTGATGGCTACGCGTTCAATAACGTCCGTGCTATACTGGACGCCACGATAGATGCGTTCCTGTCGGCTCTGCCCGATACCGTGCACGTCGTGGTATTCAAACCAGTTGATGTCGGAGTTCAGCAGCGCTTCTTTCACCTCTTCGAACTTCGTCTTTCTGATAATGGCTTCGATTTTTTTCATTGTTTGGTAAATTGATTTTTGATAAATGATTGAGAATAAGTGATAAAAGATTATACGATTGGTTATTTGAAACAATATTCAGCGACGGCGGCAGCCGTCTGCCGGCCGCTGGCCATGGCCCGCACCACGAGCGAGGCACCGTTCAAGGCATCACCGCAGACAAACACATTGCCGGGATATGCCGGATGTTCGGGCTTGAAGAAGCCCATGGCAAGCAGCACCAGTTCGGCCTGGATGATTTCAGGTTCACCCTTGGGGACCATCCGCGGACGGCCGCCCGCCGGATCGGGTTCCCAGTCGATCTCCTGCACGCGGACCCCCGTAAGTTGTCCGTCCTTGCCGAGAAACTCCAACGTATTGATGTTCCAGCGTCGGATGCAGCCTTCTTCGTGCGATGACGTCGTCTTGAACGTCCGTGGGAAATCGGGCCACGGATGCTGCGGATCGCCCGGTCCCATCGGAGGCTTGGGCATGATTTCGATCTGCGTCACCTGCCGGCAGCCCTGCCGGTGGGCGGTACCGATGCAGTCGCTGCCCGTATCGCCGCCGCCGATGACCAGCACATACTTGTTCTTGGCCGTAATGCGCTCCGACGCGGGGAACTCCGTCCCGGCCAGCACCCGGTTCTGCTGCGACAGCAGTTCCAATGCGAAATGCACGCCTTTGAGTTCCCTGCCAGGCACCTTCAAGTCTCGGGCGACCGGCGTTCCGGTGGCCACCACGACCGCATCGTAACGTGCCGCAAACGCCGCATCGCAGGTCACCGCCTCGCCATAACGGAACGCGATGCCCTCTTCTTCCAGCACACGGATCCGGCGGTCGATCACCGCCTTGTTCAGTTTGAAGTTCGGAATGCCGTAGCGCAGCAGGCCGCCGGCAGCCTCGTTCTTCTCGAACACCGTCACCTGGAACCCCTTCAGATTGAGGTCGTGCGCCGCAGCAAGACCCGACGGCCCCGCTCCGATAACCGCCACGGTCTTGCCGTTGCGGACCGGCCGGTGCACCTGTATATACCCCTCACGGAAAGCCCCCTCGGTAATGGCACATTCGTCCTCGCGGTTCGTGGTCGGCTCGTGTGCGAACAGATTCAGCACGCAGGCCTTCTCACACAGCGCCGGACAGACGCGTCCCGTGAATTCGGGGAAAGGGTTGGTCGCCGAAAGCATCTGGTAAGCCAGTTCCCAGTCGCCGTGACAGAGCGCGTCGTTCCACTCGGGCGGCTTGTTGCCCAACGGGCAGGCCCAGTGGCAGAAAGGCACGCCGCAGTCCATGCAGCGCGAGGCCTGCTGCCGGCGGTCTTTGGCATTGAGCGTCTGCTCTACTTCGCCGAAATCGTGTATCCTGTCATGAAGCGGCCGGTAGCCGGCTTCCTGACGATGTATCTCTAAAAAAGCTCTTGCGTCTCCCATATCAATAATCTCTTTGAACGTCAGCAATCTTCTGTTGCAATTTTTTCATCTGCTCTTCCTGGAGCACCCGCTTGTATTCAATCGGCATCACCTGGATGAAGTCCTCGACGTAGCGCGGCCAGTCGTCCAGCATCGTGCGGGCCAGCTTCGACCCGGTATAGAGGTAGTGCTGGCGGATGAGTTCGTGCAGTTCCTTGCGGTACTGCGCATCCTCCACCAGGTTGATTTCCACCATATCCATGTTGCAGAAGTAATCGAAAGTGCGGTTCCGGTCCCAGACGTAGGCCACGCCGCCCGACATACCGGCCGCAAAGTTGCAGCCCGTCTCGCCGAGCACCACCACGCGGCCGCCTGTCATATACTCGCAGCAATGGTCGCCTGCGCCCTCGACGACGGCGACAGCTCCGGAATTACGCACGGCGAAACGTTCGCCGACCCGCCCGTTGACGTACAGTTCGCCTTCGGTGGCACCGTAAAGACCCGTGTTGCCGGCAATGATGTTGTCCTCCGCCGCAAAGGCGCTCCGGGCCGGCGGCAGGATGGCCACCCGGCCGCCCGAAAGCCCCTTGGCGAAATAGTCGTTGGTCTCGCCTTCCAGCTTGAACGATACGCCATGCACGAGGAAAGCACCGAACGACTGGCCGGCCGAGCCCTTGAACCGCACCTGGATGGTGTTATCGGGCAGGCCAGCCTGACCGTACTTCCGCGCAATCTCACCCGAAAGCATCGCCCCCGCAGTCCGGTCGGTGTTCCGGATGTTGTAACTGAGCGTGATTTCTTCCTGCCGGTCGATGGCATCGGCAGCCGCCTGAATCATGCGCCGGTCGAGCACGTCGCCGAAATCGCGGACCGCGTCACCCGTATGGCACAGCGCCGTGCCAGGCTCCTTGTACAGCAGCCGGTGCAGGTCGAGTACGGAAGGAGCCGTCTCGATGAGTTCGGTGTGGCCGATGATATCTTCCAGACGACGGAATCCCATCTGCGCCAGATACTCCCGCACCTCGCGCGCCAGGAAAGTGAAATAGTTGACCAGATGGTCGGCCTTGCCCAGGAAATGCGCCCGCAGTCTCGGGTCCTGCGTGGCCACGCCCATCGGACAGGTATTCAGGTTGCACTTGCGCATCATCACACAGCCCAGCACAATCAGCGCCGTAGTACCGAAACCGAACTCATCGGCACCGAGCAGGGCCATGAGCACGACGTCGCGGCCGGTCTTGATCTGGCCGTCCACCTGCAGACGGACCTGGCCGCACAGGCCGTTCCGGACCAATGTCTGCTGCGTTTCGCTCAAACCGATTTCGGGCGAGATGCCGGCAAACCGCATACTGCTGGCAGGGCTCGCGCCCGTGCCGCCCTCGGCGCCGGAAATGACAATCAGGTCGGCCTTGGCCTTGGCCACGCCCGCCGCAATGGTTCCCACCCCGCTCTCGGCCACGAGTTTCACACTGACCGCAGCCGTCGGGTTGACGTTCTTCAGGTCGAAAATCAGCTGTGCCAGATCTTCGATGGAATAAATATCGTGATGCGGCGGCGGCGAGATGAGCGAAATGCCCGGAATGGAATGACGGGTGCGCGCAATAATCTCGTTCACCTTGAATCCCGGCAGCTGACCGCCCTCGCCCGGCTTGGCCCCCTGCGCCACCTTGATCTGCAGTTCCTCGGCATTGACCAGATATTCCGTCGTGACGCCGAAACGGCCGGACGCCACCTGCTTGGTCTTGCTCGACAGCGACACGCCGTCCACCGTTGCATGGAACCGGGCCGCGTCCTCGCCGCCCTCGCCCGTATTACTGCGTGCGCCCAATTTATTCATGGCCAGACAGATGGCCTCATGCGCCTCGGCAGAGAGCGCACCGAACGACATGGCGCCCGTCACAAAATGCCGGACAATGCTTTCCACCGGCTCGACTTCGTCGATGGCGATAGGATTCCGTTTGAAACCGAGGAAATCGCGGATGAAGACCGGCTCCTCTTTCTCGTCCGCCATATGGGTAAACTCCTTGAAACGCTCGTAGCTGCCTGTACGGACCGCCTGCTGCAGCGCCGTGATGGTGCCAGGGTTCCAGGCGTGCCGGATGCCGTCCTTGCGCCAGTGGAACTGCCCCATGTCCGGCAGGAAATCCGAAGCTTCCTGCGCCGCTGCGCCGAATGCCTGCGCATGCAGCGCCACGGCATCCTGTGCAATCTTCTCCAGCCCGATGCCGCCGATGGTCGAGATCTCCGTGCCGAAATACGTGCGGAGCAGATCCTCCGACAGGCCGATACTTTCGAATATCTTGGCGCCGCGGTAGCTGCGGATGGTCGAGATGCCCATCTTGGCCATGATCTTGAACAAACCTTTTTTGACGGCCTTGATATAATTCGCCTCCGCCGTCGCATAATCCTCTTGTATTTTCCGGTGCTTCACCAGATCGTCCAGCACGGCGAAAGCCATGTAGGGACACAGGGCCGAGGCGCCGTAGCCGAGCAATACGGCTGCATGCATCGTCTCGCGGATTTCACCCGATTCGACAATCAGCGCCGTCTGGACCCGCTTGCCTGCGGCGATGAGGTAATGGTGCACCGCCGAAACCGCCAGCAGACTCGGAATCGCCACATGCGTCTCATCCACATCACGGTCGGACAGGATGATATAGTTGTATCCCTCGTCCACGCTCTTCTCCGCATCCTTGCAGAGCCGGTCGAGCGCCGCGCGCAGCGCCTCGCCGCCGGATGCACCGGGCGTGAAAAGCATGGGCAGTTTCACGGTGTTGAAACCTTTGTATCGGATGTTGCACAGCATGTCGAGCTGCGTGTTGTTCAGTACGGGATGTGGCAGACGCACCATCTTGCAGTTCGTCTCGTCGGGATTCAGGATGCCTGTTCCCACCCGGCCGATGTATTCCGTCAGGCTCATCACCAGACTCTCACGGATGGAGTCGATGGCAGGGTTTGTCACCTGCGCAAACTGCTGCCGGAAATAATTGAAGAAAATCTGGGGCCGCGTCGAAAGCACCGCAAGCGGCGTGTCGTTGCCCATGGAAGCCGTGGGTTCCTGTCCCTGGACCGCCATCGGCACGATGGTCGAGAAAATATCCTCCCGGCCGAAACCGAACATCCGTTCCTTCCGGAGCAGGTCGGGCACCGCATTGTCGGCGTGCCGGCCGCTGTGCAACTTCTCCAGCTGGATGCGG
Organism: Bacteroidales bacterium; assembly: GCA_017523725.1. Lineage (GTDB taxonomy): Bacteria > Bacteroidota > Bacteroidia > Bacteroidales > UBA4181 > JAFWVY01. The sequence continues at coordinate 7,446 of JAFWVY010000019.1, forward strand.
TTCGTCGAAAGCCACTCGCGGTACGGATGCTCCGCCGCAAGCCGGCGTTTGATCTCGCCATCGTAATAAATGCGGCCTTCCTGCGTATCGATCAGCAGAATCTTACCCGGTTGCAGGCGGCCCTTCTCGGTCACCTCCGCCGGATCGAAATCCATGACGCCCACCTCCGAAGCGACCACCATCGTGTCGTTCTTCGTGATGGTGTAACGGGCCGGACGCAGGCCGTTGCGGTCGAGCATGCCGCCCGCGAACCGGCCGTCCGAGAACAGCAGCGCCGCCGGTCCGTCCCACGGTTCCATCAGAATGGAATGGTACTCGTAAAAGGCTTTCAGATCCTCGCTGATAGGATTCTTGTCGTTGAACGACTCCGGCACCAGCAACGCCATGGCATGCGGCAGCGACAGACCCGACATAACAAAGAATTCCAACACATTGTCGAGGCTGGCCGAATCCGACATGCCCGGCTGGACAATCGGCGAAAGCTGCCGGACATCGCCCAGCGCCTCGCTCGACAACACACTCTCGCGCGCCTTCATCCAACCCCGGTTGCCACGAATCGTGTTAATCTCGCCGTTATGCGCCAGCAGCCTGAACGGCTGTGCCAGCGACCATGTCGGAAACGTGTTTGTACTGAAGCGTGAATGTACCAGTGCCAGCCCGCTCGTCAGATAAGGGTTCGAAAGGTCGGTGAAATACTGCCGGACCTGTATGGACGACAGCATGCCCTTATACACGATATTGGTATTGCTCAGCGAGCAGATATAGAAATCGGCATCATCCACCCGCCGTTCGATGCGTTTTCTTATAATGTACAGCATCCGCGGGAACTCGTCGAGCCGGTCGTCGGCCACCCCCGTCACAAACACCTGCCAGATGTCCGGTTCGGTGCTGCGGGCCGCATCGCCGAGACAGGCGGAGTCGACCGGCACGTTGCGCAGATGCATCAACTGCAGCCCGGCACGTTCGATTTCCTCGGTCATCACCTGCAGAATCTCCTGCTGGCGGTGCACCTCCTTCGGCAGGAAGACCAGGCCGGTGCCATACTTCCCTTTTTCGGGAACGGGAATGCCTTGCAGCAGAATGAACTCATGGGGGATCTGGATCATGATTCCCGCACCGTCGCCGGCCTTACCGACCTCCGCGCCGCGGTGACGCATATTCTCCAGCACCCGCAGTGCATCGTCCACCAGCTGGTGGCTTTTGTTGCCGTGGATATGCACGATCATGCCCACGCCACAGGCATCGTGCTCATATTGTCCGGCATAGAGTCCCGGTTCTTTACATTTTGTCATCTTTTCTTTAATTATGCTTTCATTTTGGACACAAAACTAAAGTATAGACTTCAGATTGCATCAAATAAAGTTATTTTTCTTTCAATCACTATTTATTTATCAGTCCCCGGCGCAAATCCGACATAAAATATAACAGAATTAAAGTGTTTTTTCTGTTTTACTTTCAATTTGAAAGTTCGCAAAGATTTTTAAATAATTTATGGTCGTATTTACACGGAATTACTTTCAGAACGAAGTACATTTGCAGCAACAATCATTCACCAGAACAACCGACCGGATATGGGCACGAAAGTTCGTTTTACCAAGATGCACGGCGCAGGCAACGACTACATATATGTAGATACCGCACTGTACGACATCGCAGACCCCTGCACCGCCGCAGCCGTCTGGAGCGACCGGCACAAGGGCATCGGGGCGGACGGACTGGTGCTGATCGGCCGGTCGCCGATGCCCGACGCCGATTTCTCAATGCGCATTTTCAACGCAGACGGCAGCGAGGCCATGATGTGCGGCAACGCGCTCCGGTGCATCGGCAAATACCTTTTCGAGAAAGGCATCACCACGGCGACCCGGTTCAAAGTGCTCACCCTGTCGGGTATCAAGACCCTGACCCTGCACCTTGCCGGGAGCAGCCGGATGGATGCCGGCCTCGTCGTACACCGGCAGGTGGAAAGCGTCACGGTGGACATGCAGATGCCCATCCTGAAGAACCGTACCCAGCTCGCGGCCGGCGACGGAGAGATGCTGGACGGTATCGTAACAGTGTCCGGACAGGAATTCCGCGGCACCTTCGTATCGATGGGCAATCCGCACTTCGTCATCTTTACCGACCATGTCGGACAGATCGATATCGACAAATGCGGGCCGATGCTGGAACAACACGTCTGTTTTCCGCAGCGGTGCAACATCGAGTTCGCGCAGGTTCTGGCCGACGGCAGCATCCGGACACGGGTCTGGGAACGGGGCAGCGGCATCACCATGGCCTGCGGGACGGGCGCCTGCGCCACTGCCGTCGCCGCCGCGCTCACCGGCCGGGCGAGCCGCACCTCGACCATCATCATGGACGGCGGCACACTGCAAGTAGAATGGCGCGAAAGCGACCGGCATGTCTATCTGACGGGGCCGGCTGCCTTCGTGTTCGAAGGCGAGGTGGAACTGCCTGGGAAGGACGGCGCCGCAGACACCGCACGCGCCGCCGGAGAGACAGTCAGCCGGACCGAAACTCAAAATATCTGACAAACCATGGCACTGGTAAACGAATATTTCCTGAATCTTTCGGACAACTATCTGTTCGCCGATATCGCAAAGAAAGTCTCCGCTTTCAAACGGACCCACCCGCGCATCGAGGTCATCAGCCTGGGCATCGGCGATGTGACACAGCCGCTGTGCCCGGCCGTGACAGACGCCCTGCATCGCGCCGTCAGCGAAATGGAGACCGTCAGCGGCTTCCACGGCTACGGCCCCGAGCAGGGCTACGCCTTCCTGCGCGAAGCCATCCTGAAAAACGACTTCGCGACAAGAGGCATTCATTTGGACATCAAGGAGATATTTATAAACGACGGGGCCAAGAGCGATACCGGGAACATCCAGGAACTCATCCGTTGGGACAACTCGGTGGGCGTGACCGATCCGGTTTATCCCGTCTATCTCGACTCCAATGCCATGATCGGCCGCACCGGACCGAAGGACGACGACGGCCGCTGGACCAACGTGGCCTACCTGCCGTGCACCGCCGAGAACAACTTCGTGCCGCAACTGCCCGACCGGCGGGTGGACGTCATCTACCTGTGCTATCCCAACAACCCCACCGGCACGGTGCTCACGCGGACGGAACTGCGCAAATGGGTGAACTACGCCCTCGAAAATGACGCCCTGATATTCTTCGACGCCGCCTACGAGGCCTATATCCAGGATCCGGAAATCCCTCACTCAATCTACGAAATCAGAGGCGCACGCAAATGTGCGATAGAGTTCCGCAGTTTTTCCAAAACCGCAGGATTCACCGGTCTGCGCTGCGGTTATACCGTGGTGCCTGACGAGGTGACAGCTTCCACGCTGGCCGGCAGGCGCGTGGCGCTGAACCCGCTCTGGAACCGGCGGCAATGCACGAAATTCAACGGCGCCAGCTATCTGAGCCAACGCGCGGCCGAAGCCGTCTATACGCCGGCCGGCCGGGAACAGGTGCGCCGCACGGTATCGTACTATATGCAGAACGCCCAGCTGCTGCGCACGACGCTCAGCAGGCTCGGATTCAAAGTGTACGGCGGAGAAAACGCACCCTACGTCTGGATGCGGACACCCGGCGGCCGTTCCTCCTGGAAATTCTTTGAGGAAATGCTCTACGGTGCACACGTCGTATGCACGCCCGGCGTCGGATTCGGACCCAGCGGCGAGGGTTACGTAAGGTTCACCGCCTTCGGGAACCGCGAAAAAACCGAAGAAGCGCTGGCCCGGATAGAAAAATGGTCGCAGTAAACAAAAAGAAACCTATATTTACACTCAAATACATCCTGTTATGACAAACTTAAGATTTCAAGTTGTCGGAGAGGCCTTCAAGAAAAAACCGCTTGATGTAAAAGCCTCTGACGAAAGACCTTGCGATTATTTCGGCAAGAAAGTCTTCAACCGCGAAAAGATGTACAAATATCTGCCGAAAGACGTCTATGAGAAGATGATCGACGTCATCGACAAAGGGGCACGGCTCGAACGCAACATCGCCGATGCCGTGGCCATCGGCATGAAACAGTGGGCCACCGAAAACGGCGTCACCCACTACACGCACTGGTTCCAGCCTCTGACCGAAGGCACGGCCGAAAAGCACGACTCGTTCCTCGAACACGACGGCAAAGGCGGCATGGTAGAGGAATTCAGCGGCAAACTGCTCGTGCAACAGGAGCCCGATGCCTCGTCGTTCCCCAGCGGTGGTATCCGCTCCACCTTCGAGGCCCGCGGCTACTCTGCATGGGACCCCACCTCCCCTGTCTTCATCATCGACGACACGCTCTGTATCCCGACCGTCTTCATCTCCTACTCGGGTGAGGCGCTCGACTACAAGGCCCCGCTGCTGCGCGCCCTGCACGCCGTCAACGTGGCGGCCACGGCGGTCTGCCAGTACTTCGACAAGAACGTCAAGAAAGTAACGAGCAACCTCGGCTGGGAGCAGGAATACTTCCTCGTGGACGAAGGACTGTACTCCGCCCGCCCCGACCTGCTGCTCACCGGCCGGACGCTGATGGGCCACGACTCGGCCAAGAACCAGCAGATGGACGACCACTATTTCGGCACCATTCCCGACCGTGTCCAAGCCTTCATGAAAGACCTGGAGATTCAGGCACTCGAGCTCGGCATACCGTGCAAGACACGCCATAACGAGGTGGCACCCAACCAGTTCGAACTCGCCCCGATTTACGAGGAGACCAACCTGGCCGTGGACCACTACATGCTGCTGATGTCGCTCATGAAGAAGGTCGCCCGCAAGCACGGCTTCCGCGCCCTGCTGCACGAAAAACCCTTTGCGGGCATCAACGGCAGCGGCAAGCACAACAACTGGAGTCTCAACACCGACAACGGCATCCTGCTGCACGCGCCCGGCAAGACCCCCGAGCAGAACCTGCGCTTCGCCGTCTTCATCGTGGAGACCCTGATGGGCGTGTGGAAACACAACGGCCTGCTCAAGGCCAGCATCATGAGCGCCACCAACGCCCACCGGCTCGGTGCCAACGAGGCCCCGCCCGCCATCATTTCCAGTTTCCTCGGCAAACAGCTCTCCGAACTGCTCGACCACATCGAGAATGCCGACAAGGACGACCTGTTCCACATGAACGGCAAACAAGGCATGAAGATGGACATCCCGGAGATTCCCGAGATCCTTATCGACAACACCGACCGCAACCGCACCTCGCCGTTCGCCTTCACCGGCAACCGGTTCGAATTCCGTGCGGTCGGGTCGGAAGCCAACTGCGCCAGTGCCATGATTACGCTGAACAGCGCCGTGGCCGAAGCCCTGACCAACTTCAAGCGCCGCGTGGATGCTCTGATTGCCAAGGGTGAAGCGCAGACCGCCGCCATCATCGAAGTGCTGCGTCAGGACATCCTCACCTGCAAGCCCATCCGTTTCGACGGCAACGGCTACAGCGACGAATGGAAACAGGAAGCCGCCCGCCGCGGCCTGGACGTAGAGACCAGCTGCCCGCGCATCTTCGAGCGCTATCTCGACAAAGCGAGCATTGACATGTTCTCGTCGCTCGGCGTGATGACCAAGAAAGAACTCGAAGCGCGCAACGAGGTGAAATGGGAGACCTACACCAAGAAAATCCAGATCGAAGCCCGCGTCCTCGGCGACCTTTCGATGAACCACATCATCCCCGTCGCCACCCGCTACCAGAGCCAGCTGCTCGAGAACGTGGAGAACATGAAGACCATCTTCCCCGCCGACAAGGCCGCGAAACTCTCGGCACGCAACATCCAGATAATCGAAGAGATAGCAGAGCGCACCACCGCCATCGAAAAAGGCGTGGAAGACCTCGTCAACGCCCGCAAGGTCGCCAACAAGATCGAAGACGAGCACAAGAAAGCCATCGCCTACTGCGACACCATCGCACCGCAGCTGGACGCCATCCGCTACCAGATAGACAAACTGGAGCTCATCATCGACGACGCCTGCTGGCCGCTTCCGAAATACCGCGAACTGCTGTTCATCAGGTAACCGGACACGCGACTGTCACAAAAAAAACACGCTGCAAGGCGTGTTTTTTTTGCGATGTGTTATCCCGGCCTTCCCGGCTCCCTCCATTGCCAACCGTCCGAAAAAATCAGACATTTCAACACACAATATCGAAATAATGACTATTTTTGTACACTTAGTGTTTTCATAAAAATTAAAGAGATAATGAATAAGGGAAGAGGGGGTTGCCGTGAGGCATGTCCCCTCTTTATTTTTCATCAGCCGGAAACAACAGGCTGGCACCGGTTTTTCTTTCTTTTCTTCCTCAACTGGCAGCAACCCAACCTCCATGGATTCCGCCGCTGCCTGCATTGAAAATATAATTATATTTGTCTATTCAGATTGAACCCTCAGGATGAGCACAATCAGCACCCAAAAACAAGCGGCAAAGGCATTCGTCCGGGAATGGTCCGACAAAGGCTATGAGAAAGGCGAAACGCAGCGTTTCTGGCTTTCTCTGCTGCACACCGTCTTCGGCATCGACAACCCCATGAAACTGATGGAGTTCGAAGTGCCGGTCAAGACCATCACCAAAGAGAAGGGCGCCGATTTCATCGATGCCTACATCTCGTCCACCAAGGTGCTGATTGAACAGAAAGGCTCCCACATAGACCTGAACGCCAAGTACCGCCAGTCCGATGGCCAGGAGCTGACTCCCTACCAGCAGGCCCGCCGTTATGCGGCCGGACTTCCCGTCTCGATGTCGCCCCGCTGGATTGTCGCCTGCAATTTCCAGACATTCGAAGTACACGACATGGAGCATCCCAACGACGCACCCGAGATCATCCAGCTGGCCGATTTGGAGAAAGAATACCACCGCCTTTCCTTCCTCGTGGACGACACCCATGTCCACCTCAAGAAAGAACTCGAAGTCTCCATCCAGGCCGGCGAAATCGTCGGCGTGCTCTACGACAAGATTCTGGCGCAGTACAAAGACCCGTCGAATCCGGAGTCGCAGAAGGATCTCAATAAACTTTGTGTCCGTCTGGTCTTCTGCCTTTACGCCGAAGACGCCGGCATCTTCGGCAACAAGGATATGTTCCTCGACTACATGGCACAGTTCAGCGCCAACGACTTCCGCCGCGGCCTGATAGAACTGTTCCAGGTCCTCGACACCCGGCCGGAAGACCGCGACCCATATATGGACGAAGCGCTGGCCGCCTTCCCGTATGTGAATGGCGGCATGTTCTCCGGCGACATCGAAATACCCCGCATCGACGACGAAATCCGCAGCCTCATCCTGGAGCGGGCGTCCGACGATTTCGACTGGAGCATGATCTCCCCGACCATCTTC
>JAFWVY010000020.1 GCA_017523725.1 Bacteroidales bacterium
CTACCGCGTGTCGCGCGACTCGCTGACGACCTACTACCTTGCGCCGGCGGAGGCGCTGGCGCCGAGGGAGGCGGCGGAGCGGTTCGCGCGGAAGATATCCGCCTACCGCTTCGACGGCGGCGAAGTGTCCATGGAGGTCATCAACCAGAACAACTTCGTCTATACGCCGGACATCTGGACGGTTCTGCACCACATGTATCCCAACAAGGTGTATGGCAGCCGTCCTAATTATTACTGGGAGGGCCGTCCCATCGTGCTGATAGACCTGACGCAGAATATTCTCCCGAGTGGGTATAATCCCGATTTCCAGACGATAGACCAGGTGTATGTGGCCACCGATCCCTATGCGCGAGTGGAGACTTTTGAGTATCTCCAGCAATTTCCTGTGTACTGGGAGGCCATCTTCGACATGATGATGGACGGGATAGATTTCTCTCGATCGTCCGGTTCTTCTTCCGGATTCAAGATGAACTGTGTGCTGGTGCTCTACACGCGCAAGCGGACCTACGAGCCCAAGCCCGGCATCCGCTGGGTGAAGTGGCAGGGATATCTCGACCCGGCCCGGTTCCACAGTCCGGACTACGCCTCGTTCAACAAGGATGATCCCTTCGACGTGATGGAGAGCGAGTACGATGCCCGGAGTACCCTCTACTGGAACCCCGCCGTCAAGACCGACGAAGAGGGGCACGCCAGGGTCTCGTTCTACCGCTCCGACCGCCGCGGTGCCATGCACGTCAGCATCCAGGGCATCACGCCGGACGGAAGGATGGGGGTGCTGGAACAGTAAACTATGGATATTCCGCAAAAACTTCCGAAAAAAAATCCGCCAAAATAAACGGGTGCTTATCTTTGTTCACATAAGTTCGAATATTGTGACCAAATGAAAGACGCCGCTCACTTCTTGACGACATTGATTCTGTTGACCGCTGTAGTGGGTCATGCAGAACCTGTGCGTATCAACTCGTTAGGCTATCTGCCAGATGACATAAAGACGGCTGCCGTGGCATCGGAAGCCACAGAGTTCAGACTGAGAAAAGCCACTTCCGGCCGCGTAGTGATGAAGGGCCGGCTTTCCGAACCGCAGCAGAAGCAGGAGGTCGGCCAGACTTTGCGCTATGCCGATTTTTCGGACTTTCGCAAAAAAGGCTCGTATGTGGTTGAGATTCCCGGTGTCGGCGTTTCCGAGGCGTTCCGCATCGGCAAGGAGGTGTACCGCATGCCGTTTGTCACGGCCATGCGGGCATTCTACCTGTGGCGTTGCGGTATGGCGGTTTCGGCGGATTTCGGCGGACAGCACTATGCCGCGGAGGCCTGCCACTTGCAGGACGGCTATCTGGACTACGTGGATCCGGAGCGTGCCGGAGAGATCAAAGACGGCACCGGCGGCTGGCACGATGCCGGTGATTTCGGCAAATACACGGTCAACGCCGGTGTGACGGTGGCGGTGCTGTTCTATGCGTGGGAGCATTTCAAAGACCGGCTGGAAAAACTGTCGTTGCAGCTCCCCGAAACGGCTCCAGGTTTCCCGGATTTCCTGAAAGAGATAAAATACGAAACCGACTTCATTCTTAAGATGCAGTATCCCGACGGTTCCGGGCGGGTGTCGCACAAACTGACGCGCCGGAATTTCTCTGGTTTTGTAATGCCACAGGAGGATCGTGAGCAGCGTTTTTTTACGGAATGGAGTTCTGCGGCGACAGCCGATTTTGTGGGCATGATGGCCATGGCGTACAGTTTTTTCAAACCATACGACGCAGCCTATGCTGCGCAGTGTCTTGCGGCGGCGCGGCTGAGTTGGGAGGCATTGGAGAAATACGGACGGCACGATTTCGTGCAGGGTGATTTTTCGACGGGAGGCTATCAGACAACCGACAGTGACGACCGGCTCTGGGCGGCAGTGGAAATGTGGGAAAGCACGGGCGAGGCGCAATTCCTGGCCGATGCCGAACAGCGCATCGCCACCCGGCGGATGCTTGTCGATTCCGACTGGGACTGGGGCAGTGTCGGCAATCTTGGTGTTTACACCTACATTTTGTCTGCCCGGGACGGTCGCAATGCCGATTTGGTCGGAAAAATCAAGGATGCGATCGTGGCCGATGCCGACCGGCTCGTGACACACAGTCTGTCTGATGCCTATGGCCGTGCGCTGGACCGCTATTACTGGGGATGCAACGGCACGGTGGCCCGGCAGGCGGTGAACCTGCATGTGGCAGACCTGCTGTCGCCCAATCCGGCTTACCGGCAGACCATCCTTCGCAATGCTGCGTATCTGTTCGGATACAACTATTACAACCGTTCTTTCGTGACGGGACTGGGCATCAATCCGCCGAAGCATCCCCACGACCGCCGTTCCGGCGCTGACGGCATAGATGCGCCGTGGCCGGGATATCTGGTGGGCGGCGGCCATACACCCACCGACTGGGTGGACAGCCAGGACGACTACGCCCGCAACGAAATCGCCATCAACTGGCAGGCCGGCCTGGTCTATCTGCTGGCGGCCTGTCTGTAACCGTTTGCCTGCCCGGATATGAGAAAACTGATTCTGGCGTTGATGCTGATGTTGTTCGGTATGTCGTGCGTGCAGGCCGCTTCCCGGACTTTTACGGTCCAGGGTGGGCGTCTGGTGGATGCCTCCGGCCGGCCGTTCATTATCCGGGGTATCAATAATCCGCATATCTGGTTTGGCGAGAAGGCCTTCCGGGCGCTGGACGATATCCGTGCCATCGGTGCCAACACGGTGCGTATTGTCTGGGAGACACGGGGCGCGGTAGACGATTTGGAACGTGTGATCCGCCGCTGCATCGACCTGCAGATGATTCCGATGGTGGAACTGCACGATGCGACCGGAAGCCCATCCGCAGAACGGCTGGCGGACATGGCCAGGTGGTATGCCACGCCTGCTGTATCGGCCATGCTACGGCGCTATGAAAAATACCTGTTGCTGAATATCGCCAACGAGTGGGGCAACCACACGGTCCGTACGGCACAGTGGTTGGAAGGATACAGGGCGGCGGTCGCTATCCTGCGCGATGCCGGCTATAGGACGACGTTGGTTGTCGATGCCTCGGGTTACGGGCAGGACATGACACCGGTCCTCGAAGGCGGCCGTGACCTGCTGGCAGCCGACCCTTTGCATAATCTGCAGTTTTCCGTGCATATGTATGGTTCATGGAATGATGCGGAAAAGATTGCATCGCAACTCTCGGAAGCTGTCCGGCTGGAATTGCCGCTGATAGTGGGGGAGTTCGGGTACAATTTCCGGGAGGGGCGCAACAATCTGGGCTGCAGGGTCGATTATGCAGCCATCCTCGAAAGTTGCAACCAGTTGGGACTGGGCTTCATGCCCTGGTCGTGGACCGGCAACAACGAGGAGAATGCCTGGCTGGACCTGGTGGACAGCCGCGACTGGAAGACGCCGACGGCATGGGGCGATTCTGTCCTGCTCGGACCGGGAGGCATTGCCCAGACGGCGCAGACGGCACGGGTCTTCGGCAGGGCCTCTGTCCGTATGAAAAGAAATAAATCACTGAAATCACAATAGAAGATGAAAAAAACAACTTTGAAATGGGGCGTATGCCTGTTTGTCCTGGCGCTGGCCGGCTGCCAGAACCGGACCACGACGCTTTCGCGTGATGTCCATACTTCCAGACTGGATGGTTATGAGGCAGAGATAGATGCCATCATCGCCGGCATGACCGACGAGGAGAAAGTGGCCATGCTGCACGGTAAGCACATGTTCACGTCGGAGGGCGTCGCCTCGCAGGGCATCGCCGATATGATATACGCCGACGGACCGTTCGGCATCCGGGAGGAAATGGAGCCGCATTCGTGGAATTCGCTGCATCTCCGCAACGATTCATCGACGTTCTTTCCGACGGGTTCGGCCCTGGCTGCCACATGGGACGAGGACATCGCCTACCTTTACGGCAAGGGCATGGCGACCGAGGCCCGTCTGCGCGGCAAGGACATGATTCTCGGGCCGGCCATCAACATCCAGCGCATCCCGACCGGCGGCCGTACCTATGAGTATCTGAGCGAAGACCCGTACCTGAGTGCGCGGCTTTCCGTGGGTTACACCAAGGGGGTGCAGGATCACGGCGTGGCGGTTTGCCTCAAGCATTATGCCTTGAACAACCAGGAGACCAACCGGGGTTCCGTCAATGTCATTGCCAGCGACCGGGCCATCCGCGAGATTTACCTGCCGCCGTTCGAAGCGGCCGTGGTCGAGGCGGATGCGTTCGGCGTGATGTCGGCCTACAACAAGGTGAACGGGGCCTGGTGCGGCGAGAACGAGTTTCTGCTCGACCAGGTGCTGCGCAAGGACTGGGGATTCCGTGGCATGGTCATTTCCGACTGGGGCGGAACGCACAGCACGGTGCGTTCGGTCGCGGCCGGCTTGAATGTGGAGATGCCCGGCAATACGTATCACGGCCAGGCGCTGCTGGATTCCCTGCGGGCCGGTGCGGTTGCCATGTCGGTCATCGACGAGCGGGTGCGCGAGATTCTTCGCGTGCGTAAGGCTATCACGCCGATCCCCGAATCGCAGGCCAATGTGGTCATGACGGGACAGCCTGCACAGGCGCAGATTGCCTATCAGGTAGCCACGAAGTCCATCGTGCTGCTCAAGAACGAAGGCGGCCTGCTGCCGGTTGACCGTGCTGCGGTGCACAAGATTGCCGTCATCGGAGACAATGCCGACCGGAAGATGTCTTCGGGCGGCGTGGGTGCCGGTGTCAAGGCCCTTTATGAAATCACGCCGCTGGCCGGTATCCGGGCTTTGGCCGGCGATGTGCAGATTGTTTACGCCCAAGGATATACTTCGCAGCAGGGTGGCCGCCGGCAGGGCGGCTGGCAGATGCAGGCACCGGCACAGCCCGATCCGGCCCGCCGGTTGCGCGAAGAAGCGGTACAGGCGGCATCCGATGCAGATGTCGTATTCTTCATCGGCGGCAACAACCGTCAGTGGGAAACCGAAGGCAGCGACCGCCGCTCGATGCAGCTGCCCTATAACCAGGACTCCGTACTGATGGCCGTGGCCGCAGTCAACCCGAAGGTGGTCTTCGTGGCAGTGGCCGGTGCGCCGGTCGACCTGGACGTGGTCGATGCCTGTGCACCTGCCATCGTGCAGTCGTGGTTCAACGGCACGGAAGGCGGCCGGGCGTTGGCCGAGGTGTTGTTCGGCGTCATTTCGCCGTCCGGACGTCTGCCGTTCTCATATCCCATCCATCTGGAGGACAGTCCGGCCTATGCCATGGGCAATTTTCCGCAGACCGATGCCCCGATAGCTGAGGATATCTTCGTCAATCTGGTCGGCAATGCACGCGCCGGTGATGTGCAGGCCGGGTCGTCGAACCGTTCGACGGCTGTCTATTCCGAGGATCTGCTGGTGGGATACCGCTGGTTCGACACCAAGCGGAAACCGGTGCGTTATCCGTTCGGTTATGGCCTGACTTACACGAAGTTCGACTATGCCGATGCCCAGATTTCCAAACCGAAGTATTCGGCCAATGAGGAGATTGAGGTGACCTTCACGCTTTCCAACACCGGCCAGATGGCGGCCGATGAAGTGGTGCAGCTCTATGTGCACCGTGTGGATGCCACGGTTGAATGGCCGGAGAAGGAACTCAAGGCCTTCCGGCGTGTCGCCCTGCAGCCCGGCGCTTCGCAGCAGGTTACGCTGACCGTGCCTGTCGAGCAGCTGAAATACTGGGACGAGGCGCAGCACGACTGGGCGCTCGAACATGGCCAGGTGGAACTGCTCATCGGTGCCAGCACCGGCGATATCCGGCTGCGTGCCACGGCCGGTATTTAGGAACCGACAGTGTCTTAACCGATGCAGTATTCCGATTTCAAGGGAGAACGCCTGTCGAAACTGGGTTTCGGGGCCATGCGGCTGCCGCTGCTCGCCGATGGATACACCATCGATGAACCGAGGCTGGCCGGGATGCTGGACTATGCCATGTCCCACGGCATCAATTACTACGATACGGCCTACCCGTACCACGACGGTCTGTCCGAAACGGTGCTATGCCGTCTGTTGAAGAAATACCCGCGTTCGAGCTATTTTCTGGCCGACAAATATCCGGGACATCAGCTGAACGACACGTACAATCCGGCCGGAGTCTTTGAGCATCAGTTGCGGAAGTGCGGGGTGGATTACTTCGATTTCTACCTGATGCACAATGTGTACGAGAATTCCATAGAGGTCTATCTCGACCCGGCGTGGGGCATTATGGACTATTTTGTCGAGCAGCGCCGGCTGGGCCGTATCCGGCATCTGGGTTTCTCGGCGCATGGCGGGCTTGACACGCTGCGCCGCTTTCTTGACTCACCCTGGGGAGAACAGGTGGAGTTCTGCCAGATTCAGCTGAATTATGTCGACTGGACCCTGCAGCATGCGGCGGAGAAATGCCGGTTGCTGGCCGGACGTGGCCTGCCGGTGTGGGTGATGGAACCGGTGCGCGGGGGCAGGCTGGCGGCTCTGGACGATGCGGCCCGGTTTCGTTTGCAGACCTTGCGGCCGGATGCTTCGGCGGCATCATGGGCGTTTCGTTGGCTGCAGACCGTGACGCCCGATGTGAAGGTTGTGCTGAGCGGCATGTCCTCGTTGGAACAGATGCAGGACAATGTGCAGACCTTTGCCGATGATGTGCCGCTTTCGTCGCAGGAACTGTCAGAGCTGGAGCGCGTGGCGGCGTCGCTGTGCGACATGGTACCCTGCACGGCCTGCCGTTACTGCTGCGACAGTTGTTCGCAGGGGTTGGACATTCCGGCCATGATGGCCGCGCTGAACGATTTGCGTGTCGATGCATCTTTCACGGCACCGATGTATGTCGAAAGCCTGCCGGAAGATAAACGGCCGTCGGCTTGTCTGGGGTGCGGTGCCTGTGCCGCGATGTGCCCGCAACAGATCGACATTCCATCAATGATGGAGGAACTCGTCCGGCGACTGGATGCCATGCCCAAATGGAGCGACATCTGCCGAATCCGCAACGAAATTGCGCGGAAACAGGCCGGAGACGGATACCGTGTCAGTCCATCGGGTAGCGCAGCCCCCACGCAGCCCTGAGGCTGTCCATCTGCCGCATGACGTCCAGCGTTTCCTGGTGCGGCATGTCGGGCGCTTCAAGCCAGCCGTTGGCGATGGCCTCTTCGCAGGCCTGTACTTCGTATTCGTAGCCCGTGAGCTGCGAGGCCGGTGCATCGTATTCGGCCACGGGCCGGTAGTCCTGCCAGACGGTAATTTTTTCCGGATTATTGATGTTCTCGACGGTGATATATCCCTTGTCGCCGCAGATGAGCCCCTTGCGGTCGCAGAGACACAGCGCGCTTGATTGCAGGTTGGCCATGCGTCCATCCTTGTAAACCAGCGAAATACTGTTGTATTCATCTACGCCGGACGGACCTTTGATGCAGGTGGAAACGGTCCGTTCGATGTCGGCCCCGAAGTACATGCGGGCGAAGTTCAGGGGATAGACGCCCACGTCCATCAGTGCGCCGCCGCAGAGCGCGATGTCGTGCAGCCGCGGCTTGTCGTGCAGTTCATAGCAGAGTGAGGCATTCAGGATGTGCGGGGTCCCGATTATACCGCTTTCGATTACCTCCTTGATCTTCTTCGACATGGGCATGTACCGCGTCCAGATGGCTTCGGTGATGAACACGCCCCGCTTGTGGGCCAGGTTGAGCAGTTGTTCCGCTTCGCTGGCGTTGGCGGTGAAGGCCTTTTCACAAAGCACCGGCTTGCCGGCTTCGATGGCCAGGGAGGCGTGGGGCAGGTGATGGGAGTGCGGCGTCGCCACATAGACGAGATCCACTTCCGGATCTTCCACCAATTCCTGGTAAGAACCGTAGGATTTGGCGCAGTGCCACTGGTCCGCGAAAGCGCGGGCGCGTCCTGCATCGCGCGAGGCGATGGCGTAGTTCATGGAAGGATGCATGGCGCGCAGGGTGGCGGCCATTTTCTGGGCGATGAGCCCGGCTCCGATAATGCCGACTTTCATCATGGTTACAGGGTGTATGGGTTGTTGTTGCAGATGTTGAAACGGCTTCCAAGATACTCATTTTTTTGCAATCCGGTACGGCTTCAGGAAAATGATGTAATTTTGCTTTCAATGTGTGCCGGGGGCTTGAGGCCTTCGGCCGCGCGTTCTAAAAACACGACAGATGATGGATTCCATGCGTGAAGAAATATCCCGTGCGGTCGCTGCGCTCCGGCAAGGCGGCCTGTTGCTTTATCCCACCGATACCATCTGGGGCCTCGGCTGCGATGCCACCCGGCCGGAGGCAGTGGAGCGGCTTTACGCTCTGAAACGCCGCGAAACGTCACAGCAGATGTTGGTGCTGATGGAGAATGCCGGTTGGCTGGAACGCTATGTCCGCGAGGTGCCCGACATGGCGTACCAGTTGTTTGATGTAGCGGTGAAACCGCTGACGCTGGTACTACCGGGTGCCAGAAACCTGGCACCCAACCTTACGGGCGAGGACGGTTCCATCGGCATCCGCATCCCGCAAGACCCGTTCTGCCAGGAATTGCTGCGCGCATTCCGCAAACCCATCGTCTCCACCTCTGCCAACCTGCACGGCATGCCGCCCGCCCGGGTGTATGGCGAGATGGCGCCGGAGATACTGTCCGGCGTGGACTATGCGGTCGGATGGCGGCGGGAGGAGACTGTCAGCCATGCTGCGCCGTCATCGGTCATCAAACTTGGTACTGACGGAACCATAGAGATTATCCGGCCGTGAACGACCTCGAGCCCCGTTTGACGGAAGATGGTTCCTATACCCTTCATTCCGCCCGTTTCGACGAATGTTATCATTCGGTGCACGGCGCCCGCAGTGAGTCTGAATTCATCTTTATCCAGGCCGGACTGGATTATTGGGCCGGGCAGTGCCTGTATGAAACGAATGCGTTTGTGTGTGCGGCAGACGAAAAGGTTTGTCCTGCGGCGTGCGATGTGCTCGAAATCGGATTCGGCACGGGCCTGAATGCCCGTCTCTGTGCAGATTGGGCCGAACGGACCGGTTGCAAGGTATACTATGAAACGCTGGAACTTTATCCTGTGCCGCCGGCTCTGATGGCGGCCTGCAGTGCCGATGCGCTGCTCGGTGCGATGCATGCAGCAGCATGGAACCGCCCGGCGCAGATAACACCATGCTTTACGCTTCATAAACGGCAAGTCGATGCCGTGACGGCCGTTTTTACCCGGCCGTTCGATGTGGTTTTCTTCGATGCGTTCTCACCGGCCGTCCAGCCCGCAATGTGGACCCCGGAAATGCTGGACAAGGTCTTCCAGGCGATGCGCGATGGCGGGGTCTTGACGACGTACTGTGCCAAAGGAGAGGTGCGCCGCACCCTTCAGCGGATAGGCTTTTCGGTGGAACGTCTGCCGGGTCCGGCGGGCAAACGCGAGATATTGCGTGCGGTCCGGCCGGTGCAGGACGCGGCGGTCAATCCTGTTCGAACAGCGTGATGATGTCGGTAAGCCGGTCGACGCGATAGGTTACTTCCTCGCGGTCGTCCGTGTGCCAACGGTTGAAATAGAGCGTATCGATGCCGACAGCACGGGCGCCGGACATGTCGGTGAGCAGGTTGTCGCCGATCATGAGGGTGGTTTCGGGCTTGGCACCCGTCATGCGCAGCGCGTAGCGGTAAAACGCTTCGGACGGCTTGTTGTGGCCGGCGTCTTCCGACAAAATCATGCTCTTGAAATAATGCGCCGTGCCGGATACTTCGGCCTTGCGTTGCTGGGTTTCGTGGAATCCGTTGCTGCAGATGTGCATCGGATAGCCTTTGGCGCTGAAATAATCGAGCAGTTCGCGTGCGCCGGGTACCAGTGCCGACTTGAGATTGCAGAGCCCGAGAAACTCATCGCTCACTTCCAGGCAGTAGGCTTTGTCGGGATGCAGTCCGTGACCGAGCGAGAGCGGTCTGCGGAAACGCTCGACGATGAGGTAGTCCCGTGGGATCTTCCCGAGGCTGTAGGCCTCCCAGAGTTCGGCGTTGGTTTTCCAATACGGCACCGTGAAATCTTCCGGCCTGTCGAAATAACGCCCCCACTGCCTTGCTTCGTATAGCTCGGCCAGCGCCAGTTCGGCATTGCCGCGCGTGTCGTAGATGGTGTCATCGAAGTCGATGAACAAATCGGCGTACTTTTTCATGCTACAGGTCCAACCGGATGGTTTTGCCAAAAGGAGAGAGACAGATGCCGGCCAGCCTGAAGTGCTGCCGGCCCCACGGAATGCCGATGATGGTCAGGCAGAGCAGCAGTCCGAAAAAGCAGTGCAGCAGCATGGCCGCCAGTCCGCCGAAGATAAGCCAGATAATGTTCAGCGCAACCCGGACGCAACCGCTCAGGTCTTCGTTCGGTGTGACCGTTGTACTGAACGGCAGAAGGCACAGAATGCCGATCTTGAAAAGCTGGATGGCAAAGGGAATGCCCACGATTGTGACGGCCAGCGCCACGGCACCGCCGAAATAGCAGAGAGCCAGTATCCAGCCGCCGAACAGCAGCCAGACCAGATTACCCAGGAATTTCATTACAGTTGGTCGTGAATGTGTTCCCAGGCGGAATAGAACAGGATTTTGTTGTTCCGGACATCGGCCGTCGTAGCGATGACCGCGTTCTTGTCGGGCATCACGATGCCGAACTGTCCGCGGGCGCCGTCCAGGCGGCATCCCCCCTCGGCATCCATCCAGAACTGGTATCCGTAACCCATGTTCCACTGGTCGCCGGCATATTTGACAGCCGCTTCCTCAGGCGAGATGTCTTCGCCTTCGTATTCCATGATCTGTGCCTTGCAAGCTTCGTCGAACCAGGAGCTGCCGAGCAGCTGTTTGCCGTTCCACATGCCTTTCTGCAGCACGAAGAGTGAAATCTTGGCCAGCGACTCGGTGGTGATGTACATGCCCCAGCCGCCGGCGTTGTAGCCCTGCGGCGACTCCTGCCATTCGTGCGATTCGATGCCCAGCGGCGTGAACAGGCGGTCCTGCAGGTAGTCGTTTACCTTTTCGCCTGTGACGCGCGATACGATGACCGACAGCAGGTAACTGTTCATGCTGTTGTAGTTGAACCGCGTGCCGGGCTGCCAGGTCTGCGGGATGGCGAGGACATCCTTCGCCCAGTTGGTCGAGCGCTGCCGGTCGATGTTGCCGTGCTGGAAGCCCGACGACATGCGCAGCAGGTCGTGTACGGTGAGGTCGTTGAGCCACGGATTGCGCTCGTCTGCCGGCGGCAGTTCTTCATCCGTGAAATATTTGACGACTTTGTCCTGGACCGTCATCAGGCCTTCCTGGACGGCAAAGCCGACAGCTACGGACAGAAAACTCTTGCTGACGGAATTCATGACATGGGCCTCGTCGGCGTTGTGCCCCTTGGCATAGCGCTCATAGATGACCTTGCCGTCCTTGATGACCATCAGGCTGTGCAGGCTGTCGCCTCTGACCGCGGTGACATCGTCGAAGACTTTGTCGAATTCGGCAGTGTTGACGGGAGATTCTCCCCTGGGAAGGGCCAGCGATTGGGAGGCGGGTTGGGAACTGCAGGCCGCCGTCAGCAGGGCGGCGCCAATCATTGCAGAAAAGAGTAATCTGTTCATGGTGAATAATTTATGGATTATTTTCTATATCATGCCGGATTTGCCGAGAAGGTGGAGCATACCATAGCCGCAGACCAGGCTGATGATGCCGACAATCAGTCCGATGCGGCTCATGTCGTTCTGCTTGACCAGATTGGTGGAGTAGGCCAGGGCGTTGGGCGGCGTCGAGATGGGCAGCACCATGGCGCTCGAAGAGGCGATGGCGATGCCGATAAGGACGGTGGATGTGCCGCCGATGGGCTCGATGACATCGCCCATACCCATGCAGACCGTGGTCAGGATGGGCATCAGCAGGGCCGCCGTGGCCGAGTTGCTGATGAAGTTCGAGAGCGCATAGCATATCAGCCCCGAGATAATCAGGATAAGGAGCGGCGAGAAATCGCCGAACGGAATGCTGCGGATGGCATTGTCAGAAAGCCCCGACTGGTTGAGGGCATAACCCAGGGCGAAGCCGCCCGCGACCATCCAGATGACGCTCCAGTTGATTTCTTCGAGGTCTTCTTTGGTGATGATGTCGGACAGGGCGAACACCACGAACGGCACCAGCGCCACGGTGTAAGAATTGAGGCCGGTGCGTTTGTCGAAGATCCAGAGCAGCACGGTGACGATGAAGGTCACAATGACGATCTTGGTCTTGATGCCGGGCTTCATGGCGCCGTCGATATGTATCTCGATGCGTTTCTGGGTGAAGGGGAAGATCTTCTTGATGATGAACCAGGAAACGACAAGCATGATGAGCACGAAAGGCAGCATGAACGACATCCATTCGCCGAAGCCGAGGTTCATGTTCAGGCCGGCCGGGTCGTTAAGGTATTTCAGTGCGATGGCGTTGGGCGGGGTGCCGATGGGAGTGGCCATGCCGCCCAGGTTGGCTCCGACGGGGATGGCCAGCGTGAGGGCAATGCACCCCTTGCCTTCGGGTGGCAGCTGGCGGAACACCGGAGTCAGGAAGGTGAGCATCATGGCCGCTGTGGCGGTATTGCTCACAAACATGGAGAAGATGCCGGTAATCAAAATGAATCCGAGCAGCACCGACTCACTGCGGGTGCCGAACGGCTTGAGCAGTGCGCGGGCCAGCTGGGCGTCGAGCCCGGTCTTGGTCGCGGCGATGGCCAGGATGAAACCGCCGATGAACAGCATGATGACGGGATCGGCGAAACAGGCCATGATGCCTTTGTAGCTCAAGAGCGTTCCCAAAGGTTGAACGGCGTTTTCCGCACCATGTTGGAAGAACGACAGGCTGCTGTCGCTCGTGAAGATCAGGAGCAGTCCGATGATGGTGACCGAGGTGGCCCAGGCCGGTACGACTTCGAGAACCCACATCAAGGTGGAAAAAGCAAAGATGGCAATGATGCGTTGTTGTACCACCGTCAGGCCGTCGATGCCGAACATGCTGGCTGGTGCATTCCACAGCCAGATGGTGACGATGAGGACGAACACGGCGGAGAAAATCTTCCGCCAGTTTCTGGTAGGGGTATAACGCAAGGCCCGTTTTTGTTGATGATAGGCATCTATAAGATGGAACCCGTTGAAATTCTTGAACATAGTTTTTAAGAAATGGTCTTCTTATATGAAGGGTTAAACATAAAATCCCGGTCACCGAAGATGCACGGTATCCGGGAACGCAAGCATGTCGGAGATGCCCTCTTTCGGACGGCTCCTGGTGGACTTGAACCCGAACCCCGCGGGTAAATCTTCTTGCGGTTGTGGCAGGTCTTCTGACTTGTCCACTGTTGCGCCTTCCCGGTTTTACCCAGTGGCATTCTGCAACAGCTTGAAAATGGACTTACAGCAGCGGGTACTGTCCCGGATTTGCACCGGATTCCCTTTTAATCTCCACTTGTGGCGGAGAACCAAAACCGCGCATTAAATGCATCGCGAAAATAGCCTTTTCCTTGCAAATGGGGTACAGTTTTCTTTTTTATTTTCGGGCGGTTTTTGTGCATGACTTGAAGATGCTGACAGTCAGCGCTGTCGGTTTTGCCGCTGCCGAAATATTTTTGCAAGTTTGGAAAACTGGTTTATTTTTGCGCCCGCTCCGCCGTGGATGGCGGTTCTTTTTGCGGACATGTCGTCCGTTGGTAAACATAAAAATCATGGTACTTAAAATTCTGCTTCTCGTCTGCTTCTTTGCCGTGATGGTAGCGGTCGGCATCTACTGCCGCAAAACCGCCCTGAATGTGCAGGGATTCGTACTCGGCAGCCGCAACGTCGGCTCGTGGCTTACCGCCTTCGCTTTCGGAACTTCTTATTTTTCGGCGGTCATCTTCGTGGGATATGCCGGCCAGTTCGGCTGGAAATACGGCGTGGCCTCCACCTGGATCGGCCTGGGCAATGCGTTTATCGGTTCGCTGCTGGCCTGGCGGATTCTCGGCCGCCGCACGCGCCTGATGTCGCATTATCTGCAAAGCGCCACCATGCCCGATTTCTTCGGACAGCGGTTCGGTTCCCGGGCGCTCAGCGTGGCGGCTTCGGCCATCGTGTTCGTCTTCCTGATTCCTTATACGGCATCGCTTTATAACGGTCTTTCCCGTCTGTTCGGCATGGCGTTCGGCATAGACTATCTCTGGTGCGTCGTCGGCATGGCGGTGCTGACCGGTATCTATGTCCTGCTGGGCGGCTACATGGCTACGGCAGTCAACGACTTCATCCAGGGCATGGTCATGCTGTTCGGCATCACGGCGGTCATCCTGTCCGTGCTGCATGGTAACGGTGGATTCACGGCCGCGCTCGAATCGCTTTCGCAGATTCCCGCCGAGTCCGCACCGTCCCTGCAGGGGGCTTTCACGTCGTTCTTCGGGCCACAGCCGATTTATTTGCTGGGGGTTGTGCTGCTGACATCGCTCGGAACGTGGGGCCTGCCGCAGATGGTTGGTAAATTCTACGCCATCAAGGACGAAGGCGCCATCCGCAAGGGAACGGTCATCTCGACGATTTTCGCGGTCATCGTGGCCGGCGGATGCTATTTCCTGGGCGGCTTCGGCCGGCTGTACAGCTCGGTTGTCGAATATACGCCTAAAGGGACGCCGGTTTATGACAGCATCGTGCCGTCGATGCTTGAGACGCTGCCCGACCTGATGATCGGCGTGGTCATCATTCTGGTGCTGTCTGCCTCCATGTCCACCCTGTCCTCCCTGGTACTGACCTCCGGCTCCACGCTGACGCTCGACATCATCGCTCCGGCCCTGAAACGTACGGGACGGACCATGCAGGAAAAGGCACAGCTGCGCTGCATCCGCCTGCTGGTGGTGTTCTTCATCGTGGTGTCTTCCGTGCTGGCCATCGTACAGGCCAAGAGCTCTGTTACCTTCATCGCGCAGCTCATGGGTATATCCTGGGGCGCACTGGCCGGTGCATTCCTGGCGCCGTTCCTGTATGGACTGTACTGGAAGCGGACGACGCCTGCTGCGGTATGGGTGAGTTTCCTCACAGGCGTCGGTATCATGTGCGGATGCATGTACTGCACCTTCACCGGACACCAGTTTATCAGCCCGTATTTCACGTCACCCATCAACGCCGGTGTGCTGTCCATGCTGTCGGGGCTTGTCATCGTGCCGCTGGTCAGCGTGCTGACACCGGTCCGCAATGCGGAGGCGGTTGACGGCATGTTCAAGAGCTACGAACATACGGTTACGGTACGTGCTGCCACATCGCTCGAAGACGAAGAGACAGCATAGCGCAAACGGTTGAACTGAAATAGAAAGGGGGCAGCTGAAACTCAGTCGCCCCCTTTGCATAGCCGACAATTTTCCCGGATTTCCGGGAATGCTTTTATCTCAAATCTCTCGGGCGGTTATCGGTCTGTCTGGCTTGATTCGGCTTCCTTAGGATGTAACCGTTGAAACCTTTGCGCAGATCCTGGACTACGTCATCTGGATCGTGGCGCATTCCCGAATCAATTCGGACCCATTTCCCATCCTTGAAGACACAGACACAGATAAGCCCCCCATGATACGGCACATTGACACCGATGATCTGGTACTCTTTTTCTATGGCCTCGAGAGCCCATGCTCCTTCCGGAAGCGGAGCCTGATAACCCAGACCTGTACCAATCCCGATTGGTGCCGGAATCCATGCTCCATCCTGATAGCGTTCTGCGACACGGTTAATGGGGCGTCCCTGCCAGGTGATATAGAAACCAGCCATGGTTTCATCCAAATGGAGGTATTGATCCAATGAGAGATCCGGTTGAGAGGCCCATAGGGCAGTATCGATTGTATATATCGGGAAACCGTAGACATCCATCAGATCCACACGGGTCATATCAATATCGTAACTGAATGGATGGCTCCCGTCTTTTGTAATGTTTTTTCGCGTATAAACACGAAGATGTTGGGCTATTACACTATCCTTTCCGTTGTTGATTACCTGCTGCCATCCCTGCTGGGAGAATCCTTGCCCAACACCCAGAGCATCACTGCGTGTCGTGTCCAGAGAGCAACTGTATGCGACTATGCATACCAGACCAAAAAGTAATAAAGTCTTTTTCATTTTCATAATGGATTAATTTATTTGCCGTTCCCCCGACTTTTCGTGAACTCCACGGAAAAGCTTTCTTCCAATTCAGTTGCAAAAA
>JAFWVY010000021.1 GCA_017523725.1 Bacteroidales bacterium
TCCTCGGACTGTTCCGTTTTATTGTCGCCGGAGACCGTGTCACTGAGGCGCATGACCATGGCGAGCAGTTCACCGTCCGAGGCCTTGATGCCCTGTGACGTGCAGATGTCTTTCAGCTGGCCGAAATATTTCGCGATGACTTCCTCGTTGAACGAGGAGGCGGTTTCGGCCGTGCCGATGCTTTCCGTACTGACATAGACATCGACTTTGCCCCGGTACAGCCGGCTCATGACCCGGCTGCGGATGTCACTCTCGCGGTCGCGGTAGACGGCTGGTGTCTTGATGCTGAGATCCAGCTGTTTGCTGTTCACCGAGCGAATATCGATAGTGACTTTTTTCTGGTTGAAACTGTACTCGGACTTGCCGAACCCGGTCATGGACTGTATCATATCTGTAAACTTGAAAACGAGACAAAGGTATGGGATTAATAGCTATTGAGCAAGGTTGTTTCTTCGCTGAGATCCAGGAAGGGACAGCGTCGTTGGAGCTCTTCGATTTTCTTCAGTGTGGCGGCCGTGAAGGCCCGGTGTTCTTCCGATCCGGGATGGTGCGGCCTGTGGCGGACATCCTGGCGGAGTTTCGCCAGTTCCCCGGCCAGTTGCCGGGTGGCCGGATTGAAATAGGCACCGGCGAACTGCTGCCGGATGTAATCGACGGCGATGCCGGCCGGATGGGTCAGGTCATCGGCATAGAACCGGTAGTCCCGCAGGTCGTCCATCATGATTTCGAAGGCGGGGAAATAGGCGATGCCGGCTGTTCCCTGCGCGGAACCCGTCTCTCCGATGAGTGTATCGACGGCACAGAGAAGTGTCGCCTTGCTCACGGCATTGCGGTGGAGGTCGTCTTTGTAGTGCCGGATGGGACTGACTGTGAATACAATATGGATGTCGGGACTGAGACTGCGGGCGGTGCGGACGATGTCATCCAACGCCTTGACGGTTTCGGCCACGGTCAGCATCTCTGTCGTGAAATCTGCAGCCGGTCTCCGGTGGCAGTTGGCGACGGCCCGGCCGGAAACCTTTTCCCGGTATACAAAAGCAGAACCGAGGGTCAGAAACAGGTGTGAGGCACGCTGCAGGGCCTGCCGGAGGTTTTCCAGTGCGGCATTCATCTTCCGAAGGCATTCCGCCGGGTTCCCGCCGCTGAAATCGCCGTGGAAATCGTAGTTGAACCACACTCCTTCGGCGCACTGCAGGTCGGCTTCGGAACATGGAATCCCGTCGGCGGCGAGATGCAGGTTACGTGCGATGGAGAGCGGGTTGTACAGGATGCCGGTCGGATGGACGAAGGTTTCGAAATGAAGTTCCTGGAGCCACCGTCCGATGTGGTCGGTGAAACAGGAACCGATGAACACCAGCGGCGCCCGGTGGGATACGGGGTGGCTGGAAACGCCGGTCCGGACGGGCGTACGCCAGGTCTGGGATGATGCAGCGTTTTCCATGGGGTTGCTGCTAGGCGACAGTTTCTGTGCCGCTGGCCGGTTGAGCGGATGCCGGTTCGGATTCCGCTTCCGCCGCCTCTGCCTCGGCTTTCGCAGCGGCCTCTGCTTCCGCCTTTGCAGCAGCCTCTGCGGCTTCGGCTTCTGCTTTCGCAGCCGCTTCGGCGGCAGCAGCGGCTTCGGCCTCTGCCCGGGCACGTTCCTCCGCCGCCCGCGCTTCGGCCAGGCGTTTCGCGATGGCCGCCCGTGCTGCCGGCAACTGTTTCACAATCCATTGCAGGACACACGCAAATACCTCGTCGTTGTTGCTTTCGCGATGCAGTTCGTGTCTGGCGCGTTTCCACAACTTGAGTTGTGCCCGCTTGCCCAGATGCGTGGCCAGCTGCACCGAACCGAGCTGGAGCGCCAGGGGATCGTCCACGCCGTGCATGACCAGCACCGGCACGTGGAAGTCGGCAGCCGTGGCGTTGAGAATCTCTTTGGCCTGACGGGTCATGTCGTAATAGGTCTTGACCGAGATGTACTGATGCAGCAGCGGATCATCGGTTGAGTTCTTGTCCTGTGCATCTTCTTCGGCGGCGTTCTCTTCTGCTCCGTCTTCCGGGTTCCCGGTTTCTTCTCCTTCCTCAGGTTTCGCGGGAACGGCCGGGACGGTCATGGCTTTTTTCTTCTCTTCTTCGGCCTCCCGTTCGGTCAGGTCGGACGATTTCATGCCGATCTTGAATGTGGCCATGGGCATGATGTGCACTAGCAATCCGGCCATTTTTGTCAGGGTCTGATGGGCCGGGGGGGCGACTTCCAATGTGGGGGAGGACGCAACGATGCCCGATATCGGGGATGCCGGGTACTGCAGTGCATAGTAAAGCACCGCATTGCCGCCGAAACTGTGGCCGTACAGATAGATCGGCAGCAGCGGGAACATCTCGTTGAGGTATTTGACAATGGCGTTGATGTCAAATACGGCCGCCTTGCCGGGGACGTGGCCGCGCTTGCCCGATGACAGACCGTGTCCGCGCAGGTCGAATCCTGCGAAGATGAAGCCTTGCGCGCAGAACCTGGCCGCCCAGTCCTGATAGATGCCGATATGCTCGCCGATGCCGTGTTCCATGAGGACGATGGCCTCCGGCTCTCTGTCAGGGTGCCATATATAGCCCGACAGGGACGCGAAATTGTATCCGCTCAGTGAGATTTCTTCGCTATTCATTGATGATTTGCGTAAAAGGTTGATATGTGCCCGGCGCCGTGAGAGGGGATGGTTTCCGCCTGAACAGCGCCAGATTCTTGAAGGTGTCGAAGTCTTCCCGGTAAAGGAAGCCGATGCCTTGCGTATAGTCTGCCTGCTGGAATAGATAGCTGTTATTGGCCCGGTTGAAGGCCTTGAACAGCAGCGTGCCGCGTTTGTTTAACCGGACTTCCACAGCGAAGTCGCTGAGAATGTTGTCGTTGGCAGTTCCGTCCAGCCGATTGTTCCCCACATCGACGTTGCCACTCAATGAAATGACATCGGTGGACAGGTTGAAGGCGACGTCCTGGCTGCCGGTTTCCATGCTGGGCCGGTAACTGACGCCGATGTCCACATTCTTGCTCAGACCCGAGATCATGCGGCTGAGCTGGCTGGACAGGAATTCGGAGGCCGTGGTGAGCCCCATCGACTCCAGGCCGACGGTGGTGTTCGACTGGCTGCCCGAGAGGTTGCTCTGGTCGGTATAGAAACTGTTCATGACCAGCAGCGAAAGGAACTGCTTGGTCATGTCGTCCTCGAGGGTGGTCTGGCTGCTCAGGTACGAACGTATTTCCTGATCGGCGTTCGGGATATCGATTTCGAAGGCGATGGTCGGATCGCTCAGACTGTTGGATATATTGATGATGCAGTCGACATCGGTGCGTCTGTGCAGCGACTCGTCGCCGGTCAGGTCGTAGAGCGACGGACGGGCCCTGTACTTGGCCCGGACGCTGATATAGGCATCTTCCGGATCGCCGTTGAAAATGACCGTACCACCCTCTTCGATGGTGAATTTCTTGTTGATGACGTTCTGCAGGGTAAACAGATAGTCCCCCTTCTCAATGGTGTAGGTGCCCAGCATCGAGAAGTTCTTGTCTTTGTCCATGGACATGTTGAAGGTGCCGGAACCGTTGCCGCGGAGAATATCGCCGATCTTGGAGTCGAACACCAGCTGGATTTCGGCCTGCGGCGTCACGTTCAGCGTCATGTTCATCTCAAAGGTGGAGGACGAGGTGCCGTCCGTCGCTGTGGCATTGCTTTCCGCAGCCGGCCGCCGGCGCCGCCGGGTGGTGCGCCGGTCGACGTTGTCTTCCATCGGGTTGACGAATGTGATGAAGTTGGTGCGCGATACGTCGTTGCCCAGTTCGAGCGGCATGATGATCTGCGTGTTGTCGGTGTTCGTCATGTTGATGTTCATGACGATGCCGTGCAGCGAACCTTTCAGGCCGAGCCGTCCGCCGGCGAAGGCATGACCGTAGAAGATATTGTTGTCTTCGATGGTGGTGTTCAGCACCTCTAGGTTCCTTGTTTCAAGAGCCATGTCGAAAAGGATGTCGCTCCATTCCGAGAACGCCAGCGAGCCGTTGATGGTTGCGTTGTGGCCATAGGAATCAGAGATGCCGATATTCCTGAAAATTAAGGTATTGTTTTCTACCGGAATGCTGTTTCTGAAGGCATAGGCCGTTTGGGTGTAATCCACGGTACATCCCGTTTTTGTCACGTCCAACACACCGTTCAACACCGGTGCGCGGAGCGGTCCGCCCATGTGCAACTGTCCGCCGAGATAACCTGTGACATCCGAGAA
This sequence comes from Bacteroidales bacterium, assembly GCA_017523725.1. Taxonomy (GTDB): domain Bacteria; phylum Bacteroidota; class Bacteroidia; order Bacteroidales; family UBA4181; genus JAFWVY01. The sequence goes on from JAFWVY010000021.1 coordinate 4,246, forward strand.
GACGGCCTCCAGGAAGGGGTGGAATGCCCGGGTCGGAATATCGGCCAGTTGCACGTCGAAATCCATCTGACCGTTGTCCACCAGCAGTTTGCCGGATGCCTCGATGACCTGGAGCGTGTCGCGTACGGCCCGGATGTCGGCTTCGAGTGTCCGGGCGGCATCCTGCCAGGTGGAGGCGGCTTTCAGATGACCGATGTATTGGTCGTTGATGGCGAAGTCGGCGATGGTGAAATCCGAGATGATTTGCGGGACGTCGTGCAGGGAAGACAGTTGCAGTGTGCCGTCGAGCGACCCGGAAAAATTCATGCGGTTAATGGCCGCGATCTGGCTGAGAAAGGTCAGGTCGATACCCGATGCCGTCAGGGTCAGCGGTTCGTTTTCGCGTGCGGAAACCGAACCGTCGGCATGGAGCGACTGGGCTTCGTTGCCGACATAGAACCGGTCGATGTCCCATTCCCGTCCGTTGCGGACCACCCGGTCGAAATCAATCGCGAAAGTCCGGTCGTTGTATGTAAACTCGTTGATGGCCTCATCGGTCTGGATGAGCGTCAGCTGACGGCTGCCGGTGGCCGGAATCCATGCCGAAACGGCCTGCAGCGACAAGTCGCCGCTGTTGCGCATCGACGCAGCCATGTTGTCCCATGCCAGCCGTGCGCGGACCGTGTCGTTCTGCCATACGGTCTTGCAATCCAATTGGTCAAAAATGAGTTTCTTACTCAGGAACAGTTGGTTGCATGTTGCATCCATGTGCAGCCGGCCAGCGTCGGTCCTACAGGCGGCCGCAAACTGCCGCATGCGTTTTTCGCCATAGGCGGCAAACGGGATCTCACATATCAGCGAGATATCGTCCGCTTTAGGATGATAGGTGCCGTGCAGGTTCGAACCCGGTGCCAGCCGGAACCCTTCGGCGAGGAACGTCGTGAGTTCTTCGCACTCCCGGAATTCTATTTCGTAGTCGAAATGATTCTCCGACAAGTCGTGGTAGCGTTTGCGGCCCTGCATGGCGGAGGGCATCACCCTTTGCCAGATGGTCAGGAACGAGGACGGCAGCGCTGCGAACTCGTATTGTCCCCACAGTTCGGCGTTCACCATTTCGGAACGCAGGATAATGCGTTTGGTTTCGCTGATATTCTTGGTGAACAGCAGCAGATCGTCCACGTGGAGCGTCCGGCGGTTGTGGGTGAAATCCAACCCTGAAAGGTTGAGTTCGCCTTCGGCGTCGTCCGGCCCGGTGCCGGTGAGGTCGCAGTTCAGCCGGAAGGCCATGAAGGCCGAGGAATCGCTTGCGTTCAGGTGTAACGGATGGAGATAGGCGTGCCGGAGATCGGCATCCACCGCCAGCCGGGGTTTCCGCCCGGTCCGGTCGAAACTTCCGGATACCTGCAGCGCTGCGTTGGGATCGTCCAGCGTCAGGGATGCTTCGCAGCGTTTGCCGTGCACGGTGCCATGAACCGGAATATCCTGATAGACATAGTTGTTGTATGCGATTGACTGCACGGTGCCGTCAAGCTTGGCCTGCAGACCGGTGCGTCGCAGGAGCGCGCCGGTTGTCACGGCCTCGAGCGTCACGTCGCCGAGATGCGCCTGCTTCGCCAGTCTGCCCAGCGCGAAAGGCGTTTCCGTCCGGATATCTCCGGAAAACAGGAATGATGTGTCGCGATCCGCATCTTGCCGGACGGGCTGTGTGATGCGGACATCGGCCCGGATATCCCCGAGGTCGGACGACAGCAGCCCGCGGGTGGCGAAGTCGTTGCCGAACCCGTCGAAACGTCCCTTGTAGGCTATGTACGAAAAAGCATCGGCAATCTCCGGAAGCTGTAACGTGCCGTTTCCGGTTCGGATCCGGTGGAGGTCTGCGATGCCGGCCGACAGCGTGGCGAAGTCGGCCTGAATGTGTGTGGCGTCCAACCGGGGTAGCCCTTGCAGTGTCATCCGCCCGTCAATCTTTGTCAGATTATTCTTTTTCAGGAAGATACGGTCAAACTGCAATCGCTGCAACTGGCCCGACATCCGGGTTTCTGCCTCGACGGTGCCGGTTTCCGGATAGAAATAGGATACGAAATAGCCGAGCTCATGCAAGTTGATGCGCGAGGGTGCGTCGATATCGATGCACATGGTGACATGGTCCCTGAAACGTCCTTGTCCGAAATCCCGGAACGAGGAAAAGGCGAACGCCAGCGTGTCGCCGTGCAGGTCGGAGTCCGGCAGTCCGATATGCCAGTCGTAGAAGGCCATGTGCCGGCCGTCAAGGAACAGGTCGGCACTCAGGTCGCGGAGTTCCAGTCCGGATTGCTCGGTGCCCGACAGCCGGTCGATGCGGAAGGTCACGCCGCCGGTATCGATGGGGGTCAGTTCGGTGATGTGCAATTGCATGTTGTCCAGCCGGATATCCGAGAAGTTCACACCGACGGCGTCACTGTCGGGAAGCGCATCTGTCACAGTATAAGCGAAACGGCTGTCTGTGAACTCGATGTCTTGCAGGTTCAGCTGCATTTTATGCTCGGGCGGATTCTCACGGCCGGAGGTCAGCTGCCGGACCAGCGGAGTCAGATTGAGGATGGAATCAGAACGCAGCCGGACATCGGCATTGTCGAATATGATCTTCTGGATGACGAACCGTTTCTGCAGCAGCTGCACGGCCCGGGCCCGGACGATGACATGGCGTGCATACAGCATCGTGTCGTTGCGGTAGTCCTTGATGCA
>JAFWVY010000022.1 GCA_017523725.1 Bacteroidales bacterium
CCTCTTCCCATTCCGAACAGAGAAGTTAAACCTGTCCGCGCCGATGGTACTGCATTATGTGGGAGAGTAGGTCGCCGCCGACCTTCAGGAGCGGATCAGCAATGGTCCGCTCTTTTTTTGTGCCTGCAAAAATTATATCTTTGTCTTGTCGCATAATTCATTTTTATGACCATGAAGAGTCTGAGATATCTGTCGGCAGCCATGCTGCTGTCGGTGCTTTGTGCTGCCTCCTTCACTGTATCGGCACAGACTGTGCCGGTGTCTGCCGGGCAGCAGGAACTTGCTCCGGCTGACATGCCGTTTATGAACCCCTCTCTGCCGGTGGCAGCCCGTGTGGAAGATCTCCTGTCCCGGTTGACAGCCGAAGAAAAAGTCGGCTTGATGATGAACAATTCGTCGGCGGTGCCCCGTCTGGGAATCCCCGCCTACGAATGGTGGAACGAAGCCCTGCACGGGGTGGCCCGTTCGGGTATGGCCACCGTTTTCCCGCAGGCCATCGGTCTGGCAGCCGCCTTCGATACCGAGGCGCAATACAAGACATTCTCCATTGTCTCGGACGAGGCCCGGGCCAAATACAACGAGGCGCTCCGTCAGGACAATCGCCGCCGCTACTACGGCATTACCTTCTGGACCCCGAATATCAATATTTTCCGTGATCCGCGTTGGGGACGGGGTATGGAAACCTATGGCGAAGACCCGTATCTGAGTTCGCAGCTTGGCGTTATGACTGTCAAAGGGTTGCAGGGTGATGATGCCAAATATCTCAAGACGCATGCCTGCGCCAAGCATTTCGCCGTCCACAGCGGTCCGGAGTGGAACCGTCACAGCTATGACGCCTATGTTTCCGACCGGGATTTGTGGGAAACTTATCTGCCAGTATTTGAATCACTTGTAAAGAAAGGAAATGTCCAGGAAGTCATGTGTGCCTATAACCGCTTCGAGGGTGAGCCTTGTTGTGGCAGCGACCGGCTATTGATCCGGATTCTGCGCGAGAAGTGGAACTATCAGGGGTTGGTGGTCTCGGATTGCGGTGCCATCAACGATTTCTACCAGCAAGGTCACCATGAAACCCATGCCAATGCCGAAGAGGCGTCGGTGGACGCTGTGCTGACCGGTACCGATATCGAATGCGGCAGTGCCTACAGGGCGTTGTTGCAGGGACTGGCCGACGGCAAGATTACGGAATCACAGTTGGATGTGTCGGTACGTCGTCTGTTGAAGGGCCGGTTTGAATTGGGCATGTTCGACCCGGCGGACAGAGTGCCTTGGAACAGTTTGCCGTACAGTATCGTAGGATCGGCTCCGCACGCTGCGCATGCGCTGGAAATGGCAAGAAAAAGCATGACGCTGCTGAAGAATTCCAAGGGTGTACTGCCTTTGGACGCGTCCCGTATAAAGACACTGGCGGTAGTCGGACCCAATGCGACCGACTCGACCATGATGTGGGGCAATTACAACGGAACGCCCAAATCGACGGTCACCATCCTGCAAGGGATACAGCGCCGGTTGCCGGATGCGCAGATTATCTATGAGCGTGGTTGCGAATGGGTGGGCGATATTTCGCCGGATGCGCTTGCTTCGCTTTCGCATCGCGTCGCCTCGGCTGATGCCATCGTTTATGTGGGCGGTCTGACACCGCGGCTGGAAGGTGAGGAAATGCGGGTCAACGCCGAAGGATTCCGCGGCGGCGACCGTGATTCCATCGACCTGCCGACGGTGCAGAAACAGGTGCTTGCCATGCTTCATGCCACGGGCAAGCCGGTTATTTTCGTCCTCTGTGCCGGCAGTGCCATTGCACTGGGTGACGTGGAACAATATTATGATGCGCTGCTTGACGCATGGTATCCGGGCCAGGCCGGCGGTACTGCCGTGGCCGAAGTGCTGATGGGTGACTACAACCCGGCCGGCCGTCTTCCGGTGACGTTCTATGCTTCTCAGAATCAGCTTCCTGATTTCGAAGATTACAATATGGAAGGCCGCACATACCGGTATTTCCGTTCCAAACCGTTGTATGCGTTTGGCTATGGATTGAGTTATACTGCCTTCAAATACAGCAAAGCTAGACTTTCGCAGAAACGCATCCAGGCGGGTGAAACGGTGGACATTACTTTCCGGGTGAAAAATACGGGCGGCCGTGCAGGTGACGAAGTGTCGCAGGTTTATGTACAGCGGCTGAACGATGCCGATGCGCCGATCAAGGCGTTGAAAGGTTTTGCCAGAACGCATATCGGCTCGGGAGAAACGGCGACACTTACCCTGACGCTTGAGGCTGATGCGTTTGCCTATTATGACAATGCATCGGGCGACATGGCGGTCAAGCCGGGAGACTATCGCATCTTGTACGGTTCTTCCTCACGTGATGAAGATTTGAAGGCGCTGTCACTCCGGGTGGAATAGTGCCACATTCAGCCATGGATCTGCCGGAGTCTGCATTGCAGGTTTTTCTTCCGGCGAACATTTAAAAAAAGAAGGCGACTGATAAATAATCGGTCGCCTTCTTTTCATGTCCTCTGTTCGTTTTTAATACTGTCCACCGCGGGGATCCACCGGATGAATCTCGCCTTTGAGCAGATACTTTTTCAGTTTGCTCTTCGTGCCCTTCAGACCGGTGACAACCGATTCTGCATTGACGACGGCGCCGTCCCAGTTGGTGTGCAGCCAGTCGTTGATGAAGTATTTGGCCTTGACGGTGGCCTCGTCCATCTGTTCGTATTTCTGTGCGGTGATTTCGTTGAGCGGGATGAAATAGGCGCCGCATTTCTCGGCGGCCTCCTTGGCCCACTGTGCGAACTCCTCACGGACAATCTTGCCGTCTTCGGTCCATCTGTTGCGCGGAACCAGCGAGCAGATAAAGCAGGTGACGCCTTTGGCCTGGGCCTGTTTGACGTATTCCTGCAGATAGCCGCCATAGGTCAGGACCGTCTCCGTCTCGCCATTACGTCCGGTGACCGTCTCGGTTTCGTCGCCGCTGCCCCGCATCGGAGACGCACCCATCCGGAAGTCGCCGTTGTCGTTATGTCCGAACTGCAGCATCAGATAGTCGCCTTTCTTCATGTCTTCCAGAATCGGCGGCCACAGCGTCTTGAGGAACGAACGGCTTCCCGTGCCTCCCATCGCCCGGTTCTCTACGTTGATCCGGTCTCTGTCAAAGTAATTCTCAATGGGTTTGCCCCAGCCCCAGAGACCGCCGTCGCCGATGCCCTTGCTGCCGTTCCGGACGGTGGAGTCACCGATGATGAAAAGCGTCGGTTTGGTTTTACTTTTCGCTTCGGCCAGACCAGTCATGAGTGGAATCAGCAGGCAGCATGCCAGCAGCAGACGGGCCAGGCGTACCAGCGCTGCTGTGCGCAGGATTTTTCCCATTGGCCTCGATACAGATGTATTATTGCTCATGGTAATAAAGTGTTAGGATAAATAAAAAATATTTTACGATGTGTTAATGAAGCTTAAAAACAATGTCAAATGTACGAAATAAATCGTCAAATTAGTACTTTTACATAATTTATTATGTCTCTTGAAAGATTTAGTAATAACAATTAATGTGATGAATACCAATAGATTAAAATTCTTTTTAGCTCTTTTCCTCTGTGGCGCTGCCGTTTTGTGCCAGGCAGTTCCGCGTCCGATGGAAGCTCTTGGCCGCGGCGTGGTCGCCACGCCGCAGGACGGCGGCAAAGCCTTTGTCTCATGGCGTCTGCTCGGTACCGATCCCGACGGACTGGCATTCAATCTTTACCGTTCCACAGGCGGTGGCAAGCCTGTCCGCCTGAATGCGACGCCTATCTCCGGACCGACCTGGTTCCTCGATGAAAATGTCAGTGCCTCGGAAGATTACACTTACTATGTATGTACTGTACTGAAAGGCAAAGAACAGAAGAATTCGCAGAGTGCACCGTATGTCCTCAAGGCTGGCGCACTTCCCTATATCTCCATTCCTCTGCGGACACCGGAAGGATATTCGGCCAACGACTGCAGCGTCGGAGACCTGGACGGTGACGGCGAGTATGAGATTGTGGTGCATATGACGGGACGTGGCATCGACAACGCGTTCAGCGGTTTCGGTTCCGACCCGATTCTCCAGGCCTACCGGATGGACGGCACGTTCATGTGGGAAATCAATTTGGGGAAGAACATCCGCGAAGGTGCACATTATACACAGTTTATGGTATACGACTTTGACGGTGACGGCAAGGCCGAGCTCATCTGCAAGACAGCAGACGGCACAAAGGATGGCCTGGGCCAGGTAATCGGTGATGCAAATGCCGACTGGCGTGAGCCGGAAACGGCGCCTGCACGTCCCACTCGTGACCGTACGGGCAGTTCGCGTGATGCCGAAGGCAACATGGTGGCTGGAGTGGCCGGCCGTATCCTGAGCGGTCCGGAATACCTGACGGTATTCGAAGGGACAACGGGACGCGCCATCTGCACAGTGGACTATGTGCCCGAACGTGGTGAACTGACTTCCTGGGGAGACACCTATGGTAACCGTTCGGAACGTTATCTGGCGGGTGTGGCTTACCTGGACGGCATTCATCCCTCTGCCATTATGTGCCGCGGTTACTATGCGCGGACGGCGATCACGGCATGGGACTTCGACGGCAAGGAACTCAAGTTGCATTGGGCATTTGACACTTATCTCCAGAAAGAATGGGAGAAATGGGGCGGTCAGGGCTCGCACAGCTTGAATGTGGCTGATGTGGACGGAGACGGCTTCGATGAGATTATATATGGTGCCGCGACTATCGACCACGATGGGAAAGGTATGTACACCACCGGGCTTCTGCATGGTGACGCCCTGCATACGGGCGATCTTGATCCGGACCGTCCGGGTCTGGAGGTGTTCATGCCGCATGAGACGCCGCATCCGACGGCCGGTGCCGAACTTCATGATGCGCGTACGGGTGAAATTCTGTGGGGTGTGCCCAGTCCTTCTGACAATGGCCGCGGTGTGGCGTTCAATATCGATCCGCGCTATCCCGGCAGTGAATGCTGGTCGGCGGCAAATGGCAACTTATACAGTGTCAAGGGAGAAGAAATCGGACGTAAACCGCGCTCTGCCAACTTCTCGATATATTGGGACGGCGATCTCCTGCAGGAACTGCTGGACGGCAACCAGATCAGCAAATGGGATTGGGAACAGCAGACCCAGAATACGTTGTTTGTGGCCGAAGGATGCCAGGCCAACAATGGTTCCAAGTCTAATCCGGCTTTGAGTGCTGACCTTTTCGGCGACTGGCGTGAGGAGCTGATGATGCGTACGCGTGACAGCAAGGAACTGCGCATTTATACCACGGTCATACCTACAGACACACGGTTGTACACGCTGATGCATGATCCGCAGTACCGCCTGTCCATCGCATGGCAGAATGTGGCGTATAACCAGCCGCCGCACACCAGTTTCTACATGGATCCTTCCGTGAAGACGTTCCCGAAACCGGATATCACGCTGGTGGGCACATCCGGCAAAAAGAAAAACAAGAAATAAGTATAAATCAGGCTGTATCCCGGATGATTCTATCCGGGATGGCGTTTGAACAATAACGAAGTACAATGAAAAACAATTATCTGATTAAGAGCATGCTGCTGGTATGCTGCCTGTTCTTTGCACTGAGTGGTTCCGCCCAGCGTCAGATGGAGAATCTGGACCGCGGGGTGGTGGCCGTCAATCAAGGTGACGGCGTGTTCGTGTCCTGGCGTCTGCTGGGTACGGAGCCCATGGATCTCGGTTTTAACGTTTATCGTCAGACCGACGGCGGCAAAGCCGTTAAACTTAACGACAGTCCGATTGTCGGTCCTACGTGGCTGGTTGACAGCAAGGCCGACATGACCAAGTCGAATGCCTGGTATGTCTGTGCGGTAGAAAAGAAGAAAGAACAGGCGCCGAGCAAGGCCTTTACACTGCCGGCCAATGCGCCGGTACAGCAGTATGTGTCGATTCCGATGCGTACGCCGCAGCGCTATTCGCCCAACGACTGCAGCGTAGGAGACCTGGACGGCGACGGTCAGTACGAACTGGTGGTCCATATGTCTGGGCGGGGTATCGACAATCCTTCCAATGGCGTTTCGGACATCCCGATTTTCCAGGCATACCGGTTGGACGGCACGTTCATGTGGGAAATCAACTTGGGTGTCAACATCCGCGAAGGGGCGCACTACACGCAGTTCATGGTAGCCGACCTGGATGGCGACGGCAAGGCGGAATTCGCCTGCAAGACCGGAGACGGGACCAAGGATGCGCTGGGCAACGTAATCGGTGATGCCTCGAAAGACTGGCGTGACAATAACGGTAAGATTCTGACCGGGCCGGAATATTTCACCGTGTTCAACGGAGAAACCGGTGCGGCATTGGCCACGGCCGATTACATTCCTTCGCGCGGAGCCCTCGACGGCTGGGGCGGCTGGGGCGGCAACGGCGGTAACGACAGCAATGGCAACCGCGTGGACCGTTTCCTGGCTTGTGTGGCTTATCTGGACGGCAAACTGCCGAGCGTCGTAATGTGCCGTGGATACTATGGCCGCAGCGTGCTGGCGGCATGGGATTACCGCGACGGCAAGCTTACGTCGCGCTGGGTGTTCGATTCAGAGAACCGCGACAATCCTTTCTCCGGCCAGGGCAACCATAATCTGTCGGTGGCGGATGTCGATGGAGACGGCTGTGATGAGATTATATATGGATCCATGGTGGTCGATAACGATGGAAAGGGACTGTTCTCAACCGGCTTCCGTCATGGTGATGCATTGCATGTCAGTGATTTGGATCCGGATATTCCTGGGTTGGAAGTATTCGGTATACATGAGAACGAAGCGGAAGGCATGGACGGTGCCATCGGTCCGGGTGCTGCTTTATACTCGGCCAAGGATGGTAAAGTGCTGTTCCGGCTTAATGAGGGTCAGGATGTCGGCCGCGGTGTAGCGGAAGATATCTGGGACGGCAACCGTGGTGCCGAGATATGGTATTCCGGATCCAATGGACTGCTCAACACCAAAGGCGAACGGATCGGTGATGCGCCGCGTTCAACCAACTTCCTCATCTGGTGGGACGGCCAGCTTACCCGTCAGTTGCTGGACGGCAACCGCATCGAGCGTTATGGCCAGGGCGTCATTTTCACCGCCGAAGGCTGCCAGTCGAACAATGGCTCGAAATCGACGCCGGCTCTGTCGGCCGATATCTGGGGAGACTGGCGTGAGGAACTGATTCTCCGCACATCCGACAACAAGGAACTGCGTATTTTCACGACGACCATACCCACCGAATACCGGATGTACACGCTGATGCACGACCCTGTGTATCGTAATGGCATCGCATGGCAGAATGTCGGTTACAACCAGCCGCCGCATCTCGGATTCTGGCTTGGAGCCGGTGTGGACAAGGCGCCGCGGCCGAACATCGTGCTGACCGGCGCGGATCAGAAAAAGAAAAAATAATCATTCATTGAAGTTCCCCGCACTGCAGGTCGGCGCGGGGAACTTTTCATTATTCAGTTTATGGCACTCAAACGGTTCGGTGTATCTCTGGACGCGAAGGTTCTGGACGCGCTTGACAGTTTTGTCCGCGACAACGGTTTTTCCAACCGTTCCCAGGCCATCCGTTTCCTGGTGGAGAAAAGCGTGACCGAGACGAAATGGCAGTGCAATCATATCGTCGCGGGTACGATTGTGCTCATGTACGACCGCAGCAAGAAGGATATTCCCGTACATATTGCTGAAGTGCAGGATGCATATCGCGAACTGATTCTTTCGTCCTCGCAGTATTTCCTGAACGACGGTGTCTGCCTGCATGTCACGACCATCACCGGAGAGGCGCATTGCCTGACGGAATTTTCCGACCGTCTGATAGCCATCAAAGGCATCCGTCACGGGAAGCTTCTGATGGGACGTGCCGACTGATTTTTAACGGACTATGTTGTATGTCCGTTTTTTTTTGCTATGTTTGTAACACGATTTTTGAAATTAGTAACACTCAAATCGCAATGAGAATCATTATGAAACAAATAGTTATGATGTCATGGCAGATTGCAGCGACAACTGCAGTGTGTCTCTTTTTCATGCAGGCCGCCGGTGCACAGACGCTGTCGGAAGATATGCATCTCGATCAGGTGGTGGTGACGGGTACCCGTGTGCCGGTGCTGCAGGAATCGCTGGCTACGCCGGTCACTGTCGTGGGGCGTGAAACCATTGAGCAAAGCGGTAATAATGCGCTGTTGCCGGTTCTTTCGCAGGAAGTTCCCGGATTGTTTGTCAACTCGAGGGGAATTCTCGGATATGGTGTCTCCGGAGGTGCGGCCGGCAACATCAGCATGCGTGGTGTGACCGGTGCTGACGGGCGGGTGCTGATGCTGATCGACGGTCATCCGCAGTACGCGCCGATTTATGGCCATCCCATCGCCGATGCCTATATCGCTGGCGATGCAGAGCGTGTGGAAGTGTCGCGGGGTGCCTCGTCGGTTCTCTATGGATCGAATGCTATGGGCGGTGCCATCAATATTATCACACGCCGGCCGCAGGAAGACGGCAACCAAGCGCACTTACGTGCCATGGCCGGCTCGTACGGGTCGCAGCAATACCAACTGACCGACAGCTACAAACAGGATCGTCTGACCGTATTCGGTGGCGCCAGCTACACGCGCACGGACGGCCACCGGCAGAATTCGGCGTTCGAATCGCTCAGCGCCATGGGCAAGGTCGGATACGAACTTTCCGACACATGGCGCGTTTCCTCGCATGTCAACCTGGCCAAGTTCTACGCTGAGAATCCGGGTTCCGAGGCCAATCCGATGGTGGAAGGTTATGCCGATGTGCTGCGCGGCATGTCGGAGATTTCGCTCGACAACCGTTACGACCAGTTCTCCGGTTCTTTGAACCTGTTCTACAACTGGGGCAACCATTTCATCGATGACGGCCATAATGCGGTTAACCCGCCGCAGCCATATGTATTCCACTCCACCGACTACATGGGCGGTTTCAACTTGTACGAAGCGGCGCAGCTCTTCGAGGGCAACACGCTGACGGCCGGCATGGACATGCTGTGGTATGGCGGCAATGCGTACCGCAATCCTGAGACCGAGGTTTATGCCGATCACAAGAAACTGTACGATGTCGCGGGCTACCTTTTCATGCAGCAGACTCTGCAGCGCCTGTCGCTGAATACCGGCGTGCGTCTGGATCATCACGAACTGTACGGTAATATATGGATCCCGCAGGCGGGCGTGTCGTACGGCATCAACGAGTCGTTCTATGTCAAGCTCTCGGCGACCAAAGGTTTCCGGACACCCAGTATGAAGGACCTCTACATGTTCCCGCCCCATAACGAGGAATTGGAGCCCGAGGAAAACTGGAATTATGATTTCACGATATCGAAATATTTCCTGGACAACCGGCTCAGCATGGAACTCGACCTGTTCTATGTCGACGGGGACAATATGGTGGAAAAGGTGATTGAAGACGGCAAGCCGAAGAACCGCAATGTCGTGGAATACACCAACAAAGGGGTGGACTACAGTTTCAAATACCGCATCAACAACAGCTGGATGCTGCATGGCAATTACAGCTATCTGCACATGGAAAAACCTATTGTAGGTTCACCGCGTAACCAAGGCTATTTCGGGCTGCAGTACAGGACGGACTGTCTGACAGTTTCATCCGGCGTACAGGTGTTCGACGACCTTTATCTGGTTACCGGCGCAAATCCGGTCTGCGAGCATGCCGTTCTCTGGAACGCCCGCGTGGACTACAAATGGCGTCCGACGATCAATGTGTTCGTCAAGGGAGAGAATCTCCTGGCGCAGGAATATGCTACCATGGCCGAAACGGACATCACAAAAGTTTCCTTCGGTAGCCCTTTCCCGATGCCGCGTGCCACGTTCATGGCCGGTGTTTCTATCGATCTGTAGTGTAGTCGAAGTCCCTTTCGGCTATGCAGTGGCATGCCGGCGGGGGAAAAAGATGGCGAAAGCCATGGCGACAGCCAGCATATAGACGGCGAAGACGGTCCACGAGACCTGCCAGCCGTGCATCACCCGGGGCCAGTCAATGGCCCCGGCGTCTATACCGGCCTTGTGTGCATTGACATAGTGGTTGACGACCTTTTGGGCGGCAAATGATCCGATGGTTGCTCCTAAACCGTTGGTAAACAACATAAAGAGTCCCTGTGCACTGGCGCGGATACTGTGGTCGGCCTCCTGGTTGACAAACAGCGATCCGGCGATGTTGAAGAAATTGAAGGCAATGCCGTAAATAACCATGGACATCACCAGCCACCAGCATCCCGGCCCAGGATTTCCGGTCGCGAAGAATGCGAAGCGCAGCGTCCAGGCAATCAACGCTATCAGCAGCACGGCCTTGATGCCGAACCGTTTCAGGAAAAACGGAACCAGCAGAATGCAAAACAATTCCGAGATCTGCGACAGCGAAATAAGGATGTTGGCATGCTGTACGCCGAAGGTGTCTCGATAGGCGTCGATGTGCCCGAAATCGGCGATGAAGGGATTGGCGAATCCGTTTGAAATCTGCAGAGCCATGCCCAGCAGCAGCGACAGCGCGAAGAATATGGCCATTTCCTTGCGCCGCAGCAGTTGCAGTGTCTGCCGGCTGAAGGGCTGGACGTGCGACGGGCGGGCCGGTGTCCGGATGAGGCATCCTACGTAAACAGCCTGAGCCAGACCGAGTCCGGCCGCCATGACGTATTGAAGTGATGAACTTTGCCAGCCGATCAGATCGACTGCCCACATGGCCAGGATGAAACCGGCGGTCCCCCACATGCGGATGGCTGGGAAGTCTTTCGCCGGATCTTTCCCCTCTTGTTCCAGGGTGCCGTACGATACGGCATTGGACAGGGAAATGGTCGGGAAATAGAATACCATGGCTGTGAAATAAAGCGTAATCATCGGCGCGAAGGTGGCGGATGTCCCCGCCGTCTGGCCGTACAGTCCGAGCGAAAGCATAGCCATCGCAGAGCAGATATGGCAGAAGACCAGCAATTTCTGTGCGGAGATGAGCCGGTCGGCGGCATAGCCGATAAGGGCCGGCATAAACAGAGACACAAATCCCTGTGCCGCATAGAAGTAGCCTATGCGGTCGCCCAAGCCGCACTGGCTTAGATAACGTCCCTGAGATGTGAGGTAGCTTCCCCATATTCCGAACTGTAAAAGATACAGCCCGATAAGTCTCGCCTTGGTATTCATGTGACAGTAAATGCCTGCAAAGGTAACATTTATTATACGTTCTCATCCGAGACATTCGGCTCCGCTCTAGAATTTACGGATGATCTGGCAACGGACTTCGTCCCGGATGTGACCGTCCAAGGCATTGAGTCCGCTGCCGATACCCGGTTGCCGGTACCGGGTCCAGGCGTACTTGCAGCGTAGACTCCACTGTCGTTCCACGGTGTATCTGAACATGAGGGCGGTGTGCCAGCCGCAGCGGTAGTACATGCCGGACGAAAATCCGTACAGCATGTCTTTTTCGGACAGATAAACACTGCTCTGGTAATCGTCGGTACGGAAGAAGGCTGCCTGCGCATAGCATTGCAACCGCTCCTGCCACAGCAAGATTGTGGCATTCTGGGCCAGGATGAATCCGTTCGACCCGGCCGACTCTTTCCGATAGTGTTTGCCTGCTATCTGTGTCTGAAGTGTCAGCCTGGCGGAGGGGACCCATTGGAAACGACACCGGATTTCCTGTTGCCGGACGGATGTGATGCGTTGGTCCACCGGGCTGCCGGTCCGGTTGACATCCCGTGTCCGCCAGAGCCATTGCAGGGAAAGACTGTTCCGGCGCGATGCCGTGTATTGCATCCGGAGGGCATAGCGTCGTGCGGAGGACGGAGCGTCAGTGCCGTATTTGAGCCAGGGCATCCTGGCAAGGTCGGCGTAGCCGGACCAGGTCCAACGGCCGGGACCTGGCAGACTGAATCCCAGATGCCAGCCGTTTTCGTTGGCGACAGACGATGAGGCTCCGGCGGATGTGCCGTACCGAGTATGATAATCGCGGTCGTACCGGCGGTAGATCATATAGACACAGGCATTACCGGGCCAGAGCCACTGCATGCCGGCTGTCAGCGCCCATGCACCGTTGCCGCTGCGTGCCGTCTCGCCGAATCCCAGCATCCCGCGCCAGGTGAAACGGAAATCGGCGCCCAGGTTGTATCCGCCGGTTCCACGGTCGGCGAAGAGCCGGTAAGGTTGCACTTCCGGCAGGAACGGCCGGTCGAAGCGGTATTGCATCCATGTGACGCCGAGGACGCAGTCCGGGACGCGCCATTGCAGGTGTGCGCCTGTCACGGTCTCCCGGACTTGCCGTCTGTGCGTTTCCTCGCCGGCCGTACGGTGCAATCCTCCGGTCAGGAACGAGGTGAAATAACTGTCGTTTCCCAGTGTGTCCTGCCTGACCAGCCGGGCATCGAGCGCTGTCCGCGCGTACCATCCGCTCCAGGTCCAGTGCCCCCGGTCGAGCGTACATCCGATGCCGTTCAGGAATCCGGATTCACCGGTCGAGGTGTAAGGCCGCAGACCGGAGGCCTGACGTTTGGCTGCCGTTGAGAGGGTGGAAATTCCGGCCGAAAAAGCATTGCCGGCAATCAGACCCTGTCCCCAGTCCATTTTGAAATGGCCCAGCACGATTTTCCGAATGAGGCCTTCTCCTTGGTATGCGAGCGATCCGGCATAGCTGTCAGCGCCATGATGTCCGCCGGTGAAGAACGGTTCGCCGGCATCCTTGTCCGCCCCGATGTGCAGTTGCCAGCGGCTTCTCCAAGTATAGTCCGCCTTCAGTGTCAGGGTATATGGGTCTCCGAGATAGCGGTTCGCGGCACTGTCTGGCAGCATGAAGCCTTTGACCGGTTGCAGCTGCCGTCGGGCTGTGGCCACCACTTCTCCTTTGCCTCTCTTGCCGCGCGGGGCATTGCCGCCGCCGCTGTCCGCCGTCGTGACGAAATACTGCAACCAGCGGGCTGTTTCCTCATCAAATCCGAGGATGTAGGGAATCTCATAGACGGAAGCGATGCGGCCATGCTCTTTCCGGTAGTGCAACAGACTTTTTATTTGGAAAGAAGAAAGCCAGACAATCCGTTCCAGATCTGCCATGTCGCCCCGGTTCAGATTGACAGGATGGTCGTAAAGCGCTTTGGCGATGGCCAGCGATTCCAGATAATATCGTGTCATGGATTCCTCGTCAGGTTCTTCCTGTGCATCGATATCCGCATCGGTCTGTTGGGCAAGCCACTGTTCCACGGCTTCAAACCCTTCCTTCGAAGACAAACTTGGATTATTCGCAGCAGCAAATGACAGTAATCCGAATCCGCCAAGCGCCAGTACGGCGTACAGATGTTTCACCATGCTTTGCATAATGTAAAGGATGTGTGTTGTCCCAGGTAGTTGTGCGACATGGATGCCATGTCCAGCCGCCATCCGGCGTGACGGAAGGTACATCCCAGGCTGAATGCCGCCGTCTCGTCGCAGACGATGCCGCAGCGCAGCGTCAGCAGGTTGGAAGGCTGATATTCAAAGCCGGCATGGCATGTGCCGCGCCGGACACGTTCGTCGTACCGGCACCATTCGGCGACACACAGTGTTTGTCCGGACAGCCGGTAGCCGCAACCGATGCGGTATCGGACGTGACGGCAGCTCTGCGGCAGTACAGTGCGGTCGTCGAGAGTCAGACGGGAGGCAAGGAATCCGAAAACCAGCGTTTCCGTCGGATGCCATTGCAGGGCCAGCGCGCCTGACAGATGCCAGGTGTTCCGTCCTTCGTCAGAACCGGCATGTGCCATATCCCAGCGGATACCGGCCGGCATTTTCGGCAACAGGCGGCATGCCCATGCAAGACCGAGTTCTGTTTCGTGATACAGAGGATATCCGAAGTGTTGCATCCGGATGGCGGCGACCCATCTTACCGGTGCTCCGCGCGGCCGATACGGCACGATGGCAAAGGCTTCGCGGACGGCTATCTCGCGGATGCCGAATCCATTATGATATCCAATCCCCACACTTGCAGATGTCTGTTCCGGTAATGCTGCGATGCCCGCACAGGCGGTGGCCGCATCGTCCAGTACGGTCACCACTGCGCCCATACCCATCGAGCGGGCGGACAGGAAGATGGTTTCGGCCACGAGCGGAGAATACAGGCCGTTTATCAGGCAGAAGACTGCCAGAAGCAAGCGTGTGGAAGGCATAGTTGATAGTCCGTGATATAAATGTATCGCAAATATAATACTAATCCGAAAAACTTATGCCGATTGAGGCAAAAATCTTGGATGCGCTGTTTTTTTTACTATTTTTGTTCATCCTATACCTCTGTATCTACGTGGGAAGAATCATCGCCATCGATTACGGAAAGAAACGCACAGGACTGGCTGTCACGGATGAGCAGCAGCGCATTGCGACGCCCCTGGACACGGTGCCGACTGCAAGTCTGGTGTCGTACCTGGTCAGCTACATGTCCCGTGAACCGGTCGAAGCCATGGTGATAGGCTGGCCGGTCCAGTTAGACGGCACGCCGTCTGAGACGCAGAAACAGTATGTGGAGCCGGCTATCCGGCAATTGCGCAAAATCTTTCCCGATATCCGTCTGGAAACGATGGACGAGCGGTTCACCTCCAAAATGGCTTTCCAGAGTATGATTGACGGAGGTCTGCGCAAGAAGGACCGGCGGGACAAAGGCACCATTGACCGGGTCAGTGCCGTCATCCTGCTGCAATCGTATCTGATCCGGCAACAAATGGAGGCTGAACGCACCGCCGCACAGTCGGAAAACAGGACCGCCGCCTCCGCATCCTTTCTGATATGACACTTCCTATTTATTTGTATGGATGGCCGCTGCTGCGCAAGCCCTCCGAAGACATCACCCCGGATTATCCGGGGCTCCAGACATTGATTGCCGACATGTTCGAAACCATGTACAAGGCGGACGGCGTCGGCCTGGCAGGTCCCCAGATCGGCCGGAACATCCGGATTTTCGTCGTGGACGCTTCACCGCTTGACGAGGACGATCCGTCGCTTGCGGGTTTCAAGAGAACGTTCATCAATGCGCATATCACGGAACGTGGCGGCGAACCTTTCCTGTACAATGAAGGCTGCCTCAGCCTGCCAGGTATCCATGAGGATGTGAGCCGGCCGTCCTGGATTGAGATGACATACCGCGATGAGAATTTTGTGGAGCACCACGAACGTTTCGAGGGCTATGCCGCACGGGTCATCCAGCACGAATATGACCACCTCGACGGTAAACTGTTCATAGACTATGTCTCGCCGCTCCGGCGGAAACTGCTGCTGCCCAAACTGACCATGATGGCCAAAGGAAAGGCCCGCACTTCATACAAAATCAAACGGATGAAATAAAACACATGGAACTGATCAATCACAGATACTGCATTGACGGCGTGGATGTGCTGGACCTGGCGTCCCGCTATCCGTCGCCGCTTTTCGTTTACAGCGCCGCCACCATCGAACGGCAGTACCGGCGTCTGTCCGATGCTTTCGCCGCTACCCGCATCCGGCTCAACTATGCCTGCAAGGCGCTTCAGAACATCAATATCCTGCGGATCCTGTGCAGGGCGGGTGCCGGACTGGATGCAGTCTCCGTCCAGGAGGTCCGCATGGGATTGTTGGCCGGTTTCCCGCCGGAGCGCATCGTGTTTACGCCGAGCGGCGTCTGCATGGAGGAACTGGAAGAGGCGGTCTCGCTCGGGGTGCATGTCACGCTGGACAGTCTGTCGCTCATCGAGAAATTCGGTCTGCGCTACGGAACGCAGGTGCCGGTCTTCATCCGGATCAATCCCCACGTGATGGGCGGTGGCCACCTGAAGATTTCCACCGGTCACAAGGGCTCCAAGTTCGGTATTTCGTATGAGCAGACTGCCGAGATTCTTGAACTGGTCCGACGTTACGGTATCCAGGTGGAAGGACTCCACATGCATACGGGCTCTGATATTCTCGATTTGAATGCATTCTTCGCGAGTGCCGACATCATGTTCCGGACGGCCGCGCAGTTTCCTTCGCTCAGGTTCATCGACATGGGCAGTGGTTTCAAGGTGCCCTATAAGCCGGACGACTATCAGACGGACATCGTACAGCTTGGCGCGCAGCTGTCCGCCAAGTTCAATGCTTTCTGCCAGGACTACGGCCGGGAACTGACGCTCATTTTCGAACCAGGCAAATTCATGGTCAGCGAGGCCGGCTATTTCCTCACAAAAGTCAATGTGGTGAAACAGACGCCTATAACAACTTTTGCCGGTATCAACACGGGGTTGAACCATCTGATCCGCCCCATGTTCTACGATGCATACCACCATATCGTGAACGCCTCGAATCCGGAAGGGGAAGTGAAGAACTATTCGGTGGTGGGCTATATCTGCGAAACCGATACCTTCGCATGGGAACGTCCGCTGCCGGAAATCCGGGAAGGGGACTGCCTGGTGTTTCAGAACGCCGGTGCCTACTGTTTTTCCATGGCTTCGAACTACAATGCGCGCCTCCGGCCGGCCGAGGTGCTTGTGCGCGACGGCCGGGACTTCCTGATCAGGGAGCCGGAGGTCTTCGACGACTTGATGCGTCATCAGATAGATCTGGGATAATCATTACATTACATAACAACCGAATAACATGAGAAGAATTGCTATGACAATGTGCCTGCTGCTGAGTGTTTTCCTGACAGTTGCAGCACAAGCTCCGCAAGGGGCGCCGCAGGGATTCCCCGGTGGATTCATGGGAATGGGCATGCCGCGCGGGCCGGCCCTGCAGCTGAATGCCCTGCCGACACATCCGGACTGGGTTTACGAAACGGGCGAAGAAGGCCTGATAGACATCGAGGTGTTGGTGGACGGCAAGCCGGTGAAAGAAGCCAAGGTGACCTATACAGCCGGACAGGAGAAAATGGCGACGGACCTCCGTGGCGAGGTGGTGCTCAAGAAAGGGAAGGGGCAGATCAGTGTCGGCACGATGCGGACGCCGGGTTTTGTCAGGTGCAGCATCTCCGCCGAGAGTGAAGGCGGCCGTGCCTCGACGACCATCACGCTCGGTTTCAGTCCGGAGAAAATCCAGCCGACGACTACGCTCCCGGACGATTTCCAGGCTTTCTGGGACAAGTGCAAGGCCGACCTGGCCCGACTGCCACTGGACCTGCAGATGGAGCTGATGCCGGAGCGGTGTACCGAGGATGTCAATGTATATCACGCTTCGGCTGCCAATATGCGTAACGGTGTCCGGGTCTATGGCATCCTGTGCGTGCCGAAGGCTGAGGGCAAATATCCGGCCCTGCTGACGGTGCCGGGAGCAGGCGCACGCAATTATACGGGAGATATCCGGATGGCGCAGAAGGGGTTCATTACGTTCGAGATGGGCATCCACGGCATTCCGGTGAACCTGGACCCGAATTTCTACAACGTATTCAAGCAGGGAGCCTTGAACAACAGCGCCGGATATACCGAATTCGACCTGGATAACCGTGATGAGTATTACTACAAGCGCGTTTATCTGGGCTGTGTGCGTTCCATCGACATCATGTGCTCGCTGCCCCAGTGGGATGGCAAGAACGTGGCGGTGACCGGCGGCAGCCAGGGCGGCGGTCTGTCCATCGTGACAGCCGGTCTCGACCCGCGTGTCAACTGCTATGTCAGTTTCTTCCCGGCCATGTGCGACTTGACGGGATATCTGTACGGACGTGCCGGCGGATGGCCGCATATGTTTGCACCGGCCAAATGGTCCAAAAATCTGACACAGATAAAGATTGAGACATCAAAATATTTTGATGCCGTGAATTTTGCCCGCGGGATCAAAGCGCCCGGCCTGTGGTCTTTCGGTTATAACGACACGACTTGTCCTCCTACGTCGGTGTATTCGGCCTACAATGTCGTGCCCGCCGAGAAGGAGTTGATGCTGCGCGTCGAAACCGGTCACAATCGCTATGCCGAACAGATAACCGCATCGCAGCAATGGATCATGAAACAGTTCGGCATGCAGGTGGATGAGGAAGCCCCGTCCCAGACGCAGCGGACCGTCATCAGAGACAACGTCACAGTAAACAATTAAACGATAGAACAATGAAACGCATCCTGCTTATCGCGCTGCTTTGTGGCGCAGTGGCGGCCTCGGCTGCCCCGAAGACGGCCTCGGTAGCCCTGCATCCGGACCGTTCGAGAACCACCATCAACAAAAATATCTACGGACAGTTCGCGGAACATCTAGGCACACTGATTTACGGTGGCATCTGGGTCGGCGAAGATTCAACGATACCGAACCAGAACGGATACCGGACCGATGTGCTCGAAGCCATGAAGAAGCTCAGTATTCCGGTTCTGCGATGGCCGGGCGGCTGCTTCGCGGACGAGTATCACTGGATGGATGGCATCGGTCCGCGTGAAAACCGGCCCAAAATGGTGAATACCAACTGGGGCGGTGTGGTTGAGGACAACAGTTTCGGCACCCACGAATTCCTGAACTTCTGCGAATTGATCGGCGCCGAACCTTATCTGAGCATGAACGTGGGCAGTGGTACGGTTGAAGAAATGGCAAAATGGGTGGAATACGTCAATTCGGACGGAGACAGTCCGATGGCCAACCTGCGTCGCGCCAATGGCCGTGACAAGCCGTGGAAGGTGAAATACATCGGCGTCGGCAACGAGAGTTGGGGATGCGGCGGCAATATGCGCCCCGAGTTCTATTCCGACCAGTTCCGCCGTTACCAGACTTACTGCCGGAACTACGGCACGCCGCTATACAAAGTGGCCAGCGGTGCCAGCGACTATGACTACAATTGGACAGAGGTGCTCATGGACCGTGTGGGCAACCAGATGAACGGTCTTTCGCTTCATTATTATACGGTAACCGGATGGTCTGGCAGCAAAGGCTCCGCCACGAATTTCGATATGGACAGCTATTATTGGATTCTCGGTAAAGCCGTCGAAATCGAGGAAGTCATCCAGAAGCACATCGCCATCATGGACAAGGCGGACCCGCGCAAACGCATCGGGCTGATGGTGGACGAGTGGGGAACCTGGTATGATGTGGAACCCGGGACGCCTGCCGGTTTCCTCCATCAGCAGAACACCTTGCGTGATGCCATGGTTGCCGCCCTGTCGTTCAATATTTTCCACAAATACGCCGACCGTATCCAGATGTGTAACATCGCGCAGGTGGTTAATGTGCTTCAAGCCATGATTCTGACCGATGGCGACAAGATGCTGCTGACACCGACCTACCATGTGTTCGAGATGTACAAGCCGTTCCAGAATGCCAGACACATTCCGCTTGATCTGACTTCCGATGAGAAAACCATCCGTGAACGTCAGGTGCAGACACTCAGCGCCACGGCTGCGACGGGAACGGATGGAAACGTTTATGTGGCCCTTACCAACATTGATGCCGACAATGCCCAGCAGGTGTCTGTCGATCTGGGTGGAATCAGCGCAAAAACCATCTCCGGCCGCATTCTGACTTCGGCCCGGGTGAACGACCACAATACATTCGATAAGCCGGAAACGGTGCGTCCTGTGGAATTCAAGGATGCCAAGCTCAAGAACGGCGTACTGACGGTTGACATGCCCGCCAAGTCGATTGTGGTGCTTACGCTGGCTAAATAAATCCGGACTTCCGGCAATAAAAAAAGCGGATCGCTGTGATCCGCTTTTTTTATGTTTTGTCCGGCAGCCGGTTATTCGGCGGCGTTCTTTTCGATGGCTAATTTACCTCTGTAAAAGCCGCAGGAGGGACATACCCTGTGGTAAAGCACGGTCGCGTTGCAGTTCGGGCATTTGGCCGTGGTGGGGACCAGCGCGTGGTCGTTCGCTCTTCTCTTGTCTCTCCGCTGTTTGGAATGTCTGCGTTTCGGATTCGGCATGGTTCTAAATATTAAAAATGAATACTCTATTCTTTTTCCGTCTGTACCAAATGAGCTTTCAGATACGTCATCATCTCCTTGTTGCACGTCGGTTCGCCGTCTTCGCCGATGGGGTGCACCCGCTTGTATGGCAGCGCCAGATGCGCATATTCGTACAGGTACTGCGCCACATCGAGTTCGTGCTCCTCATAGGACAGGACCAGCAGTTCGTCCGAGGCCTCGTACGTTTCCTCTCCGAATTTGACGAACAAGGATGCCGTATAATCAACAGGAATGGAAACATCGTCCAGGCAGCGGTCGCACATCACAACGGCGTATCCTTTTAAATGAAAGTCAAGCGTCAGTAAATCAGCCTTTTTTTCTAATAAAAGAGATACATCGATACAACCGTCGGTTATCTCCGATTCCTCAAAACCCGAGAAAAAATCCTTCCCAAGTTGCCAGGAGAAGGTGTGTTTTCCGAGGCTAAGCCCTTTAAATGGAAGGAGATAAGTCCGGTCGGTTTCCATAATCCCACTCATTTTTTCAGCCTGCAAAACTACGAATTAAAACAAAACAGCGAAAAAAAAAAACGAATAAAATGTGCCGAACGAGAAAAACTGGAACGTGAAAGGTGAAATCTTGGAATAACGTGTAAATTTGCAGCGCAGAAAAAGCACATATATGTCAGAAATCAGAAATATCGCCATTATTGCGCATGTCGATCACGGGAAGACGACACTGGTGGACAATATCATCAGAATGGGTCATCTTTTCAGGTCCAATGAGAATCCTGGGGAACTCATCATGGACAACAACGATCTGGAACGCGAACGTGGCATCACCATTCTGGCAAAAAATGTCTCTGTTGTTTACAAGGACGTAAAAATCAACATTATAGACACTCCGGGTCACGCCGATTTCGGGGGTGAGGTGGAGCGTGTGCTGAACATGGCCGACGGCGTTCTGCTGTTGGTCGATGCGTTCGAGGGCACCATGCCGCAGACGCGCTTCGTGCTGCAGAAGGCCCTGGCGCTCGGTAAGAAGCCCATCGTGGTCATCAACAAGGTGGACAAGCCCAACTGCCGTCCGGATGAAGTACAGGAACAAGTATTGGAACTGATGTTCTCGCTGGATGCCACTGAAGACCAGCTCGATTTCCCTGTTGTGTTCGGTTCGGCCAAGGAAGGCTGGATGTCGTCCGACTGGCGCAAGCGGACCGAGGACATTTCGATTCTGCTGGATTACATCATCAAATACATACCGGCGCCGCCCGTGCAGGAGGGCACGCCGCAGATGCTTATTTCATCGCTGGAGTATTCGTCCTATGTGGGCCGTATCGCCATCGGACGGCTGCAACGCGGCACATTGCGGGAAGGCATGCCTGTCACCCTGATGCACGCCGACGGCACTTCCGTCAAGACCCGGATCAAGGAGCTGCTCGTTTTTGAGGGATTGACCAAGCAGAAGGTGACCGAGGTTTCTTCCGGTGATATCTGTGCATTGGTCGGACTGGAAGGGTTCAACATCGGCGATACCGTGGCCGATTTCGAAAAGCCGGAACCGCTCGGGACCATTGCCATCGACGAGCCGACCATGAGCATGGTCTTCACCATCAACAATTCGCCCTTTTACGGACGTGACGGCAAGTATGTCACGTCGCGCCATATCAAGGAACGTCTGGAGCGGGAACTCGAAAAGAACATCGCCTTACGGGTGTCGATGACGGATTCCTCCGATGCCTTCACGGTTTACGGCCGTGGCATCCTGCATCTCTCCGTGTTGATCGAAACCATGCGCCGCGAAGGTTATGAACTCCAGGTCGGACAGCCGAAGGTCATTATCAAGACCATCGACGGCCGGCAGTGCGAACCTATCGAGGAATTGAATGTGGACGTGCCTGAGGAGTCGGCCGGCAAGGTCATCGAGATGGTGACCCGGCGAAAGGGAGAACTGGTGCAGATGGACACGAAAGCTGACCGGGTTTTCCTGAATTTCACCATCCCTTCACGCGGCATCATCGGATTGCGGAATACTATGCTGACGGCAACAGCCGGCGAAGCGGTCATGACGCACCGGTTCGTGGAATTCGCGCCCATGCGCGGCGATATCGAGATGCGTATCAACGGATCGCTGATTGCCATGGAAACGGGCGTCGCAATTCCATACGCACTGGACAAACTGCAGGACCATGGCAAGTTCTTCGTCGATCCCGGCGAGGAGATCTACGAAGGACAGGTGGTCGGCGAAAACACGCGTCCGGGCGATATCTGCCTCAATCTGACGAAAACAAAGAAACTCTCCAATATGCGGGCATCCGGCACCGACGAAAAGATGAAAATCGCACCGGCTGTCAAATTCTCTTTGGAAGAGGCGTTGGAATACATCCAGGAAGACGAATATGTGGAGGTGACCCCCCATCATATCCGCCTGCGTAAGATTCTGCTGAAGGAAATCGACCGCAAACGCCAGCATATGGCCGCCTCCAAAAGCTGACCTCCGCGCCATGCGTTATCTCTGTGCAGACATCGGCAACACCCATGTAAAGCTGGGCTTTTATGTCGATGGCAAGTTATCTTGCCAGGCATCCTTCCTGCTGTCGGATGCGGTTCCGGCCTGCGAATGGATTGGCGCAAATGCCATGGATGCCGACGGTGCGATTCTTGCGGCATCCGGTGCCGTGCCGGAACGTCTGGAACAGGCGGTGCGTTCATCGGCGGCACGCTATGAGCGACTTACTGCAGATACGCCGATCCCCATCGAAAACCGTTACAGGACGCCCCGGACGCTGGGTCCGGACCGGTTGGCTGCCGCGGTCGGTGCCTATGCCGGGCATGGCGGGCAGCCGTTGCTTGTCGTAGATGCCGGTACAGCCATCACATTTGATACCGTTACGGCTTCAGGCGCCTATCTCGGCGGTACCATTTCGCCCGGTCTGCAGATGCGGTTCGAGGCGCTGCACCATTATGCCGAACGGCTTCCACTGGTCACGCCCGGCGAACAGGAAGGACTGGTGGGACGGACAACGGCCGAAGCCATCGCCTTGGGTGTGCAGAATGGAATCCTGGCAGAAATAGATTACTACGTGCGAGAGTTTGGCTCAATTTTTGGAAAACCGACAGTGGTGCTGACCGGAGGTGATATGATTTTTTTGATGAATCGATTGAAAAATACGGCAAAATATATCATCTTTGCGGAGCGGGACCTGGTCCTGGACGGGTTGCACAGCATAATCCGCGGGATTGTCAGCCCGGAAGGGGAAAAACAAGGAAACGTAAACATTAATCAAATACCGTAATGAAACGCTATTTCAGAATATCCGGATTATTGGTCGTGCTGGCTTTCTGCTGCATGTCGCTCCACGCCGAGAAGGGCATTGTCACCAAAACCCGTTTCGGTACGGGCGAAGACAGCATCCAGTGCGCCGTGTCGCTGTCGTTGTTCAATACTTTTTACAGAGCGCAGGACTATGCATCGACACTGGTTCAATACCGTAAACTGGCGGCCGAGTGCCCGTATTGCTCCAAGAACCTGTTCATCAGAGGTATCGCTATCTACAAGTCGTTTATTGAAGCTGAAACAGACCAGGCCAGACGCGATGCGTACATCGACACGCTGATGACGGCCTACGACAACCTTTCGCTGTATGGCGACAGATTCGTCGGCGAGGAAAAACTGGATGATATGATTCAGTACAAGAACGACACTTCTTATTACGATGAAATCTATGCCGCCATCAAAGCTTGCCGGGAACAACTCGGAGAGGCTTCGTCTAGCAAGTTGATCGGCCGTGAGTTCCTGTACTCCGTAGAGATGGCCAAAGCCGGCAAGATGACGGTGGACGAGTTGCTGGATTCGTATGCCGCTCTTACTGCTTTCGTGCAGGCCAAGTTGGACGAGGAGCTCTTCAGCGAGGAATGGGGTACCATCAAGGCTTATCTGGACCAGTTGCTGTCGCAGAGCGGACTGACCGATTGCGAGTCGTTGGTCAAGTTGTATGAGCCGCAGTTCGAAGCCAACCAGAACGACGAGGTCTTCCTGAACCGCATGCTGGAACTGTTGAAACGGCAGAAATGCACGGACAGCGATCTGTTCATGAAGGCTACGGAAAAACAGTATGCACTCAACCCGACGCCTGAAGCCGCCTATAACATGGCTGTCAGCTTCCTGAGAAAGGGGAACAATGATAAAGCGATTGAGTATCTGAACAATCTGGTCAAGCTGGATGAAGCTTCCGCCGACATCAAGGCTGATTCCTATGTCTTGCTCGGCAAACTTTATCTCGACCGTCAGAATTATGAGGGCGCCCGTACGATGGGTCAGAATGCACTGCGTAACAAGGCTAACTACGGCGAGGCCTATATCCTGATCGGCGATGCATACGTCATGGGATCCAAAAAGTGCGGCGATTCCGATTTCGATCAGCGCAGAGTCTATTGGGCTGCCGTTGACAAATACGAGCAGGCACGCCGTGATCCCGATCCGGAAACGGCTGCCAAGGCTGCCCAGCGTGTGAGAGATTACTCCAACCAGTATCCGAGAAAGGCCGATGCGTTCTTCCGTAACATCAGCGAAGGCGACGAGGTGACAATCAATTGCTGGTTCACGGAGAAAACGAAAGCCAGATTCTCCGACTAGTCCGAATGTGCTGAGAATGAATCATTCTCGTATCATACATTTTCTAAAGATGTTGCTCATTGTTTGGGCAGCATCTTTTTTTGTATCCTGCGAGAACGACATGGCAACTATCAACCGGATTGTTAATCCGGAGGAAGAGCCGGATTTCACGGGCTCCAAGGTTACGATTCTGTATTCTGATTCGGCATACCTCAAAATCAAGGTGGAAGCCCCTCTTATTGAGCGGTATGCCGAAACGGATCCTCCACAGACAGTATTCGGGGAAGGCGTACGTGCGGTTTTCTACAACCGCGACCGGCAGGAAGAGAGCTCGCTTGCGGCCGACTGGGCGCGCCTGGATGAAAAAACCGAAATATGGGAAGCCCGCGGGCATGTGGTCGTGAATCAGACGGGCGGTGACAGCCTGCTGACGGAGGTTATTTTCTGGGATCAGCACGAGGGTGTCATTTATAACGAGACCTATACCCAGATATTCAGCGAGGGTACCTATTACCAATGCAATGAAGGCATCCGTGCGGCACAGAATTTCTCCTGGTGGTCCTGTACGTCAAGTGCCGGCGAGATAGAGTTCGAGGATGTGCCTGTCGCGTCGGATACGCTTGTTACCGAATCGTATGAGGAATCCGTTCTGCGGGATATTCAGGCCGGAGAATCCGAATGACGGGTCTTCGACGGACACAAAAAGTAGGAAAAATAATTGAAATTCAACTCATGGTTGATAAATGCACCATGACAGTTGATATGTCGTCAGGATGATATTACTACCTTTGTAGAAAACTTAATCATATGAACCGGAAAAATATCATGACGGCCTTGCGTGTCATCCGTACAGGCAAGGGGCTTTCACAGGAGGCTTTGGCCCAGGATCTTGGTATCACCACTTCGGCTTATTCGAAAATCGAACGCGGAGAAACCAATGTATCGCTTGACCGCGTATTGCAGATACTGGACAGTCTGTCGGTCAATTTCTTCGAAGTATTGTATGCCAACGAAATGATTGCCAAAAGCTCACAGAAAGGGCAGGTGGCTGACTCGCCAGTGTCGGAGTATTACAGTATGGCGGCTATGACGCAGGATATCAGAAATCTGCGGCTTGAGAACCAACGCCTGGCTTCGTTGCTGAAAGTCAAGGACGAACTGCTCAAAATCTATGTGGAGGAGGAGCAGAAAAAGGAGGAAGAAAAGAAACGGTCCGGGACTAGGTCGTAACAGATTGGCCCATGCAAAAAAAGAAGGTGAATGTCATACATTCACCTTCTTTGGGAGGGACGGTATAGCGGACTATTTGGCTGTTTCGTCGTAAGTCTTGTTCAGTCCGTCAAGAATCTCCCGCGTAATGTCCAGGGATTTGTCGGAGTAGAGAATCATACCGCCGAACGACGTGCCCAGGATATAGTGGAAATGATGTGATTCGTTGTATACGGCCAGGTAGTCCATGATGCTTTGCAGCACCTTCCGGTTGATGACCTGCGCTTCTTCGGAAATTTCCATGGCGTACTGCTGTTGCAGGGCGGCGAGTTGCTGCTCGCGTTCGGACAGTGCATTGCCCATTTCCTCCAGCTTGGCGCGGGTTTCAAGTCCCTTCTGGGCCTTGTTTTGGAAATCGGCCACATCGGCCTGGAATTTCTGAGCCTTGGTATTCAGATCGGCCTCTTTCTGGTTCTGCTTGGTTTGCAGTTCCGCCGTCAGATTGATATACATGTGGTAGTTCGGAATGATGCTGTCGATCTCAATGTAGGCAATCTGTGAATCAATGAGCGAAGCCGAAGCCGCAGCCGTGTCGTCGGAGGTCGCAGGTGCCGCGTTTTTTCCGGACGGCTGGAAGTGAAGAATGAAAAGGGCTGCAACGGCAAGAGCCAGTACGATGTCTATCCAGTATTTTTTCACGATAAAATGCTGTTTAATGGTTAACCGCGGCAAAAATACACGAAAATCCGGACATATCGTGCCAATCCTTTTTTGTTGTGAAAAAAAACGCGGCTTGTGGCGCTGCAAACGGATTCTCGTGTACTTTTGCAATCATGTCCGTCATGTCACACAAAAAAAATACGAACGTATCCCGGTGGTTGCCACTGTTGTGCGGACTGAGTCTGCTTCTGTGTCTGCCACTGCGGCTGGATGCGGTTTCCAGACCGTATTACGTTGAACTGACGTTGATGCCGGCCGTGGAAGATGCACAGACGCAGCCAACGGAAGGGGCATTGCAGATGGTTACGGCACAGGCAGATTCTTTTCTGGTGCAGTATGCAACTTCGACGGTGGTCTGGCCGGTATCGGAATCGCAGGTTTTCTTTTTCAAGATGACACAGCGCGGACGGATGCAGGTGCGTTGGATTTCGGCGGCGGATACCTTGTACAGCCGGCCGTTCCGGTTGTCCCCCGTCCGGACGGACATGCTCGTCCGGGCACAGGGAGGACGGCTGAGAGTGCATCGTATATGGTATTTTCCGCCGGGACATTCCGGCCGGGTGGGCATGGTACTGCTTTTCGTCCTGGTCGCTTTGCCTGTCAAGCTGCTGATTGCCTTGTTGGTATTGACCGCTCGTCGGCAACCGTTACGCATACTGTGGCCGGCGGCCGGATGGTTTGCCCTGACGATTTTCCTCTGCGGCTATTTTCCGATGAGCCTGCTGTGTCTGTTCATGTTGCCGGTCGTATTGGAAACGGCTGGACTGCGGCTGTGTTGCAAGCCGTGGCTCGGATGGAAGGAAACGCTGTGGTTCGTATTGCTGACCAATGTCTGCACGTTCGGACTCGTGCATCTGCTGTATCGGTCGATTTTCTTTATGTAGTAACGATTCTGTCCGGATTGTTCCGGACAAAATCATTCCATGACCCCTTGTGCGAGGTCGTCCGTCTGGCTGTGCCCGATGCGGGTGGCACGGGCAGTTCTTTCTGGAAATAGTGGCATACCGATGCGGCCAGTGCATCGGTGGCATCGAAATACTCCGGCAGGCCGTCCATGTGGAACATGGTCTGCAGCATACGAGCCACCTGCTCCTTGGAGGCGGCGCCTTTTCCCGTAACGGCCAGTTTGATTTTCCGTGGCGCATATTCGAAGACTGGAATGCTGCGGGACAAGGCTACGGTAATGACCGTGCCCTGTGCCCGGCCCAGTTTGAGCATGGACTGGACATTCTTGGCATAGAACGGCGCTTCAATGGCAAGTTCGTCGGGATGGAACTCGTCGATGAGCGACACGGCCCTTTCATAGATTTTCCGGAGACGTACATAGTGGTCCTGAAATTTGTTCAGTTTCAGGACTCCCAGGGCCAGGATGCGGGGCGTGCCGTTTTTCGGACATTGCAACATGCTGTATCCGAGAACGGAGGTACCTGGGTCGATGCCCATAATGATGCGGTCTGCCGTATGGTCCATGCTGGAAGAATGAAAAAGCAAATCTACACGAAAAAAGGCAAAAAAACGAGAGCAACCATGTCCGAACGCGCCGTTTTATTGTGTAGTTTTGTCACCGCGAAGAAATACAGGATGGACAGCGGAGAACATATCAAAAGTGCATTGAGCGTGACGGCCGGCATTGAGCCGCCGCCGATGGTGGATCCGGCTTCCCTGCAGCGTTTTCTGGCTCGTCAGCGCAAGACCCCGATGACGGCTGCCGCCTATGTCAACGGTATTCTGCAGGGCAACCGCACGATCCTCAGCCAGGCCATCACGATGGTGGAGAGTTCACTCCCTGCCCATGAAGCAGTGGCGCAGGAGATTGTATCGCGTTGCCTGCCGTATGCGGGACATTCGGTCCGGATCGGCATCACCGGTGGTCCCGGGGTCGGCAAGAGCACGTTTATCGAGGCCCTGGGCATGTACCTGGTGACGGAGCGGCAGCGCCGACTGGCGGTGCTGGCCATCGACCCCTCCAGTGAACGCAGCAAGGGCAGCATTTTGGGCGACAAAACGCGTATGGAACAGTTGTCGGTACATCCATCTGCATTTATCCGGCCTTCACCTTCGGCCGGATCTTTGGGCGGAGTCGCAAAAAAAACGCGCGAAATCATTGTCCTGTGCGAAGCCGCCGGATTCGACACCATTTTTGTAGAGACGGTCGGTGTCGGCCAGTCGGAGACCTCGGTGCATGCCATGACCGATTTTTTTCTGTTGCTGATGATATCCGGTGCCGGTGATGAATTACAGGGCATCAAGCGCGGAATCATGGAAATGGCGGACTTGATTGCCATCAACAAGGCCGACGGCGACCGGGTGCAGGCGGCGGAGATGACCCGTGTGCAGTATCAGAACGCCTTGCGTCTGTTCCCTCCAACCGCATCGCAGTGGGTTCCGAAATCGCTGGCCTGCTCATCTCTGACCGGGACGGGCATCCGGGAGATATGGGACGCGGTGACCGCGTATGTGGACCAGACCTGTGCCAATGGCTATTTCTCCGAACGCCGCAAACAGCAGTCGGCATACTGGATGTATACCTATATCAATGAAATTCTGAAGAACCGGTTTTATCAGCATGCTTCTGTCCGGGACCAGTTCGGCTATTACGAGCAGCAGGTCGCAGACAGTCGGCTGAGCCCGTTTGCAGCGGCTGATCGTTTGATTGACGAATACTTACAGTCAATGGATAAATCATGAAAAAAATAAAGAATATCGCCCTTGTGGCGGGCGGCAATTCCGCGGAGCGGGAGGTGTCGCTGCGCGGAGCCCGTCAGGTGCGCAAGGTGCTGGAAGACGAGACTTACCGTGTTTTCCCGGTCGTGGTGACAGGCACCCGCTGGACGGTTGAACGGGACGGACAGACGGCGGAAATCGACAAGAACGATTTCAGTGTAGTATGGCAGGGAGAACGGATTACTTTTTACTGTGCCTATCTGATGATTCACGGCACCCCTGGCGAGAACGGGCTGTTGCAGGGTTATTTCGAGATGATGCACATTCCGTATTCATCGTGTGATGTGCTTGTTTCGGCCCTGACTTTCAACAAATATGCTTGCAAAACCTACCTGAAGGCGTTTGACATACCGCAGGCCGATGCGGTCCTGCTCAGAAAAGGTGTGCCGTACAATGCCGATGAGATTCTGCAGCAGCTGGGACTTCCGTGTTTCGTCAAGCCGAACAACGGCGGATCCAGTTTCGGCACAACCAAGGTGAAACGGGTGGAGGACTTTGACGAAGCGGTGGCGAAGGCCTACGGGCAGGACGATGAAGTCATCGTGGAACGTTTCATAAGCGGTACGGAGGTGTCAAACGGTGTCTTCCGCATCGGCGACAAGACAACGGTGCTGCCGGTTACGGAAATCGTGCCGGTCCACGACTTTTTTGATGTGGAATCGAAGTATCAGGACGGGATGTCAGAGGAAATCACCCCGGCGCGGATCTCTCCGCTCCTGACGCTGCGCTGCCAGGCACTTTCGGAGAAGATATACGACGCTTTGCATTGCCGGGGCATCGTCAGAATGGACTACATTATCATGCACAATGTACCTTATTTCCTGGAAGTCAATACAGTACCTGGGATGAGTGAGGCCAGTATCGTGCCGAAGCAGATGGCAGCTGAGGGGTTGTCACCCAAGCAGGTGTTCGTTGACATTATCGAGGACGTTGTGGCCCGCTGCTGCTGAAAAGCGGAAATTTTGGCAGATTATTGTTATCTTTGGCGCAAAAATCGGCAGCCTATCATGGAGAATGAGGAGATACAGCGCATTAAACAACGGTTTGGCATCATCGGGTCCGATGCAGGTCTGATGCGGGCCATTGCTACGGCATTGCAGGTGGCGCAGACCGATCTGTCGGTATTGATTACTGGCGAGAGCGGGGTAGGCAAGGAGGTTTTTCCGCAGATTATCCATCAGCACAGTATCCGCAAGCATGGTGCTTATATTGCCGTGAACTGCGGCGCCATTCCCGAGGGTACCATTGATTCCGAACTGTTCGGTCACGAAAAGGGCGCGTTCACCGGTGCGACCGAAAGCCGCAAAGGTTATTTCGAGGTCGCCGACGGGGGGACGATTTTCCTGGACGAAGTAGGTGAGCTGCCGCTTTCAACCCAGGTGCGTCTGCTCCGTGTGCTTGAGACAGGTGAATATCTGCGCGTAGGCTCTTCGAAAATCATGAAGACCGATGTCCGGGTGGTGGCCGCCACCAATCTGGACGTACCCGATGCGGTTGCCAAGGGAAAGTTCCGGGAGGATTTGTATTACCGGCTCAACACGGTGCCGATCGCCATTCCGCCGCTGCGCGCGCGTCAAGATGACATTGCGTTGCTTTTCAGAAAGTTCGCAGTGGATTTTGCTGCAAAATACCGGATGCCGGCCGTTCAACTTACGGACGATGCGCGTCAGGTGCTGCTGTCGTATAACTGGCCTGGCAACATCCGGCAGTTGCGGAATATCACGGAGCAGATCTCAATCATCGAAACCGACCGGACCATCACGGCAGAGGTGCTCCGGCGCTATCTGCCGGACTATGTGGCCCAGAAACTGCCGGCCCGTCTTTCCGTGACATCCGATGAACACACGTTTGCTTCGGAACGGGAGATACTGTACAGTGTGCTTTTTGACCTCCGGAAAGATGTGAACGACCTGAAACGGATGATGAAGGAAATGGGGCATGGCGACATGCGGCCGGTGGAACCGGCCACAACGCCGTACGAGATTCTCCAGTCCATTGCCGCACCGCAGCCGCCGTCGCCTGACGAAACGCAGCAATTCACAGTTGTGGCTTCGCCACCGGTTTCTGTCATAACGTCCGCAGATCAGCCGGGGCAGAAAAACCGCGGCCATGTCGAAGACACCGAAGCTATCCAGGAAGAATCTTTGTCTCTGAATGCCCATGAAATAGAAATGATTCGCAAGGCGCTTGAGAAGCACCGCGGCAAACGGAAGGATGCCGCCCGCGAACTTGGCATCTCGGAAAGGACCCTGTATCGTAAAATCAAGGAACACCATCTGGAGTAATGCGCGTACTGTATCGTTTTCTTCTCGCTATTGTTCCGTTCTTCATGCTGACCGGATGTTCGCTCTCGTTTAACATGTCCGGTGCAGTCATCGACTATACGCAAATATCAACCTGCGAGATACAATACATTCAGAACAATGCGGAGATAGTCAACGCGACCCTGAGTAACATGATTACCGAGAAACTGCGTGACAAGATCCAGTCCGATACACGGCTCAAACTCGTCCCGAGAAACGGCGACGTGATCTTCGAAGGAGATATCACGGGTTATACCGTTACCTCGCAGGGTGTGACCGCCGATGCTACGTCTGCCAAAGACCGCTTGACGGTGACGCTGAACATCCGTTATACAAACACCAAAGTGGCGTCCGAAAGTTTTACAAAGTCTTTCTCTGAATTCGCAGAGTACGATCGGACGACCTCTTTTTCGTCGGTTGAATCGGCTCTGCTTGATGAGATTGTCCCGCTGCTGATAGAGGATATCTTCACGGCATCATTCTCTAACTGGTGATGGAACAGGATATTACGCTGGAAACACTTAGCAGTTGTCTGGAAAAGCAAACAATCGGTGAAGGATCCTGTCCGCCGGCTTTGTCTGCGGTGCTTGACCGTTATCCATATTTTGCACTGGCCGGCAGCGCTTGCCTGAATGCGATGTATCGCACATCCCGTGCAGATTTCCGTCAGACAGCAGCCCGGACGGCATGGTCACTGTCCAGTCCGGTATGGATGCGGATGTATTTGCAGGGCGTATGGCAACCTTTGGCAGAACCCGATATGGAGAAGCCCGAAGTTGAGGTTGCCGTGGAAGTCCTGCCGGCAGCATCGCCGGAGGTGGAGATGCCGTCCGTTCCAGTGGTGTCTGCTGCAAGCCCGGAAGCCTCCGCTACACCTGTTGTTGCGCCTGCATCGCCAGCCACGGACCGGGAGGCCTGGAATGCCGCGGTCGATGCGTTCATCGCCGACTGTGCGACGTTGAAGCCTCAGAATACCGGATTCGTGGTGGACATTGCATCGAGTATCCGGCCGGATGAAGACCTGGTGACGGAAACGTTGGCCAGGGTTTATGCCTCGCAACATATGTATAAAAAGGCTATTCAGGTTTATCATAAATTAATTTTGAGATATCCGGAAAAAAGCAATTACTTTGCGGTGCAGATTGAAATGCTGAAACAAGAACTCATTTAATTAATAATTAACGACTTATGTATTTAATTGTAACGATATTGATTTTCATCGTCGCCATCCTTCTCGTTCTGGTAGTACTTGTTCAGAACTCGAAAGGAGGTGGTTTGGCTGCCAATTTTTCGTCGACTAACCAGATTATGGGTGTCCGCAAGACGGCCGACTTTCTGGAAAAAAGCACATGGACGCTGGCTGCGGTCATGATTTTCCTGTGCGTGGTGGCCGGACTGATGGTGCCTCGGGCCAGCGAAGTGAATGCAGCCGGACCGCAGTCTCAGATTCAGCGTCAGATTGACGAAGCCGTCGATCCGACCTCGGTGCCCGGTTTCTCAACAACACTGCCGGCTGCGGCTGAAAATGCGGCTGAGCCGTCTGCAGCGGATGCGCCTGCCGAGACCGATGGCAACTGATCCGTCGTTCAATGCAATCGGAAAAAGTGTCAGTTTTTTTTGACTGACACTTTTTTTTTGCTGTCGCCGGACCGCGCCGGATGTGCTAAAATGTCGTATTTGGAGTGCCTTTCCTCTTTGGCATAAATTCTGATTGAGGGGGTGCGTCAATTTGGACAAAGTCTAACTTTAAATAAAAACAATTATGGCAGAAGTTAAAATCAAACCCTTGGCTGACAGAGTGCTTGTCAAGCCAATGGAGGCGGAATCCAGAACGGCCAGCGGCCTGATCATCCCGGATTCGGCGAAGGAAAAACCGCAGAAAGGCACCGTGGTAGCCATGGGCCCCGGCACCAAGGACGAAAAAATGGAGGTGAAAGCCGGTGACGTGGTGCTGTACGGCAAGTACGCCGGCACGGAACTGAATGTGGACGGCATCGACTACCTGATGATGCGTCAGTCGGATATTCTGGCAATTCTTTAAGATAACGACAAAACAGAAATATTATGGCAAAGGAAATCAAATTCAATATCGACGCGCGTGATGCGCTGAAGAAAGGTGTCGACCAGTTGGCCGATGCGGTGAAAGTGACCTTGGGTCCCAAGGGCCGCAATGTGATCATCGAAAAGAAATTCGGTGCTCCCGCTGTCACGAAGGACGGCGTGACGGTCGCGAAAGAGGTGGAACTGAAGGATAAGGCCGAGAATCTGGGAGCCCAGCTCGTGAAGGAAGTCGCTTCCAAGACGAATGACGATGCGGGTGATGGTACGACCACGGCCACGGTGCTTGCGCAGGCCTTGGTATCGGTCGGCATGAAAAACGTCATCGCCGGAGCCAACCCTATCGATCTTAAACGGGGTATGGACAAGGCGGTGTCCAAGATTGTCGAATCGCTGAAGGGACAGGCCCAGGAAGTCGGTGACGACCTGAAGAAAATCGAGCAGGTAGCCACTATTTCCGCCAACAACGATCCTGAAATCGGCAAGTTGATTTCGGAGGCCATGGCGAAGGTCAAGAAAGAAGGCGTCATTACGGTGGAAGAAGCCAAAGTGTCTGACACATATGTTGACGTGGTGGAAGGTATGCAGTTCGACCGCGGTTACATCTCGCCCTACTTTGTGACCGATACCGAAAAGATGGAATGTGTGCTGGAGAATCCGTACATCCTGATTCACGACAAGAAGATCTCCACGATGAAGGAACTCCTGCCGATTCTGGAGTCTGCGCTGCAGTCCGGACGTCCGCTGCTGATTGTTGCGGAAGATGTTGACGGAGAGGCACTGGCAACTCTCGTGGTGAACCGCTTGAGAGGTTCGCTGCGTATTGCGGCCGTCAAGGCGCCGGGATTCGGCGACCGCCGCAAGGAAATGCTGGAAGACATCGCCATTCTGACTGGCGGTACGGTCATCACTGAGGAAAAGGGCCTGAAATTGGAGAATGCTTCGCTTGACATGCTCGGCACGGCTGAGAAGGTGACCATCAACAAGGACAACACCACCATCGTCAACGGCAATGGCTCGAAGGATCAGATTGCAGCCCGCGTGGCTCAGATCAAGGCCCAGATGGAGACGACCACGTCCGATTACGACAAAGAGAAACTTCAGGAACGTCTGGCCAAGATTGCCGGAGGTGTGGCGGTCATGTATATCGGCGCTGCGACCGAAGTGGAAATGAAGGAGAAGAAAGACCGTGTCAACGATGCATTGAGCGCAACGCGTGCGGCAGTGGAAGAGGGTATCATCCCGGGCGGTGGCGTGGCTT
The DNA here is from genome assembly GCA_017523725.1 of Bacteroidales bacterium. GTDB lineage: Bacteria > Bacteroidota > Bacteroidia > Bacteroidales > UBA4181 > JAFWVY01. The sequence continues at coordinate 34,699 of JAFWVY010000022.1, forward strand.
ATATCCGTGCCATCAATTCCATCGCCGGCATGAAGGGCGATAACGAGGATGAGACCACGGGTATCGCCATCGTGCGTCGTGCCCTGGAAGAACCGCTGCGCCAGATTGTGGCCAATGCGGGTGGTGACGGCTCTGTCGTCGTGCAGAAAGTCAAGGAAGGCAAGGGCGGTTTCGGTTACAATGCCCGTACGGATGTCTATGAGGATCTGATGGCGGCCGGTGTGATCGACCCGACCAAGGTGGCCCGCGTGGCATTGGAGAATGCTGCTTCGATTGCTTCCATGTTCCTGATGACCGAGTGTGTCATTGCGGACATCGAAGAAGAGAAGGGTGCCACGGCCATGCCTGGTGCCGGTGCCGGCATGGGCGGCATGATGTAGGATCTGCTCCTGAAAGAAAGAGAAGGCGACCGATACATTATCGGTCGCTTTTTTTATGGCTGAACGATGTGGTTTTTCGTGATGGGATACTGCCCCTGCCGGAGCAAGTCTGCCGGGGAAAGTTGAAAAAAAAAGTCGACTGAAAAGTCGACTTTTTTATGCCTGTTCTTACCGGACGGTATGGCAGTCTGGTCAGATTTCGAAGGTGTCGCCGCTGCGCAGCAGGTCATCCACACAGTGGATGGACGATTTCGCTTTCTGCGATTCAATCTGCTGTTCGATGGCGTCCTCGTAAGTGTCGCCGGCTGCGGCGCGGATGACGCCGATGGCGACGGGATAGTCTGGCAGACACATCTGTGCCAGCATCATGTGCAGTTGGGAATCTTGCGTGTACGGATCGTGTACGAGAATGTCGTCCAGCGTGATGCCGTTCTCTCCGATGGTGACCACCTTGAGCCGGCCGCCTTCGAAAATGAGTCCCTTCTCCTTGTTCTTTCCGAACAGCATAGGCTTGCCGGCTTCCAGAATAAGCTGATTGTCATCCCGGGTCTCCTTGGAAGTGATGGCAGCATGGGCCTTGTCGGCGAAAATCATGCAGTTCTGCAGTACTTCCACCACGGCGGTGCCTTTGTGCTGCGCACCTTGCAGCAGGATGTCACTGAGTAGTTTAGGATTTGTGTCAACACAGCGTGCAAAGAAATTGCCCTTGGCACCGATGACCAGTTCGCCCGGGTTGCACGGGCGCTCGATGGTGCCCAGTGGCGAAGTCTTGGTCACGGTTCCCTGCGGCGTGGTGGGGGAGTACTGTCCCTTGGTCAGGCCGTAGATCTGGTTGTTGAACAGAATCATCGTCAGATCGATATTCCTGCGGATGATATGGATGAAATGGTTGCCTCCGATGGAGGTGCAGTCACCGTCGCCGGTGGCCACCCATACGCTGAGTGCGGGGTTGGTGATCTTGATGCCGGTGGCGATGGCCGCGGCACGGCCGTGAATGCTGTGGAACCCATAGGTGTTCACGTAGTAGGGGAAACGTGAAGAACAACCGATGCCGGATACGACCATGAAATGATCCTGGGCATATCCTGTCCTCGGGAAGGTCTGGGCCACAGCGCTCAGAATGGCGTGGTCGCCGCATCCGGGGCACCATTTGACCATCTGGTCGCTTAAAAAGTCTTCTTTGGTGAGCGGATGGTCGCTCAACGGAATTTTATTGGACATGACTTTATGGTTTGATGCGGATTATTCTGATAAAATCTTGTGAACGTGTTCGGTGAGTTCGGATACGAAGAACGGTTTGCCGTAGATGCGGTTGTATTGCAGATAGGCGAACTGCGGGAACGTCATGCGAAGGTAATTGACGAACTGACCGGAGTTGAGCTCGCACACCAGCAGGCGTTTGTAGCGTCCGAAAATCTCCTTGGTGTTGCGCGGCAACGGCATGATATGTCTGAAGTGCGCGTGTCCGACTTTCAGGCCTTCTTTCTGCAGTTCCTGCATGGCCGAAACAACAGCGCCGTAAGTGCCGCCCCAGCTGATGAGCAGCAAATCGCCTTCTTCGTCGCCTTCCACTTTCTGCGGGGCGATGAAATCGGCGACTTTCTGGACTTTGGCATGACGGTAGGCCACCATTTTTTCGTGGTTGTCCCCATCGGTCGATACCGCACCGTAAATGTCCGTTTTTTCCAGACCGCCGACGCGGTGGCGCAGGCCTGGTGTTCCAGGCAACGCCCATTGGCGGACAAATGTTTCCGGATCGCGGCGGAAAGGCTTGAAATCCGGGTCATTGGGCTGTGCCAATGGCGGTGTGATCGGGTCCAGGTCCTTGACTTTGGGAATCCGGAACAGTTGCGAACCGTTGCCGATATAGGCATCGGAAAGCAGGATGACCGGCGTCATGTGTTCCATGGCCAGTTTTGCAGCTTCATAGGCACTGTAGAAACAGTCGACCGGCGAGGAGGCTGCCATGACGATGCACGGGCATTCTCCGTTGCGGCCGAAAAGTGCCTGGTAGAGGTCGGCCTGTTCGGATTTGGTCGGCATACCGGTCGACGGACCGGCGCGCTGTACATCAATCAGGACAAGAGGCAGTTCCGTGATGACGGCCAGACCAATGGCTTCGCTCTTCAAGGACAGGCCAGGGCCGGAAGTACTCGTGACTGCCAGCGATCCGGCATAGGCGGCACCGATGGCGGAGCAGATGCCGGCAATTTCGTCTTCGGCCTGCAATGTCTTTACACCCAGACTTCTGTGCTTAGTGAGTTCCACCAGGATATCTGTAGCCGGGGTAATGGGGTAGGAGCCCAGGAAAATGGGGCGTCCGCTGTTTTCAGAGGCCGCCATCAATCCCCATGCGGTGGCGATGTTACCGGTGATGTTGCGGTAGAGTCCCTTTTCGAGCGGCGCGGCACTGACGTGGAAACGCGATTCCAGCGCCTCGATGTTTTCTCCATAGATGTAGCCGGCTTCCAACACCCGTTTGTTGATGTCCACGAGTTCGGGCTTGGCGGCAAATTTCTTTTTCAGATAGGCGAGGGGCGATGAGAGATCCTTGTCGAACAGGTAAAGCAACAGGCCGAGCGCGAACATATTGCGCGACTTGTTGACCGTCTTGAAATCGACGTTCAGCGGTGCCAGAGCCTCTTTCGTCAGGACGTTGATCGGCGCCTTGATTACCTGATAGGAAGACAAGGTGTCGTCGTAGAGCGGGTTCTCTTCGTAACCTGCTTTTTCACAGGTTTTTTCATCAAACGCATCGGCGTTTGTAATGATGGTCGCTCCCATCTTGGCCCATTTGAGATTTGCTTTCAGGGAAGCAGGATTCATGGCCACCAGTACGTCGCAGAAATCGCCGGAGGTATTGATCTTGGTACTTCCGATATGGACTTGGTAGCCCGATACGCCCGATACGGTGTTTTGCGGGGCACGGATTTCCGCCGGATAATCCGGGAATGTGGACAGGTCGTTGCCGGCATGGGCGGCTGCTTCCGAAAACAGCGTGCCGGTAAGTTGCATACCATCACCGGAGTCCCCGGCAAATTTGATGACGACTTGGTCTAATTCAGTGATTCGATTCATATCGATATTCTTTTTCGGGATGCAAAGGTAACAAATAATACGACACAGTGTTGAAAGGTTCTGTGGCGCAGGACAAAGAAAAAACGGCCGGATGGCATTGTGCAGCCCCGGCCGTTTCTGTCTTTTGCGACAAAGCGTTTACTCTGTCTTTGTTTCTTCGGCCGAAGTCTCGACGGTCTGAGCATCGGAAACCACGTCTGAGGCCGCTTTCTTCGCGCCACCGCGGCGGCTGCGACGGGTCACGTTGGTCTTGGGCTTGGCCGCAGCCAGCATATTCTCGTTGTAGTCCACCAGTTCCATGATGCACATGCTGGCGTTGTCGCCTTCGCGGAAACCCGTCTTCAGGATACGCGTGTATCCGCCGGGACGGTTGGCGATTTTCGTAGCTACGTTGCGGAACAGTTCCGATACGGCGTCTTTATCTTGCAGATAGCTGAATACAACACGTCTGGAGTTGGTCGTATCCTCTTTGGCACGGGTCAGCAGCGGCTCAACATAGCTTCTCAGCGCTTTGGCCTTGGCCAAAGTGGTGGAGATTCTTTTTTCCTTGATCAGAGAAGATGCCATGTTCGCCAGCATGGCCTTGCGATGCGAGGCCGTTCTGCCAAGATGGTTGTTGCTTTTTAAGTGTCTCATTGCTATTATTCCTTGTCTAATTTATACTTTGACGTATCCATGCCGAATTGCAGGTTCATGGATTCCAGAAGCTCGTCCAGTTCGGTGAGCGATTTCTTTCCGAAGTTGCGGAAACGCAGCAGGTCGGTCTTGTTGTACTGGACCAGGTCGCCCAGCGTAACCACTTCGGCGGTCTTGAGGCAGTTCAGCGCACGGACGGACAGATCCATGTCGGCCAGCTTGGTCTTCAACAGCTGGCGCATCCGCAGGATTTCTTCGTCGAATTCGTCGTTGGTGTATTTCTCTTCGAAATCGAGGGTGATCTTCTCGTCCGAGAACAGCATGAAGTGGTAGATCAGAATCTTGGCAGCTTCTTTCAGCGCGTCCTTGGGGGAGATGGAACCATCCGTCTCAATCTCGATGACCAGCTTTTCGTAGTCGGTCTTCTGTTCCACGCGGTAGTTCTCCACGGTGTACTTGACGTTCTTGATCGGGGTGTAGATGGCATCGATGGCGATGACTCCGATTTCGGGAGCAATCTGCTTGTTTTCCTCGGCGGGAATGTAGCCGCGGCCTTTCTCGATGGTGAAATCGATGTTCAGGTCGGCCTTTTCGTCGAGGTGGCAGATGAGCAGTTCCGGATTGAGGACGACAAAGTCGGTCAGAACCCGGTTCAAGTCACCGGCAGTGAACGTGGTCTGGTTGCTGATATGCAGTTTGAACTTGGCACCTTCCGAATTCTCGGCCATGCACTTGAAACGCACTTGTTTCAAATTCAGCACGATATCGGTAACATCCTCGACGACTCCCGGGATGGTGGAAAACTCGTGTTTCACACCTTCGATGGCAATCGACGTGATGGCATATCCTTCCAAAGAAGACAGCAGGATACGTCTCAGCGCATTGCCGACCGTAATGCCGTAGCCGGGCTCCAGGGGACGGAATTCGAACTTTCCGTAATGATCGTTTGCTTCGAGCATTACAACCTTGTCGGGTTTCTGAAATGTCAGTATGGCCATGTTAAATGCTATTTTGAATACAATTCGACGATAGACTGCTCATTGATGTTCTCGGGAATGTCAGCGCGTTCGGGAACGTTGAGGAACTTGCCGGACATCGAGGCAGCATCCCATTCCATCCACGAATAGCGGGACTGCTTGGAGGAGGCTGTCGAGTTGACAATGACTTCGAGCGCTTTGGATCTTTCGCGTACGCCAACCACATCGCCCGGTTTCACCTGGTACGACGGGATGTTGACGACGTCGCCGTTCACCACGATATGACCATGGTTGACCAGCTGGCGGGCAGAACGGCGCGTGGGCGCGATACCCAGACGGAACGCGACGTTGTCAAGACGGGATTCGAGCAACTGGAGAAGCACTTCGCCCGTGACACCTTTGCTGCGTTCGGCCTTCTCGAACAGATTGGAGAACTGACGTTCCAGGACGCCATAGGTATATTTGGCTTTCTGTTTCTCTTTCAGCTGGGCACCGTATTCTGAGGATTTGCGTTTGCCTTTCATCGAGCCGTGCTGTCCCGGAGGATAGTTCTTTTTCTCGAAGTATTTGTCAAATCCATAGATCGGTTCCCCGAACTTTCTTGCAATTTTGGTTGTAGGACCTGTATATCTTGCCATTTTACAAATAATTAAAATCTTTAACTAAACTCTTCTGCGTTTGGCAGGACGGCAGCCGTTGTGCGGCATGGGCGTCACGTCAATGATCTCGGTCACTTCGATTCCTGCGGCATGAATGGTTCTGATGGCAGATTCGCGTCCGGCACCGGGGCCCTTCACATAGGCTTTCACCTTGCGCAGTCCCAGGTCGTAGGCCACTTTCGCACAGTCTGCAGCAGCGGTCTGGGCGGCGTACGGGGTGTTTTTCTTAGAACCCTTGAATCCCATCTTTCCAGCGGAAGACCACGAGATGACCTGGCCCGTCGCATTGGTCAGCGTAACGATCACGTTGTTGAAAGAGGCATTGATGTGTGCCTGTCCGTTCGCTTCGACTTTGACAACTTTCTTCTTAGTTGCTCCTGTTTTTTTTGCCATAATATCTATCTATTATTTAGTAGCTTTCTTTTTGTTTGCAACGGTTTTCTTTTTACCCTTCCTCGTACGGGCGTTGTTCTTCGTGCTCTGGCCTCTGACCGGCAGTCCGTTTCTGTGACGGATTCCGCGGTAGCAGCCGATGTCCATCAGTCGTTTGATGTTCATCTGAACCGACGAACGCAGTTCGCCTTCGACCTTGAAGTCGGAGAGGAGGATGTTACGGATCTTGCCAAGATCGTCATCGTCCCAGTCCTGGACTTTCTTGTCGAAATCAATACCCGCTTCTGTCAGAATGCGTCTTGCGGAGCTGCGGCCGATGCCGTAGATGTAGGTCAGACCTATTTCTCCGCGTTTGTTCTTTGGTAAATCAACACCAACAATTCGTGCCATATCTTGTATTTAATTTGTTTATCCTTGACGTTGTTTGAATTTGGGATTCTTTTTATTGATGACGTAAAGGCGACCTTTACGACGGACGATCTTGCAATCGTCGGTTCTCTTCTTGATGGATGCTCTAACTTTCATATTGTGTTGTTTTTTAATATCTGAACTTGATTCTGCCTTTGGTCAGGTCGTAGGGAGACATCTCCAGTTTGACTTTGTCGCCAGGGAGAATCTTGATGTAATTCATCCGCATCTTGCCGGAGATATGGGCCGTGATGACGAGCCCGTTCTCCAACTCCACCCGGAACATGGCATTGGACAATGCCTCGATGATGGTGCCGTCTTGCTCTATGGATGCTTGTTTCGACATATAGTTTATTTTTTTCCTTCGATGTAGTCAAAAGTGGACAGCAGGTCCGCCTGGTGCTTGCCGATGGCCACCGTCAGCTCGAAATGGGCTGATGGCTGGTGGTCACGCGTACAGATGGTCCATCCGTCCCGTTCCTGGTAGATATCCCGTTTGCCCAGGTTGATCATGGGCTCGATGCAGATGGTCAGGTTCTCCTTGAGCCTGCATCCGGCACCGCGGTGTCCATAGTTGGGAACTTCAGGGCGCTCGTGCAGTCGTTTGCCGATACCGTGTCCGACCATCTCGCGCACTACGGAGTAGCCGTGCTGCTCGCAGAAGCTCTGGATGGCGTATCCGATATCACCCATACGGAATGCCGAGGTCGCCTTCTCGATGCCTTTGAACAACGAAAGACGGGTCGTCTCGAGAAGCTGTTTCACTTCGGGAGCGACTTCCCCCACGCAGAACGTATAGGCGCTGTCGCCGTTGAATCCGTTCAAGATTGCTCCGCAGTCGACTGAAACGACATCACCTTCTTTCAGAATCACTTCTTTCGAAGGAATGCCGTGGACGACCTGGTCGTTCACCGAGGTGCACAGCGTGGCGGGGTAGCCGGCATATCCCTTGAATCCGGGGATGCCGTGGTTGTCACGGATAAACGTCTCGGCTATGGAATCCAAGTCCCATGTGGAGACGCCCGGCCGGACATGTTTACCTACCTCAGCCAGCGTACGCGACACCAAATCGCCGCTCAGCCTCAGTAACTCAATCTCTTCGGATGTCTTTACTATCATCAAAGAACGTTATCTCTTGTCTTATATGCTGCTTCTTCCTTTGATGCGGCCGGTCTTCATCAGACCGTCATAGTGTCTCATCAGCAAATGGCTTTCAATCTGCTGCAGCGTATCAAGCACCACACCGACCATGATAAGCAGGGTGGTACCGCCGAAGAACTGAGCAAATTGTCCCTTAATGCCCAAAAGAGCCGCAAAGGTAGGGAAAATTGCAATAAGCGCCAAAAATATCGAGCCGGGCAGAACCAGTCGCGACATGATCTCGTACAGGTATTCGATGGTCTTTTTGCCGGGTTTGACACCGGGGATGAAACCGCCGTTGCGCTTCATGTCTTCGGCCATCTGGTTCGGGTTGATGGTAATGGCCGTATAGAAGTACGTGAAGGCTACGATGAGCAGGCCGAACACCAGATTGTACCAGAAACTGTGCATGTTCAGGAAGGCCGATGTGAACGAACTGACCTTCTCGTCGCTCGATGCATAGCCGGCCAGCACCACCGGAATGAACATCAACGCCTGGGCGAAGATGATCGGCATGACGCCCGCCGCATTCACTTTCAGCGGGATATATTGCCGGACACCGCCATACTGCCGATTGCCTACGATGCGTTTGGCATACTGTACGGGAATCTTGCGCGTTCCCTGTACCAGCCCGACCGAGAGACCGATGACAATCAGCCAGGCCACCAGTTCGACCAACAGCGCGACACCGCCACCCTGGCCTTCCAGACGGACTGCAAACTCCTGCACGAGTGCCTGGGGCAGACGGGCAATGATACCGATCATGATGATCAGGGAGATACCGTTTCCGATGCCCTTGTCGGTGATCTTTTCACCCAGCCACATGATGAACATGGTACCGGCGATGAGGATGATCACGGCCAGCGGCACGTTGAAATTGGGGGAGAACGCCGCCGGGGAACGCTGTTTCAGGTTGATGAGGTACGCAGCGCCCTGGAAAATCAGGATAACCACCGTCAGATAACGGGTAATCTGGTTGATTTTCCGGCGTCCGCTTTCACCTTCGCGCTGCATCTTCTGGAACGAAGGAATCATGATGCCCAGCAGCTGCACCAGAATGGAGGCCGTGATATAGGGCATGATACCCAGTGCCACGATGGAGGCGTTGGCGAACGCACCACCCGAGAACATGTCCAGCAGTCCCATGATACCTTCGGAGGTCTGGCTCTTCAGAGCGGCCAGGCCGGAGGGATCGATGCCGGGCAGCACGATGACCGTGCACAGACGGTACACGAGCAGAATGCCCAGCGTGAACAGGATGCGGGAACGCAGTTCCTCAATCTTGTAGATATTCTTTAAAGTCTGAATGAATGCTTTCATGGACGATTATGCAATTACGGCCGTGCCTTCCAAAGCTTCGATGGCGGCAATAGCAGATTTAGAAAAAGCGTTGGCAGTGATGTTCACCTTCTTGGTCAGGGTTCCGTTGCCAAGCACCTTTACCAGCGTGTTCTTGGGAACAAGTCCGTATTCCACCATCTTCTCGATGTTGATGTCGGTTTCGCCGGTGGCCTCCGCGAACGCCTCGATGGCGCTCAGGTTGACAGCCTTGTATTTGACACTGTTGATATTCTTGAAACCAAACTTCGGCAGACGGCGCTGCAAAGGCATCTGACCGCCTTCGAAGCCGACCTTCTTGGAATAACCGGAGATGGCTTTCTGTCCCTTATGACCTTTTGTGGATTGACCGCCTTTACCGCTGCCTTCTCCGCGTCCCAAACGTTTCCCTTTGCATTGAACTGAACCGGATGCCGGTTTTAAAGTACTTAAATCCATTGTATTAACTTTTCAAATTATAATTCTTCAACACTAACCAAATGACTCACTTTGCGAATCATGCCCAGCATCTGGGGATTGGCTTCCACTTCAACGGTACTGTTCATGCGGTGCAGGCCCAAAGCTTTGACCGTGGCCTTCTGGCGTTCGGGGCAACCGATGATGCTCTTGACTAATTTTACGCGAACTTTCGACATGGTACATTCAGTTTATCCGTTAAACACTCTGTTCACTTCGATGCCGCGCTGCTGTGCCACCGCATAGGCGTCGCGCAGTTGAGTCAGCGCCTCGAAAGTGGCCTTGACCAGGTTGTGCGGGTTGGAAGAACCTTTGGATTTGGCCAGCACGTCCTTGATGCCGACGCTTTCCAAGACGGCGCGCATAGCACCACCGGCCTTGACACCGGTACCGTTGGAAGCGGGTTTCAGGAATACGAACGCGCCACCGTATTTGGCGATTTGCTCGTGGGGAATGGTGCCCTTCAGAACCGGCACCTTGATCAGATTCTTCTTGGCGTCTTCGATGCCCTTCGAGATGGCGGAGGTCACTTCGTTGGATTTGCCCAGGCCGTATCCTACGATACCGTTTCCGTCACCCACGACGACGATGGCCGAAAAGCTGAACGTACGTCCGCCCTTGGTGACCTTCGTGACGCGCTGGATGCTGACGAGTCTGTCTTTTAACTCTAAATCTGTGGTTTTAACCTTACGAATACTTGCTGACATATCTTCTTAAAATTTGAGCCCGCCTTCTCTGGCTGCATCTGCCAGCGATTTGACTCTCCCGTGATACAAATAACCATTTCTGTCGAATACGACCGAGTTGATGCCGGCGGCGATGGAGCGCTCTGCGATGAGCTTGCCGACCAGCGCGGCCTGTTCGGTCTTGTTAACTTTCTGGCCGGCGATTTCCTTGCAGCGCGACGAAGCTGCCACCAGGGTCTTGCCGGACTCGTCGTCGATGAGCTGAACGTAAATCTGGGTGTTGCTTCTGAAAACAGACATACGCGGCTTCACGGCGGTTCCTTTGACGATCTTGCGGATTCTTTTCTTGATCCGGAATCTTCTTTCTATTTTAGTTAATGCCATAATCTTTCTTCTTTAGACGTGCTACTTGTTATTTCGCGCCGGCTGCTTTACCCGCCTTGCTTCTCAAGGTTTCTCCGACGAACTTGATACCCTTGCCCTTGTACGGTTCGGGCGCACGCAGGGAGCGGATCTTGGCGGCGACCTGGCCGAGCAGCTGCTTGTTGGTCGAGGTCATCGTGATAACCGGATTGGAACGTTTTTCAGTGACAGCCGTCACTTTGATCTCATCGGGCAGCTGGATGACGAAGTTGTGGGAATATCCCAGGCTCAGTTCCAGCACCTGGCCCTTGGCTTCGGCGCGGTAGCCGACGCCGACCAGTTCCTGCTTGACCGTGTAGCCTTCCGACACACCGACCACCATGTTGTGGATGAGGGCGCGGTACAGACCGTGCATGGCTTTGTGACGTTTCTGCTCGGTAGGACGGGTGATGACAATCTTTCCATCTTCCAGCGCAACCTTGATGTCCCGGTCGACCTTCTGGGAAAGGGTTCCCAGCGGACCTTTGACCGTGACGGTGTTGTCGTCGGCGATGTCTATCGAGACTTTCTCAGGCAATGATATAGGCAATTTTCCAATTCTTGACATTTCCTTACCCTCCTTCGATTAATAAACATAACAAATAACTTCTCCGCCAATGCCTTTGGCACGGGCTTCCTTGTCGGTCATCAGACCCTGAGAAGTGGAAATAATGGCAATGCCCAGTCCGTTCAGGATTCTGGGCAGATCTTCGTGTCCCGTGTATTTGCGGAGACCGGGGCGGCTGACGCGTCCCAGCTCCTTGATGGCGTTCTGACGGGTGACAGGGTTGTACTTCAGGGCAATCTTGATGGTGCCCTGTGCGCTGTCTGGTTCGAATTTGTAATTCAAAATGTAACCCTTCTCAAAGAGAATTTGAACGATGCCCTTCTTCATCTTGGAAGCGGGAACTTCCACGATTTTGTGACGGGCCATGATGCCGTTTCTGATGCGGGTTAACAAATCTGCGATTGGATCAGTCATTTTTAACTCTAATTATTGTTATTAATGGATGCAGGTGATACGTAAAAATCGATATCCCAATGCATTTGTTTTATTTCTTGCTTACCAGCTGGCTTTCTTCACGCCCGGAATCAGTCCTTTCGAGGCCATTTCCCGGAACTCGATCCTGCTGATGCCGAACTGACGCATGTAACCTTTCGGACGTCCGCTCAGCAGACAACGGTTGTGAAGCCGTACGGTGCTTGAGTTGCGCGGCAGCAGTGCGAGGGCCTGGTAGTCGCCCGCCGCTTTCAGTGCAGCGCGTTTCTTTGCATATTTCTCAACCATCTTGGCACGTTTCACTTCGCGTGCGATCATTGATTCTTTTGCCATAACTTTATTTCTATGTTAGCGTTTCTTAAAAGGTAATCCGAATTCGCGAAGCATGGCGTAGGCCTCTTCGTCGGTCGTGGCTGAGGTGACGAACGTAATCTCGACACCCATCATCTTCACGATTTTGTCGATGTCGATTTCGGGGAAGATAATCTGCTCGGCGATGCCCAGCGTGTAGTTGCCCCGGCCGTCCAGCTTCCCGCTGATGCCCTTGAAGTCGCGGATACGCGGCAGCGACACGGCGATGAGTCTTTCCAGGAACTCGTACATCCGGTTGCCGCGCAGCGTGACGCGCACACCGACCGGCATGCCCTTGCGGAGCTTGAAGTTGGAAACGTCCTTCTTGGAAAGGGACGCCACCGCTTTCTGTCCGGTAATGGCCGTCAGCTCGGCAATGGCCACGTCGACGATCTTCTTGTCTGCAGTAGCATAACGACCCACGCCCTGGTTCAGCACAATCTTCTGCAGACGGGGAGCCTGCATCGGTGTGGTGTACCCGAATTCTTTCATCAGTGCGGGCAGAATTTCCTCTGCGTACTTTTTCTTATAGGTAGGTATATAACTCATTATTTGATTTCCTCCCCTGATTTTTTTGAATAACGAACCAATTTTTTGTCACTGTTCAGTCTCCGTCCGATACGGGTGCCTTTTCCCGTGGTGGGATCCACGACATTGAGGTTGGAGATGTGAATCGAGGCTTCCTGTTTGATGATGCCGCCCTGGGTCGCCTTGGCGTTCGGCTTGGTATGTTTCGATACCATGTTCACGCCTTCGACGATGGCCCGCTGTTTGTCGACGAGCACCTTCAGCACGCGCCCCTGTTGTCCTTTGTCGTCTCCGGCATTTACGACAACCATGTCACCCTTCTTGATATGCAATTTGCTCATTTCGAGTTAAGTTTAATTTGTTACAATACTTCAGGAGCCAGCGAAACAATTTTCATGAAATTTTCACGAAGTTCCCTGGCGACAGGTCCGAAGATACGGGTGCCGCGGATCTCGCCGGCGGGGTTCAGCAAAACGACCGCATTGTCGTCGAAACGGATATAGGATCCGTCACCACGGCGTATTTCCTTGTTCGTGCGGACCACGACGGCCTTGCTGACCGTGCCTTTCTTTACATCGCCCGACGGTAACGCGTCCTTGACAGCCACGACAATCGTGTCGCCGATGCTCGCATATTTTCTGCGCGTTCCTCCGAGCACGCGGATACACAAAACTTCTTTGGCTCCGCTGTTGTCAGCTACTGACAATCTGCTTTCTTGCTGTATCATGACTATTTTGCTCTTTCAATGATTTCAACTAATCTCCAATTCTTCTGCTTGCTTAGCGGACGGGTTTCCATGATGCGGACCGTATCGCCGATCTGGCAGGAGTTCTCCTCGTCGTGAGCGTAGAACTTGGAGGTCTTGTTCACGAACTTGCCGTAAATGGGATGCTGATATTTGGTCTTGACGGACACCACGATGGTCTTGTCCATGCGATTGCTGGTTACCACGCCGATACGTTCTTTCCGTAAATTTCTGCTAAGTTCTTCCATTGTCTTGGCTCTACTTGTTTTGTGATGTACGTTTTGTTAACTCTGTCATCAGGCGGGCAATGTTCCTGCGCGCGGCTTTGATCTGCATAGGGTTGTCCAACGGAGAAATGGTGTGGTTCAACTTCATGCGGACCAGCGCCTCTTTCTCGGTTTCGATGCGTTCCTGAATTTCCGAAGTGGTCAGTTCTCTGATTTCTGCTGTTTTCATATCGATGATTCCTTATGCTTCTGTTTCGTAATCGCGGCGTACGATGAACTTGGTCTTGATGGGCAGTTTCTGGGCGCCGAGACGCATGGCCTCCCTGGCGACTTCCAACGGCACACCGTCCGCTTCGAGAATGATTCTGCCGGGGGTGATGGGGGATACGAACCCTTCCGGAGCACCTTTACCTTTACCCATACGGACTTCGGCAGGTTTCTTGGTGATGGGTTTATCGGGGAAGATTCTGATCCACAGCTGTCCTTCACGTTTCATGTAACGTGTCACAGCCTGACGGGCAGCCTCGATCTGATTACCGGTCAGCCAGGCGTAATCCATGGCCTTGATGCCGAAAGACCCGAAAGACAATTCATGACCACGCTGGGCCAGGCCTTTCATCTTTCCTTTCTGCTGCCTTCTGAACTTCGTTTTTTTCGGTTGTAACATTTCGCTAATTTTTATCTGAGTAACGACTCAATAATTATTCGGTTTCTTATAAAGGTTTGCGTTTGCCGGCCGCCGCACCTCTTCTCATGCCACCCGCAGGTTTCTGGGCCGCCCCGGAGGACTGCCGCGACTGATAGTGACCGACGTTGGGCGTGAGGTCCCGGTGTCCGTAGACCATGCCGTTGCAAATCCATACCTTGATGCCGATCAGACCGACCTTGGTCAGGGCTTCGCCCAGTGCATAGTCGATGTCAGCTCTGATGGTATGCAGCGGAATACGTCCTTCCTTCAGCATTTCGGTACGTGCCATTTCGGCGCCGCCCAACCGGCCGGAAGCGATGATCTTGATGCCTTCGGCTCCCATGCGCATGGTGGACATGATGGCCATCTTCATGGCACGGCGGTAAGAAATCTTGCCTTCCACCTGACGGGCTACGTTGTTGGCGACGATGACGGCGTCCAGTTCGGGACGTTTCACCTCATAGATATAGATCTGAATCTCTTTCTTCGTGATTTTCTTGAGTTCTTCCTTCAGCTTGTCCACTTCCTGGCCGCCTTTGCCGATGATGACACCCGGGCGGGCGGTGTTGACGGTGACCGTGATGAGCTTCAAGGTACGTTCAATGACAATCTTCGAAATACTGGCCTTCGCGAGACGCGCGCTCAGGTATTTGCGGATTTTGTCGTCTTCAACCAGCTTGGCAGAAAAGTCCTTTCCACCATACCAGTTAGAATCCCATCCTTTGATGATGCCGAGTCTGCACGAAATTGGATTTACTTTCTGTCCCATTGTTTACTTAGATTGAGGTTGAACTTTTTCTTCGGTTGCTTCTGCGGCCTTGTCGACAACGATCAGGACGTGGTTGGATCTTTTTCTTATGCGATAGCCTCTGCCCTGGGGCGCGGTACGCAGTCTTTTCAGAACGGTTCCGCCGTCCACCTTGATTTCGGACACGATCAGGTTGCTGTCTTCAACCCGAGCGCCTTCGTTCTTGGCCTGCCAGTTGGCGATGGCCGAGAGCAGCAGCTTCTCTACTTTCTCCGAAGCATCTTTAT
This sequence comes from Bacteroidales bacterium, assembly GCA_017523725.1. GTDB lineage: Bacteria > Bacteroidota > Bacteroidia > Bacteroidales > UBA4181 > JAFWVY01. The sequence goes on from JAFWVY010000022.1 coordinate 49,826, forward strand.
TGCTGTAATGGAGGATATCCAGAGCCTTGTTGACTTCGACGCCTCTGATCATATCGGCGACATAGCGCATCTTCCTCGGTGAGGAGGGGCAGTTGCGCAGAATCGCGAAACTCTTGCTTTTAGAGGCTTCCTTGCGCTTTTCGGCGGATATTCTTTTTCTTGCACCCATGATTATATGCTTTTCCTTTTAGGTGTTAAACTTATTTATTGCCTGAATGACCTCTGAAGGTTCTCGTGGGAGCAAATTCGCCCAGCCGGTGGCCGATCATGTTCTCGGTGACATAGACCGGGATGAATTTGTTGCCATTGTGAACGGTGATGGTATGTCCTACAAAATCCGGAGAAATCATCGAACGACGAGACCAAGTCTTGATGGCAGACTTCTTGCCGGACTCATTCATCTCGATGACTCTCTTCTCTAACTTAAGATCGATAAACGGACCTTTCTTTAATGAACGACTCATAAGGATATTGGATTCAGGTTATTTTTTACGTCTTTCAATGATGTACTTGTTGGAGGCATTCTTCTTGGCCCTGGTCTTGTATCCCTTGGCCGGGATGCCCTTGCGCGAACGCGGGTGGCCGCCGGACGCACGTCCTTCGCCACCGCCCATCGGGTGATCCACAGGATTCATGACGACACCACGGTTGCGCGGTCTGCGTCCCAGCCAGCGGCTGCGGCCGGCCTTGCCGGACTGCTCGTTGGAATGGTCCGCGTTCGACACGGAACCGATGGTCGCCTTGCAGGTGGTCAGCACCATACGCGTCTCACCGGAGGGCAGACGCAGGATGGCGTACTTGCCTTCGCGTGAGAGCAGCTGGGCATAGCTGCCGGCGCTGCGCGCCATGGAAGCACCCTGACCCGGACGGAGTTCGATGTTGTGAACGATGATACCCAGCGGGATATCACTCAGATACAACGTGTTTCCGACTTCGGGCGCTACGTTCTTCCCTGAAAGGATGGTCTGTCCTACTTTCAAACCGTTGGGTGCAATGATATAGCGTTTTTCGCCGTCGGTATAGGCTACCAGGGCGATACGGGCACTACGGTTCGGATCGTATTCGATCGTCAGAACTTTTGCAGGAATATTTTCTTTATCTCTCATAAAGTCGATAATCCTATACATTTTCTTGTGACCACCGCCGATATAGCGCATGGTCATCTTACCGGAGTTGTTGCGTCCACCAGAACTCTTGTTAGGCACCACCAACGACTTCTCAGGCGTTGTGCATGTGATGTCATCAAAGGTGGTTACGATTTTGTGTCTCTGACCCGGTGTGGTAGGTTTGAACTTCTTTAATGCCATGACCTAAATGTTGCTATAAAAATCGATTTTGTCTCCTTCCTTCAGGGTAACGATTGCTTTCTTGTAGGCGTTCTGTTTCCCTGCGATGATGCCGGATTTGGTATAACGGCTCTTGTTCTTGCCGGCATAGCGCATGGTGTTCACCTCGCTTACGGTGACACCGTACATGCTCTCCACGGCGTTGCGGATCTGCAGTTTGTTTGCGCGTCTGTCAACGATAAAACCGTAGCGGTTGAGCTTTTCGCCCTCCTGCGTCATCTTTTCGGTAACGATTGATTTTAAAAGAATATCCATTGTCCTTTCGTTTTTCTCTGTTACTCATTCGTCTGTAATGCATTGATCGCGCTTTCGCCGAAGACCAAAACCGCTGCATTCATTATCCCGTAAGTGTTTAAATCACAAATTGTTACAACGGAAGACCGCTGCAAATTTCGGGAGGACAAATATACATTTTCATTTTGTTCGGATAAAATAAAAAGTGATTTTTTATCCTGAATGTTCAAATTTTTGCACAACTGCTTGAACTGCTTGGTTTTCGGAGCATCGAACTGGAAGTCCTCAACGACGACGATGTTGTTCTCCTGAGCCTTGTAAGCCAGAGCCGAACGGCGGGCCAGACATTTGAGTTTTTTGTTCAATTTGAACGAGTAATCGCGCGGCTGCGGACCGAAGACACGGCCGCCGCCCGGGTAGAGGGGAGACTTCAGGCTGCCTGCACGGGCGCCGCCGGTGCCTTTCTGGCGTTTCAGCTTGCGGGTGCTGTGCGCATTCTCTCCTTTTTCTTTCGCCTTATGCGTGCCTTGCCGCTGGTTGGCAAGATATTGCTTGACATCCAAATAGATGGCATGGTCATTGGGTTCCACGCCGAAAATGGCGTCGTCCAGAACGACCTTTCTGCCGGTGTCTTTCCCTTCTATGTTATAAACAGCTACTTCCATGATTAGTATTCGATAATTACATAAGACCCATTGGATCCGGGAACAGATCCTTTAACTAAGAGCAAGTTGTTCTCTTGCATGATTTTCATGATTTGCAGGTTGGTAACCTTGACGCGCTCGTTGCCTTTCTGGCCTGCCATTCTCATGCCTTTGAAAACCCTCGAAGGCCATGAGGAAGCACCCAGCGAACCGGGGGCGCGCAGTCTGTTGTGCTGACCATGAGTCGTGCCGCCTACGCCGCTGAAACCGTGACGTTTGACAACACCCTGAAAACCCTTTCCCTTGGATGTGCCGACCACGTCCACAAAGGCATTCTCTTCGATCCCTTCAAGTGTGACGACGTCGCCCAGTTTGTAGGCGCTCGTGTCGTAGTCTCTGAATTCGACCAGTTTCCGTTTGGGCGAGGTGCCCGCTTTCTTGAAATGGCCTTTCAGCGGATCGGATGTGTTTTTCTCCTTCTTCTCATCGAAGGCGAGTTGAATGGCATTGTAACCGTCATGCTCGACGGTCTTGATCTGGGTGACGACGCACGGACCGGCTTCCAGCACGGTGCACGGCACATTCTTACCTTCCTCGGTAAAAATGGAGGTCATCCCGATTTTCTTTCCAATAATTCCTGGCATGATTACTATGATTTAAAATAAATAAATGTGGATCTCAGAATGCCACTGATTCCCCACAGAAAAAACATACTGTTACAGGTTCCGACGTTTGCGTCAGACTTTGATTTCGACTTCGACGCCGCTCGGGAGTTCCAGTTTCATCAACGCATCGATGGTCTTGGGGGTCGAGCTGTAGATGTCCATCAATCTCTTGTAGGAGTTGAGCTGGAACTGTTCGCGCGATTTCTTGTTCACAAAGGTGGAACGGTTTACCGTGAACACCCGCGTGTGCGTGGGCAGCGGAATGGGACCGCTGACACTCGCACCGGTGGTCTTGACCGTCTTGACGATTTTCTCGGCTGACTTGTCCACCAGGTTGTGATCGTACGATTTCAATTTGATTCTGATCTTCTGACTCATGGTTTTGGATTTAATATATCAAAATTCTATAATTCCCTTTACTTGTTTGATGACGGCCTTGGCCAGCGCATCGGGTACCTGGGCATTGTGCGAGAACTCCATGGTGGAGGTGGCCCGGCCCGAGGTGATGGTGCGGAGCACCGTCACATAGCCGAACATTTCCGACAACGGGGCCAGCGCTTTGATGACCTGGGCGCCGCCGCGCGACTCCATGCCTTCGATCTGGCCGCGTCGTTTGTTGATGTCGCCCGTGACATCCCCCATATAGTTCTCCGGCGTGACAACCTCGACTTTCATGATGGGTTCCAGCAGCACCGGATTTGCTTTCCTGGCTGCGTTCTGGAATCCCTGCTTTGCGCAGATCTCGAAAGACAGCTGGTCTGAATCGACCGGATGGAAGGAACCGTCCAGCAGGACAACCTTCATCGAGGGGAGCGGGAAACCGGCCAGAACGCCGTTCAGCATGGCTTCGCGGAAACCTTTCTCCACGGCCGGGATAAATTCCTTGGGCACGTTGCCGCCCTTGACTTCGTCGACGAACTGCAGGCCCGAAACACCTTCGTCGGCCGGGCCGATGGTGAAGATGATGTCGGCGAATTTGCCGCGTCCGCCGGTCTGTTTCTTGAAGACTTCGCGGTGTTCCACCGTCGTCGTAAGAGCCTCTTTGTACGAGACCTGGGGCATGCCCTGGTTGCAGTCCACATGGAATTCGCGTCTCAACCGGTCCATGATGATCTCGAGGTGGAGTTCTCCCATGCCGCTGATGATGGTCTGACCCGAGTCCGGGTTCGTTTCGATGCGGAAGGTCGGGTCTTCTTCGGCCAGTTTGGCCAGTGCGTTGTCCAGTTTTTCCAGGTCGTCCTGCGTCTTGGGTTCCACGGCGATACCGATGACCGGATCGGGGAATGTGATGGATTCCAGTGCCACGGGATGGCTTTCGTCGCACAGGGTGTCCCCGGTGCGGAGTTCCTTGAATCCGACGATGGCGCAGATGTCACCCGCCTCGCAGACATCGATAGGGTTCTGCTTGTTGGCGTGCATCTGGAACAGCCGGGCGATGCGCTCTTTCTTGCCGGAACGGGCGTTGAGCAGATACGATCCGCTCTCGACTTTTCCGGAATAGACACGGACGAAAGCCAGCCGGCCGACATAGGGGTCGGTGGCGATTTTGAACACGAATCCGACGGTCGGTTCACTGACATCCGGCTTGCGTTCCTCTTCGTTCCCGTTCTTTGGATTGATTCCTGTCACGGCTCCCTTGTCAAGCGGAGAGGGCAGATAGGCCGTCACCGCGTCCAGCAGCAGCTGGACCCCTTTGTTCTTGAACGAGGAACCACATACGACCGGGGTGATAATCTGCCGGATCGTTGCCGTACGGACGGCGGTCCGGATCTCTTCTTCCGAGATGGATTCTGGCGATTCGAGGTAGCGTTCGAGCAGCGTGTCGTCGGTTTCGGCTACGGCTTCGAGCAGTTTGCCACGCCACTCCTCAGTCTCGTCGCGGAGTTCTTCCGGTACCGGTACCCAGCGGAAGGACATGCCGTTGTCTGTTTCGTCCCAGATGGCCGCCTTGCATGTAATCAAATCGATGACACCCTGGAAGTCCTCTTCGGAGCCCACGGGAATCTGGAGAGGAACAGGATTGGCGTGCAGTTTTTCCTTGATCTGGCCGACTACACCGAAAAAATCAGCCCCGCTCCGGTCCATCTTGTTGATGTACGCCAGGCGAGGCACATTGTATTTTTCAGCTTGTCTCCAGACAGTCTCGGACTGGGGCTCCACGCCGCCGACCGCACAGAACAGGGCGACGGCGCCGTCCAGGACGCGCAACGACCGTTCCACTTCGACCGTGAAGTCAACGTGGCCCGGCGTGTCGATGATGTTGATTTTGTATTCCTGCTGATTGTACGTCCATTTTGCGGTGGTAGCCGCCGAAGTGATGGTGATGCCGCGCTCCTGCTCCTGGACCATCCAGTCCATGGTGGCAGCGCCGTCGTGCACTTCACCGATCTTGTAATTGACTCCGGTATAGAACAAGATGCGTTCGGACGTCGTTGTCTTGCCGGCGTCGATATGAGCCATTATACCAATGTTTCTGGTATATGTCAGATTTTTACTCATCTTGTTGAAAAACTACCCTTGAAAAAGAACGTCACAGATTTAGAATCTGAAATGAGAGAAGGCTTTGTTGGCTTCGGCCATCTTGTGCATGTCTTCCTTGCGCTTGAAGGCACCGCCTTCTTCGTTGTAAGCGGCCAGGATTTCCGCAGCCAGTTTTTCACTCATGGATTTTCCGGCACGTTTGCGTGCGTAAAGTATCATGTTCTTGATACTCACGGAAATCTTTCTTTCAGGACGCACTTCCATAGGAACCTGGAACGTGGCACCGCCCACACGACGGCTCTTCACCTCAATCTGCGGGGTGATGTTGTCCAGTGCTTTCTTCCATACTTCGATCGGGGTTTTCTCGAAAGACTGCGCCTTGGGTTCAATGGCTTTCATGGCATCGTAGAAGATGGCGTAAGCCGTCGTCTTCTTGCCGTCGAGCATCAGATTGTTGACAAAGCGGGTTACCAGCACGTCATGATAGATGGGATCGGGCAGGATAATCCGTTTTTTGGGTTTTGATTTACGCATGGTTCTGTATATGATTATTTTTTACTTGCTTTCGGTCTTTTGGCACCATACAGCGAACGGCTCTGGGTACGTCCGTCGACACCCGATGTATCCAACGCGCCGCGGATGATGTGATAACGTACGCCCGGAAGATCCTTCACCCTGCCGCCTCTGATGAGGACGATGGAGTGTTCCTGCAGGTTGTGGCCTTCGCCGGGAATGTAAGAGTTCACTTCCTTGCCGTTAGTCAATCTGACCCTGGCGACTTTGCGCATGGCGGAATTGGGTTTCTTGGGCGTGGTCGTGTAAACGCGCACGCAGACGCCACGGCGTTGCGGGCAGGAATCAAGCGCGGGAGCCTTGCTCTTGTCGATCAGACTGATTCTTCCTTTTCTTACGAGTTGCTGAATTGTAGGCATAAAGACTATTTTGTTATACGAAATGACCTTAAAAATTTGGAGGGCAAAGGTATTGCTATTTTTTGAAAAAAAAATTTTTTTTTGTCCGATTCACTGAAAAATAGACGCTTTTTTGCAGACGGCCGTCTTTCGGGCCGTCTGCGGCTCCGGGAGACCATGATCGGACCGCATAAAAAAACCTCCCCGGTTGTCCGGGAAGGTTTTCGGCGGGGTGGAAGGTCGGGTTCGAACCGACGACACCCGGAACCACAATCCGGTGCTCTGACCAACTGAGCTACATCCACCAGATGCGGCCGCAAAGGTAGCAACTGTTTTGACAAAACAAAAAGATTTTTAAAAAAACGTCGATTATACATACTTTTGCACCGCCCCAGCGGCACCGACTCGTGCAGGTGTGAAACTGTCATTCAACATCAATAATACAGGCGGGCTGCAACTCTTCCAGTTGCTGCGTTTCATATGTTTTCTCGTCATCAGCGTCGTGCTGGCCAAGGAACATTATTCCGACAGCGACATCGGTGACTGGGAAACCTTCGTCTTTGTGAGCGGTGCGCTCAGTTTCTTCTGGGTGACCGGTATCATCCAGTCGCTGCTGTCGCTGTACAATCACAACGTGGCCTTTGCGCGACACACTTCCGGGAACGGCAAGTCCCCCGAGCTTTTCAACACATTCCTCCTGCTGGTGATGTTCAGCATCCTGCTGGTGCTGCTCATCTGGTTCTCGTCGTCTGTCAATCTGTTCGGTGCGGCGAAGAACGTGCCTTATCTGGGTCCGCTGCTGCTGTATTTTTTCCTGAGCAATACCACGCCGCTCATTGAATATATCTATCTGCTCAAGGACAAACCGGGGCACATATATATATATGGTATCGTCTCCTTTGCGCTGCAGACGCTGTTCGTCTGTCTGCCGATGATGTTCGGACTGGATCTTATCTGGGCCATATGGGGGCTGATTGTGCTGACGGGACTGCGTTTCCTGCTGCTGTTGCAGTTGCTGTGGAAGTATGCTGAGTTCAAGTTTTCATGGACGTACATCAAGAACCATCTGTATGTTGGATATCCGCTGATAATCAGCACATTGTTAAGTGGTTCATCGCAGTATATCGATGGCGTGATCGCCTATTTCGCCTTCACGCCGGAACGTTTTGCCATCTTCCGATATGGCTGCAAGGAACTGCCGTTCGTGGTGATGATGACCTCCGCCCTGAACAACGTGATGATTCCGGCTTTCGGCAACAGGAAGAACATCCCGGCCGCCCTGGCGGAAATCCGACGGGCATCGCTCCGGCTCATGCACATCCTCTATCCGCTTTCGATTTTGTTCATGCTGTTCAGCAAGGTGATATTCGGCCAGATTCTCTTCAATGATTCTTTCTACCGGAGCGCCGACGTATTCATGGTATATCAGCTTCTGATTATCAGCCGTATCGTCTTCCCGCAGACCATCCTCATGGGCTTGAAAAAAAACCGGGTCATCCTGTGTGCCGCTATCCTGGAGTTTTTCCTGCATATCGGATGGAGTATCTTCTTTACGCATTTTTACAGTGTGACGGGTCTGCCGCTCGGCTCCGGGCTGGTGCACATTGTAGAGAAACTGGTGCTGATATGGTACGTGTACCGGCATCTGCACATTCATCCGGACAGCTACATCCCGGTCAAGTGGTATCTTTTTTACAGCCTGTTGATCAGCGCCGTGTTCATCCTGATAGACCACAGGGTCATCTACATCATCTGACGGCGTCGTTTCTCTTTATCAATTGAACCGGATGGTTTTGGCCGGTTCGATGCGGGCCATGACGAGGGCCGGCAGTTGCAGCATCAGCCATATGCAGGCCATTGAGGCCGCATTGACGAGCAGCCACGGCCAGAAATGCAGCGCGATGGGAACGTGGTCGATGAAGTAAGAGGCCTTGTCCAGCCGGATCAGTTCGAAATGTTCCTGGATCAGGCAGACTGCGAGAGCGATGATGTTGCCGATGAGCAGTCCTTTGGCCATGATGAAGCCCGCCTGGTACATGAAAATGCGCCGCAAGTACCGGTTGTCTGCCCCCATGGCTTTGAACAGTCCGATCATGACGGTACGTTCGAGAATCAGAATCAGAAGGCCGGAAATCATGTTGAATCCAGCTACTAGGATCATGAGAACCAGGATGATGAGAACGTTCATGTCAAGCAGCGCCAACCAGTCGAAAATGTGCGCGTAGCGTTCCCGGACCGTCTCGACGCGCAGGTGGCCGCCGGAAGCCGGATTCCGGCTTATCTGGTCGAAGATGTTATAGGCGACACGGTCCAGATGTTTGAAATCTGCAATCGAGATTTCGTAGCCGCTGACTTGTTCGCTGTTCCAGCCGTTAAGCCGCTGGACGTGCCGGATGTCTGCGAAGGCATACATGCGGTCGAACTCGTCGATGCCCGTGTCGAAGATGCCTGCCAGCTTCAGCCGGCGCATGCGCGGCGGATCCTGGATGAAGTACATGGCGACATCGTCGCCTGTGTGCAGCCGCAGGGCATCGGCAATCGTGCGCGATAGCAGGATCTGGGACGATGCGGCGGAGTCGGGGAAGACCGGCAGCGTACCTTCGGTCAGCATGCCGCTGAAAAAAGACAGGTCGTAGTCTGCGGTGATGCCTTTGAGTACGATGCCCTGGATGGCATCATCGGCTTTGATGACCCCCGGGCAGAGCGAAAAGGGTACCGTGCGGACGATATCCGCATTGGATTGCAACCCTTCGAGCCATGGCTGGGCGCGGTCGATGGGTGCGGTTTCGTACGAAGCGTGGAAATTGGCGGCCACAACCTGGATGTCGGCACCGAAACCTGTGATTTTCCCGCGTATTTCCGATTTGAATCCGGTAACTACTGCGATGGCGATCAGCATGACCGCGACACTGAGCGCGATGCTGGCACTGTTGATGGAAACCATGGTGTGCGATTTCCTTTTGTCAGCGGCATGCGACAGCCGGGATGCAATATGGAACGTGTCGTCCAAAGCGGCTATACGGTCATGATTTCTTCTTCTTTCCGGGCGCAGATGTCTTCTATCTTCTTGTAATACTGCTCAGTGGATTTCTGGACGTTTTCTTCGGCATCCTTGGCCTCGTCTTCGGAGACGCCGCCTTTCTGCAGTTTCTTGATCTCTTCGATAGTGTCCCGCCGGATGTTGCGGATACCCACTTTGGCTTCCTCACATTTGGCTTTCACTTGCTTGACCAGCGCTTTGCGGCGTTCTTCCGTCAGCGGCGGCACGCACAGCCGGATGACTTCGCCGTTGTTGATGGGGGTGATGCCAATGTTGGCGGCGAAAATAACCTTTTCGATTTTCTCTATCATTTTCTTGTCCCACGGCTGGATGACCAGGGTGCGCGAATCGGTCGTGCCCAGGTTGGCCACCTGCGAGAACGGGACCTGCGAACCGTAATAGTCGACCGTCAGGCCGTCCACCATCTGCACGGAGGCTTTGCCCGCACGCATTTTTGACAGTTCATCCTTGATATAGGCGACGACTTTGTCCATCTTGGACGTTCCGTCTTCGAGATACAATTCAACTTCTTCGTTCATGGTGTGAAGTATGGTGTGTGAAACTGAAAAGACAAATTTCGGCAAAAAAAATGAATTGGCCAACAATGCGGCCGTTTACACTTTCTTATGTCAGGTCGGCATAGACGGCGCCGGTGAAAGCCAGCAGTGCATCCGGCGCCAGTTCGATCTGGGTGCCGCGGCGGCCTGCACTCAGGATAATGGTGTCGAAACACTGGGCACATTCTTCGATGTAGGTGGGCAGCGGTTTTTTCATGCCGATGGGAGAGCATCCGCCGTGGACGTATCCCGTCAGGGGCAGCAGCTCTTTCTGGGGAATCATGGCAATACTCTTGACATGAGCGGCGACGGCGGCTTTCTTGAGATCCAGCGTGCCGGCGACGGGAATGACAAAAACATGGAAGGCGCCCGGTCCCGACGTGGTGACCAGGGTCTTGAACACACGCATGGGATCCTGTCCAAGCAGTGCGGCCACCTGCATGCCGTCCGTCACGCCTGCGTCGTAGGCGTGGGGCGTGAAACGGACGCCCGCCTGGGTGAGCAGCCGCATGACATTGGTCTTTTCCATCGGTCAGGCTTTTTTTGCGCGTTTCGCCAGCTTTTCCTGCCGTTTCCGTTCGCGCTCTTCGTTGCGCGGGAACCAGCCGCGTTCCACCCGTTTCTTCTGCTGGAAAATTTCCAGGATGCTCCAGCCGGCGGAAAAGGCCAGTACGCCGAGTACCGACGAGATGACAATATCCGAAGCATACAGCGAGGCGGCCGCGGCACCCAGTCCCAGGAGCAGGAAAAACCACCAGCATCCGGTGCCGAAATAATACTCAGCCTTGATGACGATAGGGTGGAACAGCCCGATGATAAGAAAGGTCGAAAGGCCGATGATGAGTCCGGAATAATGCATGTCTGCCTGGATAATTGTGCGCAAAAATAGCGTTTTTATCGGTCAGTCGGGATTTATCGTTAAATTTGCGAATCAAAACGCAGAGGTCATGAAGAAAATAATGCTCGTGTTCGGTACGCGTCCGGAAGCTGTCAAGATGTGCCCGCTCGTTGCGGCCTTGCGGCAGCGTCCGGCGGATTTCCGCACGGAAGTCTGCGTGACGGGCCAGCACCGCGAGATGCTCGACCAGGTGCTCCGGATTTTCGATGTACATCCCGACTATGACCTCAATATCATGCAACCCGGCCAGGACCTTTTCGACATCACTTCCCGCGTGTTGTCGGGTATGCGTGATGTGCTGCGCCAGGCACGGCCGGACATGGTGCTCGTCCACGGTGATACGACCACCAGCGTCGCCGCAACCCTGGCCGCCTTCTACGAACATATTCCGGTCGGACACGTGGAGGCTGGGTTGCGGACGTACAATCCTGCCAGTCCGTGGCCGGAGGAAATCAACCGGCAGCTGACCGACCGTATAGCATCATGTCTTTTTGCACCGACGGAGCAGAGCCGTTCCAACCTGCTGTCTGAACATATCGATGAGGCCAATATCCTGGTGACGGGCAATACTGTCATCGATGCGCTGCATCAGGTGGTCAGCCGCATGGCGGAGGACACGGCGCTGCAGACGGAGACCGAACGGAACCTGGAGGCTGCCGGCTATCCGGCAATCCGTCTGGCAGATGGCCGCCGGTTGGTGCTGGTCACCGGTCACCGACGCGAGAATTTCGGCGACGGATTCCTGCATATCTGCACGGCTCTCAGGGATCTTGCGGACCGTCATGCGGCGGTGGACTTCGTTTACCCGATGCACCTGAACCCGCATGTGCGAGATGCGGTACGGCAGGTGTTCGGTGACGATTTGCATGCGCGGCCCAATCTTTTTCTTGTGGAGCCTCTGGATTACCTTGAGTTCGTATATCTCATGGCGCGTTCCTGGTTGGTGCTGACCGATTCCGGCGGGATTCAGGAAGAGGCGCCGGGGCTGGGCAAACCGGTCCTGGTGATGCGGGACACGACCGAACGCCCGGAAGCCGTGGAGGCCGGGACCGTCGAGTTGGTCGGCACTTCGTACGACCGTATTGTCGGGGGGGTCGAACGGCTGTTGAACGACCGCGAAGCCTATCTGCGGATGAGCCGTGCCGTCAATCCGTACGGTGACGGCCATGCCTGTGGGCGGATTGCGGACAGATTAAACGAAATGCTGATATGAAACTGATACTTTTGTCGGGTGGATCAGGGAAGCGGTTATGGCCGCTTTCCAACGATACGCGGTCGAAACAGTTCCTGCCTGTGCTTCAGCGGCCGGGTGGCGGCGTAGAGTCGATGATACAGCGTATTGTCCGGCAGATTCGTGAGACGGGGCTGGCAGACCACTTTACGGTGGCGACCAATGCGGCCCAGGTTGATCTTCTGACTAACCAGCTTGGAGAAGGCGTGGACATCGTGACGGAACCGGTCCGGCGCAAGACATTTCCGGCCATCGCCCTTTCGGCGGCCTATCTTGCCTTCGAGAAACACGTCCCTTCTGACGAACCGGTGGTTGTGATGCCTTGTGACGCCTATACCGACAGCGGTTATTTCGAAACGGTGCGCACCATGGTGCGGGCGGTGGAGACGCAGGCGGCCGAATGGGTGCTGATGGGTATCCGGCCGACACATGCTTCCCCGCGGTATGGTTATGTGCTGCATGGTCCGGATCCGGTCGGCGCGGATGTGTTCCCGGTTGAACGTTTTGTCGAGAAACCGGCGCAGGAGGAGGCCGGACGGCTGATGGCCGCCGGTGCGTTCTGGAACGGCGGTGTGTTTGCCTTTCGGCTGGGGCGCATGATGTCGTTGCTTGCGCAATATCTGCCCGTGGATAGTTTCGCCGATCTCAGGGCGCATTACACGTCGCTGCCCGAAATCAATTTCGACTGCGAAGTGATCGAAAATGCCCGGTCGGTTGCGGTCGTGCCTTTTGACGGACCTTGGAAGGACCTCGGGTCGTGGCATGCGTTGACGGAGCAGTTGCCGTTGCAGAGCAGCGGAAACGTGCATCTTGCCGAGGACAATGTCAATACGCATGTCATCAATGAACTGGGAATTCCTGTGCTGTGCGCCGGCATGCACGATGCAGTGGTGGCCTGCAGCCCGGATGGCATCCTGGTGTGTGCCAAGAGTGCGGCGGAAGGTGTCAAACGATATGCTCACTCATTGTCAATCAGACCGATGTACGAGGAACGCCGGTGGGGAACCTACCGGGTTGTCGATGCAACCACCTATGATGACGGATACAAGTCGCTGACAAAATCGCTGACCCTTCATGCCGGCAAGCATATCAGCTATCAGGTGCACCGGCACCGCGACGAGGTATGGACTTTCGTGGACGGCACCGGACTGCTGGTGCTCGACGGCCGTGTGCAGAAAGTGCGCCGCGGCGATGTGGTGCATATCCGGAAGGGGCAGTTCCATGCTGTGAAAGCCTTGACCGACCTGCAGCTCATCGAGGTGCAGATCGGCGACGATCTCGTCGAGGAGGATATCGAGCGTTACGACTGGGATTGGGATACACTGAAGTAGCTGCGGTCGGGGACATCTGCAAAAAAAAGTGTCTGTCAGTGCCCGGAAAAACTTCAAAATAATACCTTTGCAGGATAGAAAACACAATTACTAATCAATAATCGGAAATACAATGAAGATAGGTACTACGAAAGAACTGAAGAACCACGAATACAGGGTTGGACTGACGCCTGACAACGTGAGCGCCTTCGTGGCCAGGGGCCATGCGGTTTATGTCGAGACGCACGCTGGTGAAGGGGCGGGGTTCAGCGACGAGGCTTACCGGGAAGCCGGAGCCGTTATCATGAGCACCCCGGCCGAGGTATTCGCCGCGGCGGATATGATCGTCAAGGTGAAAGAACCGGAACCGTGCGAGTTCGGCTTCCTGCGCGAAGGACAGATTCTGTTTACCTATCTGCATCTGGCTCCCAATCCGGGACTCGCCGAGGCGTTGATGCAGCGTGGTGTCAAGGCGGTGGCCTTTGAGACCATCACCGATGCGATGGGTTCGCTGCCTTGTCTGCGGCCGATGAGTCAGATTGCCGGCCGCCTGAGTATTCAGGAGGGTGCCAAGTATCTGGAACGCAGTTTCGGCGGACGCGGCATCCTGCTGGGTGGCATTCCCGGTGTGGAACGCGGGCGGATCGTCATCCTCGGCGGCGGCATCGCCGGTACATATGCGGCCAAGGCGGCCGCCGGCATCGATGCCGATGTTACGTTGCTCGATATCAACCTCAACCGGCTGTCGTACCTGGAGGATATCTTCGGTTCGTCGGTCACGATGCTGTACAGCACCGAGGCCAATATCCGCAAGAGTCTGCAGACGGCGGACCTGGTCATCGGCTCTGTGCTGATTCCGGGCGGCTCTACGCCGAAGCTCATCCGGAGAGAGCACCTCAAACTGATGAAAAAAGGCGCTGTCATCGTTGACATTGCCATCGACCAGGGTGGATGCTGCGAATCGTCGCATGTGACGACGCATGACAATCCGGTCTTCATCGAGGAAGGAGTGGTGCATTACTGCGTGGGCAACATGCCGGGCGCCGTGCCTTACACCTCGACCGTTGCGCTGGCCAATGCCACTTTCCGCTATGCCATGCTGATGGCCGACTGCGGTCTGGAAAAGGCGGTGCGGATCGATCCGGGGCTGGCCAACGGCGTGAACATCTACGGTCATCAGTGCGTGAACCGGAATGTGGCCGAGAGTCTGCAACTGGACTGCAAGAATCTGTTCGATCTGATGTAACACCCTGTCAGTCGGGGCGTCGTCCCCGCCGGACGAGACTCCGTATACGATGAAGATACTGGTGACCGGTGCGGCCGGATTTATAGGTTCGAAGGTGTTGGACACCCTCGCTTCGCGCGGTGATGTCGTAGTGGGTGCCGACAACCTGAACGATTATTATGACGTCCGGCTGAAAGTGGGCCGTCTGCGCGAGAACGGTTTCGAAGGGCTGCCGGCTCCGGGAGACACGGTGCAGAGCAGGCGTTTCCTTGCATGCAAGTTTGTCCGGATGGCGGTAGACGACAAACCGGCTGTCGACCGGCTGTTCGAATCGGAGAAATTCGATGCGGTGGTGCATCTGGCGGCGCAGGCCGGCGTACGTTATTCCATTGAAAATCCCTATGCGTACCTGCAGAGCAATCTGACGGGTTTCCTGAACATACTGGAGGCCTGCCGGCATCATCCGGTACGCCATCTGGTCTTCGCTTCATCGAGTTCCGTGTACGGCAAGAACGCCAAAGTGCCTTATACCGAGGACGACAAGACGGTTTCTCCGGTCAGTTTCTATGCGGCCACGAAACTTGCGAACGAACACATGGCGCACAGTTATGCCTGTCTTTATGGCATCCCTTGTACGGGCTTGCGCTTTTTCACCGTCTATGGCCCCTGGGGGCGTCCGGACATGGCGCCGATGCTGTTCGCCGATGCAGTCATGCACGGCCGTCCGATAAAGGTCTTCAACCACGGCGACATGATCCGGGACTTTACCTTTATCGACGACATTGCCGAGGGTACGGTGCGGACGCTGGACCATGTGCCGGCGGCAGGCGAAACGGGTGTGCCTTTCCGGGTGTACAATATCGGTTGCGCCCATCCAGTCCGTCTGATGGATTTCATTGCCGAACTCGAGCAGGCGGCCGGCCGGACGGCTGAGAAAATCTTTATGCCTATGCAGGCTGGCGATGTATATCAGACCAATGCCGATGTATCCCGCCTCGAAGCGGAAATCGGCTACCGGCCGCATGTCACCCTTCACGAAGGCATGGCGCGTTTCATGGCGTGGTATGTCTCCGACCAGAATCCTTTGCGATGAATACTTACCAGTACCATATTTTCTCTCCGTACCGGGTGTGCCCGATGGGTGCCCACGTGGACCATCAGCACGGTCTTGTGACCGGTTTTGCCATCGACAAGGGCGTGGACTTGTGGTTCACCCCGTCGGTGGACGGCACGGTGCGGATGAAGAGCCTGAATTACGACGAGGAGATTGTCTTCGATGTGACGGCGCCGACGCAGGTGCGTGCCCACAACTGGGGCGATTACGCCCGCGGCGTGAAATATGCCTTGCGGAAACGGTTCGCTCTGTCCAGAGGCATCGAAGGCGTCATCAAGGGATCTTTGCCGGTAGGCGGCCTGTCCTCCAGCGCGGCGGTGCTGGTGGCGTATGTGATGGCTTTTGCCAAGGCTAACGGCATCACGCTTGCGCAGATGGAGGTGATCAAGATTGCTTCGGAAGCCGAGCGGGAGTATATCGGGCTGAACAACGGTATCCTTGACCAGGCGTGCATCGTGTTGGGCAAGGAGGATGGTTTGCTTTTCATGGATACGGATACCGAGGGATTCCGCATCATCCGGAGACCGGCATCGCTGCCGGACTTCCGCATCGGCATCTTCTTTTCCGGCCTGACACGCTCGCTGATGTCGAGCGATTACAACCTGCGGGTCAACGAGTGCCGGGTGGCCGCATGGAATATGCTGGCCTATAGTGGTCAACCATTGAAGAATCTGGACAGAACCTTCCTGCGCGATGTGCCACGTAAGGTCTTTGAGGCCTCCCGTGACCGGATGCCGGAACGTTTCGCCCGGCGAGCCGAACATTTTTATTCGGAATATCGGCGCGTACGCCAGGGTGTGACGGCTTGGGAAACCGGCAATATGGCACTTTTCGGCCGGCTCTGCTTCGAAAGCTGTGCCTCGTCCATCCAGAATTACGAGTGTGGTTCGCCGGAGTTGATAGCCATCTACCAGTTGATGCGCGAAACCGACGGCATTTATGGCGGCCGTTTCAGCGGCGCCGGATTCAAGGGCGCCTGCATCGCCTTGGTCGCGCCCGAGGCCTGCGAACAGGTACGTCAGTCCATAACGGAGAAGTATCTGACTAAGTTCCCTGAGTATGAGCGGACTTTCGAGGTGTGTTTCTGCCGTCCGGGCGACGGTGCGCGCTTTGTTGCTGACAATCAATCCCCGCAGCCATGATCGATGTGATTCTGGCGGCCGGATACGCCACCCGGCTTTATCCTTTGACGGAGAATTTTCCGAAACCGCTGCTCAGGGTCGGTGGCCGGACGCTGCTGGACCGTCTGCTGGCGGAAACAGATGCGATACCGGCTGTCACGCGGCATGTCATCGTGACAAATCACCGTTTTGTGCATCATTTCGAGCAGTGGCAGACACAAGTTGGATATACCCGGCCGATCGAGGTGCTGGACGATGGTTCCGTCAGCAACGGGACGCGCCTCGGCGCGGTGCGGGACCTGTTGTTTGCGATAAACAGCCTGAACCTGCAGGATGACCTGCTGGTGGCTGCAGCCGACAATGTGCTGGATTTTTCGCTGGACGGATTTGCCGCTTTTTTCGCCGAACGGCAGGCTTCGGTGCTGATGTGCGGTTACGAACCATCGGTTGAGGCTCTGCGGCGGACTGGTGTCGCTATTTTTGATGACGACGGGCGGGTACTCCGGTTGGAGGAGAAACCGCAGGTGCCGTCTTCGCACTGGGCTGTGCCGCCGTTTTATATTTATGCCTGCAAGGATCTGCCGCTGATATGCGGCGCGTTGGACAACGGGTGTGGTTCGGATGCACCGGGACATCTGGCGCGCTATGTGGCGGAGCATGCGGCGATGTATGCATGGAAGATGCCCGGACGGCGCTACGATATTGGCGACATGGCCGGTTACCGGCAGGCAGATGCGTTGTTCGGCCGGCGAGAAGGTGAATTCACAGAATGAAGTTAACAATTAAAGCATATACGATATGAATCTGAATGATAAGAACTACGCACAGTTTGTTCTCGTGCGCGAGATGATGGATACGGTCGGGACGGTTGCCCGTTTTGATCCTTCTTGTACGAAAGATTTGGCAGCCCGGGTGAAACAGACCGGACGCATCATGTTTTCGGGCGAAGGCTCCAGCCGGATTTTCCCGGCGAAGAATGCGGCCCGTAAGTCGAAGACGTGGGGACTTGACCTGAATATCCAGTTCGAGGGAGCCCGTCAGGCGGCGCAGTACGATTTGAGCAAGTATGTAACCATATTGGCCTCCAATTCCGGTCGGACCAAAGAAGTGCTCCTGCTGGCGAAACAGCTTGAAGCGCAGGGGCATCCCTGCAGGATTGGTCTGACTGCCAATGAAAATACACCGCTGGAAGCGGCCTGTACATCGGCCCATGTGCTGGGTTGTGGCTGGGAACAGGCGGTGGCGGCCACGAAGAGTGTGGTGGAACAGGCCCTTTGGTGTGAGTCGCTGATCTGGCATTTGGCCGGCCGCGACATGCACGAGGCGCTGGCAGCTCTTCCGGCAAAACTCGAGACGGCCATGACGCTGGCCATTCCGCAGGAGATTGTCTCCTGGGCTGTCGGAGCCCATACGATTTACTTTGCCGGCTACAATGATGGCGTAGCGGAAGAACTGACTCTGAAAACAAACGAGATAACCCGTAGGAAGAGCGACTTCCTGGAAGGTACTTATGCCTTGCACGGCATTGAGGAGGTCATGGAACCGTGCGATGTGGTGTTCATCATCGATCCCATCGAGTCGGAATACGAGAAGTACAAATCGGTGCTGGAGGGTAACGCCCGGCTGCATGTGGTGGCCATCGCCGACCATGAGACGCCGTTTACAACCATCCGCGTGCCATCAGCCGGCGATCTGCAGCAGTATGTGTATCTCTGCGCCGGATGGAATCTGCTTGTGGAAATCGGTCAGGCGTTGAAAATCAATCTTGACAAGCCGCAGCACGCCCGCAAAGTCGGGAACGAGTGGTAAACAAGCCCCAGCCTTCTATCTCCACCAAAAGTTCTTCGCGGCAGATGTCGGCCTGGACGAAGGCACAGGGAATGCCGGGGCATTGCGCCTCAACCGTTGCCTTGACGCCTTCAGCGTCCGCCATGTGCTTGACGTAGATGCGCAGCATCTGCAGGCCGTAAGGATCTTTTCCCGGCGAAATACGGCCAGTTTCCACGGCTCGGCCGGCCAGGTGCAGGATATGCTCCAGCGTGATTTCTGTCTGCTGCCGGGCATTGAGCGTCCCTTTGCTTTGTTCGCCCCGTATGGCGGCAGTGCCGGACAGCGCGAGTACAGCTTTTTCTGTATTTGTCCACAGAAGTTTGGCCCGCTCGAATTTCGGGGTGGTGCGCCGGACCTGTCCGCCGTTCTGCAGCACTTGCTCCGAATAGGCGTGGGCGGCCGTCTGCATGCGGTTGTCAATCGGGATGGGCTGACATTCACTGTTACAGGAAGTCATGGCCTCAATGTCGATCTGGATGCCGCCGGCCCGGGTGCCGATGCCGGTTGCTGCCGGGTAGCCTGTCGGCCAGACTGCCGGGGCGTAGAAGGCACTGCGGGCATCGTTGAAAGCCTGATACCGTTGGATGTCACCGTCGTATCCGGTGATGCGTTCGATGTAGTTCCATTGCCGGACGATGCTGTCGATTGGCATCTGTTCGGCCTGTAGGATTTCGCCGGCCTGCCGGAAACATCCGGCCGCTTGCAGACCGACCGGTGCCGACGGGTCTGCATGGAAGAGATTCCCCATGAACAGTTGTTTGCCGCAGCTGTCTTCGAACGTGATATACGGAGTCCCGGCAAGCTGCTTGTGCTGCAGGGACACGGAGACATCGGCGGCATGCACTTCCATCAGCAGCGGGCAGAAAAGCGAGGGTTGCGCTACGTAGCTGTATAGTGGTGCCGCTGCGCCGTAAAATGTCTCGACAGCGTGTCCGACCACAGACCGGTGCGCCTTGTGTGCAGCGTTGTCGCCGGCCGGCCCGAAAACGACCAGCCGTATTGGTTGCATGTCTGACGGTATCTGCCGCAGCATGGATGTAATCTGCGATGCGGAGACGACGTCATCGGTGGGGAAGGTATAGCGGATAAGAAAGAAATGTCGGTGCAGCATAGTTGAAAAAGGAGGGCGGTCTGGCCGGCCGCCCTCCTGTCAAACCGCAAGGCATCCGCCGGCAGCGGATCCTGCGGGCGTTATTTTTTGAGTTTGTAAATTTCGCTGCCTGCCAGCAAGAAACATCCCAGTCCGTAATCTTCGAAATCGGGAGTGCTTTCGAACGTGGTCGGCTGGCCGTCCTTCGGTTCTTTACCGGTACCCTGCACGTACCCCAGGTGCCCGTTCTCATCGATGCTGTTTTCAACCATGGCGTTCCATGCCTTGAGGGCGATCGGCTGGTAGGTCTTCTTGTCGATGAGGCCGTTGTTGACGCCCCAGGCCATGCCATATACAAACAGTGCGGTGCCGGAAAGTTCCTTGCCGCCGAAGTTGTTCGGATCGTGCAGCGAGCAGTTCCAGTAGCCGTCTGTACGCTGTATCGGAATGAGCGCCGCCAGCATCTCTTTCAGCACGGTGGCATATTCCTCGTAATGTGCCGGCCGTTGGGCCTTCAGCTGGTCGCCGGCGATGTCCAGCACGCGGACCAATGCTGCGACCACCCAGCCGTTGCCTCTCGACCAGAAACAGTCTTTGCCGTTGGGCTCGGTGTAGGGGGGATCGAAGTCGGCATCGCGCCACCACAGATGTTCTTTTGTGTTATACAGGCCGTTGTCTCCATGTTTGGTCTTGGTGTACATGTAGATGTCGTACATCTTGTCGAAATACTTCGGGTCTTTGTACACCACGCCAAGCTGCGCGAAGACCGGCATGGCCATCTGGAGGGCGTCGATCCAGTTCCAGTCGTCTGCCTTTGTGCTGTTCACCATGGCATCGATGGAGGCCTTGATGTTGGCGATACGTTCTTCTTTGGGATCGATTTGGTACAGTGCGATATAAGTCTGGCCGCAGCACTGGTCGTCCGCGTTGCGGGTGCGGTTGCCGCTGCGCATGCCCCACTGGTGTGCTTCGCCCCAGGATATGGCATAGTCCAGCAGCTTCTTGTCGCCCGTGATGCCGTACATGGCCATCAGCCCTTCGTAGTACACGCCGCGGGTCCAGATGTTACTCGGACGTTCCCGGTTGGTGACGATGGGTTTCCCGGTGTCGGGCCATTTGGCCATGAAATAGTCGTTGGTTATGGTCATGGCCTGGATGACGCTTTTCTGTTTGGGCAATTTCGCGGAATCTTCGAGGTTTTCGACGGAACTGCAAGCCGTCAGGAAAAGCACGGCAGCGAGAAGGGTCGGAATGATTCGGGTGATTTTGTTCATAATACTGATTTTTAAATGGTTTCTATGGTATATCAGAATGGAAATTCGGTCTGTTCTTCGTATTCGATGACTTCTTCTTCGGGCGGCACGGCAGTGAGATGCTCCCGGTTGCTCAGGACGAAAATCGCGTTCTTTTCCGGAACCGGACAGGCGAACTGGCAGGCGCCGCAGCCCAGACAGAGGGAGGTGTCGGTGCTCGGGATGGTGAGGAATCCTTTGTAGGGCACCATGCGGACGGCTTTTGTGGGACAATGTTCGGCGCAGGAGCCGCATGCGGTTTCCTGTTTGGTGACTGTACAGTTGGCCGCGATGAAGTTGACCCGGCCTATCTGGACCGTCGTTTTCTGTTCCGCCGTCAGCGGCAGGATGGCACCGGTCGGACAGACTTCGCCGCAACGGGTGCAGTTCTGGTTGCAGAAACTTGTGTTGTAATCCATGCGCGGCTGTCCGATGCCGATCAATCCATACTCCAGGAAGGTCGGCCGCAGAACCCCGGTGGGACAGGCGCTGACGCAAAGGTGGCAGGCGGTACAGGTGTAGGTGAAATGCCGGAGACTGAGGGAACCCGGCGGACAGACCGGTACCCGGCGCTCGGCTTTCAGTTTCTTCATGGCCGCATCTTCGCGTGATGCCTTGTTTTCTTCGTCCCCGTCCTCGTCAGCCCAGGCTTCCAGTCCGCTCAATGCAACGAGTGCCGTCACGCTTTCGGCGATGAAACGGCGTTTGGAACGGTCGGTGTCCTGTGTCCGTGGCGCTTCGGGTTCTTCCTTCAGGATCGATTCAGCCATGGGACCGAGTCCCGATGCGGCCACCTTCGACACGGTCTCCATGTCTTCGGGATCGCTCTCGATGTTCTGCGCATCCGATTTGCCGGGCAGCGTCAGCCGATAGCGCAGGGCGCCCGTGTCACAGATCCTGACACAGTTGAAACATCCGACGCATCGTGTATTGTCGATCTTTTGAGCTTTAATATTGATACACTGTGCTTTGCATTTCTGAACACATTGCCCGCACTTGGTGCATGCCGTCTTGTCGATGGTGGGACGGAAGAGGGCGATGCCCGATATCAGCCCAAGGGTAGTACCGACCGGACACACAGAGTTGCAGTACATGCGTCCCTGGGTAGTGGCGAGAGAAAGAAGCAGAATCAGCACGATGACCGGTACGATGAGCGTCAGCGGATTACCGGCGATGATGTCGACAGGGTAGAGGAGGTAGCTGCCTGCTTTTTCCAGCAGTGCGGCCAGCAGGTTGTTGCCGTAGATGTAAACCGGCCGGAACAGGTCGGCCATGATACGGCCGAAATGGCTGTACGGGTCGAGCAGGTTGACGAGCAACGTTCCTGTCACGGCCAGCGAGACCAGCGTGATAATCAGAATGGGATACCGCACCCAGTTGAGCGGCTTGCTGTATTTGTACCTGAACGGCCGTTTGCGCAATGTGGATTTGCGCGACAGGAAGGAAATAATGTCCTGCAGTACGCCGAGGGGGCATAGGAACGAACAGTATATGCGGCCGAAAAGCAGGGTGAGTATCAGCACCGCCAGCCAGCCCCATGCCGTAAGTGCCAGTCCGTGGATGAGCGATTGGATGAAAAGGTCGAGCGACGGGACGAACGAGAGGTATGTCAGACGCCGGTACCAGGCCGTGCCGGTTGAGGACGTGAAGTCGAGAAACAGGAACGACATGCCTGCCAGCAGGATAATCGAGAAAAAAACGCGCAGCAGTTTCAGATACTTTTGCATTAGGCCTTGAGATTGATGCGCTGTATGTTCAGTTTGTCCAGTTCGATTTTTCCGAGTCCCATCTCCGCCGCGATGCGGATGTGCGGGATATCTGCCGGTTCCACGCCGAAAATTTTGGCGGCGGCGGCATCTGCAGCCACGATATCCCTGGACAGGATCAGGGTCTTCTTGAGGGCTGCGTCGGCTCTGGTGACGCCCTTCGGACCGTTCTTCTGCATCACGCGGTATCCGTCGATGACGGTCAGGTCGGGTTTGCGGTAGGTGACGATGTCGGCGATGCACTGCTGCAGGTCGTTGCGGTGCAGGAATCCGCGGTCCCAGACGATACCCATCAGATTCTTCATGGCCAGCGACACCTGCGCCCCGTCATGGTGCTTGATGACCGGCACATCGATGAATACGTCGCAGTCGATGACCTTTTCATGGACCAGCGCCGATGTCATGACCTTGCCCGGGAACGTCACCTGCCGGTAGGAAGTCTGGCTGGCAGCCGACACGACGGTGGCACCGGCCTCCTTCGCAGCAGCTTCGATGCCGCTCGACGCATAGCTCTTGACCCAGTTGTCGCAGGAATGGTCGAATACGAACACTTCGGAAGCACCGGCGCGAAGACAGTCTGCCACAATGCTGGCGACCAGTTCCGGATTGGTGTTGGCGCCCATCTCGGGCGTACGGTCCCAGCCGATATTCGGTTTGACGACGACAGTCTGTCCCGGTTTGACAAAGGCCTCCATGCCGCCGAGTCCTTCGATGCCCCTGGCATACATGGCGCCAGGTTCTCCGCCCATGACGGCCACAAGGTCGTATGGCGTGCGGGAATCTTCTTCCGCCCCGGCGGCAGTCCCCTCTGTCAGCCATGAAAGACCGGTCGCTGCCAGCAGACCGGCCCCGGCACTTTTGGAGATGAATGTACGTCTGTTCATTGGTTGAATCATGTTCAAACGACAAATATATCGATTTTAATTGGAACATGATGCCGAAAAAACTAACAAATGATGTGTATAACTTTTTCTTTTCCGCTGACAATGGAACAGCTTGTTTGCCTAATTTTGCAAAACTCCCGCCAGGGGAGCGAGTCATGAATCTAAATTGCACCATATGGCCATTTTAAGACCTTTCAGAGGTATCCGTCCGCTTGGCACATGCGTGTCCGAGATAGCATCATGTCCGTACGATGTGCTCAACCGGGCAGAGGCGCGTGCGGAGGCGGCCGGCCATCCGTTATCGTTCCTGCACGTCATCAAGCCCGAAATCGACCTGCCGGACAGCGTGGACGAACACGACGACCGGGTTTACCGGCTCGGCGTGGAGAATTTCAACCGTCTGCTTGCAGAGGGCGTGATGAAGGCGGACGCCGAGCCCTGCCTGTATGTCTATGCGCAGACAATGGACGGCCGCACGCAGTACGGTCTGGTCGGTTGCGCTTCGGTCGAGGATTACCGGCGCAATGTCATCAAGAAACACGAACTGACGCGTCCGGACAAAGAGGAGGACCGGCGGCGCCATATCCGCCTGAGCGGCTACAATTACGAGCCGGTTTTCTTCGCCTATCCTGCCGTGCAGGCCATCGACGAGATTGTGGCGGGGGTGACGGCCGCGCCGCCCGTTTACGACTTCGTGGCAGAAGACGGTATCGGCCACAGATTCTGGGTTATTTCTGACCCTGAGACCATTGCGCGTCTGGTTGAATTGTTCGCTGCGGTTCCCTCGACCTATGTGGCCGACGGCCATCACCGTACCGCTGCGGCGGCCGGGGTGGGCGCCGAGTTACAGCAGGCTGATCCGCATTCTACCGGAGAAGAGGAGTATAACTTTTTCCTCGCTGTGCATTTTCCTGAAAACCAACTTAGAATATACGATTACAACCGGGTCGTCAAAGATTTGAACGGCTTGGACGAAACGGCATTTCTTCAGGCCCTCGCCCTGCGTTTCGAGGTGCAGTGCCGTGGGACGGAACCGGTCCGGCCTACGCGGCTGCACGAATTTACGATGTATCTCGCCGGCCGCTGGTATGTGCTGACCGCCCGGCCGGGGACGTACGATGACAGCGATCCGATCGGGGCACTCGACGTGACGGTGCTTTCTGCTTCCGTGCTGGATCCGGTGCTGGGAATCACCGATCTGCGTCATTCCAAGCGCATTGATTTCGTGGGTGGCATCCGGGGGCTGGCGGAGCTGGCGCGCCGGGTGGACAGCGGAGAGATGAAGGTGGCTTTTGCACTTTATCCGGTAAGCATGCAGCAGTTGATGAACATCGCCGACACCGGCAACATCATGCCGCCGAAGACCACTTGGTTTGAACCCAAGTTGCGAAGTGGCCTCGTCGTACACAGTCTGCGGAACTGACATGAAGCATCAGGAGGAAACAGGCATGGCTCGGTTTACACATTTGCATGTCCATACGGAGTATTCGACCCTCGACGGGGCCTCGAAGATACCGGCGCTTGTTGACAAGGCCGTTGCCGACGGCATGACGGCGCTGGCGGTGACGGATCATGGCAACATGTTCGGCATCAAGGAGTTCTTTGACTATGTGCAGGGCAAGAACAAGAAACTGGCCGCGGAGACCGGGGAAGGGGAAACGCCGAAGCACGTGAAGCCCATTTTCGGTTGCGAGGTCTATGTGGCGGTGCGGGGGCGTTTCTGCAAGGACAAGAATGTGCCCGAAGACCGCAGCGGACATCACCTCATCCTGCTTGCCAAGAACAAGACGGGCTACCACAATCTTGTCAAACTTGTCTCCAAAGGATATATCGAAGGTTTGTACTACAAGCCGCGCATCGACAAGGAGTTGCTGCAGCAATACCATGAGGGGCTGATCGTCTCTTCTGCCTGTATCGCCGGCGAAGTCCCGTCCTTGATCCTGGCCGGCCGGATGGAAGAGGTGCGCGAGGCGGTGCAGTGGTTTAAGACCTGTTTCGGTGATGATTATTATCTGGAGTTGCAGCGTCACAAGACCGATGACCCGGAAGCTGCCACCGACGTTTATCCGCAGCAGGAGATTGTCAACGAAGCCCTTGTAGCTTTGGCTCGGGAATGCGGGATTAAACTCATCGCAACCAATGATGTACATTTTGTCAACCAGGAGGATGCGGAAGCCCATGAGCGGTTGCTTTGCGTGAGTACGCAGACCATCATCACCGACCCCAAGCGGTTGCGTTACACCAAACAGGAATGGTTCAAGACGCAGGACGAGATGGCGCAGATTTTCGCCGATGTGCCCGAGGCGCTCGCCAACACCATGGAGATAGCCGCCAAGGTGGAGGAGTATTCGCTGGACCATGCGCCCATCATGCCCGATTTCCCGATACCGGAGGGCTTCGCCGACGATGCCGCTTATCTCCGCCACCTGACTTACCAGGGTGCTGAGAAAAGGTATTCGGAGATGACTCCGGAATTGAAGGAGCGTCTTGATTTCGAGCTCGACACCATCATCAAGATGGGCTTCCCGGGTTATTTTCTTATCGTTCAGGATTTTATCAATGCAGCCCGTGAACTGGGCGTTTCTGTCGGACCGGGTCGTGGGTCAGCTGCGGGTTCCGTGGTGGCCTACTGCCTGCGCATCACCGACATAGACCCGCTCAAATACGATTTGCTGTTCGAACGGTTCCTCAATCCGGACCGTATCTCCCTGCCGGATATCGACGTGGATCTCGATGACGAGGGTCGTGCGGATGTGCTGCGCTGGCTTGCAAAACGTTACGGCAGCGACCGGATCGCCCACATCATCACATTCGGCACCATGGCCACGAAAATGGCCATTGCCGATGTGGCGCGTGTGGAGAATCTGCCGCTCTCCGAGTCGGACCGGCTGAAGAAGCTGGTGCCCGAACGTGCCATTGTGGACGGCGGCAAGGAATACAAAATCACGCTCAAGAACTGTATTGAACATGTTCCGGCGATGCATGCCGAGGCAGTATCCGAAAACAAACTGATAGCCGATACGCTCAAATATGCGGAGATGCTGGAGGGGACGGTGCGCGGCACGGGCCTGCATGCCTGCGGCATCATCATCGGTAAGGACGACCTGACGGAATTTGCACCGCTCTGTACGGTGAAGGACGGCAAGGAGGATGTCCTGGTGACGCAATACGAAGGCAAGTACGTCGAGTCGGTCGGCCTGATCAAGATGGACCTTCTGGGACTCTCGACGCTGTCGCAGATGCGCGAAGCCCTGCGGAACATCGAACTGACCACGGGCAAGAAACTCGACTTGTCAGCCATTCCGCTGGACGATGAAAAGACATTTGAGCTGTTCCGCCGGGGTGACACGACCGGGACCTTCCAGTTCGAATCGGACGGCATGAAGAAGCATCTGCGCAATCTGCGGCCGAGCCGGTTCGAGGACCTGATCGCCATGAATGCGCTGTACCGGCCGGGGCCGATGGATTATATCCCGAGCTTTATCGCCCGGAAAGCGGGACGCGAGGCGATTACCTACGACCTGCCGGCGATGGAGAAACGCCTGAAAGAAACGTATGGCATCACCGTGTATCAGGAGCAGTTGATGCTGCTTTCGCGCGATTTGGCCGGGTTTACCCGCGGTCAGAGCGATGAGCTTCGCAAGGCGATGGGGAAGAAGAAACTCGACCTGATGGAAAAACTCAAGGTCAAGTTCTTCGAAGGTTGCGAACGCAACGGGTACGGGCCGAAGGAGACCATCGAGAAAATCTGGAACGACTGGGTCAAGTTCGCCAAATACGCTTTCAACAAGTCGCACGCAACGTGCTATACCTATATCGCGTACCAGACGGCCTATCTCAAGGCGCATTATCCTTCGGAGTTCATGGCGGCCATTCTCAGCCGCAACCTTTCAAATATCACTGAAATATCCAAGTTTATGGACGAATGCCGGCGCATGGGCATCCAGGTGCTCGGACCGGACATCAACGAGAGTAACCTGACGTTTACGGTGAACTCCAACGGCGACATCCGCTTCGGTCTCGGTGCCATCAAAGGTGTCGGTGCGGCGGTGGTGGAGAGCATCACGAAAGAACGGCAGGCGAACGGCTTGTTCAAGGATATCTACGATTTCGTCGAACGCGTCAACCTGAACGTACTGACACGCCGGACGCTCGATGCACTGGCAGAGGCGGGTGCTTTCGACAGTTTCCCCGGCGTTCAGCGGGAGCAGTTTTTCGTGACCAACAGCCGCGACGAATCCTTTTCTGATATATTGCTTAGATACGGATCTATGCATCAGGAGAGTAAATGGACTTATAGCAACTCTTTGTTCGGGGATATGAGTGAGATTGAGGTCGCCAAGCCGGAACTGCCTTTTGCGGAATCGTGGTCGCTGCTGGAAAAGCTGAACCGGGAAAAGAATCTGGTGGGCATGTATCTTTCGGCACATCCGCTGGACGACTACCGGGTCGATATCGACAATTTTACCAATCTGCATCTCGACGCTTTGAACCGGCATGAGCAGCTGTTCCTCAGGGAGGATACGGAAACGCCGTTTTCACAGAAGGACTTTGACCGCATTCCGCCGCGTGAATTCGCGGTGGCCGGAATTGTTTCGAACATACACAACGGGCAATCCAAGCGCAACAACAAGCCGTACTGCAAGGTGACGCTGGAGGACTACAGCGGTTCCTACGCATTTTTCCTTTCGGGGTCCAACTATGAGAACTACCTGTCGTACATGACTATGGGGCAGGTCCTGCTGGTGAAGGGCGACATCGCCCGACGCAAGGTCTTCCTGTCGTCGAAGACTCCTACGCCGGAGGAACTCGAACGGGTGAAGGCCCAGCAGCGTGAGGCAGTCATCAATATCAAGTCGATTCAGTTCCTGGCCAATGTCCGCGACGAAGTCTCGGTCATAGAGATATCCATTCCGCTGGAGACGTTGCAGGAAACGACGCTTCAGCAGTTTAAGAGCCTGATGCTGGAACAGCCCCGCCGGAAAGGTCACGGCAAACCGGTGACCCTGCAGTTCCGGATCTATGACGAACAGGAAAAAATACAGCTGGGGTTCTTCTCACGGACCGTCAAGGTGATTCCAGACAACGACTTGCTGCTGGCACTGAGCAGCATCCCTGACGTGCAAGTCAGACTGCATCGCCCGGATGTCGCAGGGAGCTCTGCGAAGCGTTGAATCAGAGAGTAAAAGAAGAAAAATTAATCATAAAAACAGATTGAATATGGTAGTACAGATAACAGAATCCTCTTTCGAGCAGGAAGTGATGCAGTCGCCGACACCGGTCGTGATAGATTTTTGGGCTGAGTGGTGCGGCCCCTGCCGCCAGCTGATGCCGGTGGTGCACGAATTGGCCGAGACCTACGAAGGCCGCGTGAAGTTCGTCAAAGTCAATGTGGACGAGTGCCCTGACCTGGCCGCCCGTTTCGGCGTGATGTCAATTCCGACGCTGGTGTTCATGAAAAACGGCGAACAGGTGCAGCGTCAGGTCGGCGCTGTGCCGAAACCGATGCTGCTCGGTCATATCGACGCCCTTTTATAGGCCGATCATTTGGCGGAACTCACTTTCGGAGACAATCGGAATCTGAAGCCGTTCCGCTTTCTTAAGTTTCTCCGGCCCCATGTTCTCGCCTGCAAGCACATAGTCTGTCTTGCCTGAGACGGAGCCGGTGCAGCGTCCGCCATATTGCTCGACAAGTTCCTTGATGGTGTCGCGCGGTACGGTGAATACACCGCTTACGACGAAAGTCTTTCCCGAAAGCACCTGGTTCACGGGTGCTTTCGCGGTGTTTTGTGCCACTGCGAACTGCAGCCCGGCTGCCTGTAATTTTTGCAGGAAGGTCTTGGCTTTGTCCGATTGGAAGAACGCGATGACATCTCCGGCCACGCGGTCTCCGATGCTGTCGACGGCTTGCAAAGCCGCCGTATCTGCTTTTTTCAAGGCATCCATCGAACCGAAGCGGCGGGCCAGCAGCCGGGCCGTCGTTTCACCCACATGCCGGATGCCGATGGCATAGAGCACCCGTTCGAAGGGTACCTGCCGGGATTGGTCGATGCCCTGCAGGATGTTGCGGACCGTCTTGTCCTGGAAACGCACCGTGCGCGTTTTGCCGTCGGCGTCGGTATAAGTCTTCTCCAGGCCGAGCAGTTGGTCGTAGGTCAGGCTGTACAGATCGGCCGCATCGTGTATCAGTCCGTTGTCGAAAATGAGCGCCACTTTCCCTTCGCCGAGACTGTCGATGTTCATGGCTTTCCGACTGATGAAATGTTCGATTTTACCTTTTATTTGAGGTTCGCATCCTAAATCGTTGGGGCAATAGTATATAGCTTCGTCTTCTTCGCGTACCAGCGCCGTGCCGCATTCGGGGCAGTGCGTGATGAACCCCACCGGTTCCGCCGTCGTACGTTGCGTGGGGTCTGTGCCGACAATCTTGGGGATGACCTCACCGCCTTTCTCCACAAAGACCATGTCGCCGATATGCAGATCCAACTGCGCCATGAAGCCGGCGTTATGGAGTGTGGCGCGTCTGACGGTCGAACCGGACAGTTGGATCGGGGCCAGGTTCGCGACAGGGGTAACTGCGCCGGTGCGGCCCACTTGGTATGATACGGAGAGGAGGCGTGTCGCTACACGTTCTGCGGGGAATTTGTAGGCGATGGCCCAGCGCGGCGTTTTGGCCGTCATGCCCAGACGCTGTTGCTGCGACAGCCGGTCCACTTTGATGACAATGCCGTCGATGTCGAACGGCAGTGTCTGCCGGTGTGTGTGCCAATGGGCGATGAATCCTGCCACTTCTTCCAGGTTCCGGCACGGCTGCGTATAGCCAAGGGGAACATTGAATCCCCAGGATGCGGCGGCCTGAAGGTTGCCGTAATGCGTGTCACCGGGCAGCCTGTCGCCGACCAGCGAGTAGAGGTAACAGGCCAGTTTTCGTTTTGCGACCTCGTTGGCATCCAGCATTTTGAGCGATCCTGAGGCGGCATTGCGCGGATTGGCGAACGGCGTTTCTTCCTGTCGGATACGTTCTTCGTTCAGCGCCTGAAACACGTCGCGCGGCATCAGTACCTCTCCACGGATTTCAAAATCATCGGGATAGTCCGCACCGGCCGGCAATTGTCGCGGGACGGTCGGGATGGTCAGGATGTTGCCGGTCACGTCATCACCTTTCTGTCCGTCGCCGCGTGTGACCGCCGTGACCAGCCGGCCGTGCCGGTAGTGCAGGCTGATGGACAGCCCGTCGTATTTCAGTTCGCAGATGTACCGGTAGGGTTCCTGCAGCCCTTTGGCCACGCGCTGGTCGAATTCCGTCAGGTCGGTTTCGCTGTAGGTGTTGCCGAGCGACAGCATCGGATAAGTATGTACGACTTGCCTGAATGCCGTCTGCGGCGTACCGGGCTGTACGGCAGCGACCGGGGCGTCTGCATCGGCGGAATCTCCCCACAGGTCGTCCAGCGACTGCTGGCGGGGTATGTTGTCCGGTGTTGCCGTTTCCGGTGCCGGCCGGGCCAGGTCGCTGCCGACGTGATGTGTGGGCGAAGACGGATCGTCCAGCTCCGGCCAGCGTTGTTCGAGACGCTCCAACTCTTTGAGCATCATGTCAAACTCATAGTCGCTGATGGTCGGTTGCGACAGGACGTAGTAGTTGTAATTGTGTCTTGTGATATCCTGGCGAAGCTGTGCAATGCGAAGCCGGGCCTCTTCTTTCGGGCTTTCCATTTTATTCCAGATTGTCCCTGATTTCGAGAAGCATGGCGCGGATCTGCTGCAGCGAGGCGACGACAGAGAAATTGTTGACCGTGTCGTCCTTGTTGTCCTTAAGCTTTTGCCGGGCGCCTTGCAGGGTCATGCCCCGTTCCTTGACGTAGTGGTAGATGAGGTGGAAATTCTCGATATCCTTCTGGGTGAAGAAACGGTAGCCTTTCTTGTTCTTTCGCGGCTGGATGATATCGAACTCCTTTTCCCAGAAACGTATCAGCGAAGTGTTCACGCCGAACATGTCCGCGACTTCACCGATGCGGTAATACGATTTCTCGACAGGTTTCTCCTTGTATGGCATGGCGCGTAAACTTTTTAATCGAACGACTGTGCCGTCATGGCCTCTTCGGTCAGCTCGGCATATGCTTTGGGCGACAGGTCGTTGAAGAAATAGTTGATGGGATTGACGGCCTTGCCGTTTTTGTGCACTTC
This sequence comes from Bacteroidales bacterium, assembly GCA_017523725.1. GTDB lineage: Bacteria > Bacteroidota > Bacteroidia > Bacteroidales > UBA4181 > JAFWVY01. The sequence continues at coordinate 81,649 of JAFWVY010000022.1, forward strand.
GTAATGCAGGTGCGGCCCGGACGTGCCGCCGGTGTTGCCCACCAGGCCGATGACCTGCCCGCGTTTCACAGTCTGTCCCACCCGGACGATAATCCGCGAGAGATGTGCGTAGTGTGTCAGGTATCCATTGCCGTGGTCGACCACGATTTTCAGCCCGTTGGCAGTGCGTCCGGCGAGGTCGGTTTCGGTTACCCGGCCGTCAGCCGTGGCATAGACTTCGGTTCCGATGGGCGCGGAGAAGTCGAGCCCGTAGTGGAACCGCATGATTTTATAAATCGGGTGCATGCGCATGCCGAAGCCGGAGGAAATGTATTTCAGATCCTTCTCTGCCACGGGCTGAATGGCCGGAATGGCCACCCATGCGGAATCTTTCTGCTGCGCCTGCACGATAATCTCGTCGTACGACTTCGACTGGGCGTAAACCTGTTGCGTCAGCCGGTTGATGCGTTCGGTGAGTTGTTGCACGATGGCGGTGTTTTCACTGCCTTCCAGAATCCTGTAATCCGTCAGCCGGTTCTGTCCGGCCAGCCGGTCAGCCTTTTCTTCGGGCGAAAGCTCGAAAATGGCCCGGTAGATGCTGTTATCGCGTTGCTGCAGGTCGCCAAGTACGTCTTCAACCTGATCCATCTTCTTGGAAATCAATTCGTATTGAGTCTGCATCTGAAGCAACTCACGTTTCAGGCGCCGTTCTTTGGGTGAATCGAAAAATGAGGCGTACACAATGTACAGGCCGCATGTCACGGCTACGAAAGCCAGCACATACGTGACACATCTCAGGAAGATGCGCCCGAAACCGAGAGAAACACGGTCGTCTGTGTGCGATTCGGGATGGGACTTGTACTTGTGCCTGGACATAATTTCCAACAAAAAGTGGACAAAACTAAATCATTTCATTATTTTTGCCAAATTTTTGTGCGAAAAGCGTACGTTCCGCCCTTGTTCCGAGGTGCGGAATCCGGCCGAACCATTAAATGCAAGAATAATGACAACGAATGAGATACGAAAAGCTTTCCTGGATTTTTTCGCCTCCAAGCAGCATCATATCGTCCCTTCGGCGCCCATGGTGGTCAAGAACGACCCGACGCTGATGTTCACCAATGCGGGGATGAATCCGTTCAAGGATATTTTCCTCGGCAATAATCCGGCACAGTACCCGCGTGTGGCCGACACGCAGAAATGTCTGCGCGTGTCGGGCAAGCACAACGATCTGGAGGAAGTGGGCCGCGATACCTACCATCACACCATGTTCGAAATGTTGGGCAACTGGTCGTTCGGCGACTACTTCAAGAAGGAAGCCATCGCCTGGGCGTGGGAGTTCCTGACCGATGTCCTGAAGATTGACCGCAGCAGACTGTATGCCACCGTTTTCGAAGGCAGCGAGGCTGAACATCTCGCCATGGACACGGAGGCTTACGATATCTGGAAGCAATACATGCCCGAAAAGCATATCCTGAAGGGCAACAAGCATGACAATTTCTGGGAGATGGGCGACACCGGCCCCTGCGGTCCCTGTTCCGAGATCCATTACGACTCCCGTCCGGAGGAAGAACGCAAGGCCTTGGACGGCAGTGAACTGGTCAACAAAGACCACCCGCAGGTCATCGAGATCTGGAACCTGGTGTTTATGCAGTATAACCGCAAGGCATCGGGCGAACTGGAACTGTTGCCGGCGCGTCACGTAGATACGGGCATGGGCTTTGAACGTCTCTGCCGGGTGCTGCAGAACAAGACTTCGAACTACGATATAGACCTGTTCCAGCGTCTGATAGCGGCCGTCGGCAACCTGTGCGGCAAGCAGTATGGCCAGAAGGAGGACACCGACGTGGCCATGCGCGTGGTCGCCGACCATATCCGGGCCATTTCGTTTGCCATCGCCGACGGACAGATCCCGTCGAACAACAAGGCCGGCTATGTCATCCGCCGTCTGCTTCGCCGGGCGGTCCGGTACGGCTATACGTTCCTGGGACTCGACCAGCCGTTCCTGCATGCACTCGTGCCGGCCCTGGCCGACATCATGGGCGACGCCTATCCGGAACTGCATGCGCAGCAGGAGTTCATCCAGCGCGTTGTCCGGGAGGAAGAAGCGTCGTTCCTTCGCACGCTATCGACAGGCATGTCGCTGATAGAAGGTATCATAGAAGACAACCGCAAAGCCGGTCGGACGGAAGTGCCCGGCGAGATCGTCTTCGAGCTCTACGATACTTACGGTTTCCCGCTCGACCTGACCGAACTCATCCTGCGCGAACGCCAGATGACCTACGACACGGCGGCATACCAGGCGGCGCTGGCGGCACAGAAAGCGCGCTCCCGCGCAGCGGCCGCGGTGGAAAAGAGCGACTGGGTGGAACTGATGCCGCTTTCATCGTCCCATTTCGTGGGATATGACACGCTGGAGACGGATGCCCGCATCGCACGTTACCGCAAGACGACCACCAAAGGCCGCGACCAGTACCAGGTGGTGCTGGACGAGACGCCCTTCTACGGCGAGAGCGGCGGCCAGACCGGCGATACCGGCTTCCTGGAGAAGGACGGGGTCCGCTATCCTGTGCTGGACACGAAAAAGGAAAACAATCTGATTATCCATATTCTCAATACGTTGCCCGAAGACCCGGACGGCGTCTTCCATGCTTCGGTCGATGCGGAACGCCGGCAGCAGATTGCCTGTAATCACTCGGCTACTCACTTGCTTGACAGAGCTTTGCGTGAGGTGCTGGGCACGCATGTCGAACAGAAAGGATCCCTCGTGACCGACCACAGCCTCCGTTTTGATTTCTCACATTTCCAGAAGGTGACCGATGAGGAACTGCGGCAGGTGGAGCATCTGGTCAATACGTACATCCGGGACGATGCGCCGCGGCAGGAATACCGTGACATTTCGGTGGAAGAGGCGCGTGCGGCCGGCGCCATCGCGCTGTTCAGCGAGAAATACGGTGACAAGGTGCGTATGATTCAGTTCGGCGCATCCAGGGAACTGTGCGGCGGTACACATGTGAAGGCCACCGGCAACATCGGTTTCTTCAAGATTGTCTCCGAATGTGCCGTGGCGGCCGGTATCCGTCGTATCGAAGCGGTGACGGGCCCGAACGCCGAGAAGTTGCTTTACGGACTGCTCGATACGCTCAAGGGCGTGTCACAGTTGTTCAACAATTCCCCGTCGCTGCTGCAGGCCGTCGAGAAGACCATTTCGGAGAACGAATCGCTGCACAAGGAAGTGACGGCTTTCATGCAGGAAAAAACCGCCCGGCTGGTCGAGATTCTGCGCAAGGATGCGGTGATGCTGCCGAATGGCATCCGGTTGATCCGGACGCAGAGCGATGCAACGCCCGAGATGATCCGCAACATAGCCTTTGCGTTGCGCAACAGCGAAGATCGGTTGGCCATGGTGGCCGGTAGTGTCTGCGGAGGCAAGCCTTCCCTGTCCGTGATGTTGGGCGATGACCTGGTGGCGGAAGGCCTTTCGGCTGCGGGGATTGTCCGCGAAGCCGGCAAGGCGATGCAGGGTGGCGGCGGCGGCCAGCCCCACTTCGCAGTGGCAGGCGGCAAGATGCCCGAAAAACTGGAGGATGCCATGCAAATCGCCGTGTACATGCTCTCTAAATAAAAGTGGAACGTTAAAATCCATCATATCAATGAACAAGATTATCAAGAAGGAATTTCTTTCGGAACAGGTGTTCCGTATGGTGGTCTCTGCACCCCGTATCGCCCTGCGCCGCAAGCCCGGACATTTCGTGATTGTCCGCCCTACGGCCGAGGGGGAACGTATCCCGCTGACCATCTCCGATGCGGACCCGAAGGAGGGAACGATTACGCTGATTGCGCAGAAGGTCGGTGTGACGACCCACAAACTCGCCAGTCTCAATGAAGGGGACTATGTGCAGGATATCGTCGGGCCGCTCGGCAATGCAACGAATATCCGCAAGGTCGGCACCGTGCTGTGTGCCGGCGGCGGTGTCGGCGTGGCGCCGCTGTATCCGATCGTGGACGGCATGAAAAAGGCCGGCAACCGGGTGATCACCGTGCTGGCTGCCAGAAATAAGGATCTGATTCTATACGAGAAAGAGATGCGGGCCATCTCCGACGAGGTCATCGTCATGACCGACGATGGCTCATCCGGCCGGAAAGGCTTGGTGACCCAGGGGATGGAAGAAGTCATCCAGCGCGAGCATGTGGACGAGGCGGTGGTTATCGGCCCGGCCATCATGATGAAGTTCGCGGCGCTTACAACGGCGAAATACAACATCCCGACGCTGGCCAGCCTCAACACCATCATGGTGGATGGTACCGGCATGTGCGGTGCGTGCCGGTGGACCGTCGGCGGCAAGACGCGTTTCGTATGTGTGGACGGCCCTGAGTTCGACGCCCATCAGATTGATTTCGATGAAATACTGAAACGGCTCGGCGCCTACAAGGAAGAGGAACGGAAGGCCTTTGAGGCGTATCAACAGAAAAATGCATAACACGATGGAAGAGAACATATATACTATAGAACGCAGCGCGCCCTGGCGCGAGACGCTGCGCAAGTCGATGAAAGCTTCCGAACGGACCAGTATCGAGCGGGTGGTCATGCCTGCCCAGGCACCGGATGTCCGTAACCGGAACAATCAGGAAGTCAATGCCGGTCTGTCCGAGGAACAGGCTGTCAGGGAGGCGGCGCGCTGTCTGGACTGTGCCAATCCGACCTGTGTGACAGGATGTCCGGTAGGGGTGCATATCCCCAGTTTCGTCAAGTGTATCGAGGCCCGCGATTTCCAAGGCGCGGCCCGCGTGCTGAAGCAGACCAACACGCTGCCTTCGGTGTGCGGCCGGGTGTGCCCGCAGGAAGTGCAGTGCGAATCAAAATGTTTCTATGTGCAGAAAATGCAGAAACCCGCGGTGGCCATCGGCAACCTGGAGCGTTTCGCTGCCGATTTCGAGCGTCTGTCCGGCAAGGCAGAGTTGCCCGAAAAAGCGCCGGCCAACGGCATCAAGGTGGCGGTGGTCGGTTCCGGTCCTTCGGGATTGGCGGCGGCCGGCGACATGATCAAGAACGGCTATGACGTGACCGTCTTCGAGGCGCTGCACGAGATCGGCGGTGTGTTGAAATACGGCATTCCCGAGTTTCGTCTGCCCAATGCGGTGGTGGATGCCGAGATAGAAACTTTGCGCCGGCTTGGCGTCAAGTTCGAGACCGATTTCCTGGTCGGCAAGACAGCCACGCTGGACGACCTGCGGGAGGAAGGTTTCAAGGCATTCTACATCTCCTCCGGCGCCGGCCTGCCCAACTTCATGGGCATTCCCGGCGAAAACCTCATCGGTGTTTTCTCCTCCAATGAATATCTTACACGTGTCAACCTGATGGGGGCGGCCAGCGATGAGCGGGATACCCCGATTCTGCGCGGCCGGACCGTGATGGTGGTCGGCGGTGGCAATACTGCGATGGACAGTGTCCGTACTGCCAAACGTATGGGCGCGGAGAAAGCCATGATTGTCTATCGTCGTTCGATGGATGAAATGCCTGCCCGGAAAGAGGAAATCCAGCATGCCATGGAAGAAGGCATCGAATTCAACTGTCTGCTGAATCCAGTCGAGTGTCTCGCCGATGAAAAAGGTCATGTGAAACAGGTGCGGGTGCAGAAGATGGAACTCGGTGAACCCGATGCTTCCGGACGCCGCCGTCCGCAACCCATCGCCGGCTCTGAATATCTGATTGACGTCGATCTGGTTATCATGAGCATCGGCGTTTCGCCCAACCCGCTTATCCCGCGGTCAGTCGAAGGTCTGGCCATTTCGCGCAAGGGCACCATCGAAGTCGATCCGGAAACCATGCAGAGCAGTATTCCGGACATCTTCGCTGGCGGCGATATCGTCCGCGGCGGCGCCACGGTCATTCTGGCCATGGGCGACGGCCGGCGCGGGGCGGCCGGCGTGATGCGCTATCTTTCGCAGAAATAGTTCATGAAAGCGAGACGTCCGGAAGGACGTCCCGCTCTTTTTTTGTCCATTATGATGCCAGTCACCATATATACCGACGGTTCCGCTCTCGGCAATCCCGGGAAGGGCGGTTACGGCGTGGTGTTGCTGGCCAACATGGACGATCCGGATCCGGCGCGTCGCTTTCGCAAGGAGTTGTCGCAGGGTTACCGGATGACTACCAACAACCGCATGGAACTGATGGCCGCCATCGTGGCCCTGGAGGCGCTCCGGTTCGATGCGACGCCCGTCAACCTGATTACCGACTCCCGGTATGTCTGTGAAGCCGTGAACAAGGAGTGGGTTTTCGGATGGGAAAAGAAAAACTTCGAAAAACGGAAGAACGCCGACCTCTGGCGTCGTTTCCTGCAGGTGTACCGCCGTCACCAGGTCCGGATGATCTGGGTCAAGGGCCATGACGGCAACGTCGAAAACGAACGGTGTGACCGCCTGGCGGTCGCGGCGGCGAACGGTGTGCAGCTGCTGGAAGATACCGGATACATGCAAGGACTGTAGAGATGCCTGTATTCTATGCACCGGAGGCTGCGGATGGTTATGCCGTCCTGAACGAAGAGGAATCCGCCCACTGTGTCCGTGTGCTGCGGCTCGGCGCCGGCGACCGGGTGACGCTCGCGGACGGCTGTGGCGGTCTCTATGCGGCCTCCATCGAAGATCCGCATCCGAAACACTGCGGCATGGCCGTAGTGGAGCGCCTGTCCCTGGATCCCGAACCGTTGCAGATCCAGATAGCGGTGGCACCGACCAAGAATCCCGACCGGACCGAATGGCTTGTCGAAAAATGCACCGAAATAGGCGTGACGGACATCGCGCTTCTCCTGACTGCGCATTCCGAACGAAAATCGGTGAACCTGGAGCGGCTGCGCCGCATCGCCGTGTCGGCCATGAAACAGTCCCAACGGGCATGGCTTCCGCGGATTCATCCCATGACACCGCTGCCGGCGTTTCTGGCATCCTGCGGGACCGACCAGAAAATGATAGCCCATTGCGAGGATACGCAGCGACGGGGTCTGGCATCTGTATATCGGGCGGGGCGGTCCGCAACCGTCCTGATCGGGCCGGAAGGCGATTTTTCGCCGGAAGAAATCGCACAGTCTCTCTCCATGCAGTTCGTACCAGTGACGTTGGGCGACCTGCGGCTCCGGACGGAAACCGCCGCCGTGGTGGCATGCCACAGCCTTGTGTTTCTGAATGCCATGGCAGCGGAGTCTCTCCGGCGATAGCTTCGTTCTTCCCGTTCCTTTTCCTATATTTGTATCCAGTTTCTCGACCTGTGCCCATGAACCGAATAACTTTCCGGAAATCCCGGCTGTACCGTCGTCTGGTCCTGCTGCTGTTGCACCAGGTGTTGCTGCTGTCTATGCTGTCGGCGCAGAGCGTCGGCCTGGTGATGAGCGGGGGAGGGGCCCGGGGCTGCTTCCATATCGGCGTTATCAAAGCATTGGAAGAGAACCATGTCCCCATCGATTATGTGGCAGGGACGTCCATGGGCGCCATCATCGCCGGTCTGTATGCCATCGGCTATTCGCCCGACGAAATGCTGGCACTGATTCTTTCCGAAGACTTCGTTTCTTGGCAGACCGGTAAAGTGGATGAGCGCGACCTGTCCTCTTACAAGCGAGAAGAATCCATCACCAACGTATTGCAGCTCAAGTTCAGCCGGATCGATTCGGCCACGGTTTCCCTTTCGCCCGTCCATTTGATTAACCCCATCCAGATGAATTTCGCCTTCATGCAACTGTTCGCGCCTTCCGCGGCAGTCTGCGAGGGCGATTTCAACCGGCTGATGGTGCCGTTCCGCTGTGTCTCGTCCGATATTTACGAGAAAAAAGCCGTGGTGCTCCGGGGCGGCGACCTGGGCAGTGCCATCCGCACGTCGATGACATTCCCGTTCGTATTCAAGCCGATATCCATCGATGGCCGCATCCTTTACGATGGCGGCATGTACAACAATTTCCCGGTGGATGTGATGAAACAGGATTTCAATCCGGATTTCATCGTGGGCAGCGTCGTCTCGCACAATACCACACAGGAGATGTCGGCCACTTCCACGTTCGAGCAGTTTTCGGCCATGATGATGCAGAATACCGACTATTCGGTCGATCCGGCTGACGGTATCTCCATCGATGTCGAGATGCCCGATGTGAACCTGTTGGATTTCCACAAGGCGGCGCAGCTCAGTGAATACGGCTACCGGAAGACCATGGAACGCATGGACGAAATCAAGCGTCGTGTGTCCCGTGAGATGCCGGCCGACAGCCTGGCCGCCCGACGGGCCGCCTATACGGCGCGTCTGCCGAAGCTGATGTTTCACAGTTTCTCCGTATCCGGGATCTCGGATGATCAGCGGCGTTATTTCCAGCGGGAATTCAAGAAGATTCTGGCCGAACACAGCGACCGGCTCATTTCGCTCGAGGAGGCCCGTCAGCTCTATTTCTCCATCCTGAGTGACCCGACGGTGGCCGAAATCATCCCGGCAGCGCAGTATGCTCCGGGCGATTCGACCTACCGTCTGATCTTCGACATGAAACTGACGTCGGGCATGTCGCTGATGGCCGGCCTGGCCATTAATTCCGCATCTTCCGGCCACACCTATCTCGGCGCCGGCTACACACGGCTGTCCGACTTCAAGCAGTCGTATCTGGTCGATGTGGTCATCGGGCAGCATTACAACATGCTGCATGGCGATGTCCGCCTGGATTTCAGCTCGCGCATCCCGTTCTATCTCCGTGCCACAGGGGTGGCGAGCGATATACACTTTTACCGCAGGGACGGCATCCTCGAGCACACCGCCAGCCGTGAACAACTTTACCAGCGGGAACGTTACCTCAAGTTCGGCATTGGGACGCCGTGGGGCAAGACGCGTCTCGAACTGCTCGGAGGGACCGGCCTGTTGACCGACGACTATTACCAGAGCGATCTGGTCGGTGCTTTCTGCGACTGGGAACGCAGCCAGTTCCAGCTTGGCGTCTTGACGCTCGGCGCCGACCGGAGCACGCTCAACATGCATCCGTACGCCACCCGCGGTTTCCGTTTCTCGGGCTACCTGCAATATGTCGGCGGCCATGAGAAATATCTGCCTGGGAAAGTCAAAGACGACTACCGCAACATGGACGGCGAGATTTTCGGCTCCGGTGTGTCACTGCACGCGTACAGCCGTGCTCCGCGCCACTGGTATCAGGCGGCGGTCAAGTATGAACATTTCATGCCGGCCGGCAGCCGGTTTTGTCTGGGTATGCTGTTCCAGGGGGTGATCAGTACGATGCCGCTCATGGAAAACTATATGTCCACGGTCATTACCGCGCCGGCGTTCCGTCCGACCTTGCACAGCCGTACCGTGTTCAACGAGGCCTATTCCGCCCAGCGCTATGCAGCCGTGGGCGCTATGCCGCTGTGGCACCTGCGCAAGAACCTGATGCTCCGGACGGATCTTTACGCCTTCATGCCCTACCGCCGTTATACGAAGAACCTTTCGGTCGCATCGGCCGACGGCGTGGGTCTCGCGTACAGAGCCGGCTATGGCAAAGCCCTGTCAACGCTGGCATATATCAGCGAAACCTCGTTGATATTCAATCTAGAAGGATTCCAGTTCTCGCTGTACGTCAACTATTACAGCAGAGGTTACCCGCAGTGGAATTTCGGAATCAACATTGGCTATCTGTTGCAGAATCATCTGCACTTCTTGACAGATTAGGCTGTTCGTCACCGTCGGTCGGAATCAGATCTCCCTTGCGGTCATAGCATTTGAGGTCCAGCATGGTCACTTCGCTGTCCGGAACAATCTCCAGACGGCAGTGCAGTGAACGTGCCCAGCGCCGCTGGATGGAGCGGAACCCCTTGGTCAGGTACGCTGCCACATACGGATGCAAATGCAGTGTCAGTCTGTCCGGATGCTGCTGTTCGACCACTTCGGTGATACGGCGCAGAATCTCGTCTTCGAACAGGATGGTCGAATCGACCTTGCCTGTGCCGTGGCACGTCGGGCATTTCTCCGTGGTCTGCACCGTCGTTTCCGGCCGCACCCGCTGACGCGTGATCTGCATCAGGCCGAATTTGGTGATCGGCAGAATGTTGTGCTTGGCACGGTCGTCGGCCATCTCGGCTTTCATGCGCTCGTACAGGGCTGTCCGATGTTCGGCTTTGTACATGTCGATGAAGTCGATGACGATGATACCGCCCAGATCGCGCAGCCGCAGCTGCTGGGCAATATGGACCGCCGCCGTCAGGTTCACTTCGAAGGCGTTCGTTTCCTGGTCTGTGCCTGATTTCGACCGGTTGCCGCTGTTGACATCGATGACGTGCAGGGCCTCTGTGTGTTCTATGATGAGATATATGCCGTTCTTGATCGACACTGTCTTGCCGAACAACGCTTTGCTCTGTTTCGTGATGCCGAACCGCTCAAAGATGGGCGTGCCTTCCGAAAGATATTTCACAATCTTTTCCTCTTCCGGCGCGATGGATTCGATATATTGCCGCAAATCCTTGGCAAACGCCTCGTCGTTGACGTAAATGTTCGAGAACGAGGAGTTCAGCAGGTCGCGGAGCATCGCTGACGTGCGGTTGAGTTCGCTCAGGATGAGTTTCGGCCCCGTATAGGTCTTCAGCGCTTCGACAGCCGTTTCCCATTTCTGCACCAGATGCTGCAGTTCGTCGATGATGACCTGGTCTTCCTTCCCTTCGGCCACCGTGCGGATAATGACGCCGTAATTGGCAGGCTTGACCGATTCGATGAGTTTCTTGACCCGTTCCCGCGTTTCTTTGGAGCGGATTTTCTGCGAAACCGATATCTTGTCGGAGAACGGGATGAGTACCAGATTGCGTCCGGCTATCGAGAGCTCGGCGCTCAGCCGCGGGCCCTTCGTGGAAATGGGCTCCTTGGCAATTTGTACCAGAACAGGCTGACCGGCCGTAAGAATGTCGGAGATTTTTCCTTCCTTGGCGATGTCGGGCTCATTCTTGAAATTGGAAGTGGCGATAAGTTTTCCCTTCCGTTGGACATTGAGCCCCACATAACGTGTCAAAGACTTGATTTGCGGACCTAAATCGAGATAGTGGAGAAAAGCGTCTTTTTCATACCCTACGTCAACGAACGCGGCATTCAGCCCCGGCATGATTTTCTTGACTTTGCCGATGTAGATGTCACCGACGGCAAAATGGATGTTTCGTACTTCTTTGTTCAGTTCCACAAGGCGCTTGTCCTTGAGCCAGGCAATGGCCACTTCGGACGCGCTCACATCAATCACCAACTCATTACTGATAACCTGTTCTGCTTTCTGAGGTTCTGTCATGTTATGAGTTTATTTGTATGGCAAAAAACCTAAAACCCGCAAGGGAAATCCGGGAAACCGCCCGCACAGTTCCCGGAATGACACCGACAGGATGTCGTTCCGGGAACGTGCATGGATTCCCTCCGGGGGACTTTCCTAAAGGTTTTAGGTCTTGCAGTTTCTTTCAAAAACGCGTACAAAACTTGTCAGCTTTGCATATACGCGTCTGCAGACGAAGAACGCCGTTGACCGGCTATTTCTTCTTCTTGTGTCTGTCCTTTCTCAAACGTTTTTTACGTTTGTGGGTGGACATTTTATGTCTTTTTCTCTTTTTACCGCTAGGCATAGTTCAATACAATTAGATTATTCACCTTTGACTTTCGCGACAAAAACCTTGGCCGGCTTGAAAGCGGGGATGTTGTGCGCGGGAATGATCAGCGTCGTGTTCTTGGAAATGTTGCGGGCCGTTTTCTGAGCTCTTTCCTTGATGATGAAGGAACCGAAACCTCTCAGATAAACGTTTTCCTTGGCGGCGAGAGCGCCTTTGACCTGTTCCATGAAAGCCTCGACAGTTTTCTGGACATCATTTTTTTCGATGCCGGTCGATTTGGCGATTTCGTTTACGATATCAGCTTTTGTCATGATAATAAAGCGTTTAGAATGATTAATTATGTTGTGTCGATTATTTGTCTGTTTTTGCCGGAAATTTCCTTGCGGGACATATCCGACTCATAACTTGTTAATCTATTACGAATTAAAATTCGCGCAAAGATATACTTTTTAGAAAACAATCTCCAATAAAAAAATGGAAAAAAATGACATATAATTTTTTGTGCCCCGAAAACCCGTATCGGAAGGCCGTCGGACGGGCGGAACCTCCGGGAAAAAATGCATCTTTGCATTATTATCCATGCATATGAAACCGATTCCGTCCCTTCTGACCGACTGGTACCGGGCCAACGGCCGGAACCTGCCCTGGCGCGAGACTTCCGACCCATATAAGATATGGGTTTCGGAGATTATCCTGCAACAGACGCAGGTGGCCCAGGGGCTGCCGTACTATCTGGCGTTTGTCCGGACGTATCCGACGGTCGGGGATCTGGCGGCGGCGCCGGTCGAAGATGTGCTCAAACTCTGGCAGGGTCTCGGATATTATTCGCGGGCCCGCAACATGCACCGGGCAGCCCGGACGGTCGCGGAACGGTGGCATGGCCGGTTCCCGCAGACGCCGGAGGAACTTCGGACGATTCCGGGCATCGGACCTTATACCGCGGCGGCGGTGGCGTCTTTTGCCTTCAAGGTGCCGGTGCCGGCGGTGGACGGCAATGTCTGTCGTGTCGTGGCCCGCTGCACCGGACTGACAGATCCGGTGGACACGGCGGCCGGACGGAAAATGGTCGAGGAAACGGCCCGTGGCTGGATGGCCTCGGTGGAGCCGGACCTCTTCAATCAGGCCATCATGGATTTCGGTGCGATGCAGTGCGTACCTGCTGCGCCGCATTGCGATGTCTGCGTACTGCGCGAGGTGTGCGTGGCCTTCAAGGCCGGTCTGGTTGCAGACCTGCCTGCAAAGAAAATGCGTCCCAAAGTCCGGGACCGCTATTTCAGTTATATCGTCGTCCGTTGCGGCGGGACTTATTATCTGCAGCAGCGTACGGGGAAGGACATCTGGTGCGGTCTGTTCGAATTTCCGCTCATCGAGACCGATGTCGAGACCGCCTGGGACCGTCTGCCGGCCACGGAGGCATGGCAAAGATGGTTTCGTGGCACGGTGCCGACAGTCTCCTCCGAGGTGTATGCCTGTGTGCACCAGTTGACGCACCAGCGGTTGCATGTCCAGTTTGTCCGGGTGACTGTCGGGACGGCACCGTGCGGCGATGCAGGCTGGCTGGCCGTACGCCGGGAAGACCTCGGCAGCTATGCGGTGCCGCGTGTCATCGACCGTTATCTTCAGACAGGCATTGCTGCAGATTCCTTTTGATTTGTTCC
>JAFWVY010000023.1 GCA_017523725.1 Bacteroidales bacterium
GGACCGGCAGCCATGTTGTCCGGATGCAGGGTACGGCCCGTGCCGCCGCCGGAAGCCACGGAGAAGTACTTCTTGCCGGCTTCCCAGCGTTCCTTCTTATAGGTGCCTGCCACCGGGTGCTGGAAACGGGTCGGGTTGGTGGAGTTGCCGGTGATGGATACATCGACGTTCTCCTTCCACATGATGGCCACGCCTTCGCGGACGTCATCCGCGCCGTAGCAATTCACTTTGGCGCGTGGTCCGTTAGAGTAAGCCTTGGTGCGCACGACGCGCACTTCGCCCGTATAATAGTCGAACTGGGTCTGCACATAGGTGAACCCGTTGATGCGGCTGATGATCATGGCGGCGTCCTTGCCGAGTCCGTTCAGAATGACGCGGAGCGGTTTCTTGCGGACCTTGTTGGCCATTTCGGCAATCTTGATAGCGCCTTCGGCGGCGGCGAAAGACTCGTGGCCGGCCAGGAAGGCGAAGCATTCGGTTTCTTCGCGGAGCAGCCGGGCTGCGAGATTGCCGTGCCCGAGACCCACCTTGCGGTCGTCGGCCACCGAACCCTTGATGCAGAAGGCCTGCAGGCCCTCGCCGATGGCTTCGGCCGCGTCAGCCGCATTCTTGCAGCCTTTCTTGATGGCGATGGCGGCGCCTACCACGTAGGCCCACTTGGCGTTCTCAAAGCAGATGTTCTGTGTCTGCTCGCATTCCAGATAGGGATCCAGCCCTTTTTCTTCGCAGATCTGGTTGGCCTCTTCGATGGAGGCGATGCCGTAAGCATTGAGCACTTTCTTGATGTTGTCAATACGACGGTCCTGACTTTCGAATTTCACTTCACGTATCATGGCTGGTCCTCCTTATTCTTGTCTTGGGTCAATAATCTTAACAGCGCCCTGTTCCTTGGTGAAGCGGCCGTAGGTGGCGGTGGCTTTCCTGAGGGCTTCGTTGGCGTCGGTGCCTTTCTTGATGAGGTCCATCATCACGCCCAGGCGGACGAACTCATAGCCGCAGACTTCGTCGTCCTCGTCGAGGGCGATGCGGTTGACGTATCCTTCGGCCATTTCGAGGTAGCGTACACCCTTGGCCTTGGTGGAGAACATCGTGCCGACCTGCGAGCGGAGACCTTTGCCCAGGTCTTCCAGTCCGGCGCCGATGACCAGGCCGCCTTCGGAGAAGGCCGACTGGGTCCGGCCGTAGACAATCTGCAGGAACAGTTCGCGCATGGCCGTATTGATGGCGTCGCACACGAGGTCGGTGTTGAGGGCTTCCAGCAGGGTCTTGCCCGGCAGGATCTCGGCCGCCATCGCCGCGGAGTGCGTCATACCGGAGCAGCCGATGGTCTCGACCAACGCCTCTTCGATGATGCCGTCCTTGACGTTCAGCGAGAGTTTGCACGTTCCTTGTTGCGGGGCGCACCAGCCGATGCCGTGTGTCATACCCGATATGTCACTTATTTCTTTGGCTTTCACCCATTTGCCTTCTTCTGGAATGGGAGCCGGGCCATGGTGAGGGCCTTTTTTTACAACACACATGTGCTGTACTTCTTTGGAATAAATCATGGTTAACCTGATGTGTAATGGGTAATTTTCGAGTACGCAAATATAGGTGATATATCCGGAATCCGGCCTCTGCAAGGCTTTATTTTTTCAACGTGCCATGCGCGTGCGGGCTTGAAATGTAAAATGGTTACTTTTGTACCGGTCCGTTGGAAGACAAAGAGCCATGAAAGACGATGCAGAGGAAGTGTTCCCGCTTGTGGACGAGACGGGGACGGTGACGGGAAAAGCGACGCGCGGCGAATGCCATGGCGGGTCGATGCGGCTGCATCCGGTGGTGCATCTGCATGTGTTTAACCCGCGCGGTGAGATATACCTTCAGAAACGTCCGGCGTGGAAGGATATTCAGCCGGGGAAATGGGATACGGCCGTGGGCGGGCATCTCAAGTACGGCGAAACACCCGATGCGGCTTTGCGGCGGGAGGCGTGTGAAGAGCTGGGCCTGAAGGAATTCGTTCCGCAGCCGATGGGAATGTATGTTTTCGAGAGTCTGCGGGAGCGGGAGCTGGTGTATGTCAACCGGACGGTTTACGACGGGCCCGTACGTCCGTCGGCCGGGGAACTGGACGGTGGCCGTTTCTGGACGGTCAGCGAGGTATGCGAGGCCGTGGGGAAGGGTATCCTGACGCCGAATTTCGAACAAGAATTCAGACGATTCTTCCAAGAAATAAGAAACTGAATACAAACAATATCTAAATGTTTGACAACTATGAAGAAAGCCATTGTGACAGACAAGGCTCCGGCCGCGGTGGGGCCTTACAGCCAGGCGGTGGAAGCCGGCGGTTGGATATATCTGAGCGGACAACTGCCCATTCGGCCTGAAACGGGGACTTTCCCCGAGGGCATCGCTGCACAGACGCGTCAGGCTCTGGCGAATCTGCGGGAGGTGCTCCGGCAGGCAGGGCTCGATATGGACAATGTTGTGAAAACCACGGTTATGCTGGCAGATATGGCCGACTTTGCTGCGATGAACGAGGTCTATGCGGAGTTCTTCCGTGCACCCTGTCCGGCCCGCAGTGCATTCGCCGTGAAATCGGTGCCCAAGGGCGCGTTGGTGGAGATTGACGCTGTGGCGGTGCGCCCGTGACACAGGCGGATTGTTGCGACGGATGGTTTATCTTTGCAGGCAAAGACCATAGGAATACACGTGGACACGGGGAGGAAAATACTGGTGCTGACCTATTACTGGCCACCGTCCGGCGGGGCTGGCGTGCAACGTTGGCTCAAGATGACGAAGTATCTGCCGGAACATGGCATGACTCCGGTGGTGGTGACGGTGTCGCCGGACCGGGTGGAGTATCCGGTGCTGGACGAGAGCCTGTGTGCCGAAGTGGACAGCCGTGTGCGCGTGTACCGGACCTCTTGTTTCAATCCTTACGGTTTCTACCGGCGTTTCACCGGCAGCAGGCAGTCGCCCTACGGCGGTTTCGCCAATGAAGGGGTGCCGTCGTTCCGGCAGAAAGTTGCGCGTTTCGTCCGCGGCAATTTCTTCCTTCCGGATGCCCGCCGGGGCTGGAACCGCTATGCCTGTCGCGAAGCCTTGCGGCTGATTGATGCCGAGGGCATCGACACGGTGGTCACGACGGGGCCGCCTATGTCCACCCACTTGATTGGCCTGCGTCTGAAACGTCACCGCCGTATCTGCTGGATTGCCGATTTCAGGGATCCCTGGACGGATCTGTATTACAAGGATATGCTGTATCCAACGCGGCTGGCCCGGGCCATTGATGCCGCGATGGAGCGGCGGGTGCTGCTGGCTGCCGACCATGTGACAGCTGCCACGGCCGAAGTGAAGGATCTGCTGAAGGCCAAGTCGCCGCGGTTGACTGAGGAACATTTCTCGGTGGTAACCAATGGCTATGACCCGGCCGACATGACGGATACCGTCGTGCCGGACCCGGTGTTCACGATGGTCTATACCGGCACGTTGGCTGCGAATTATCCGCTTGGCACATTGCTGCAATGCCTTGAGGAGATGCCGGCCGACATGCCGGTGCATTTCCGGCTGGTGGGCAAGGTGGATGAGGTCTGGGCCGGAAAAATCCGCGAAATCTGCGGCCCGCGCTGTACGTTCGTGCCGTATGTGCCGCACCGGGAGTCTATCCGGGAAGTGAAAAAGGCGACTGTGGCGCTGCTGGTACTGCCTGCTGCGGCGGGGTATCAGGGGGCACTGCCGGGTAAGTTCTTCGAATACATGGGTGCCGGGGTACCGGTGCTGTGCCTGGGCAGCCCCGACGGGGCGGCGTCACGCATCCTGGCCGAAAGCGGCGCCGGGACCGGTGTCGCATACGACGATGCGGACGGCATCCGCCATTTCATTCAAAAACATTACACTTCTTTCCTTGCTGGTCAGCGTCCGGCGCGTCCGGCTGCGGTGGAGAACTTCGACCGTGACCGCATCGCGGAACGGTTCAGCCGGCTGGTAGCCGACTGCCGTGCCCGGTGTTTCGGGGCCTAAAGATCCGGCACTGTCTGCAGCATCTGCAACACCGAATCGCGGACGGCCTGGAATGCAACGAGACAACTGTCCGGGACGGGTTCCACGGGCGGTGATTCCATCGACAACGGATTGATAGGCGTGCCGTTGCGGTATACTCTGAAATCCAGATGCGGCCCGGTGGCCAGACCGGTGCTGCCGACGTATCCGATAACCTGTCCCTGCACCACGCGCGAGCCGACCGCGATACCGCTGCCGAAGCGTGAGAGATGCATGTAGGACGTGGTGTAGGTGGCGTTGTGCTTGATGGTGACATAATTGCCTGCACCGTTGCGCTGATATGCCCGTTTGGTGACCACGCCGTCTCCGATGGACTGGACCGGCGTACCTGTCGGCGCAGCATAATCTACGCCGTGATGGGCTCTGTACACCTTGAGCACCGGATGGTATCTGCTGTTCGAGAAGGTGGAACTGATGCGGGAATACTTCAGCGGGGCTTTCAGGAAAGCCTTGCGCAGGCTCTGTCCGTTTTCGTCGAAGAATCTCCGGATGCTGTCGCCTCCGGTGAAAGGTATGGCGTAATAGTCTTTGCCGGCGTGCCGGAAACAGGCGCCGTAGATCTGGCTGATGCCGATGGCCGTGCTGTCGAGCACAATCTCGTCGAACACGGCGCAGATGCTGTCTCCGGCCGCAATGCCGAAGAAATCTACCTGCCAGGCATAAATCTCAGACAAAGCATCGCTCAGGGCAGGATTGAATCCCTGCCGGACAACGGTGAGCCACAGCGAACTGCCGATGGGTGCTGCAATGCGTCGGCGTTGCAGCGCGACGTCTTTTTCCTCTTCCGTGACGACCAGGCTGTCGGCCGTGAAATCATAGACGATGAAATGGGTGCGGTCGCGTTCGTACACCCAGTACTGCAGCTGGGCCGTGCTGTCCTGGGCGCGCATGGCCGTATAGGTCTGCCCCGCCCTCAGCCGGCGGACATCAAAAATGGCTGCAGACTGTTCTGCCAGGGCGTGGATTTCGGCGCTCGACAGACCATACCGGCTCAGGATGCCGGACATGCTTTCGCCAGGTTTTACCTGGTCCTGCTCCACGTCGAGCGACTGGATGCAGATGCCGTACATGCGGGGGCATGCATAGGCATCGACCGGCGGAATGCTGTCGGTTTCGGTGTAGGCCGTGTCGGACATTTCATGCCGATGGCAGGCCGGTATGGCCATCAGGAGCGCTGCACAGAGAATCGTACAGATGGGTTTCCCCATGAAACGAGGAAACGCCCGGCGGGCTCCTTCAGGATGGGTCTGGTTCATGTCGGTCTGTTCAAGTGTTTGGAAATGTGGGCAGCAGACGGCACGCGGCGGCATAGTCCTCCGGGATGCCGATGTCTATGAAGAAACCGTCGTCCGGATATCCGGCGATGGCGCGGGGTGGCAGGACGGGCAGGACATCCTGCTCGAAGGAAAAGGATTCCGGCAAGTCCAGTGCCTCCATCAATTCGGTCAGTCGGCCTTTGTCAATCAGGTAGATGCCCCCGTTGATCAGGCATGCCCCGGTGGTTCGCGGTGATTTTTCGATGAAACGGCTCACGTAGAGGCCACGGCAGGCGACTGTGCCGTAGCGCCGGCCGTCTGCCATCGGCCGGAGAATCATGGTGACGGCGGCTCCGGTCTGTTGGTGCATTTGCTGCAGCCGGGCCAGGTCGGCGGCGTAAAAGGTGTCTCCGTTGCATACCAGGACATGCTGGCTGCGGACTTTCCGGAGGGCGTTCGCGATGCCGCCACCCGTGCCGAGCGGACGGCTCTCGACGGCATAGTCCAGTTCCATGTCGTCAAATTTGCGTCCGAAAAAGTTTTCAATGTCTGCATGCCGGTAGCCTGTGGCCAATATGCAGCGCCGGATGCCGGCTTCCGCCAGCCGGTGCAGCAGATAGCACAGGAAGGGTTTCCCGCCGATGTCGGCCATGGGTTTGGGCAGGTCGGCCACCACCGGCTGCAGCCGGGTGCCTTTGCCGCCGGCCAGCACAATGGCCTCGATGTCCCGGAGCGGCGCCTGAGCTATGCTTTCCATGTCAGAAGTCCGCTTTTGGTGAACTGGTAAGGCTGCACACTTCCATTGAAAGGCTGCAGCGCCTCTATGACCCGGTATCTGGTTGTGCCCGGGCAGTAGAAGAAGATAAATCCGCCGCCGCCGGCACCTGAGATCTTGCCGCCCAGTGCTCCGGCTTTCAGTGCGGTGTCGTACAAGGCCTCGAACAGAGAGGTGGAAATGCCTTCGGCCATCTGGCGCTTGTATTCCCAGCCAGTGTTAAGGATTTCGCCCATCCGGTCCAGGTCGCCCTTGAGCAGCGCCTCCTTCATGAGGACGGCCTGGTCTTTCAGCCGGTGCATGGCCTCTATGGAACGCTGGTTCCGGTCGGCGACGTTGCGTTGCTGGTGTTTGATAATCTCCGAAGAGTTATGGGTAGTTTCGGTATAGAAAAGCACCAGGTTCTGCGCCAGTTCGTTGAGAATATTGTTGCGGATGCGCAGCGGATTGATGACGACGCGCTCATCGGCGAAGAATTCCATGAAGTTGAATCCGCCGAAGGTGGCGGCGTACTGGTCCTGTTTGCCGCCGGCCATCCCCATGTCTTTCCGTTCAATCAGGTAGGCCAGCCGGGCCAGGTCGTATTCGCCGAGCGGCAGCGAGAGCCATTCGGCGAAAGCGCCCAGGACGGCCACTACGAGCGTGGAGGACGTGCCGAGACCGGAACCGGCCGGCGCATCGACGAACGAATGCAATTCGAAGGACAGGGCCTTGTGGGTGAAATCTTTCACGACGCGGTTGTAGATGGCGGCCAGCAGACCGATGCCTGTATCGGTAGGCAGTTCCGTGGTCGATTCGAACCGGTACTCCTCATGCCGGTCGTGCAGATAAAACACAATCTGTCCGTTGTCGCGCGGCACGATGGTCGCATAGGCGTACAGGGTGATGGTGGCATTGAGGATGGCCCCCCCGTACAGGTCGCTGTAGGGAGAAACATCGGTGCCTCCTCCGGCCAGACCGATGCGTAAGGGAGCTTTGCTTCTGATAATCATATTGATACGATTTATGGGAACAAAAGACCCGAATGCTTCAAAGATACGGGAGAAAATCGGTATTTCCGCAGTCTGCCGGTGAGAAAAATGCGGTTGGATGAGGTTTAGGAAATGCGTCCCCAATTGATGGTGGAGGCGCGGCGCAGGGCGAGTTGCTGCCGCAGCATGCGGTGCTCCTGCGTTTGCAACTCCGGGTCGGCATCCAGGATGTCCCGGGCGGTTTCGTAGGCGTATTGCAGGATGTGCTGGTCGGTCGAGAGGTCTGCAATCTGCAGGTCGGCCATCTTGCCGCTTTGGCGGGTGCCTTCGATCTCTCCCTGTCCGCGCAGCTGCAAGTCGGCTTCGGCGATGCGGAAACCATCGGTGGTCCCGACCATGGTTTTGAGCCGTTTCCGGCTGGTTTCGGACAGCTTGTACGCTGTCAGCAGAATGCAGAAAGACTGGGAGGCGCCACGTCCCACGCGCCCGCGCAGCTGGTGCATCTGCGACAGGCCGAAACGTTCCGCGCTTTCGATGACCATGACCGTGGCGTTGGGTACGTCCACCCCCACTTCGATGACCGTCGTGGCCACCAGAATCTGGATTTCGCCGTTCTTGAACAGCCGCATGACCGTGTCTTTCTCGTGCGGTTTCATACGTCCGTGTACCATGGCCATGCTGTATTCCGTCTCTGGAAAGAAGTCGCGCAGGGTCATGAACCCGTGTTCGAGGTTTTCGTAGTCGAGTTTCTCGGATTCTTCGATGAGCGGATAGACATAATAAATCTGCCGTCCTTCGGCTATCTGCTTCTTCATGAAGTCGAAGACTTTGGTGCGGGCGGTGTCGAAGAAATGAAACGTCTTGACCGGATGGCGTCCTGGCGGCAGTTCGTCGATGACGGACACGTCCAGGTCGCCGTACAGGGTCATGGCCAGCGTCCGCGGAATAGGGGTGGCGGTCATGACGAGGATGTGGGGCGGCCGCTCGTTCTTCTGCCACATTTCGGCCCGCTGTGCCACGCCGAAGCGGTGCTGTTCGTCGATGATGACCAGCCCGAGATTCCGGAAGCGCACGTTGTCTTCTATCAAAGCGTGGGTCCCGATGAGGATGTGGGTCGATCCGTCTGCGAGGTGTTCGAAAAGTGGTTTGCGGCGCGCCGCCGTGACACTGCCTGTGAGCAGTTCAACCTGGACCGGCAGCGGCGCAAGCATGCGTGTGAGGGTCTGGTAATGCTGCTGTGCCAGGATTTCGGTGGGAGCCATGATACAGGCCTGGAAACCGTTGCCGATGGCGATGAGCATGCAGAGCAGGGCGACCAGCGTCTTGCCGCTGCCGACATCGCCTTGCAGCAGGCGGTTCATCTGCCGTCCGCCCGCCATGTCGTTCCGGATTTCCCGGATGACGCGTTTCTGTGCATTGGTGAGCTCGAACGGCAGACAGGTGCGGTAGAAGGTGTGGAAAAGTTCTCCGACAGAGCTGAACCGGAATCCTTCGGTGTGCAGTTTCCGGGCCTGTTTGTTCTGCAGGATCTGCAGCTGCATGAAGAACAGCTCTTCGAATTTAAGCCGGTATTCTGCCTGGTGCAGCATGTCGGCGTCCTGCGGAAAGTGTATCTGCTGCAGCGCCTGATGCAGGCTGAGCAGGTGCAGCTGTCTGACCATCTGCTGCGGCAGCACTTCGCCGATGGCATGCGGCAGACCCTGCCAGACGGTCCGGATCATTTTCCGGATGACTTTCGATCCGATGTAGTGTGCCTTGAGCCGTTCGGTGGTGCTGTACTGCGGTTCCAGTCCGGCCTGCATGACGTTCTGGCTGGTGGCCGGTTCCAGTTCCGGATGGACGAAGTTGATCCGGCTGCCGAATACGGAGGGTTTGCCGAAAAGGATGTAGTCCACGTCGGTCTTGAGGGTGCGCTCCATATACTTCACCCCTTTGAAGAAGACGACTTCCACGCTGCCGGTCTTGTCGGCAAATGTCACGGAAAGCCGCTCCTTCGGCGGCGCACCGATTTTTTTCCAGCCGGTGCATCTGCCCTTGAGCTGGATGTAGTGCTGCTCGTCCGGCACCAGTTCCTGCACGGTGTAGAATCGGGTACGGTCGATGTGCTTGTACGGGAAGAAAAACAGCAAGTCGCCGAAAGTGTGCAGGGACAGTTCCTTGCCGATCAGTTCGGCCCGTTTCGGTCCGATGCCCGGCAGAAATTTTATGTCGCGGCTGAGGTAGGCTTGCATGGCACAGGTTATTGCGGACGGATGGTCTCGAACAGCTGGCTCAGGTCTTCCAGCGAAGCAACATCGAAGGTGCGGTCACGGAAAATCACCTGGCATCCGTCCGGGTCATGGGCGTCAGGCGTCAGGCGTAATGCCGCATTCTCCGGCTCGGATACGATACGGAATCCGTTGCGGACAGCCATGTGACAGATCCATAACCGGTTCGGGATTTCCATGGCGACAAAGGCCGTGGGCGCCTTGTCACGGATGACCGTGAATTGGCCTTGTGTGGCGTCAAAACGGATATCTCCGGTGGCGAAGAATCGGCCGAACTCGCCGGAGAGAACCAGTTGCTCGGGGCTTCCGGTGACGAGTCCCGCCGTTTGTGAGAGCAGCCAGATGCGGTCGGCGTATTGCAGTGCCAGATCCGTATCGTGCGTGGAAAGCAGGATGGTCTTATGTTGTTGCATGGAGAGCCGGCGGAGCATCATCATCATGGCGATTCTGCTCGGCAGGTCGAGAAATGCCGTGGGCTCGTCCAAGAGAATGATGGGGCATTCTTGGGCGATGGCCTTGGCAATCATGGCTTTCTGCCTTTCTCCGTCGCTGAGTGACGCCATCGGACGCCGGGCGAACGGCGTCAGGGACATGGCATCCATCGCCTGTTCAACCAGCATACGGTCTTTTTCGCGCGGCGTGCCCCAGAAGTCGGTATGCGGATGCCGGCCCATCATAATCACGTCATAGACCGTCACACCGCCGAACAGGTCGTTGTCGGTCATCACGACGGCAATCATGCGCGAGATTTCGCCATGCGACATGTTTTGCATGGGCCGTCCGCCGAGGCGGACTTCGCCGGCGAGTGGCTCCTGCAGCCGGCTGAGCGTGCGCATCAGGGTGGATTTGCCGGCTCCGTTCGGGCCGAGCAGACAGGTCAGCATGGCCGGCTGGAGTTCCAGGTTCAAGTCCCGGTGGAGGACTTTGTCTGCGTAGCCGATGCTCAGACCGTGTCCGGAGAGGGTGTTTTTTCTTTCTTCCATGGCCGTCAGATATGCTGTCTGTGCAGGATGATATAAAGGACGACCGGTGCCCCGACGATGGGGGTGATGGTGTTGATGGGCAGGATGCTGCCGTTGGACGGGATGAGCGTGCACAGGTTGCATCCCAGCGAAATGACAGCGCCGGTGAGAATGACCAGCGGCATGAGTTGCCGGTGGTTGCTGCAGCGGGATAGCAGCCGGGCGATGTGGGGCACGGCCAGGCCGATGAAAGCAATCGGGCCGCAGAAGGCCGTGACCGTAGCGGTGAGCAGGCCGGTCACCGCCAGAATGGCGATGCGGACCCGTTTCAGACGTACGCCGAGGTTGACTGCGTAATTCTCACCCAGCAGCAGGGCGTTGAGCGGTTTGATGAGCAGCGTGGCACCGAGAAGTCCCAGCGCGATGGTGATGCAGAAAAACGGCAGCCGTTCGGCCACGACGCTGGTGTAATTGCCCATGCTCCAGAATACGAAGTGGCGGATATTGTCGCTGGAGGCATAGAAATTCAGCACGTAGATGACCGAAGAAGACAGATAGCCGATCATGATGCCGATGATGAGCAGCATGACATTGTTCCTCACGCGGGAAGAAAACCAGATGACGACGGCCATGACGGCCATAGAGCCGATGAAGGCGGCCAGAATGACAAACATGCTGCGGCTGACAGAGATGGAGAGAATCTGTCCCACCGAACCGCCGAAGCACAGCATGACGATGGCCACGCTCAGGCTGGCACCGGAGCTGATACCGAGGATGGATGGATCGGCCAGCGCATTGCGGAACAGGGTCTGCATCAGCAGGCCTGCCACGGCCAGCGCGGCACCGGACACCGCGGCCGTGACGGCTTGTGGCACTCGGTAGGACAGTACGATATTCCGCCAGACTTCCGGGACGCCGTCCCGGCCGAGGATGATGTCGAAAACATCGGCGGCGGGGATGCGTACGGCGCCGATGAACAAGTTGCCCAGCAGCAGCGCAGGCAGCAGCAGGATGAGCAACAGTAACATGCGGTAGAATGTCTTGTCGGGAGCCGTCTGTGTCATTCTTCCATCATTTGAAAGTAAACCGGTTCGTAGCCGGGCAGCAACTCCGGATGGACCAGCTTGACCAGGTCGGCCAGTACGATGTCGGGTTGCAGCAGTCCACGCTCGTAGTAAGGGCGCCGAGCCGTGTTGCACACGATGATGTGACGTTCGCGGTACGCCTTGAAGTAAGTGTAGGGCAGGTAATCCCGGGCGAGTTGACTGTAAGTGAGCTCGTCTCCGTCCATGTGGTATTTGATGACCCAGAAATCGCCTTCCCCCGCCTTGTTGTAAACCGTTTCGAACGAGAGCATCAGCGAACCGGTCGAGCGGTCTTCACGCCAGAGATAGTCCAGGCCGGCGTCCCGGAAGAAACGGCCCATGTAGCTGGAACCGCCGGGTACCGACCAGGTCTGTCCGTATTTCATTTCCGAAAAGACCGTGGGCCGCGAGGTGGCCGCGGCAGCCGCCTCGGAAATCTGTTGATACCGTTTAGCGATGCCCCGGAAAAGGGTGTCTGCCTTGTCGGACAGGTCGTAGAAGGCCGCCAGGAACTTAATCCATTCGGCCCGTCCCAGCGGCGTGTTTTCCATATAGTTGACACATTGTACCAACGGAATGCCCGTCTGTTCTGCCGCGCCATAGTCGCTTCCTTCGAATGGGCTGACAATCAAGATGTCAGGATGGCTCATCAGCAGCGGCTCCAGATTCATGTCGGCCGCCTGGCCCAGCGAAGCGATTTGTTTGAGCCGGATGCCTTCCTGGATGAGCGAGTCGGAGATGAATTCGGGTTCTGCAACGGCCACGATGGTGCCGGCGACGTCAAGGGTCTGCAGCATACAGACATCGGTGCCGAACAGGCAGGCGGTCCGGGTGACGGGTATCTGGACAGGGATACCGGCGGGCAGGTGTCCGGGCAGCAGATTTTTGTCCCGGTACAGATAATAGCGGGCCAGTGTGTGCAGCGTGTCCCACGGGTCGCGGACCGTGAGACAGGTATAACCTTCGTGCCGGACCATGGTGAATCCCGATGCATATTGTATTTCCGAACGGATTGAATCCCGGTCGTACGGCGAACCGGCGCCCGTGCCGTTCTGCGGCATCCGGCATCCTGTGCAGAGCAGGCTCAGCCACAATCCGGCCAGCAGGGTCAGGAAGCCCGGCCAGATATGTCGGTGGGAGACAGTATGCGGGGATTCATTCATAGGATATGCAAAGATAAGTAATTCGTCAGCGTCGGCAAATGACTTTGAAGGGACAGTATTCACAGCGTTTGCGATCCGTGGTCTGGTCGAACGGCTGGTCCGAGCAGAAAATCTCTTCGAGCTGCGGCTGCAGCAACGCATCGAAGGCCGTCTGCAGCGGGCGGAAATCGTCAACAGGAATCCCGTCGCACATCAACCGGTAATCACAGTCGTCCTGAAACAATTCCCGCAGGCTGACAATGCCCGGGGTAATGGCGTAACTGTTCCGGTCCGGCTGCACGGAAAGAATGCGGGCATAAAGCATCAACTGCCTGGCGGCTGCCAGGTCTTCGCCGCTGTCCCGGTCGAACAGATTCTCTAATGACTTGATTTGTTTTTTGATACGTCCAGTCTTGTAGTCGAGGATACGCCATCGTCCTTCGTGCCAGTCCATGCGGTCGACGATGCCTCCGATCCGGACACCGATGCCGGGACGGGTTGCCAAGGGCGTGGCCGTCGACACCCAGCCTTCCAGCATGACAGGAGTGAACGCCCCCCAGCGTATCTCGGTCTCGAGCAACCGCCGCATGTACTTGAGCAGGACTCCGCTGACAATCTGCAGCTGTCCGCTCAACTGGCCGCCGGCGTGCGGGGTGTTCCGATAGAATTCCTCTTCGATGGTTTCCTGCAGGAGCCGTTTCAGATGGTCGCCGTCTTTGCGCAGAGCCTGCAGCCTGGCGTGGTCAATATGTCCGTAGTCCGTGCCCGACGGGACGGCGGGATCGCCCGGTCCGGCCTGTGCGCCGTAAAGTTTCTGCATGGTTTTGTGGAAGATGTTCCCGAAAAGGCGCGGATCGATTTCTTCTGCGGTTTTTTCGGGTTCCTTCATGCCCTTGAGATGTTGGAAGTAGAACTTGAGCCGGCATTGCATGTAGGTGTTGATGGCCGACGGAGAAAGCGTCGACCCTTTCGTCCGGTCGGTCAGAAAGCGAGACAGCAACTGTTCTGTCTCATCCGACCGCTGTTGGCATATGACATGCTCCGGGGCGGCCTTGATCGTGAAAACGACCTGGTCTTCCTCCACATGGAAGGCCGGTTCGAACTGCAGTTGGGTCAGGAAACGGCTCTTTTCGATGTTGGATGTGTCGTTGGTGAACCAGAGGCACCGGATGAATCCGGCCCGCTGCATCAACCGGTAGAAACAGTAGGCATGCAGAGAATCTTGATGGTCTGCGTCCGAAAGTCCGAACGGCGCACGGAAACTGTAGGGAATAAGCGAGGCGATGGCACTGGCCGGCGGCATGATGTTTTCGTTCATCGACAGGATGATGACATGGTCGAAATCCAGTGTGCGGGTTTCGAGCATGCCCATGATCTGCAGCCCCTGCAAGGGTTCGCCACTGAACGGGATGCGCAGGCGGCGGGTGTACTGCCGGAAAAGCCGTGCAAAGGCGTCCCATGTCAGGCCCAGGTCGCCGGAGACGGTGTCGGTCAGCCGCTGCAGGGCGGTATAGGCCGTATAAAGATAGGTGACGGGGTAGAGGAACTCGGATGCGCCGGCCTCGTCATCGGCCTGTTTCATCAAGGCGGCCGTCGTCTGGGTCAAGTCTTTAAGATAGTCGGCGTACTGCTGGTCGCGGTGCACTTCGAAGAACGAAGTCAGCCATGGCTGCAGGACATCGGGCGGCAGCGGAAGTCCGGTCTTTCCGTCCAGATGCCTGACGAGCAGCTCGGTCAGTTGCTGTCTTGTCAAAAGGATGAGGTTCAGTCTGGTTATTTCGTCGATGGCGTCGTGCAACGCATCGGCCGCGAACAGATGCAGGTAGGGATGCATCCAGAGGTCGCGGACCGCCTGATGGTGAAACAGCGGTTCCCCGTCGGCCTCCCGGCAGGTCCGTTGCAGCTGGAAAATGCTGTCGTACAGACTGCATACAGGAGTGGACGACAGCGCATATCCCATCGTGATGTTGATTTTGCCGATTTCCGGCGGGATGCACGAAAGCATCGGTTGCAGCATCTGCTCGTCGGGCAGGACGACGGCCGTCCGGCTCCAGTCCTGTCCGGCGGTCCGGGACAGTTCCTGCAGCAGCGTGCCTGCCATGCGTGCCTGTCCGGTTTCGGACGGCACGGCAATGATGCGCCAGTCTTTGGGCTGCGTGAGATGGTCCGTGTCCAGGCGGGTCGGCATGGGGTAGCGCTGCAGGTATTTCAGCAGAAAGCGTCCCGCTTCGTGCGGCACCGTTTCGTCCCGGTTCATGTAATAATTGTCGTAATCCCAGAAAAACAGCGCTTTGCCTGCGTTTTTCAGAAAGTCGAAAAGCACCGTCTCGCTTTTCGTCAGCGCATGGAATCCGATGAAGACATAGCAGGGACGTGACAGCCGGTCGCCGCCTTCCCGCCCGATGCGTTCGGCTGCGGTCCTGTAGACCATGCCTTCGTATCCGTTTCCCTGCTGTGCCAGCCGTTCGCGGAAGGCCTGGTAAAGCGGCGCGAGCAACGGCCAGAGACCGGAGAAGTTTTTCTTGAGGTCTTTGTCCCCGGTCTGTTCGCCGAAAGAGGTCCAGAATTGCCTGACGGCCTCGATCTGGTTGGGCGTGAGATATGAGAAATCGTCAGCCAATGTGCCTAAGTCGGCCATGTTCCTGAAGAGGGCTCCGGCGGGCGCCAGTTGTTTGTCAATCTCGTTGAAGTCGTTCAGAATCAGTTCTCCCAGGTGATAGAATTCATCGAAGGATTTACTGCTCCCGGTCAGGTCACGGAAGGTCCGATAGAGCGTGACGGCCGCCTGCAGCCGGTCTGTGATACGCAGTTCCGCAAGGTCGGACATCAGACTGTCGATGGACCGGTATTCCGGAGCCCATATCGGTTGTCCCGTACATTGCGAGAGCCATTTGTTGAAGAACAGTGAGGCGCGTTTGTTCGGGAAGACCAGGCAGAAATCCTGCAGTTCTGTCCCGTAGGTCTGCCATAAATATTGTGCAGTCTGCTGTAGAAAACCCTGTGGCATGGTATGGAAATCGGATAGGTGTATTGTGGCCGGCCGCGGTGCCAATGCTTTGCAAAAGTAAGATTTATGCGGGCTTTGGAAAACGCTTTTCCGAAGTTTTTACGGACCGTCCCCATTCTTTTTGACCGGCGTATCCCGGCCCGATGGTTTTCAAACGGCGAAAATGCTATATTTGCATTCAAACAGCTTCTCAACGGGTATGGAGAATCTTGTCAGAGACATACGGGTGTCATTGGCCTCCGGCATGCGTGTCTGCTTGCCGGGTCTTGGCGTGTTCACCGTGGAACGCCGGCCGGCTTGCATGCGTTCCGGGACGGTCTATCCTCCCGAATCTTGTACGGTATTTTTGTCTGAACCTATTGAGAGCCAGTTAGATGAATCGACCTTGGCGGCCACACCAGCCCAGTATGCTCTGGCACAGGAAATCCGTCGGCAGATGGCAGCCGGATCCTGTTTCCGGATTGCCGGCTGGGGAACGTTCGTCCGCGATGCGCAGACGGAGCGTTATGTGTTGGAGGACGCGCGGGAGGACTTGCTGTCCTTCCCGGTGGTTCAGCTTCCCGATGTGCAGGAAGAGGCGGAAGTGATGTTCGAACCTGTTTTTGCCGGATCTTCGGAAGCGGAAATTCCTCTGTCGGAATCAGCTCGATCGGAATCAGCTCAATCGAACCCCGCACAGTCAGGACCCACTCAGTCGGAGCCAGCTCCTTCGGAGTCTGTCCCGGCGATACAGCCCCCATCGGAGTCATCCAGACCGGAGCCCCTTCGGCCCGTGGCCTCGTCGCCCGCATCGTCTCCGGTTGAAGATACGCCGACGGCCCCGGCCGGACCGGTACCGCCGCGCCGGTCTTTCGGACATGCTGATTCCATCCGGCGGCGCCGGAAACGCCGTACGCAATGGCTGCTGCTGCCCGGTTTGTTACTGCTTCTGGCCTGCATGGCCGCCGTCGCCTATTTCGCCTATACGTATTTCAATTTGCCGGACCGGCCGGAGAGTCCAGTATCTGAAACGGCCGTTCTTCCCGCAGACAGTCCGTCACCGGTCGCTTCGGCGTCTGCGACGAAGTCCCCTGCCGCATTGCCTGATGTAACGGAATCAGAGGAGGCCTCTGTGGGACAGTCTGAGGAGCCGTCCGTGCCGTCGGACACGCCTGGTCTTGCGGCAGCGCCGGCCATATCCGCATCTCCGGTTCCGTCCGTTGCCGACAAACCACAGGAAACCGGCAGCAGCACACCCGACCTGACGGTTTATGAGCCGGAAAGCACGGCGCGGTACTATGTGGTGGTCGGCAGTCTGACTTCTGAGTCTCAGGCGGTGTCGCAGATACAGGCGATGTCGCGTGCCGGAGGCCATGCCTTGCGCATCGTCCGTTTCGATACGTCGCTCTACCGGCTGGTGGCCGGCAGCTGTGCAACCTATGCCGAGGCTTCTGCGTTGTTGGAGGAAGTCAGGGCCTATGCGCCGAAGGCGTGGATCTATCAGCGTCGGTAGCAAAGACCGTCAGTTCGTCCGGCAGTTCGACGACTTCCTTGTTCAGTTTGAATTTCAGATATTTGATGGTAGCGCCCCGAGACGAGAACAACGTCTCGTAATGGGTCTTGATGGATAAGAGGACCTCGTCGGTTATTCCGCTGTGGTACAGGTCATCGGTGTCGGCCAGCACTTCCAGCTGGTTGTACGAAACCAACCGGGAGGTGTAGGTGTAGAGCAAGGTGCTGTCGGTCTTCAGATGGACGATGCCGTCCGGTTTCAGGCAACGGAGATAGCGATTCAGGAAACGGGCCGATGTCAGCCGTTTGCCGATGCGTTTCTTTTGCGGCTGCGGATCGGGGAACGTAATCCAGATTTCGGAGACTTCTCCCGGAGCAAAGCAACGGTCCAGCATTTCGATGCGGGTGCGCAGGAATGCGGCGTTCGGAATCTGCCGGTTCAGCGCGTCGGTGGCGCCGACCCACATGCGTGCGCCCTTGATGTCAATGCCAATGAAATTCCGGTCGGCATACCGTTCGGCCAGCCCCACCGTGTATTCGCCTTTGCCGCAGCCCAACTCCAGCACCAGCGGACGGTCGTTATGGAAGACTTCGGAGTTCCATCGGCCGCTCAACCGGTATGGCTGCGACAGAAGTTCGTCCAGTGTGGGTTGGAAGACATGCGGGTAAGTGGCCATTGCGGCGAAACGAGCCAGTTTGTGCTTTGCCATGAGCGGGATTGCAATCGGATGGGAAGGGAACCGGATGGTAAAAAAAAGGCTGACCAGACTTTCGGTCAGCCTTTCGGGCCTTTGACAGGCGTTTATTTATCGTTGATGATGTCGAGCAGTTCGATCTCGAAAATCAGTGCATCGTTAGGTTGAATGCCGCTGCCGTTCGGCGCATTGACACCGTAGGCAAGATTCGTCGGCAGGAAGACCTGCCATTTGGAACCGACCGGCATCAGCCGGATGGCTTCGTTGAAACCAGCAATCAGGCCGGGACCCAGCGTAAATTCGACGGGTTCGCCGCGTTCGACCGAGCTGTCAAACACATCGCCGTCGATGGTGGTGCCATGGTAATGGACCCGGACGGTCGCCAGGCTGTCGGGACGTGCACCGTTGCCTTCTTTCAGGATCTTGTACTGCAGGCCGCTTTCGGTCGTGACAACACCTTCCTTGGTCTTGTTTGCTTCGAGGAATGCAGTGCTTTTCTGCAGGTTGGCTTCAAACTTCTCGTTCTGGGCCTTGTACATATAGTCGTTCAGGAAAGAGAACAGCACCTCTTCCTGTACCGGCATTTCGGATTTGTTGTACGCCTCGCTGATGCCACGGGCGTAGGCGTCGATATTCATTTCGTTGAATCCCGGCGCGCCCTGCTTCATTTCCGTACCCTGAATGATGCCCAGGTAGTAGGCGGCCGTGTCGGCCTGCGTTTTGAGTGCCACATTGTAGTTGGGGGTGCTTCCGCATGAGTTCAGAGCCGTTACTCCGAGTAAGGCGATAAAAAGAGAACTTCTGATTTTCATAGAAAAAATTTTATGATTAACTTTTAAAATTAGGCCGCAAATGTAACAATAAATGGCGGATGATATGGTTAAAAACACATAAAAACGTGTTTAATCTTCTTCAAAATCAATGGACAGCAATTCCACCTGGCAAATGAGGGTGGAATTCGGTGCGATGAGATCCGTCGGAGGGTTGTCTCCGTAGGCCAGGTCGGACGGGATGTAAACCATCCACGATGAGCCGACTTTCATCAGCTGCAGTGCCTCCGCCAGACCGGGGATGACATCCTCTATGTAGAGCTGTACAGGCGTTCCTTCCGCCGAAGCGCGTTCGAAGACGGTGCCGTCGATGAGGGTGCCGTAGAACTGGATGGTGACCAGGTCGGTAGCGGACGGATGCGGACCGGTGCCGTCGGTCAGGATCTGATACTGCAGCCCGCTGGGACGGACGATGACGCCGACCCTGCTCATGTTCTGCTCAAGGAAAGTCCGCCCGGCCTCCAGCGTCTCGGAGTCTTTCTTCTGCTGGCGTGACTGTGCGACGCGCTGCATGTAGTTTTTCGTGTCTTCTACGGAGAAGGTCGCCAGCGGCTGGTTCTGCATGCCCAGCCATATGGCATATGCAGCTACATCCAGATTGAGGTTTTCCAGTTCAGCGGTGCGGAGCGACTGCCCGAATGCGAGCCCCAGGCAGTAGCTGATGCTGTCAATCTCGTTGGCCATTGCAGGCATGTCTTCTGACGGGGTGACAACCGGCGTCACTTCTGCGCGGGCGACTGACAGCCCCGTGCAAAGCATGATGCACAGCAGTATTTGAGACAGGCGCATAAATCTGCAATTAAACGATTGAACGGCAAAGATAGCGATAATTGTTAAAAAATCTAAAAACGGGCATTTTTTTCTAAAAAGATAATTGTATTATATTTGACAATTCTAACTGATGACATCGGAACAGTTCTTCGTCCATGGTTTTCGGATTGTTTTTTTTGCGTGACGTCTGTCGCCGGCTGTGCCCGGTGCGTCCGGCTGCATGCGGTATCCTGATGATGCTGACGGTCGTCTGTCTGCCGCTTCTGACAGCATCGTTGCGGGCCGCGCCATCCGATACCGGTAACAGCTGGTTCCGGCAGACTCTGCGGGAACTGATTTTCGTTGATGATACACCGTCGTCCCGGACGGACAGTATGAAAATGTTTTTCCAATCTGGCAATTCCGCCATGTTGCGCATCTACGAGGGCCGCACCATTGCGTCCGTTTCTGTCGTCGATGCGGACGATGCTCTGTCTGCGACCGATTCTGCATCGCGGGAACCGTTTTACAAGCGTTGGTCCCGCACCTCCGTCAATGCGCAGCATGTGATGAATTACCTGCTGTTCCGTGTCGGAGATGCGCTGAGTGTTTTTGCCGTGACCGACAGCGAGCGTCTGCTGCGTGCCCGTGAATACATCGAGGATGTCCGGATCGTGGTCCGTCCGTCTGAGTCGTTGCCCGGGCAGGTGGACGTGACGGTCATCGTCCGGGCGACGATTCCGTTCGCCGTGGAGCTCCGGGTACACAAGCTCAAGTCCGTTGGACTGGTATTCAGCAACAAGAATGTGTCGGGCCAGGGTCTGGATATTTCCGCAGGCGTCTATCTGCAGCGGTCGTACAAGCAGCCCGTCGGCTATACGGCGCAGATCGGTTACGACAATTTCCGGCGGACGTTCATTGCGCCCAAGATTTTTTATTCTGACCGCAAGAATCTGGTCACATACGGTCTTTCGGTGACCCGCGATTTCGAGACACCCGAGATGAAATATGCCGGTCATCTGCTGATTAACTGGAATCTGCATACGATAACGGATTATTACGAGAATTTGCTGCTCGTGGAGGACGACGACGAACCGTTTGTGCTACATTACCAGAACCAGGATTTCTGGATTGCCCGTTCCATAGCGCTCAATCCGTCATTGCGTGCGCCGGATGCCCGCCGGAACGTCACCGTCGGTATCCGCAGCAGCGCATTGAACTATCTTCGCCGCGTGGAGGAATGGGGAGACCGTTTCTATTCCCTGCAGGACCAGCGCAGTGTTTTGTTTTCGTTGCATTACAGCCGTCAGGCGTATGTCACAGCCTCCCGTGTCTACAACTACGGCCGTACGGAGGATATCCCGAAAGGCTGGTCGTTTGAGCTGACGGGTGGCCGCAGTTTCGACGAACGTATGACCCGCAATTATTTCGGCGGCACCCTGTCTGCCGGCGGGGTGCTCCGGAAGGGTGGCTACGTGTATCTCAACACCGGCTTCGGCGGATTCGTGAGCGATGACAAGATGACGCAGGCCACGGCCGCGGCCTCGGTGCGGCATTTCTCCAGGTTGTATCCTCTGTGGGCCGGCGAAGGCCGGACGTTCCTTTCCGCCCATTATCGCCGGGCGCTCAAGACGGTCACGGATGACTACCTGACACTCAACCGGGCCGGAATAGAGGGCGTCCGCTCGGATTCCATCCGGGGCAAGCAGCGGCTGGTGCTGCAATGGGAGTCGGATTTCTTCACCCCGTGGCGCATTTGGGGCGCTCAGAGCGTACTGTTCGCCTTTGCCGATGTCGGATGGATTACGCAGCAGAACCAATCGCTTGTGGCGGGCCATACCTATGCCTCGGTGGGCCTCGGCCTGAGGATGCGGAACGAACGTCTGGTGTTCAGTACCGTGCAGTTCCGCTTTGCCTACCTCATCCGTCGGCCGGAGTATATTTCGTTCGAAATGTTCGACGTGTCGGACGACCGACGGCTCCGCATCCAGGGATTCGAGGCCAAGGCGCCCGAAATGATCTTGCTTAATAATTAGTGTAAAATCTTGTAGACTAATTCCTTGAGCATAGCATGGGACGATGCGGACAAGGTGCCCTCCGCACCTTTGGCCCGTGCATCGTATATATGCAGCAGGTGGATGATGTCGACCAGCCGGCGCGGGGAATAACGCCGGGCTGCTGTCTCGTATTCCCTCAGGAAATAGGGACTGACGCCCAGCAACGATGCCTGTTCGGCGGGAGGCCGTTGCCTGACGAAATGGAACCGGAGCAACTTGGCGAAATACGGGTACAGAATGGAGATGACCTTGACCATCGGATAGGCGTTCGGATTCGTCCCGAAATAGTCCACGATGCGGTTGGATTTGAGTACATCCTTCTCTGCCAACGCCTTCTGCAGCTCAAAGATGTTGTATTCTTTCGAGACGCCGATGTTTTTTTCCACTATTTCGGCCGTGATGTGTTTCGTGCCTTTCGGCAGGACGACTTCCAGTTTCTGGATTTCCCCTGCCAGTTTCTCCAGATCGGTTCCCACGCATTCGATCAGCATCATCAGCGCATCCGGTGTGATGCTGTATCCCTTGGCTGCGGCGTATTTCCGCGCCCATTCCGGGACCCGGTCGTCGTACAGCCGGGTCGAATCGAGAAAGACACCGCTCTTCGCCGCTGTCTTGTAGAGTTTCGTGCGTTTGTCGAATTTCTTCTTGTAGGCGATGACCAGGATGGTGCTTTCGAGCGGCGACTCCATGTAGTCGGCCAGCAAGTCCCATCCGGTGCGGACCTGCTGCGCTTCCTTGAGGATGATGACTTGCGGCGAAGTGAAAATCATGGGGAACTGCCGGGCGGCATGGACGACCTGTTCCATCTGCGTGTCGTTGCCGTAAAAGACCAGTTGGTTAAAGTCCCGGTCCTCTTTGGCGAGGACCTGCTGCTCAATGCAGCGGGTGACTTCGTCGATGAAGAAGGGCTCCTCGCCGGCCAGAAGATAGCACGGGGCGTACTTCCGCTGCGACAGGTCGTTCATGATGGCTTCGAAGGTCATACGGTCGGGTCTTTCGGACAAAGATAGGCAAAAAGCGCCTACGCGGCACCTTGGATTCTGTCCAGTGTGCCGATGATCTCACGGATGCTGTTGACCGGGCTGATGGTCAGGACGAGACGTCCGTTGGTCTCTTTCATCCGGAAAAGGCGCGGATTCTGCTGTACGTAGGCAAGGATGCGGCCGAAGACGGGACTCTGGTAATATGGGGACTGGCTGTCGCCGACAAAGTATGCGAGCAGTTTCCCGTTGCGCAGCGTAAGTTTCTCGAAACCGAGCCGTTTGGCCTTCCGGCGCAGCCGGACCACGTCAATCAGAGCTTCGGCCTGGGGCGGAACCGGCCCGAAGCGGTCGATGAGACCGCGCGTGAAAGTCTCCAGTGCTTTTTCGTCCTCGAGATTGTCCAGCTGCCGGTAGAGCCGGATGCGTTCCGATACGTTTTCGACGTAGCTTTCGGGCAGCATCATCTCGAGATCCGTGTCAATCTGGCAGTCTGTGACATAAAGTTTTTCTTCGTGCAATTCTCCGGCGAGGGTCTCCCGTTTCCGGTCCTGGTCGGTGAAGAACGTCGTGAAGTCCGGATCGTCACGGAGTTCGAGCAGGGCCTCGTCCAGAATCTGATGGTAGGTTTCGAACCCGACATCGGCGATGAACCCGCTTTGTTCGGCTCCCATCATGTTGCCAGCTCCGCGGATGTCCAGGTCCTGCATGGCGATGTTGAACCCGCTGCCCAGGTCGGAGAATTCCTCGATGGCGCGCAACCTGCGCCGCGCGTCCGGATTCAGGTCGTTGAGGGGCGGTGTGATGAGGTAGCAGAACGCCCGTTTGTTGGTCCGTCCCACGCGTCCGCGCATCTGGTGCAGGTCGCTGAGGCCGAAGTGCTGTGCTTCGTTGATGAAGATGGTGTTGACATTTGGGATGTCGAGCCCCGATTCGATGATGGACGTGGCCACCAGCACGTCGTAGTCGCCCGAGACGAAGTCCAGCATGATTTTTTCCAGCGCCTTTCCGTCCATCTGCCCGTGGGCGCAGATGGTCTTGACATGCGGGCATATCCGCTCGATCATCTGCCCGATTTCGGCGAGGTTCTGGATCCGGTTGTTGATGAAGAAGACCTGGCCGCCGCGTGCCACTTCGTATTCCACGGCCTCGCGGATGATGTCCTGGTTGAAGGGAATCAACTCGGTCTGGATAGGGTATCGGTTCGAGGGCGGCGTCATCAGAATCGAAAGGTCCCGGATGCCCAGCAGGGAGAACTGCAGGGTGCGCGGGATGGGGGTCGCCGACAGAGTCAGGGTGTCGACGTTGGTCCGCAATGTCTTCAATTTTTCTTTGGCCGCCACGCCGAATTTCTGTTCTTCATCGATGATGAGGAGGCCTAAATCCTTGAACTTGAGATTCTTGTTAAGAATCTTATGCGTACCGACCAGGATGTCTATTTTGCCGTCGGCCACATCCTGCATGATTTCGCGGGTCTGCTGAGCCGTCTTGAGGCGGCTGAGCGATTCGACGCGTGCCGGGAAGTGGGCCAGCCGTTCCTTGAAGGTGGAAGCGTGCTGCATCGCCAGGATGGTCGTGGGCACCAGCACAGCCACTTGCTTACTGTCGCAGACGGCCTTGAAGGCCGCCCGAATGGCAATCTCGGTCTTGCCGAATCCCACATCGCCGCATACCAGGTGGTCCATGGGCATGTCG
The DNA here is from genome assembly GCA_017523725.1 of Bacteroidales bacterium. Taxonomy (GTDB): domain Bacteria; phylum Bacteroidota; class Bacteroidia; order Bacteroidales; family UBA4181; genus JAFWVY01. The sequence continues at coordinate 24,005 of JAFWVY010000023.1, forward strand.
GATTCCATGCCGTGCTTGACGGCCTGGGTCGCTTTCATCTGGTCGGGCGTATCCTCGTAGATGAACGACGCCTCCAGTTCTTCCTGCAGGAAATTGTCGGGCGAGAAAGCGAAACCTTTCTGCATTTTCCGCTTGGCATACAGGGCGATGAGTTCCTTGGCGATGTCCTTGACTTTGCGCTTGGTGCTTTGTTTGAGTGTCTGCCAGGCTGCCGACCCCAGCTTGTTGATTTTGGGACTCTCGCCTTCCTTGCCGCGGTATTTCGAAATTTTGTGCAGGTTGCTGATGTTGACGTAGAGCAGGTCGTTATCGCGGTAGACCAGCCGGATGCATTCCTGCTCCCGGCCGTTGACGTCGATTTTTTCCAGTCCCCCGAAAATGCCCACGCCATGGTCGATGTGTACCACATAATCGCCCGGATGCAGTCCCTGCAGTTCCTGGATGGTCAGGCATTCGTCCTTGTGGTGCGTCTTGATCTGCTTGTATTTGTGATACCGGTCGAAAATCTGGTGGTCGGTGTACAGGCAGATGCGCAGGTCGTGGTCGGTGAACCCTTCGTGTACGATGGACGGGATGCGCTCGTAGGTCACCTGCATGCCCGTGCCTTCGAAGATGTTGTCCAACCGGTCGAATTGTTTCGGGTTCTCACTGAGGATGCCGGTCCGGTAACCACGTTCGCTGTCGGCGGCGATGCGTTCGGCCATCAGGGCGAAGTTCTTCTGGAATACGGGCTGCGGCGCGGTGTTGAATGCGAAGACTTCGGCGTCTGCCGTGTACGGCGCCATGCCGAATTCTACCTGCCGGAACGCCAGGCATTGTTTACGGAGCGTATCTTCCGGCACATAGCGGTCGCTTTTGTCCCATCGGATTTCCTCACCGTCCCCGTCCGTTATCTGTTCCGTCGCGTCCATGCTGCGTTTCCATATGTCGAACGTGCGTGTCAGGTCGTAGGTCCAGAAAGTCGCACCGGGCGAGACGGCGTCGAAGACACTGCTTCCGGACTGCTCCTGCAGGATCTTCTGCATATCGGGTACGATGCTGATTTCATCCAGCGGCTCGTCCGACAGCTGGGTGCTGATGTCGAAGGTCCGGATGGATTCGACCTCGTCACCGAAGAAATCGATGCGGAAGGGACGGTAATGGGCGTAAGAGAATATGTCTACGATGCTGCCGCGGATGGCATACTGCCCCGGTTCGTACACGAAGTCGGTCAGTGTGAATTCGTAGGTGCCGAGCACTTCCCGGATGAAATCTATGGACAGGCGCTCGCCTTTTTTCAGGGTCAGGGAGTTCCGGCGCAGCCGTTCGCCTGTCAGGACCCGCTCCATCAGAGCTTCGGGACAGGTGATGACGGTCATCGCATCACCTTGCAGCAGGCGGGAAAGCACACGGGTCCGCAGGATGATGTTGCCTTCGTCGGGCCGGATCTGTGTGGCGGTGCGGCGGAAGGAGGACGGAAACAGGAAAAGGTTTTCCGAGGGACAGACATTGTTCAGGTCGTCGTGGAAATAAACGGCCTGTTCGTATTCCGGGAAGATGAACCAGTGGGTGCCTCCCACCTGTCGGATGAGGCTGCACGCCAGCAAAGCGGCAGCACTGCCGCTCAGTCCCTTGAGACATACCGGCCGTCGGTCCGGGGCCTGTAACCGGGCTGCAAGCGGCTGGAACAGCGGATGTGCCGAATAAATCCCGGCAAGAGGTTCAATCATGGTCAGTCTTCTGAGTCGAAAAGCGACGGCGTAGGTATTTTCTCAAGTACCAGCGCGCAGCGGGCCGGCAGATACAGGTGCAGCGTATGCTGCTGCATGTGCTGTCCGGGCTGGTCGTCCGTCGTATAGTACATCCGGCCGTCTTCGATGCGGTCGAATCCGCCGAAATCCGGGCTGTCTGTATGCAGAATCACTTTGTATTTGCCTGATTCCACCTGGAATCTGTAGTCGGAGAACGACTGGGTCGGATTGAAATTGAAACAGTACAGCAGGCTGCCCCGCCGATAGACCAGGACCTGTGCCGCTTCGTTCTCGTGGACGCAGATCGGACGCGATGCGAAGGTGTCGGGACGGGCGCCCACTTTCTTCAGCATGGCGCGGTCGAAAGCGGCCAGGAAACGGTATTTGAGTTTCGGGTTCTGCACCAGGCTCCACTGGCGTCGGGCGTAGAGATAGGACCAGCCGTTACCTTCGCGCGGGAAGTCGATCCATTCGGGATGCCCGAACTCGTTGCCCATGAAGGCCAGGTAGCCGTTGCCGGCAGTTGACAGCGTGATGAGCCGGATCATCTTGTGCAGCGCGATGCCGCGGTCGACAATGAGACTGTCGTCACCGATCTGCATGTGCGTGTACATCTCCTTGTCGATAAGCCTGAATATGATGGTCTTGTCGCCGACGAGCGCTTGGTCGTGCGACTCGACGTAACCGATGGTCTGCTCGTCTTCGCGTTTGCGGCACAACTCGTAGAAGATGTTGCCCACGTCCCAGTTTTCGTCGGGCGTCTCCTTGATGATGCGGATCCAGTAATCGGGTGTGCCCATCGCCAGCCGGTAGTCGAAACCGATGCCGCCTTTGTCGATGGGGGTCGCCATGCCGGGCATACCGCTCACTTCTTCGGCGATGGTGATGGCGCGCGGGGACGTCTGATGTATCAGCCGGTTGGCCAGCATCAGGTAGGTGATGGCGTCGTTGTCTTCCTGCCCGTCGAAGTACTTGGCGTATTCGTTGAAATCGACAGAAAGGCCGTGGTGCAGATACAGCATGCTGGTCACTCCGTCGAACCTGAATCCGTCGAAATGGAATTCTTCCAGCCAGTACCTGCAGTTGGACAGCAGGAAATGAAGCACCTGGTTCTTGCCGTAATCGAAACAGAGCGAGTCCCATGCCGGATGGTTGCGGCGTCCTTCGTCTGCGTGGAAGTACTGATACGGCGTGCCGTCGAACAGGTTGAGCCCCTCCAGCACATTCTTGACCGAATGCGAATGCACCAGGTCCATGATGACAGCCAGCCCGTTTTCATGGGCGGTGTCAATCAGCGATTTGAGGTCGTCCGGCGTGCCGAAGCGCGAAGAGACGGCGAAGAAATTGGAGACATGGTATCCAAAGGATCCGTAATACGGATGCTCCTGGATGGCCATGAGCTGGATGGTGTTGTAGCCGGCTTGCCTGACGTAGGGAACGACCGTGTCGCGGAATTCGGCGAAGGTCCCGACACGCAGGGCTTCGGTAGCCATGCCCACATGGGCCTCGTAGATGAGCGGCGCTTCGTCCTTGCGCGTGAAATTCCGGATGTGCCACCGATAGGGTTCTTCGGGCGCCCAGACCTGGGCGGCGAACTGCTTGGTCCGGTCGTCCTGCACGGTACGGTTGGCGTAGGCCGGCAGCCGTTCTCCCTCGCCGCCTTTCCACCGGATCAGCAGTTTGTACAGGTCGCCGTGCATCATCCGTGATTCCGGCAGGTTAATTTCCCAGCAGCCGTTGCCGATGGGTTGCATGGCATACGACGGCAGTTCCTTCCAACCGGAGAAATCTCCGATCAGATGGATGGAGGTGGCGTTGGGGGCCCATTCACGGAATACCCATCCGTCCGGCGTGCGATGCAGTCCGAAATACAGATGTCCCGCTGCGAAGTCGTGGAGCGACTGTCCGCCGGTCAGGTTGTGCTCTTTCCGGTCGGCCTGGATCTTCCGGTCGGCAATCTGGGCCTCGAACGGCTTCAGCCACGGATCCTGCTTGACGATATAGGGCGTTTCCATGTGTCGTGCCGTATAAAATTACTGCGCGGTCTCCCCGGTTGTTTCCGCCGTCTTCGCCGTCTCCGTCGTTTCCGGCGGAGGTGCCGGGAGCGTCGGTCCTGCCGTATCCGCCGGACTTGCCGGGATGTCCGGACCTTTATCCGCGGCGATGCCGGGCTGACCGGCCTGGCGGTCAGGGAGTGTCATGTTGACTTTGGCCGGCCGGATGAGCGGTTTGCTCCGGTCGAACAGGAACCGGTAGGTGACATGGGTCTTGTAGGTGCGTCCGCCGATGCGTTCCACCATCTTCATCATGACCGGATTAAAGTCTCCAATCCAGTTCAGTTCCATTTCCGTGTAAGGGCAGTCCTTGCGGTAAGCCGCTTCCCGTGCGAATTTCAGCACCATGCCGCCTTCCAGTCCTTTGCCGTGATATTCCGGAATGACACCGAAGATGACCCCGATGATTTTCTTGACGGATTTCCGTACCTTGAGGTGATACATCAGTTTGAGCTGTGCCCATTTGCCGAATTTCCCGTTCAGGTGCTTGACGGCCTGGTTGAGGTCAGGGATGTTGACGAAGAGCCCCACCGGCCGGCCATTGTGGTAGGCGAACCAGATCAAACGTTCGTCCATGATGGGTTTCATCGTCTCGAACATGCCGCGGACAATCTCCGTGGTCATGGTCTTGTTGCCGGTGAAGCCGGTCCAGGTTTGGTTATAGACCGCCTTGAAATCTTCGATGTACTTGTCGATGTGTTTCTTCCGGATGTGCTCGAAAGTGTACGACGGATCCTGGAAGATGCGTTCTGCCTTGCGGTAGATGACCGGAGCCAGGCCACCGGTGTCGATGTACCGGTGGTAGGTGTACTGGTTGATGTAGTTCTGGAAACCGTAGGCCTCGAACAGTTGTCTGTAATAGGGGAAGTGGTAGTACATTTCGAAGGTCGGCTCGATGTCGTAGCCTTCGACCAGCAGGCCCCACCAGCTGTTGCGTTCTCCGAAGTTTATCGGTCCGTCCATGGCTTGCATACCCTTGCTCATCAGCCAGTTCTTGCAGGCGTCGAACAGCATGTTGGCCGCCAGCTGGTCGTTCTCACATTCAAAGAATCCCAGCCCGCCCGTCGGCTGTTCGTTGTGGTTCGCCGATCCGTAATCGATGAAGGCGGCCACGCGTCCTATGACTTGCTTGCGCTCGTTCTTGAGAATCCAGCGGATGCATACGCCGTCGCGGAAGGCGGCGTTCTTCTGCGGGTCGAATACGTTTTCGATGCTCTGGTCGAGCGGACGGATCCACTCTTTGACGTCTTTGTACAGACGCACAGGCAACATCAGAAATGCCTTCCTGTCTTTTCTCGAGACAACTTCGGTAAGCGTATACATGGTACGGAAGAATGATGATTCAGGCAAAGATACTTTTTTTGCACGTATCTCAGCAGCTGATGAATTCGAACTCAAAAGTGGCCACCGAGGCGGACCGGATATTTGCCATTTTTTGTAACTGACTGATCAGTACGGGCATATCTTCGCGACCATCCACGACATTCTTGTCCAGCGAGAGGGTGACACGTTCCGTCAGATGCTTCCGCTCAAGTTCGGTCCGGACCGTCATGTCCTTGAGGGTATCGCGCCGGAATCCGGCCTGGGTGAAGAACCGGATGCAGAACTGCTTGAGATCGGCTTTCGTGACGATGCGGTCGTTGGTCTGCATATAGTAGCGGGCCAGCATCTTTTTTTCTTCCGGATCTGTCACCTCGTCCTTCCCGCCGGTCGGCTTCATCAGCAACCGTGTGGTCTTCTTGTCCAGGTCGCGCGGCGGATTGACGGCCGAAAGCAGGTCTATGTCATTGGCGTAAGCGCCGTCCGTGAAGAGTGCGGAAAGCCGGATCGGGTCGGCGGATGTCGTGGCGGCGTTTTGTTTCAGAATGGCGTAGATGCCCGATTGCGGTACATTCTCGTCTTTAATGATCGTCAGAATGTCCTTCAGCACGACATCAAGCCGGCGGATCTTGTCGGCGTTCTGCATCTGGTGAATCTTCTGGAACGCATAGAAGTCGGATTCGTAGCGTTTGGCCAGTTCGCTGGCCAGCCGGATCAGCTCGTCAGGGTTGAACCTTTCGCAACCGAAGCGGCGGACGTAGAATTTGTCTGCATCCTCGGGAGAAAGTTCTTCATCGGACACCAGGTTCATGAAGAAATCGTGGTGGTTGTTTTCGGGGGTCTTGCCTGTCAGCAGCCGCAGCCCGCTGTTTTCCTCGGCTTCGAAATTGACTTCGTTGGCCAGTTTGACAATGGGCTCCCTGGGAGAGAGCGTAAAATCTTTCCGGATCACGTTGACGGCCGGGAAACAATTGATTATCAAACTTCTTGCATCAAAATTGAAGGGCTGGACCATGTCGGAGAACTCGAAGACGAGGTTGATGGCGTCCGACGTGATGGGCCGGTCGAAACTGCCGTCCACCATGAAATAATTGATGTTGCGCGAGGTCCACAGGTCAAACCATTGCGTCCGATATCCGAAGAGCAGGCTGTTGTTCAGGAAGGCGTTGGCGTTCGAGAACCAGGAACAGAGCGGGAACCTTTCGAATTCCCACGGCTTGATGAGGTTCACCTTCTCGTTGCTCCAGTACACGTTCAGGTCGCTGAACCGTACGCCGTCAATGAAGAAACCGAGGTTGCCGAGGTCGGCTTTCGGATCGGTGAACCGCAGGTTGACGTTCCATTTGTCGGATGCAATCTTGGTGACACTGTTGACGGTCGCCCCGATGATTTTGGTGTCGAACATCGGTTGGAACGGGAACAGTTCCTTGAGACGCAGGGACTCCCGCTTGACGAGGAAGGTCGATTCTTCGTTGACGTAGCACGGGGACGGGTCGCCGGCCTGCTTGCCGGTGGCGATGATGGTGAAGGACGGCACCGCCTGGGTCAGGTGATACGGCATGACCAGCTGCTCCAACGTGTCCATCATGCCGTTCTCGAGCTGCGCCATATCGCGTTTCACGCCGTTTATCTGGTAAACGAACGCCGAAATCAGGATGCCGAGCAGCGGATCCTTCTCGATACCATAGAACGGCGCGTTCGGGTTGTTGCTGTCCCATTTGCCCTCGCTTTTCCAGAGTTGCAGCACTTTTTCCATCAGGGAATTCACCTGCCGCTGAATATCGTATTCTTCGTTTGTCATAATCGTTTGTTTTTACCAGACCACGGTGTTGAATTCGTAATAATAGAACGCATGGGTCTCATCGTTGATCTTGCCTGAAACCGTAATGTGGATGATTTTTCCGCGCGACTGGAAATCCATGGAGACCGATACGTCCTTCAGCCGTTTCTCATAACGCTCGATGGTGTGCTTGAGTTCGGTGGCGAAAGTGTCGCTGGTCCGGCTGTCCCCGATGATCTTCTTGTCGTACAGCGGATTCTTGATGTCGAAAAGCTGCGTGTTTTCTTTGGGATTCAGTTTGTTCTGCACAGTTTCGAAGAATTTGGCCCGTTCGACGCTGAAGCTTTCGAAGCGGAAGTCCTCCAAGGCGAACCCGAAGTCGGGATCGGCAATGCAGCAGAACTTGTTGGACGCGATGAGCATGTCGAGAAAGGCATCGATAGACTGTTTGGTCTTGTCGTTGCCGGATTCGACCATCGGGTAGGATATCCTGAACGGATGCTTGATGAACATGGCGTACGGGTCTGAGGGTTAGATGGTCGGACAGAATATCTCTTCGACCGGTTCCGGTTCGGGCACTTCGGCCGGCTTGGGTTTCAGGTCGTCCATGGCTGTAAGCGTTTCGCCGATGAATCCGATGAATTGACGCAGGAAAGGCTCGATGTCAAGCAGGTTGTATTCCGGCAGGTCGGCACTCCGTTCGAAAACAGGATAGCTGAGCACGGTGGCGAGTTTGCTGCAGCGGGAGGCCAGCATGCGCGGTGAATCGTCCGCCCGGAAGTCCAGCAACTGTCCGGCGATGAGTCGCACCAGCAGCTTGTCCTCCAGTTTCTGGAAACTTTCGTGCTCCAGGATCTTCTGGATCTGCTGCTTGATCTGGTCCACTTTTTCCATCAGGATGAGGGAACTCCGCGCCGACACGACCGGCAGGATGAAGTCTTCGTCAACGGCACGTCCGTTCGCGTTTTTCAACTTCAGCAGCGGTACGGCGTCGTGAATTTCGTCCAGCGTCCGGCAGTCGAACACATATTCGTATGCGATGTGCGGGATGCCGCCGCGGTCGTACGATCTGGTCTTGTCACCGATGGAAACCGTGAGATACAGCACGTCATCCTTCCGGTCCGGGATGGGCACGGACAGATTCTCCTCGGACTGCGCAATGACAACCTGGCCGGAGGGCAGCATCAGGGTGCATTCGATTTCCCTGATCTGGATATCCTTGTTCGAAAGGTCATAATTCAGGACGAACTTGCTTTGCGGAACGACCCCGAACACCTGGGTCGCCAGAATCTTGCGAAGTATCATGCGGTGTTCGCCCAGGTCGTTCTCCATGTCAATGAACGTCTGCGGCGTGATTTCCATGCCGGCATGCCAGTCGATTCTTATGTCTGTATTCATTTTCTTACAGTTGTGTATTATAATCTAGTACAAGGGGTGCGGTATCGGAGAGGATGAAGGCCTGCTGGAAGTCCTTGATGGCAAAGGTCATCGAGATGGGAACCGGCAGGAACCATTCTTGCAGGAACTCAAAGAAGGGCCCGAGCAGGGCCATGAATTCCTGGTGCGTTTTCTGGAGGAGGCCCCGTTTGTTGATGACGAAACGGATGTCAACGGGCGAAGTATGCTCCCATGTCACCGGACAGCGGAACACGTGCGAGAGCAGGTCGGAAATAAGCCGGATGTCGCCCCGGATCTTGGTCACATGCAGCAGCATGGGCGCGAACCGCCGGATATACACATTGGGTTCGTTCTCCAGGTCGAAGTCGAAGAATTTCTTCAGCATGTTGCAGACGCTCTGCCGGACGGCTTCCGAGGCCGTCTTCTCAATCTGCAGGGACAGGTTGAAGATGGCCGTGTCGAAGGGCATGAAATAGCTCTTGATGGTCTGCTCCTCTTCCATGATTTCATTGACGCGCGCCGTGAACTCGCGGCCGCTCTTCTGCCGCAGCTCCTGTTCATCGAAGAACAGTTTTTCGGGCAGCACCCGGTAGATGCCGTTGCGCGAGGTGAGAATCTGCCTGGCGCCCGGATCGCAGCGTTGCAGGTCGTTCACGTAGTTTCTGCGGAAGAAACTGTCGTGATGGACCGTCCATTCGTCCACGTCCGGATAGTACTGCGCAAGCAGGGTTTCCGCCCGCAGGTCTTCCATGTCCACATATTTGTCAACAACAATCATTTTCAGACCTTTTCTTGGTTAATAAAAGGATAGCGTCCGGCATCACCCGTCAACTCGATATGGTACAGACCATGTTCGGTCGTCACCTCGATCACATCGTAGTAAGGAATTCCTATTTCTCTTAAAGTCAGACGTTTGTATGGGAAATTCCGGTCGATGTTCTCATAGGTGTTCTGGTTGAGTTCGGTGCGCGGCCTGGTGTAAAGATCGTAATTTTGGTCGATATAATCCGGAATTTTCGATTCCGGCAGCATCGGCGTGAACTTCTGGTTGTCGTTCTTGGAGACAATGATGTCCACAAACTTGTCGTTCCGGAGGTTGATTTCCACTTCGTTGACATTCAGGCAACGCCGAATCTGCGAGAAGGCGTCGGAGATGCGTGTGTCGGCACTGAGGCTGGACATCTGGAAAACATCGTTCCAGCATTCGTGCGAGGGACAATCTTCGTCGAAAGAGCGGCTGTCGTATACGGCGATGCGGTTGTGCATGCCCTCGTAATGCAGCCATTTACCGGTCAGCGGCGTGAAAAGGCCGGAGTCCACTTCTTTCTTGTGAAGCAGTTTCATGGCTTCCTGCACCTCTATGGCGCCGATGATCGAGGCGATGACCGGTGTGGTCGGCGTGCGGCCGGCCTGTTCGTTGCGCTGGGCCACGCCCGCACAGGACAATTGCTGCGAGATATGTTGTTTGGCGTGTTCAGTCAGGCTGCATTCATAGCAGTTTTCGTTCTGCCTGAAGATGCGTACGTTGCCCGTCAGATTCTCGATGCCGCCGTCGATCCACGGCACGTTGGCCCGCATGCACAGCCGGTTCAGCTGCAGCCGTGCCAGCCGGCTGTCCAGACAACCGATGACGACATCCATTTTGCGGTAGAGCCCCAGTCCGACTTCGGAGGCCAGATGGCCGCAAACGCACTGTACGTTGATTTGCGGGTTGATCTCCCGGATTCTTTCTGCAGCGACTTCGGCTTTGTACAGACCTTTGTCTGCATCTTCCGGGCGGAACAGGATGGAACGCGTGAGATTGGAGAACTCAATGGTATCGAAATCGACGATATAGATGTTGCCAACCCCGAACAAGGCCAGATTCTTCAGTGCTTCGTTGCCAAGTGCACCGGCACCGACCACCATGACACGGGCCTGCCGTACCGTCTCGTTCTTGTACCACGAGAGCAGGTCGAAGACTTCTTTGCCCCAGGTTTGCAGTGTCCCGTTTTCCATGGCTGTTATTTAAGTGTATAGACCAGGCCGATTTCAATGGTCGGCAGGAAAGTCCTGAGACCGTCCCAGGCACTGTCCGCCGTGTAACCTGTCGCATCTTCGACCGGTTTATGGTCGATCATCGGTGTTACGGCATATTCACACCGGATGCCGGCTTTGAACAGCAGACTCGATGCGTAGCGCACCGGCCGCAGGCAGCCGGCGGGGATGTAGGTGCCGAATGCGGCGTGTGCCCACAGGGCGAAAGAACGTGCTTCGGGTTCCGCTGCAACGGTCTCCATATTGACTGGCAGGACGACCCTTCCGGGGGTCTCCTCGCCATGGGGTGAGACAATCCGATAGTCGGAACTGAGGCAGATCGACGGTGTGACGCCGAATTTGCCGTAAACCGTGATTCGGCTGGACGAAGGCTGGCCGAAGCAGCATTGTACGGGGAAGTCCAGATATTTGACGGTCATTTTTTCCTTGACACGGTTCAGTGTCTGGTTGTTGTCAAACCAGAAGAACGTGTTTTCGTCCGGTGGCGCCAGTACGGATATGGCCCGCCAGCCGACGCCGGCTTCCATGGAGAAGGGGAAGTTCAGGCCCCACCGGCCGGTGCCGAAATACAGCGCAGCCTGTGTGAACCATCTGAAATCCTTGACGGTCATGTCTTCGTTGTCCCGGTCGTAGAGTACCGGTCCGGCGGCCGCGGTGACACCGATGACCGGCGTCCTGGCGGGCAGGCCGATGAAGAAAGACATGTCCCCGTTCCTGCCGCCCGTCACAGCCTCCTGCGGCCTGTCCTGCCGGGCGGCGCGGTCTAACTGCAGGTTGTGAAGCGTCATGTTCAGGGCTGTGATGGTATTGTTCAGCGAATCAATCTGGATTTCCTTCTGCATGTACTTTTCGCTCAGCGCTTCGGCTTCGGCCGAGGCCTGCGTCAGCGTGTCGATCAGCCGGTCCCGCCTGGCGACAGCTGCTTCGAGCGTTTTAATCTGCGCCTGGAGTTCGTCGACGACCTGGTATTTGACATTTTCCATGTAGTCTTCGACCGTCCCCTTGTAATAGTCCACTTTCAGTTCCTTCCCGTCTTTCGTCCTGCCGTGGATGCTTTGCATCTGCGACTGGGCGCAGACCTCGACGGCCATGCAGCACAGGCTCAGCGTAATCAGAAAACAGACGTGTTTCATAACGGAGTCCAAGGTATGCGCTATTTGTCTTTTTCGATATAGGTGAAGGTGGTTGCGCCAATGGTGAAGGCGTCGCCGTGCGACAGCCGGACGACCGAACCTTCTTCCAGCGTCTGGCCGTTGTCGTTCATCACGGTGCCGCCTGCCAGCGCCTTCGCGAAGGGCAGGTCGTTCTCGATATAGAGTTCCAGTTGCTTTGCCGCGATGTTCTCGCTTTTGTCCCATGTCATGGCGATGACGCAGTCTGGCGAACTGCCGATCGTGACATGGTGTGCGCCACCGATGGCGTTCATCCATTTGTAGATGGCGATGTCACGTTCTTTGGTGGAACCTTCGACATGGAGGAAATAATTTTCGGATGCATACTGGACGATGGCGATGATGGCACCGAGCAATGCGGCGTACAGCATAAAACCGTAGACGCCTATGATGTCTTTTTTGATCAGATAGATAACTGCAAAGGTCAATGCCGCGGCAATCAGGCTTCCAAGCACAGCCTTGCCGGTGGATATCTCCGACTTGACGGCAAGCAGCCAGGTGACGGCGATGCCGAAGAGCAGCCACGGCACCCAGTCGAGCCACAGGCAGTTGCCCACCTTACCAACGGCGATGATGGCGATGGAACCGATCAGGAAGGCCAGGAAACCCATCACGGCGTTGCCGACGGACCGTCCCAGGATTTGCAGAATGCGTCCAACGGTTTTTTTGCGGAACTCTGACAGGAAGCTGAATACCAGTGTGGTGAAGAAACCCAGCAGCGCGCCTCCCCACAGGAGAGGTGTGATCTTTCCGGCATAGGCAGCTACCTGATCCCGTTGGAACAGGGTCGTGATTTTGCCGATCAGTCCGTCAAACAGATGGCAGGGCAGAATCAGTTGCAGAACCATCCATGCCAACAGACCGGCGACGAGGCCGCACAGCATCCATTTGGTGAAGTTCGGCGCGTTCTTGCGGTCGGCCAGATTTTTTTTGTTATAATAATAAATGCCTTCCTTACAGTTGTTTATGCCATATTCCGGGCATCGGTTCTGGTTCTCCTCCCAGCATTCGATGTGCACGGTATGCTGGCACTTGGTGACGATGACGTCGCCGTCCTCGAAGTCTCCCTTGCAGTAATAGCACTGCTGCAGCACATGGTCTTTCTGGGCGCGCGACTTGTTGTAGGTCTTGACATGGCGGAGCCGGAACAGCCGGTAGAGGAGGAACGGCAGCAGGAACTGCAGGATGAGGTAAAGGACGGCCAGGCAGACGAGACCGGCAATCAGACCCTGCAGCAGGTCCGGACGGCCGGCAGCTGCTGCATCTCCGGGAAGGACGACCAGCGGCGCCAGCACAGATCCCAGCGCATAGGGCATGTCTCCGGTCGCGTTGTACTTGTCGGCTTTCAGCCGCAGGTCCGATGTCTGTCCGTTATAGGTGGTCTTTTCCCGGATGGAATACACCAGCCGGTAGTCCATGGCGACCGAATCGACGCTGCCGGCAAAAACGGCGGTGAGGGAATCGGCCGAAAAACTCGGGTAGATTTTTCCTTCGTCGGCGCGGTGGCAGATGAACAGCATCTCATTCTGCATCTCCTGGTCGAGCCGTTCGCCGAAATAGACGCAGTAAATGGCTTTCAGCTGTTCGGGGATGGTGGTGTAATCGTTGTTCGCGAATTTGAGTTTCGCATCGTAAAAAGAAGCATCGGTGTACTGGTCGATGTCACCGGTAAAGATGAAGAAATATTTGTCGGACAGGCTGTCGGTGGCCAGTTCGGCGTTGAATCCGACATCGGGCAGATACCGATTTTTTGGCGGCACATTGTTGATTTCCTGAATTTTGGAGATAAGAGCCGAATAAATGGACAACTGCTCGTAGGCCTGCGTGGTCATGGCGTCGCTCTTGACGTAATTCTCGATGCTTTCGCCGGGATAGACCCGTTCGGTCGGAGAGATTTCGTCACCGATGGCCGCGATGTAGATTTTGGCGGTTTTCGGCAGAGCACTGGCGAATGCCACAATCGATTCTCTGAGCGCCAGATAGTTGGCGAGCGATATGTTGGCACTTTTGTCGGCCAGTATGAGGATGTCTATGTTGCGTGAGAAGTCACTGCGCCGACTGATGTCAAGCAGACTGTCGATGCTGAGCGGCGTCTCGGTGCCGGCGGTCAGTTCTGTGCAGACCAGGTCTCCGATTTCGAGGTCTGGGATGAACTGCTTCTGTCCATTCCGCATGAACTTGAAATCCACGCTGCGGCGGGCGCCGTTCCCCCGGGCATTGCCGAATTCGATGCTTGTCTGGGCCTGCGTGGCGAGCACCATGCAGCAGAATAGAAACAATAAGCTAATTCTTTTCATATCAATTTCTTTTTCTCCTTAACCATTCTTTCATTTGATTCATTGTCACGACCGCCTTCACGCCGTCTTCGGGAGGAATGCAGATATCCAACTCTTCATCCGTCCGGTACACGACGTAGAACAATTTGCCGCTGAGCTGCGAAGCATAGGCAGTCGCAATGGCGTCGGTTCCAGCCGTGGTATGGACGACCAGGCATCCGACGGTGTCACCGTTGCTGTATGGCAGGCAGTTCTCTACGAAAAGCGTCCGGGAAATCTTGTGTCCGCTGAAATAGCCGATGACGCCTTCAGATGAGTTGTATATGAGGTCGTTGATTTGATTGATTGCTTTTCCGGAAAGACTGATGCCGCACAAGTTCCCGCTTTCGACGGGAATCTTCATGTAGTGCGGATTTTCGGCGCTCTGTTCATCGTCTGCGGTGACAGGCTGCCGGTTTCGTTCGCGTTCGGCCTGCCGCGCCTGTTTGTACATTTCCTCGAAGGAGAACCACTTCCTGACATCGTCCTTGTTGTTCATCCGTCCGTCCGTCTGCGGCGTGAAACAACCCAGCTGGAGCTCCATGCTGTTGGTGTCGATGACCAGGGCGATCAGCCGGTTGGCAAATTCGGTATAGACCAGTTGGCGCTGGACGATCAGATCCTGGTTCGACAGGAAGAGGCCCAGTCCGGGATGGGAGTGGATCCAGCCGGTAAGCACATAGTCCCTGCCGGTTTTCGAGGCCAGGCTGTTGATGAGCGAACCCATGCTGACGCCGATTTTCTTTCCGAAGTTGAGGCTGTATTCGCCGAAATCGGCGTCGTCGCCGGGCTCTACCATGTATTCCACGCTGATGTCAAAGCGGTCCTGGCTTCCTTCGGCGTAATCCCAGCAACCGACCAGGTAACATCCCGTTTCGTTGGTCCGTTCGCCGTTCTCCAGCGAACGGTTGAAAAACGAATAGACTTTCTTGACAAGGTCGATGCTGAAATACATCCGGTTGATGCCCGTGTTTTCAAAGACTTCGTTCAAATCGAACGTCAGGTATTCTTCCGGATGGGACAATACATGCTGCAGACCTTTGGCGTAATGTTCCGACGTGTCTTCGATGACGGTGAAAACATCGTCATCCGTCTGTTTTTTCCGGAACCAGAATCTCTGTCCGGTTTTCTTTTTCCGTACCATGAGCACCAATATGGCAATGGCGCAAAGCAACAATGCAATGATGATGTTCTGCATAGTGACGAAACCCTTTCCTTCCTTGCCGGGCGTTCCGGCAGCGGCCGGGTCTTCTTCGGGTGATGTGCTATTGTCCGTCCCGGCCGGCTTGAGCCGGACGGCGATGCAAAGCTGGTGCTCCGCGTCGTTGAACGTGCAGTCGAGGAAGATTTCGCCGTTGCGGTCGGACAGCCGTTCGATGGGGAAGGTATAGGTGCCCGGCATGAAGAGGCACGTGCTGTCCTGGTTCCATGCAAAAGCTTCGCAGACCGGGGCGCATCCGCTGATGGCGGCTCTTGAGAATCCCAGCCTTCCGGACGGTACGCTGATGGTCAACGTCCGGCCGTCATAGGTCGCAGTCGGCCCCTCGGCGCGGCATATGGCCGGCAGCAGCAGAGAGACTGCCAGAACAACCGATATGATGCATGAGCGGTGTTTCATGTCCGGCGCCGGTTAGATGGAAGGCAGTTCCTCCTGGGGTTGCTGGGTTGTCTGGGCCTTTTTGAGCTGTTTCTTGATTTTCAGTTTCTGCATGACCATGTTGAACGCGATGAACACCATGGCGGCTGCCGTGATAATCTTGAAAATCATGTCGCTGAGCGATTTGCTGATGATGTCGGTGGTCGAGATGCGTGTGTAGGTCTCCTTGACGGCATTCCATGTGGCGGTCAGGGCCTCGTTGTCATCGAAGATCTGCCGGTTGCTGTTGTATTCCACAGTTGCTTCGCTGTTGAAATATTCTTCGGCTTCTTTCTTGACGAGCTTCAGCGAATCGATGCGCTTGTTGGCGACATAGCGCTCGGCCTGTTGCTGCATGACCTGCAGCCGCGCCAGATAGGTGTCGAACTTTCCGGAGAGCTTGTCGATAACCTCCTGCTGTGCCCTGGCGGCCTTCAGCTCCTCAATGTGTTTCCCGATCTGCTGGTACAGGTCGGTGTAGTTCACATAGATTTGATGGAGGTTCTTCTGGTAGCGGATGATCTCGCTGTAGTCGCTGTAACACGATTCCACCAGCTTGATGTGCGCCTTGTAGGTATTTTCGTACCGGTCTGCGTCTTCGGCTGTGACAATCTTGTTGTTCAGTTCGACAAGCTCTTTGTAATATCCTTCCAGTTCGGCTTTGACGTACTCATCCTGGGCCCGGCTGACGGCAGGCAGGGCTGTAAGCAGTACGGCAAGAAGACAGGCGGTACCCAGTATTTTTTTCATGCGTCGGAACGTTTATTTGATGAGTTTCTTGGCGGTTTCGTAATTGTTGAGAATCTTGGAATCCAACCGGCTGGCGCACGATTGCGACAATCCTCTGATGGTGGCGTCGGTGGCGCTGACGAGGCTGTCGAAGGCCGCTTTCTGCGAGGCCTTGGTGGCTTCGTCCCGGGCGGAGATCCAGTCGTTGGCCAGGCCGTTGAGCCGGCTCGTGGCTGCTCTGATCTCGGAGTTCAACGCGGCGGGATCGCACGGTGCCGGAGCTTCGGCGGCGGCGCCACCGCCGGCCGAGGTGTCGTAGGCCTTGATCCGGTCCATGCAGCTCATCAGGTCGTCATAGGCATACTGCAGTTCTTCGCAGCCGCTGTTGTCGAAACGGCGGGCGTCGATCTTGGAGAATTGCTCAACCAGCAGTTCCTTGCATTTTGCCAGCAGTGCGCGGCCCGATTTCTGGAGTTCTTCCATCTTGGCTTCACCGGCGGCGAAAACCGACAGATATTCCTTGGCAATGACCAGCAGCTGCTCGTTCTCCTTGCAGGTGTCGATGGTCAGATTGATCTCAATCTCAATGTCGGAGCCGATGTAATTCAATACTTTGCCTTTAATCATCGGCATGGGGTTCTTGAGGATGACATACACCTTCTTGGCCCCTTCCTCCAGCTTGAAAGATATTTCCATCTCCGATTTCCCGTCCAGCGGAAGAATCTGACGGTCGATGGGTTTGGACAGTTTCATCGGCGAGGTCAGTTCGCATCCGTCGTAATTGCAGCCGCGGGCGTCTGCAAACGTCTCGACGGAGGAGTCGTACAGGTTGAGGAAACTGATCTGTTCGTTGAACGTCGCGGTGGATTTGAAGGCACCGCCCCGTTTCTTGAAATAATCCTTGAAATCTTCAATTTTGATTTTGTTCTGCGGCAGCCACACGAATTCGTTGGCCCCGGCCGCGGCTTTCGCCGGCTGTGCTTTCTTGCCTTTCCCGGCCGGTTCTTCCGGTTTCGGGGCGCTCAGTTTGAACGTCATGACGCGGTCGGTCTTGCTGAACTGTGCCGTGAGTTCCAGGTCGACCGAAGGGATGCGGTCGTTGTAGCCCTTGACGGTGATGGTCTGCGTAACAGGCTGGTCCGGTTCGAGGTTGAAGGTGTAAGCGGATTCCGCGAATGCCATGAAGGGCATCGCGGCCAATACTGCGGTTGCTAATTTCTTGATCATGATATTGTTTAGTTTAGATTGTTTCTGAGTTCTTTAATCCATCCGTTGGGCTCGGCCTGCTCCAGCACCCATTCGGCCACTTTCAGGTCTTCCGGGAATGGCGGTGTATTCTGTGCGTGGTATTTCTCGTATTTCAGATACAGCATCACGCGGTCGACATACCAGGCCAGGTCGGTGAACGTGCCGCAGGCCGGCGTGTTCAGACACACATGGCCGGCAAAGTCGCCGTAATACCGGATGTTCGGATGCCACGGATGCGGAATCTCCCGTCCGTCCCCGTCGGTCGTCAGAAACCGGAATTCCAGTTTGCTGTCGATGGCGGGATAGTTGTTCGGAATTTGGATGACCATGCGGAATTCGTCTCCGAAAACCGGCCGGTTCCATCCGTCTCCGTCTGCAGGAAGGACGCCGCAGAACGAGTGCACCTTGAAAACGACCTCGTACATGGTGGGGAGATGGTCGGCATTGCGGCGCCTGACGGTATAGGCAATGTCCGGTTCGTCCCTGAACCTTGCGTCCATGGCGGTCCACTCATACATCAGCCTGCGGTTCTTGCCCGTGAAGCGGATGTTTCTATACCGGTCTATTTCCTGGTGCGGATCCATGACGGTGGAATCTTTTTTTTTATCCGGCAATCGGATCCGAAATGATTTCGAGTGTCTCTCCCGGCTTGACATTGTAGTCGAGCAGCGATTTCCTGGATCTGCCGACCCTGGGCTGCAGGATGATGTCACGTCCGGTGGCTTCGTCCTTTTTGCCGAAGAAATACTCCGTCGGCACATAGTCCACCATCTCGGGCATGTCGAAAATCCGGGTGCCGGTGTTGTCAGCGGCTTTCCGCAGATTGCTCATCAGCGTCTCAAGTTCGGTGTTCGGATCGGTCACCTTGAATTTGATGGTTTTGTTCTTGTACCTTAAAAATACGAAAAAATCGTCCATTTCTGTTTGTTTTATGTTTGCTATTTCAAATCTTTCAATATTTCGAATTCCTCGCCCGACAACTCGCCGAGATCGTGGCAGCACATGGCAATCAAAGCGGTCTTGACGGCTTCCGAGGTCCGGTCCTGCCGTGCATCCGCCCGACGGCCCCACGCGTCTGGCCTTCCGTTTCCATTCTCGGTGCCGGCTTTCTGTTCGTTCAGCGCGTCCGCGACGGACATGTCGTTCTGGAACCCGAGCGAGGCCATGATTTTCAGTTTCATCCGGCTGTCGAAGATGCTGGGACTTGCCTGCCGTCCGGCGATGAGGTTGTCCAGCCAATGCCAGGACTCCGTCTGCCGTAACCGGGTCATCACCTGCCGCTGCAGTTCCCGGTAAAAACTTTCGTCGAATTGTTCCGGACGGTCGTCGTGAGCGTTGATACGCGACATGTAACGGGTCTGCAATACAGCATCGTAGGCCCTTGAGATAACTTTCTGTATGTTGATACGGAAGTTGACCTGGGACCATGTGGGAATGCCGAAATCCTCCTTCAGCCGCATCGGTGAGACGTGCGGAAGATACTCGAAAAAGCGGTCTTTTGTATTGATGACTCTTCTCATGCCGGTCTTATTTCTCCATCATTATTACTTCTTTTTCACGTTTCAGCAGGACGCCTGTCGTCGCATCAAAATGCACGGTTTCGAGGATCTTCGGAGCGGGGCAAAGCGTGAAACGCCATTCGGCGATGCCTTCGCGCGTTTTGCCGCGGCCGATGGATGTCACTTCCTGCAGGGAAATCTTTTCTTCTCTCAATCGCTGTGCCATCTGGTCCCATGACACCGGAAAATCTGCATCTGTGTCATGTTCTGCGACAATTCCGCCGAATTCGTCATATTCTTTCCATACACCGATGCGGGTGCCTCCTTTTTTCAGGAAATGTCCCTCTTCCTTCAAGGTCAGCGTGCTGGGATAATACGAACGTCCCCGGCAGACCATGTCCGGGAAGGCTGGAATGTTGTAGGTCACGTATTCTTCATCGTATTCCAGCATCTTAACGGTTTCCCCGTCCTCCCTGCGCAGCACGGCGGCACCGTTGTCGTAATGTTCCTCGAAGAAATATAAGTCGAACTTTTCCATGGTACTGCCGGGTTAATACATTTTATTCCAGATGGCCTGCGCCTTGGTACGCATGATATTCCACTGGGCCGGTCCCAGCGAATAGATACGGCTGGAGTAGTCCATCGCGTTGGTGGTGGTTTTATATTTGAATGTGAATGGACTTTCGTTATGGAAACTGTGACGCAGATTCAACTGGTGCAACAGTTCATGGCCGAGAACCTCCCTCGTACTCCAGTCCTTGCTGCTGGTTTCGATGGATTTTTTGAACAATATAATGGTAGGCGGATCGGCTAAACTCGCACCGGAAGCCAGCTTGCATAATTCGTCCACGATGAATACGCGGATGAACGATTTGTTGATATTCAGAGGTTCGAGATGTTTTTCCAGCACTTCGTTCAGTGTCGTTTCGTTTTCGTCATCTAAATATAGTCTGCCGATGTTGTTATTCTCATCGAGAAACGGCTGGATGAGCGACCTCGGGATGTTCATGGATATTTTCTGTTCCTTTGCGATGATACCGGCCTGTGACAGCAACTGGTAATGCCGGTCTCTTTCCGGCGACCAACCCTCCTGCATGGAGGTGTTATATGCATCTTCGCTGTCATCCACGCCGTTGCCGAGGCCGCTGGTGACACTGACCAGCAGGATGTGAACCGGGATGGGGGGCCACACACGGAGTTCAAGCAGTCCGACCCAGGTGCCCTTTTCGTTTTTGGCGACAATGTATTCCGTTGTGTTGCACTGGCCTGTGACCCGGATGTTTAGACGGTTCTTCTTGGGCGAGGTGACTTTTTCCGGATCAACCTTTATGTTCTCCGAGGTGGGGGTGAAGGTGATCTTGTCGAAATCACCGTGGTAGAGCATCTGGACATCCGCCTCGTCGTAGATGGTCGTGAAGAAGCGTTTTCGCTCGTTCTTGCTGCCGAATTGCGCCATGCCCAGTACCGGGATGGGATAGCCCATGAACTTGCCTCTGCCGCTGTCGTACACCCGGATGCGTCGGTTGACGAGATAGTCCTCACAGTACAGATGCAGCACTCCGTCATCGCACGGTTTGTCGACTTTCATCACCTTGTCCTCATAGATGCCGTAAGTGGGCAGTTCTTTTTCGCCGGCTTCCGTAACGGTCAGCGGTTCTTCTACAATCTTTCCGGCCGGCGTCATTTCTATGAAGAATCCGGCGGCCCGTTTGTTCAGGATGGGACTGTTCAAGAGTTCGTAGGCGTTGATGTCCTTGTTCTCGAGGAAATCATCGTAGATGCCCCATTTGTGTTTCTTGTTCTGGTCCTTGATGACAGAGTATCCGTAATATTCGGATGCATACCTTTCGGCCTGCAACTTTTCGTTCTTGATTTCGCTGTTGAACGTGCTGTCTCCCCACTGACGGGCTTTGGCCGATTCCCATTTGCCGGTCTTCTGGTTGACACCGAGCAGGAAGTACGGGCGGAATTTTTTACTCAGGATGCTGAGATATTCGTTCTTGTCTTTCTCCTTCGTGGCGCGGTCGTATTTGTCGAGTGTCATGTCGAACTGCAGCTTCTCGATTTCCTTGCGGAATTCATAAACTTTCAGTTTCTCGAGTTTCCCGTTGTAGTAGCTGAAAGTAAATCGTTGACCATACAGGTCGGCTGAGACGATCTTCTTCGTGGCGTATTCTACGGAGCCCTTAGTATAGGTGTTGTCCAGACCATGGATGGTGGCTGGCGAGGCCAGTTTCTTCTCGTCCATGAGACCGATTTTGTCCCAGAAAGCATTCACCATACCTCTTGTCAAAACGTACTTCTTCCGGACATCTTCGTTGATTTCGGCTTTCTGGGTGAAAGACTCTCCGGCCGACCATTCCCATTGTCTCCTGGGCGCTTCGACCTCACTCAGTACATAGACTTCTTCTTCTTTTGACAGGGTTATTTCGCGCAGGGTCGTATTCTCATACTTGATGACGACTTTCATTGAGATGCCCCGGACGTCCCTTTTGAAAGTCACCGTCTTGGTCTTCAGAGATACATCCACATCGTAATGCAGCGCCTTGTATGCCCCACCATCCTTGACCACGGGGACCTTCACGCCATTCCGCAGGATGTAGTATCGGCAGAAATAACAGGGATCCTGCTCGATGTCCTTGACGAAATTTTTATCGAAATCATCGGCTTCAATGCCGTTTTCCTTGCCGTCCCAGTTGCAGTACATTTTGACCGATGGACTGGCGCACATGTATTTGCCGATGTTGGTGTCGAAGTTGTCGGCGTTCTCGTTGTCTTCGCGCTTGTCGTCGTAGTCGCCCATCATGCGGAACCAGTCGAAGCCGTACTCCCCTTTCCAGTCCGGTATGGGACGGAACTGGACGAGGCAGAACTTGCCGTTCTCCTGCTGCTCGTTCTGTTGCTGCTGCTTGCGTTGGTCGGATCCTATTCCTGCCATGACTTAACAGTTAAAACTGCAAATTTCTGTCTCTTCGCAACCGATGGCCTCACAGTCGTTGGTCAAGGCCTCGTAAACTGCCTGCGACAGCTTGTCGGCATCGTACCGGAGACAGTCTCCGGGATTGGTGATATAGAGGTATTCGATGACAATGGCCCGGTCGCCGAGCGCATTGTCATTGCTCACAAACGGATGCGATATCGAACGTCTTACGCCGTTGCACTTGAGTCCGGTCGCGGCGGCAATCCGGCGGCTGATGCGGCAGGCGGCGCGCAGTGTTTCTTTCTGCTCCGGATCCAGCCGGAAGGGATAGCTGCTGCCGCGGTTGAAAATCTTACGGTCGTCCTTGCCGTCCACGCTGCGGACGATGGTGTGCACGCCCGTGCTGTAGCCGTCCGCCGCACGGTAGGATGTGCAGGTTTCACCGGTGGCCTCCATGGTGCACATCTCTCCCTGATGGGGGCAGTCCGGGGCGGTGCAACTCTTGATGTCGAGGAAACGGCACGGTGCCGCGCTGATTTCGTGTGCGATGAAATAGAGTGCGTCCTGATTTTCCGGCGCGCCGTATTTCAGCCGGAGGTCGCGGCACGGCTTGCCGGGCTGTCGGCACATGACATAAGCCCTTTCGTGGTGCGGACAGTCGCCACGTTCGCCGTTCCCGGCCTCGCAGGTGAGCGGTGCCTTGTTCAGCTGGGTGAATTTTCCGCAGATATGGTTTTCGTCCCGGAAGGAGCATGCATATTTTTTATCTCGCAATGCGGGTGTGCCGTGTCCGGCGGACAGGTCACGGTTGAGGGCACAGGTCTCGTCGCACCGTCCGATGTCCCCGACCGCAGCTTGTCTCGCAAGCTGGCCGGAAACCTTCTGACATGCAGGCATCTTGAGCGGAAAAACCTGTATGCGGGCATTCTCATCGTTGCATTGTGCGATGAACCGGGCTCCGATTTTCTTGGCGAGGTCTTCCTGTCTCAACCGGATGTCCGGGTTTGCACCGGTGACGGTGACGCTCCTCTCCGGACAAAAGAGAATATCGCACGCCATGCACCCGGCGAGGGAAGTCTCCGGATAGCTCTCGGCGCTGACGACCGTGATGGCAGGCTGATATTTCTTGTGTTCCCAGTCCATGTTACGAAACGATTTCTATGATGCCGCCAAAGGCGCAGTTCAGTTTGCAGGTATTGAGCAGCGCCGGCTGGTTCTCGATAAGCAGGTCGGTTTTGGGCGGAGCCCATGGTGCGGGGATGACCGGGGTGCAAGGCATCGGTGTCAGGGTGCCCAGATTGGCCGCCGTGGCCGCTGCCACCTGCGGGTTGGCCATCGACTGGCACATGCCGAACGGCGGGATGTTAACCATGGGTTCCTTGTCCATGATATTGCCCATCGGCACGCCGCCTATCTGGACGGTACGCGAGGGCAGCACCACCAGCGAGGAGGGCGCCATGCCGAAACTGCACTTCATGTTTACGCCGCTGCCTACGAATTTCTGGACAACGGGTGTGCGCGGTATGTCGGGGCCTTGCTCCAGCGCCTGCTTGATTTCGAGAAAGAAACTAGACATGTGCGTCAGTTGATTTTGGTGAGCTTAGAGTTGATGTCCAGTCCCATGCCGCCTTCGATGGAACCTTTGCCGGTACTTTCCGTTTCCAGGGTGTAGGTTTTCTTGCCTTTCAGGATAAGGTCGCCATCGGTTGCCATGCCGCATTTTTCCTTGGCACTGATCGCCGCATATTTGTTGCTGACGAGGTAGACTCCCTTCTCGTTGCTGGGAAGTTGGCCCAGAAGGAGTGCACCTGTCGGTTCGCTGTTTCCGTCATAGCCTGACGGCGAAACCTGTAATACCGCCTTGTCGCGGACAAGATGCAGATGGCTGCCGTCCCCGGTGAAAGATCCGTTTTCGTCCATGGGGCCGGCACCGACGAAGAAGTCGTCTTGTACACGGATATCGGCTTTCTGGTGGATGCGGGAGTTGACGTTGGCGAAGTCCTGGTAGAATTCCATCGTATCTTCTGAAATCGACTGCTTCGCTTTGAACTGGATGGCGTTGCCTGCGTCCAGCACGATGTCTTGTTCCGCCTTCAGTTCGATGTTGCCTTTGGACTCGAGGCGGATGACCTGGTCGTCGGTGGACAGCGTGATACTGTAGTTCTTCGTGTTGTTGTCGTATATCTTTATGTATCCGCCCTTTTCGGTGTCGTGGATCTCGACCGTATGACCGTTGCGGGTCCGAAAGGCCTTGCATTCGTTGTTCTTGTTGGTGCCGCCTTCGTATTCGTCCCAGCCTTCTGCGTTCTCGTTGTAGGTCCCTTTGTCTTCCACCCAGGTTTCCGGCGGGTTCTGGGCCGCCGAATTACGGACGGAACCCATGACAAACGGAGCTTCCGCGTTGCCGTGGTAGAAACCGACCATCACCAGGTCGCCGATTTCCGGGATAAAGTAGCATCCGGTGGAATCCATACCTACATAAGGCTGCAGCACGTGGATGAACGGCGTATTCCATTCGGTGTTGGCAACGGGGCCGAACTGTTTGTCGCCCACTTCCTGCCACAGCAGTCGCACGCGGACACGTCCCAGTTTCTCCGGATCGACGTTGTCGGTGACCACGCCGATCTGCGGCTGACTCCTGGGATAGGTGTCCATGTCGCCGTACATCGGGACGCCGTTCGCATCGCGGGCCGGATAGGGCGGGTAGGTGGATTTGGCCGCCATGGCTTTGAACCGGCAGCGGACGACGTCCGCGTTACGCCGTATCCTTTCGTCCCTGGCGCCCCATTCGTAATCCAGGTCGATAATCCTGAGCGGTTCATGGTCGACGTTCTCGCCGGTGGTCGTCTCGTCCACGATGACGATGGTGCTGCCGAGGCGCAGTTTGCCGCACTTGGTTTCGCCCGAGCAGAGCATCATGCCGGCTTTCAGGCAGTTGTGATTGACGGCGGTGGCCACGTTGGGCGTCCGGTCATCTTCCTGGTTCTCGGGCAGGTTCACGTCGGCCGATTCGGTGTCGCTGATGACGACACTGCCCTTGCCGAAGAAGTCGGCGGAGACTTCGTAGGTGGAGTCCGCCATGGCGTGGATGGATTCTGTCTTGGCCTGCGCGCACTGCGCTTCATCGGTTTCTCCGACAATCTCCATGCTGGTCCATCCGGTAGCGAAACTCATGTCACTCAGGAGAACACCTTTGTGCTGGGCCAGTTGCAGGTCGTAGCAGTAGCTTTCGATGCCCGCCTGGTTGTACAGCCGGATGGGATCGCCTTCGTCCGGCATCTGGCCGAATATGACCTTGCCGCCCTCCGAATAGAAGAACTCTCCGTAGCGTTTGGCCATGCGGACGATGAAATCGTAGGTGCTCTCGTTGTACCGGACGTTGTAGCCCGAGGCGTGCGATGCGGTCTCCCGTGTCTTGACCTCGGCGTCGAGCAGCGGGTTGCCGTCGGCATCCTTGAATTTCGCCAGCCGGTCCTTGATGAGTTCGTCCAGCGGATAGAACTCATAGACTTCGCAGCCGGGGTGGTCTTTCATCACGCAGTCGGGACTGAAGGCGGTGCAGATGATGCGCCAGGCCGTGTTGCCGATGTGCTGGAACTGCACTTTCGTGATGAATCCGACGAAGAAATCCGGATTTTCATCGGTGATTTCTTCGCCGTTCTCATCGGTGTAGGCGGTTGAGATGGCGCAGTGAACCTTTTTCCCCAGCAATTCCTGACGGAGGGAGAATGAAATGTCGTCGTTGGATTTCGTCAGCATGTAATCCCCCAGGTTGTTCTGCAGGAAGAACACGAAACTGTTGGGTTGCAGCAATTTTTTCCTCAGATGGAAGTAGGTGCAGTCGAGTCCGCTTCCTATGTCTTCGATGGATTTGTCATTGATTTTCAATGACAAATCGACCAATCGGAATCCTGTGGCTGGTCTCATGGCTAGATTAGGTTAGAATTCTGTGTTTGCACGTCTCCGGAGGGTTTCCAGATATGAATCCAGAGCAGCGGCGTCTTTCCGGAAGTCGGCACTGCTCGGCAGCAGTTGCAAGGCCAGCTTTGAGGCACCGTCGGCACAAGGCATGAACATGCCGGGCTGAATGGTGATGCGGGCACACATCTGGGAGGTGGTGGTGCTGTTGAAGTATTCCCTGATGTCGATGCAGTAGGCGTGCGAGAAGGAATAGACCTTCGATTCGGGGAACGGACTGCATCTCCACCGACTGCTTTCCGAGTCGAATACCGCAAAACCGTCGTGTGGCAGACACGAGGAGAGCCATTCATACATGGCCGGGATGCCACCGGGGGGCGTGACAATGTCGAAAATGAGCTGCGCTCCTTTCAACCGCGAGTTCGGACGTCCCAGCTCGTCTGTATCCACATACATTTCGTACTCGAATTCCAGAATCCGGTAGGTGTTGATTCCGTGAATGCTCAATTCTCCTGAAACTGCTGCCATGGTTTTTCGATTGAAAAAGAGCAAAGGCAAAATGAATTGCCTTCGCTCTTCAGGATTGACAAATTATGCCCACTCGTTCGTGTAGGTGACGGAGCCGTTGGTGATTTCCCTGCAAGAGAGGACAATCTCCTCGTAGTGGCCCATCTTGTCTTCCCACAGTTCGACGAAGTCGACGCAGTAAGCATCCGTGAAGGAGATTTTCTTCATCAGATTGCCGCTCTTGGTTTCGTTGAAGACGATAGCGCCGTTCTTTGCCAGATTCGGGGCGATCATCCAGTTCAGCAGATCCGGATTGCCGTCGTTCAAGGCTTTCACGCGGATCGTAATCTTGCCGCCGCGCGGGATGCCGGACATCTGGCCTTCGACGTCGGTCGCCTGGTTGAAGGAATAGGTAACCATCATGACCTCGCGTTCGGCGAGACCGTCAACTTGTAATGAAACAGGTGTTGTTGCCATAATTGTAAATGTTTAAAGGTTTTTGAAAAAAAATTTGAAATTATTCGAGTGCAGTGTCGGCAGCCATGTTGTCCTTGTCGGCCTCGAGCTTGATGACGAAGTTCTTGGCGGCGAAGAACGGGGTGATGGAAATGTCGACGGTGATGTTCTTGGTCTTCGGATCCTGCTTGGGTTCGCCCAGTTTGTAACGCTGGAAGAAGTTCTGGTATCCCTGGTACTGGTTGAGGAATCCCTGAATCTTGTCTTTCAGTTTCTGGGGCGATTTGTACGGATCCCAGTTCTCGAGGGCCACTTCGTGGACATAGTTCATCAGGACTTTCTTGATCCAGTCGAACACGCGGACGATGGGATATTCCATCATGGCATCCAGGTCGCCGTTGTACAGGGTGTTGTTGTTGAAAGCCATGACGCGTCCTTCAGAGAATACCATCGGAACCACATGGTCGTCCATCAGCGAGGCGATTTCCGATTTCATCAGATCGAGTTTCACACCCTTCACGTCGGACAGCGTACCAAACTTCTTGCCGGCACGGCCCTGGGATATCGGGGTGTTCTCGTCGTACATCATACCGGCGAGCGCACCGGCGGGCGAAATGAAGAAAGCGTCTTCGTCCTGTTCGTCATAGCTGAGTTTCTCCGATTCGCGGCCCACAATCCAGTTGCAGGCCATGACCACGTTCTGCAGGGCGGCGTCGCTGTCCACGAACCCCTTGGTGACTTCCTTCAGGTCGTCCAGCGAGTTCTCGTCCTCGAGCGCCGTGTCGGTCACGAGCATGACTTTGTATTTGTGCGCCATCTTGGCCCAGCGGAGCAGGTCCACCCTGTCTTTGAAGACACCGCCCGGGATGACCACGAAACTGTAGCTGTCTTTCAGGCTCAGACGGTCGAACGCGTGCTTCAGCAGGTCGTCGACCTGTCCCTGGAAGCTCGAATCGCTGTCGGTGATAGCTTCTTTGTCCACATTGACAATCTTGAGTTTCTCCACCTTTTCCGAACCGGAGTTCTTGAAGAAGGCGTCCAGCGCGCGGTAGGAGCGCTCCAGATTCTTGGAGGCGTCGAGGGCGTCGGTGATGCCTTGCGTCAGAATCTTCAGGTATTTGGCTTCTTTCTGCTTGCAACTGTCAACCAGCTCGGTAGAGGCGGTCTTGTCTTCCGACAGAATGTCCAGCCATGCGCGCAGTTCGGTGGCCAGGGCTTTGCGTTTGGCTTCCTTGCGGCTGTCGTTCAGGAACGACTCCTTCAGTGCCTTCTTGGCCGGATTCATGTCTTCTGCCGTCGGGATGATGCCCTTGATGACGGAGAAACCGCCGAACCGGGATAGCAGGTCGCTGACGTCTTTCTTCTGCTGTACTTGCTGCTCTTGCTGTTGCTGCTGTTCCGCAGCCTTTTGCATCTGTGTGGCTCTGATATCTTCCATAGTGTATGATTAACTGAGTTCGTTTAACAAATATTCCAGATAGTCTTTGAGTTCTTCCTTGCTGCCGGCGTCTTTCAGGATCTCGCGCAGCTTCTTGTTCTGCTCGATCTGCTTTCTCACCTTGGCGTAGCTGTCCATGCTGGCTTTCTTGTCCGAAAGGAATTCGCTGTTGGCCACCAGGTTGCCTTTGCCGCCATTCGCTTCGAAGTCCTTGATGCTGTTGAAGTACAGCGTCTCGGAAATAGATCCGCCGTCTTCGTCGGTGAAGTCGACTTCTACGTTGGGTTTGAAGTGCTGGAAGACATCGTCAAGCGTCTTGGCGTCTTCGAATAGTTCGGGGTCTTCGCCCTGCGCGTCCGATGTGTACTGGTCGATCATCAGCGTCTTGTTGGTGTCCAGTGCACTTACATTGCTGCCGGATTCCTCGTCTATCGCTTTGGAAATAAAGTTTTTTTCTTCCATATCTGTGATATTTAAATGTTTATAAATTATTGGTTATCTGCTTAATTGAGGAAATTCTCGATGCGGTTTCCGTTCACCTCGAACGACACGGTGCCGTCCGTGCATTTCACTTCGACCGTGTCGCCGGCTTTCATTTTGCCGGAGATGATGAGTTTCGACATCGGCCGGCGGAGTTCCTTGCGGATGATGCCGATGATGGGACGCGCGCCGAACTGCGGACTGAAGCCCATCATGGCGATCGCCTTCTTGGTCTCGTCGTCGATCTTGAGCGTGATGTTCTGCTCGTCGAGCAGTTTGACCAGGCCCTTGAGGTGGATGCCGAAGATCATGGTGACGATCTGCTCCGTGATCGGCGAGAACGGCACGATTTCGGTGAGGCGGCCCAGGAATTCGGGACGGAAGAAGTCCTGCATGATGTTCTGCAGGTCGCTGTTCTTCGGGATGACCCCCTTGCCGAACGAATCGACGATGAACTTGCTGCCGATGTTGGAGGTGAACAGGATCAAGGCATTGGAGAAATCGCCGACGCGTCCCAGACGGTCGTGCAGCTTGCCTTCGTCCAGAATCTGCAGGAAGAGGTCGAACACCGACTTGTGGGCCTTTTCGATTTCGTCGAACAATACCACCGAATACGGTTTCTGACGGATCTTGTTGACCAGCAGGCCGCCCTCCTCGTAGCCGACGTATCCTGGAGGCGCGCCGTACAGTAGAGCCACGGAGTGCTCTTCCTTGAACTCCGACATGTCGAAGCGGATCAGTGCCGATTCGTCCTGGAACAGGAATTCTGCCAGGGCCTTGGAAAGCTCGGTCTTGCCGGTTCCCGTCGGGCCGAGGAAGAAGAACGACCCCATCGGCTGGCCTTTCTTGTTCAGGCCGGAACGCGATTCGTAAATGGTGTCGAGAATGATCTTGACCGCATGGTCCTGGCCGACGACGCGGCGTTTGAGAATCTGCTCGGCATTGACCAGACGCTCCCGTTCCTTCGACTGGACCTTGCCCATCGGGATGCCGGTCTGCTTGGCGACGACCGCGAACAGGTCGGCTTCGCGGAGCGCGGTGCGCTTGCCGGCCGCCAGCCCTTTCAGCTTGCTGATGATGCCGCCGAGATAGTCGAGCCGTTTTTCGACGCTGTCTATCTTGGCGAAGTCGGTGTCGTCGTCCAGCTGTGCGATGAGCAGTACGTTGATCTTGTTGAATATTTCATAATGCAGCCAGTTGAGTTCCATCATCATCCGCTGGTTGTCGAAGCCTTCGGGATTGGCCTTCAGCTGGTTGAGTTTCTGCTCCACCGCGGCGACGTCATTGGCCGACACATCGTTCATCGTACGGACCAGCGCCATGGTGCGGTCGATGAGGTCGAACACCGAATCCGGCATGGCTTTTTCGGTGAGGTAGCGCTTGGCCAGCCGGATGGCTTCCGAGATGACGTTGTCGTCCACCGTGATGCCGTGGTGCTGTTCGAAGGTCGAAACCGCCCCCTGGACGATGCGGAAACAGGTGTCTGCATCGGGTTCGTCAATCTGTATTTTCTCGAACTTCCGGACCAGTTCCTTGTCGGTCTCGATGTTCTTGGTGAATCCGTCGACCGTTGCGGTGGCCATGAGCAGAAGCTCGCCCTTGTTGAGTTCCTGCTTGAGGATGTCGCCGGTGCCGTAGAGCGCCCCCTGCTTGTCCATCATCTTGTCCAGGCCCTCGATGACCAGTACCGTGTTGCCCATCGCGTTCAGTTCGCTGAGGACGCTTTTGAGCCGGTCTTCGGTCTCCATCTTGTTGACAGCGCCGCCGGACAGCGCGGCCAGGTCGAGTTCGTACACCACGGCCTGCTGCAGGAACGAAGGTACCGCACCGTAAAGCAGCCGGTTGACGAATCCGTTGATCAGGGAGGTCTTGCCCACGCCGGATTCGCCGACGATCAGCAGGTTGGATTTGGTCTTGCGGCCGAGAATCTCGAAGAACGAAGCGATTTCGCGTTCGAATCCGATGACGGGCGTGGTCTTGCCGGAGGCAACCAGTTCGTTCTTGTCGATGCAGTATTTCGACAGCGTTTTCTTGGCGTTGGCCGTCATCTTGACAGGTTTGGGCGCGCCCGGTGCGGACGGTGCGGCTTCGGCCGCCACGACGTCGATGACTTCGGACGGGGAGAGCGGCAGGGTCTTCAGCTGGTTGACGCTGAATCCGGCACCCGGCGTGACCAATGCGGCCAGCAGTATCTTGTTGTCGATTTCGTCGGCACCCATTTTCTGCCGCAACGAATCGGCTTCGTCAAAAACGAGCCATGAGGCCTCGTTCGGAGCTACGTCGCTCATCGGGCGGGAGGCTTTGGGCGTCATGGCGATTTCGCAGTCGGCCCATTCCAGCAGATAGTAATAGTCCTTGTCCAGGTCGGTTTCGATGAACGGGACAAGACCCATGTCCTTTTGCAGCAACGCCTTGAAAAGATGGCACGGATAAATCGCGTCGTTGGCGTTTTCGATGGCGAAACGCGCGGCTATCCGGAATAGCTCGTCAAACTGTTCCAAAAGTTGTTTTCTGTTCATAACGTGGTTATTTTCTCGGTAAATGTCAGTTTCATGCCTCAAACAAACGCTTCTTCCCGTTTTCCCGTGCCGCCCGTCAGTCTTTCCAAGATGGAATAACCTTCAGGAAATCATGAAAATACGGGATGATACTACATAATTCTCTTAAATTACAAAAGAAGCGAAAAAAAATGAGTATAGCAAATTTTTATGTAATGGAAGCAATTTTTTGCCTATTTTCGCAGTCCAAACCCATAAAACTTGAAAAAGATGAAAATGAGAATTCTGACAGCGGTGCTTGTCTGTTCGATATTCGGCGCCGTTTCGGCCAGCGCTCAGCAGGCCCGTGAATCAAGTGAAACGCTCAACAAGGTGCTCCGCCCTGCGGTATCGATAGTAGTGAACGGCGACAGGGCCGTGACTCAGACCTCGGTATATAACTATCTGCGGAAGGAAGGCGTTCCGGTCAGCAAAGGCAAGATCATGAAGGCTGAAGCGACCATGTTCAACAGGCTGTCGCCGCAGTATCTGAACGTTTACGCCCTGGTGCAGACGGTAGACAAGAAACTGCAGACGCAGAAGGTGAGCATTCTGCTTTCCACCGGTGCCGGCGACGATGCGCCGTTTATTTCGCCGAACACGGACAAAGAGACGGTGGACAAGCTCAAGGATCTGCTTGAGAATTCGTTCGTGCCGTTCCATAACGATTTTGTCAAGGAAACCAACATCGGCAACCAGGAGAAGGTGATTGCCGCTTCGAACAAGAAACTGAAATCGCTGGAGAAGGAACTGGATCGCCTGAATTCATCTGTCGAAAAGACGAAATCGCTGATTGAGAAACAACGTCAGACGATTGCACAGCAGGAGGAAGCTCTCAAGGATTTGAAGAAATAAGTCGTTCACCGACAGTGTTGAAAGCAGCCGCAATCCGGCTGCTTTTTTTTTGCATCTGCGTTGCGGGACCGTCAGGAGAGCAGGGCTTTCACGATGTCTTCTACATCCAGTGTCTCCATGCAGGCGAAGTGTTTGCGCGGACATTGCTCATACCCGATCTTGGAGCATGGCCTGCAGGGCAGGTCGCGGCCGATGCACACGCTGCCTTCGGCCGGCCGGTACGGATACATGCCGAAGGCGGGCACGGTGTTGCCCCAGACCGAGACGATGCGTTTCCGGAATGCGGCGGCGATGTGCATGAGCCCGGTGTCGTGGGCCAGGACGGCACGTGCCTGCCGGACAAGCGAGGCCGACTGGCTCAGGTTGTATTTTCCGGCTGCGTTGATGACGGGGCAGCCGCGCGGATTCAGTCCGTCCCGGGTCACGGCGGAGCGTGCGATGTACTCGCCGGTTTCGGCGTCTTCCTTTCCGCCCAGCAGGATTACGGGGTAGGGCAGTTGCTCGCAGATTTCGACGAGTTTGGCTTTCGGCAGCCGTTTGGTGGCATGCTGGGCGCCCAGCACGACCGCGATATAGCCGAGCGGCAGGTCGGGCGGAGTCACCTCATCCTCCGGCGCGATGAAATAGTCCAGTCCCCCGCCGTCGTCGGTGACGCCGAAACGCTTGACAGTGGCCATGTAACGGTCGACGATGTGCACGTCCGGCAACAGGTTGAGTCCGAATTTTACGTACAGCCATTTGCGCAGGTCGAGTTTGTTGAAACTGACGGACCGGACCGGCCAGAGCCGGCATTTGAGCCGCAGGGAGCGCAGGCTGTGGTGCAGGTCGATGATGTAGTCGAAACGTTCGGCCTTCAAGGCTTCGACCGTTGTGCCGAAGTCGTCGGAAAGCAGGTGCAGACGGTCGATATATGGATTGTTTTCCAGTATTTTACGGTAGGAAGGCTTGGTCAGGTAATGCACTTCGGCTCCGCGCACCTGCTGCTTCAGGCAGCGGACCACCGGCGTGGTGAGGACGATGTCGCCGATGGAACTGAACCGGATGATCAGGAATTTGCTCACGTCTGGTGAAGGTTGGGTCAGGCGGGTTCCGCCGTTTCGGTGAGCAGGGCCAACCGGTTGTGCGAAACTTCGATGACGCCGCCGGAGATCTTGAAAACCAGCGTTTCGCCGCTTTCCTGCCGGACTTGTATGACACCGGGCGTCAGTGTGGAAATGATGGGCGCATGATTGTGCAGCACCTCGAACGAGCCTTTGGTTCCCGGGACCCGGACGCCGGACGTTTCGCCCGACCAGCAGTTGCCTTCCGGTGTGATGATGTCGAGATGCATGGTGTTACGCCTGGTTTTCTGACAGCAGTTTTTCGCCCTTGGCGATGGCTTCCTCGATGGTGCCGACCATCTGGAATGCGGCTTCCGGATAGCGGTCCAGTTCGCCGTCCATGATCATCTTGAATCCCTTGATGGTGTCTGCGATGTCCACGAAGACGCCCGGGATGCCGGTGAACTGCTCCGCCACATGGAACGGCTGTCCCATGAAACGCTGTACGCGGCGGGCGCGGTGTACGACCAGCTTGTCGGCGTCGGAAAGCTCGTCCATGCCCAGGATGGCGATGATGTCCTGCAGTTCCTTGTAGCGCTGCAGCAGCGCTTTCACTTTCTGGGCGGTGTCGTAATGCTCCTGTCCGGCCACTTCGACCGTCAGACTGCGCGAGGTGGAATCCAGCGGATCGACGGCCGGATAGATGCCCAGCTCGGTGATTTTCCGGCTGAGCACCGTGGTGGCGTCCAGATGGACGAACGTTGTGGCCGGAGCCGGGTCCGTCAGGTCATCGGCGGGAACATAGATGGCTTCGACGGCGGTGATGGAACCACGTTTGGTGGAGGTGATGCGTTCCTGCATCTGTCCCATCTCGGTGGCCAGCGTAGGCTGGTATCCCACGGCCGACGGCATGCGGCCGAGCAGGGCGGAGACTTCGGAGCCCGCCTGGGTGAAACGGAAAATGTTGTCCACTAAGAACAGGATATCCCGTCCACCGGTTTCCTGCGTGCCGTCGCGGAACGACTCGGCGACGGCCAGCCCGGAGAGCGCTACGGTGGCGCGGGCTCCCGGCGGTTCATTCATCTGTCCGAAAATCAGCGTAGCCTGGGATTCCTTCAGCTGTTCCGGATCCACTTTCGACAAGTCCCACTGCTGGTTCTCCATCGACTTGCGGAATTCGTCGCCATACTTGATGACGCCCGATTCAATCATTTCGCGCAGCAGGTCGTTGCCCTCGCGGGTACGTTCGCCGACCCCGGCGAACACCGACATGCCGTCGTATTTTTTCGCCACGTTGTTGATGAGCTCCATGATCAGCACGGTCTTGCCGACACCCGCACCGCCGAAGAGACCGATCTTGCCGCCTTTGGCATACGGGCAGAGCAGGTCGATGACCTTGATGCCGGTGAACAGGATTTCTGTCTCGGTCCGCAGGTCCTCGAACGCCGGCGGTGCCGCGTGGACGGGATAGCCACCTTCTTTGCTGACGGGCATTTGGATACCGTCTATGGTATCGCCGGTGACGTTCAGCAGCCGTCCTTTCACCTGGTCGGCCGCCGGCATGCGGATCGGACCGCCCATCGTCCGGACGTGCATGCCTCTGCGCAGTCCGTCGGTGGAATCCATCGCAATGGTCCGGACCATGCATTCTCCGATGTGCTGATAGACTTCCGCCACCAGCGTGGTGCCGTCTTCCCGGTCGATTTCGAGCGCATCGTGGATTTCCGGCAACTGGGCGCCCGAAGTTTCGAACGAAATGTCAACGACGGGCCCGATGACTTGAACAACTTTTCCTTCCAAAGGGGTCATATGCAGTAAAAATGAAGTCCAAAGTTACAAAAAAAGTCGGAAGTCTCTTTTTTTTCTTTACTTTGCGGTATCGTTTCTGAAAAAACTGTCATGATGAAAAGGATTGCGGCAGGATTTGCCTGCTGGTTATGCTGTCTGGCGGTACTGACCGCGCAGGAATCCGCACCGGTATACTATTATTCGCCGGTGCCGGTGGCGGCTGACTCGTTGTCCACGCCGGAGCTTTTCCGGACGTTCGCCGAACACGCTTCCGGCGGCGGCGCTGTCACCGTCGTGCAGGACAGCAAGGTCGAACGGCTGCTGGACGCCTATCGTCAGCGCTATGACGAAGCAACCATTCCCGGTTACAGAATCCGCATTTTTTCCGCGGCCGGCAATACGGCCCGGCGCCAGGCGCTCGATGCCATGAAGACTTTTTCCGAATCCTATCCCGACATCGTGCCGTATCTCAGTTACGACGAGCCGTATTTCAAAATCTATGTGGGCGATTTCCGGATCAAGAGCGATGCCCTGCGCTTTCAGAAACAGATTGCACCGGACTATCCCCATGCCTTTATCTCGGCTGACAATATCCGTGTCAGGGCGGACCGGGAGAACTTGATTCTCCAGCCATGACCGCCGGTGTATCGCCGGTACGGCCCCAGATAGATGCTTCGTGGCTCCGGCTGCTCGCATCCGAATTTTCCGCACCTTATTTTGCGGATCTCAAGGCTTTTCTGATTGAGGAGAAACGCCACTACCGGGTATATCCTCCGGGCAAGTGGATATTCAACGCGTTCAATGCCACGCCGGTGGACAAGGTCCGTGCCGTAATCCTCGGGCAGGATCCCTATCATGGCGAGGGACAGGCGCACGGACTCTGCTTCTCGGTACAGGACGGCGTCAGACAGCCGCCGTCGCTCGTCAATATCTTCAAGGAGCTGCATGACGACCTGGGCTGTCCGATTCCTTCGAACGGCAACCTGCAGTGCTGGGCCGACCAGGGCGTGCTGCTGCTGAATGCGACCCTGACGGTCCGGGCCGATCAGGCCGCCTCACATCAGGGGAAAGGATGGGAGACATTTACGGACTGCGCCATCCGGCGGCTTTCCGAAGAACGTGATCATATTGTTTTTCTGCTGTGGGGAAACTACGCCCGGGCCAAGAAGAAACTCATCGATCCGACCCGCCACCTCATCCTGGAAGCTGCCCATCCATCGCCGCTGTCAGCCTACAACGGATTTTTCGGATGCCGTCATTTTTCCCGCGCCAACGCCTGGCTGCGCGAGCACGGCATTCCGGAGATTGACTGGACTGTCCGCGATTCTCAGAAATCCTCCTCGTAGCGGCTGCCGCCTGTCTGGACAGCGGGCTGCGGGGCGTCCACCTCGCAGTCGATGCCGGTCATGTCGGCCGGCCGGTCGAACGGTCCCTGGCTGATGCCGAGCCGCTTGTCGGCATACACTTTCTTCATGTACAACGCCCAGATGGGTAATGCCTCTTCCGCGGCCTGGCCGCGTGACATGGCGTCAAAGTGGATGGAGCGCTCTTCGCCGCCGACCCATACGCCGCTCACGAGCGTGGGGGTGATGCCCATGAACCAGCCGTCCGAATGCTCGTTGGTCGTGCCGGTCTTTCCGCCGATTTCATTGGTGAAATTGTAGCGCAGCCTGAGCCGCACCGCCGTGCCGCCGTCCACGACGCCCTGCAGCAGGTTGACCATCATGTAGGCGGTCCTTTCGCTGATGACTTCTTCCGTGCGGGGCAGATAGGAGGGCATCAGGGCATTGCCGTTTTTGTCTTCGATGCGCGTTACGAAAACAGGTTCGGTATAGACCCCCTTGTTGGCGAATACGCAGTAGGCGGTCACCATCTCCGCCACGGAGATGTCGGACGTGCCGTAGACAATCGAAGGTACGGGGTCGATGTAACTGGTGATGCCCATCTTGTGCGCCATGTCGGCCACCGCTTTGGGGGTCACCTGCTTGATGATCCACGCCGAGATGTTGTTTTCGGATTTCGCCAGACCCCATTTGAGTGTCACGCGTTTGCCGATGTCTTCGGAGTTGCCGGAGCTGCGCGGTGTCCAGGGCTTGCCGTTGTCGATGAAAGTCTGAGGGATGTTGAGCACTTCGTAGCACGGCGTCAGTTCTTTCTTGTCCTGCAGCGCCAGTGTATAAAGGAACGGTTTGAACGTCGAGCCGACCTGCCGTTTCTGCACGGTGACGGCGTCCCACTTGAAATGCTTGAAATCGATGCCGCCGACGTAGGCCTTGACATGGCCGGTCCGGGGATCCATGGACATCATGCCCGACCTCAGATAGTGCTTGTAGTACAAGATAGAGTCGTAGGGCGTCATAATGGTGTCGAACTCGCCGTCCCACGAGAACATGCCTTCCATTTCGACCGGTTCTTTGAAAGCCTGCATGATCTTGGCGTCGGACATGCCGTTGCGGCGCATGTTGGTATAGCGGATGCTCTGCCGGATGGATTCGCGCATGATGGTGTCGATGCGACCCATGGTCAGGTCGTTGGAGAAGGGCGCCTTGCGGGAATTCTTCTTTTCCTTGAAGAAGTTGGCCTGCAGGTACTTCATGTGTTCCGCCACCGCTTCCTCGGCATATTGCTGCATCCGCGAATCCAGCGTGGTGTAGATTTTCAGCCCGTCACGGTACAGATTGTACGGCGTTCCGTCCGGTTTGAAATTTTTGTTGCACCAGCCGTACAGCGGGTTGGTGAACCATTTGACGGAGTCTTCCCGGTAACTGTCGGGATTGGCGTAACGGCTGCGGACCGGCTTGGTACGGCTCATGGTCAGCCGCAGGAATTCCCGGAAGTACGTACCCGTGCCTGTCAGGTGGTCCTGCACCTGGACCTGCAGGGTGATGGGGAGTGCCGAGATGGAATCCAGTTCGGCGCGGGTGAGATATCCGTGCTCTTTCATCTTTTCCAGCACACCGTTGCGCCGGACGAGCGAGCGCTCAGGATTGCGTACCGGGCTGTAGCGGGTCGGTCCTTTGAGCAGACCGATGAGCAGGGCGGCTTCTTCCACCCTGAGCGAGTCTGGCGTCTTGTTGAAGAAAGTCCTGGCGGCCGTCTTGATGCCGTAGGCCTCGTGGCCGAAGGGCACGGTGTTGAGGTACCACGTCAGGATTTCGTCCTTGGTATAGTTGCGTTCCAGTTTGACGGCGGTGACCCATTCGCGCAGCTTGTCGATGGTCAGCTGCCGGTACCGCTGGAAGGACGAGGTGTAGCGCGTCGTGTCGCGCGGAAAGAGGTTCTTGGCCAGCTGCTGGGTGATGGTACTGCCTCCGCCTTCGCCGCTCTGCCGCATCAGCAGGGTCTTGACGGCGACACGCACCAGCCCGATGCCGTCGATGCCGGCATGTTCATAGAATCGGTGGTCCTCCCGGGCGATGAGTGCCTGTATGGCGTAGGGCGAGATTTCTTCGAAAGAAACGGGGTTCCGGTTTTCGATGTAGAAGGTGGCCAGCAGTTGCCCGTCTGCCGAGAATACTTCGGAAGCCTGGTTGCGCTTGGGGTTTTCCAGCTCCTCAAAGGTCGGCATGAAACCCAGTCTGCCATGGGCTATGGCACTGAAGAGCAGATAGCTGCCGCCCAGTGCGAGCAACAGCAGCCCCCAGCAGCACAGCACGAAAATCTTTGTCTTTGTCATATGACTGAATGGCGTCCGGTGTGTCACGCGGACGTGTGAACTGCAAAAATACAAATTTCTTGCATAGCAATGCAGTCCGGCGGGAACGGGTCGGAATTGATGCAGAAGGGCATTGAGAATAGAAGACGTGTGTGCCGTCTTGTCAGCATGTTATAAATCAGTATTTTACATATCAGATTCGGGCCGTTTTGCGAAGTTTTTTCAGGCGTCGCTCCGCTTTTCTGAATAAAAATGTATTACTTTGCGCCCTCCATTGGAAAGGGGACGGGTGGTGTATACCAATCCCGGACCAAACGGACGGGGGAAACCGCTTCCTTTTGTCCAAATAATTCAAAGTCAGATATACAGGGGATGAAATCGAATTTAGTCATCGTAGAGTCGCCGGCCAAGGCCAAAACCATAGAGAAATTTCTGGGGGACGGATATGAGGTAACGTCCAGTTTCGGGCACATACGCGATCTGGACAAGAAAACCATCAGCGTGGACATCGACGACCATTTCCGTCCCCTCTACATCGTGCCGGACGACAAGAAAAGTCTGGTTTCCGAACTGAAAAAGAAAGTGACGCAGGCTGAGACGGTCTGGCTGGCTTCCGATGAGGACCGCGAGGGAGAGGCCATCGCATGGCATCTGTCGGAAGTCCTCAAATTGAAAAAGGACCATACGCGGCGCATTGTTTTCAACGAAATTACGAAGGATGCCATCCTGCGCGCCATTGCCGAGCCGCGCGACATCGACATCAATCTGGTCAACGCCCAGCAGGCCCGCCGTGTGCTGGACCGGCTGGTCGGTTTCGAACTGTCGCCGGTGCTCTGGAAGAAAGTGAAACCGGCGCTGTCTGCGGGCCGTGTGCAGAGCGTGGCTGTGCGTCTGCTGGTGGAGCGCGAACGCGAAATCCGGAATTTTGTCCCCACTTCATCCTACCGGGTGCTGGGACGTTTTGACGTGCCCGGGCAGAAGAATGCCCTGACGGCCGAACTGCAGGCCCGGCTGGACACGCCCGACAAAGTCCGGGATTTCTTCATGCGCTGCCGTCCTGCGGTCTATACCGTCGGCGATATCGTGACCAAACCGTCCAGGAAATCGCCTGCGCCGCCGTTCACCACATCGACGCTGCAGCAGGAAGCTTCACGCAAGCTCGGCCTGTCGGTGTCACAGACCATGTCAGTGGCCCAGCGGCTGTACGAGGCGGGAAAAATCACCTACATGCGTACCGATTCGGTCAATCTGTCCGACCTGGCGCTGAACATGGCCCGAAAGGTTGTGGCGTCCGAATTCGGTGAGGCGTATGTCTGCCCGCGCCGCTACAAGACCAAGACCAAGGGGGCGCAGGAAGCGCACGAAGCCATCCGGCCCACCTATCTGGACAAGCGCGAGATCAGCGGAACGGCCGTCGAAAAGAAACTTTACGACCTGATATGGAAGCGGACCGTCGCTTCGCAGATGAGCGACGCCCAGATAGAGAAAACGACGGTGAACATCCTCATTTCCTCATCGCCGGAACAATTTGCGGCATCGGGCGAGGTCGTTCGCTTCGACGGATTCTTGAAGCTTTATATCGAATCGCACGATGACGAGCCGGAAGAGGAGACCGGCGGACTGCTGCCGCCGCTCACGGCCGGCCAGACGCTCGCTCTCGGGCACATGACGGCCACCGAGCGGTTCACGCATTCTCCGGCGCGGTACACCGAGGCCGGTTTGGTCAAGAAACTGGAGGAACTGGGCATCGGCCGTCCTTCGACCTATGCGCCGACCATTTCCACAATCCTGCAGCGCGGCTATGTCGTAAAGGAGGACAAACCGGGCGAGACACGCATCATCCGCGTGTTGACCTTCGAGAACGGAGAAATCACGGAAACGGAGAAGAAGGAACTTTACGGATCCGAGAAAGCCAAGCTGGTGCCGAACGACATCGGTATTATCGTGAACGATTTCCTGGTGGCGCATTTCGGCGATGTGCTGGAGTACAATTTCACAGCAACGGTCGAAAAGGAATTTGACGAGATTGCGGCGGGCAACATGAAATGGGAGGACATGCTGCAGCGGTTCTACCGCTCGTTCCACGCCAAGGTGGAGGAAACGATGGAGCATTCCGACCGTACGGTGGGCGAACGTCTGCTCGGTTATGACCCGGCAACCGGTGTGCCGCTGACGGTCAAGATGGGCAAATATGGCCCGCTGGTGCAGATGGGTTCGACTTCCGATGTGAACAAGCCGCGTTTCGCCGGGCTGCTGAAGGGCCAGCATATGGAGTCGATTACGCTGGAGGAGGCGCTGGCGTTGTTCCGGCTGCCGCGCAAACTGGGCCAGTACGAAGACAAGGAGATCACGGCGTCGGTGGGACGGTTCGGTCCCTATCTGCTGCATGGCGGCAAGTTCTATTCGCTCCGGCCTGATGTGGACAATCCGTTGGAAATTACGACGGAACGTGCAATCGAAGTCATTGAGGCCAAGCGCCTGGCCGACCAGAACAAACTCATCCGGACCTTCGAAGAAGATGCCCGGATCCAGATACTGAACGGTCGTTGGGGACCGTATATCGCTTGCGACAAGAAGAATTACAAGATTCCGAAAAAGGAGGATCCTGCCGGACTGACGCTGGAGCGTTGCCTGCAGATCATCGCCGAGGCGGATGCCAAAAGCCCCCGGACCGGCGGTAAACGTTCAAAGAAATCGTAATGGACCTGCTCAACCTGCTCACGCCTGTTTCACCGGCTGCCAAGCAGCATGCGACGGACGGTTCCCTGGGAGAACACATCCGGCTGTTCGGGAGCGATGCCGATGCGGCCCTTCCCGAAGGGACGGCAGTCGCCATCGTGGGGATCCCCGAAGACCGTCTCACGGGGCATCGCGGCGAAGCCAAGGCACCGGCCGGTGTACGGAAGGCCCTGTACGAACTGTCCAATCCTTTTGGTGACAAAGTGGTGACGGATCTTGGCGACCTGAAGCCGGGACATACCCTGAACGACACCTATTGTGCCGTTGACATGCTGATATCCTGGCTTCGCGACCGGGACATCGTCACGGTGCTGATCGGCGGGTCGTACGACGTGGTCTACGGGGCACTGCTGCCTGCGGTACGGCACGAGCGTTTCCTGCACTGGACTTCTGTTCATCCGCATGTTTTTCCGGAGGATTACCGGTATGCCGACAAAATCTCCCCGCTCTCA
This sequence comes from Bacteroidales bacterium, assembly GCA_017523725.1. GTDB lineage: Bacteria > Bacteroidota > Bacteroidia > Bacteroidales > UBA4181 > JAFWVY01. Next base: position 65,708 of record JAFWVY010000023.1, read on the forward strand.
CGGATGCTTTGGACCCCTGGCCAGGATCTGGAATACACGCAGGTGGGTGCCCAGCGGTATCTCGCATCCGCCGCGCAGTGGACACATGCGGAGCAGTATTACGATGTGCTCCGGCTGGGCGTGGTCCGGGAAGATCTTGAAATGGTGGAACCCTATCTGCGAGACAGCCATGTCGTGTCGCTGAGCATGACGGCAGTCCGCTATGCCGATGCGCCCGAAACTTCCTGGCTTTCGCCCAACGGTTTCATGGCTGAGGAAGCCTGCCGGCTGGCTTTTTTCGCCGGCACCAGTCCGATGTGCGGCGTGTTCAGCCTCGGCGACATGCGTCCGAAAGGCCGCCAGACACTGAACGTGACGGCCTGTGTGGCAGCCCAGTGCATCTGGCACTTCCTTTCCGGCCTGTCCCTGCGGGTCAGGGAGCATCCCTCCGAAAACGCCGCAAATTTTCAGAAATATATCGTGTCGCTGGACCAGAGCGGGCAGACGCTTCATTTCCTGAAGAGTATACTGACTGGTCGCTGGTGGATGCTTCTGCCCGGCGAAGAGGGACGTCCCCCCGCCGTGACGGCATGTTCCCAAAGCGACTACGAGCGGGCATGCAACAACGAAATGCCTTCCAGGTGGTGCAAACTGATACGGCGCTGACGCGGCATCGAATATCGGCATGACATGAGACGATGGTTGTTCATAGGAATCCTGCTGCTGGGGTCCGCCATAGAGGGCAGATGTCAGCAGGAATCCGACTACAGCCAGTATTTCAACCACATCATAACCTTCAATCCGGGCTATACCGGAGCATCCGGCATGGCGGATCTTTCGGCGCTGGTGCGCCGGCAGTGGAGCGGCATCAAGGGCGCACCGGAAATCATGTCCCTGCAGGCCCAGGTGCCGGTGAATCTGCGCCGGGCGCCGGGCGGTCTCGGCATCATCCTTTCCAACGATGAATATGCCTTCAACAAGAATTTGAATGTCAATTTGCTGTATGCCTACCACATGCGGATTGCATCGGGACAGTTGGGCATGGGTCTGGGCGTCGGCATGTTCCAACGTAAACTGGAGGCCGACTGGATTTATCCCGGATCGGCCACGGCCGGAGCGGGCGCTGACGTCGCCGTGCCGGAGCAGAACGCTTCGGATGCGACGTTCGATGCATCCTTCGGACTTTACTATGAAACCGAAAACTACTATATAGGCCTTTCTTCACTACATCTTTTCGAACCGGAGTTCGCTTACATGCAGACCGGAGAAACGCTCAAGCGTCAATACTATGTACTGTGCGGCTACAAACGCAAAATGGGCAATCCTGCCTGGGAGTTCCTGCCCTCCGTCCTGTGGAGGACCGACGGAAAAATGTCGTTTTTTTCGGGAAATTGCCGTTTTGAGTACAATAAAAAGTTTTGGTGCGGCGTTTCATATAGGCAGCAGGATGCTGTGACCGGTCTTGTCGGCATCGAATTGTCCACCGGATTGCGCATAGGTTACGCCTATGATTTCCCGGTGAGCAAGTTGGGCGGCATCTCGGACGGCTCGCACGAATTTTCCGTGCGTTACCAGTTCCGGATCGGTCGTGAAAGGAATGTTTACAAGTACAGGAGTATCAGGTATCTATAAACTGGTGCATCCGGACAGGCCGGCGGTTGGGACCGTTCCGGCGGTACTGAAAAAGACGAAATATGAAGAAATGGTTCTTATGGGCCCTGTTCGCCGTCCTGGCGACGGGCTGCGCCAACACCGGCAGCGGCGAGCTGGTCGGTACGGCGCGGAAACGTTACATCGAACCGTTGCCGCATGGCATGAAACTGGTGCCCGGCGGGACGGCTGTCATCGGCAGCGACAGCGAGGACGCGGTGCTGTGGGATCCCAATTCCACCACTAAGAGTATCACGGTCAATCCCTTCTACATGGACGAGACCGAAATCACCAATGCCGAGTACCGTCAGTTCGTGATGTGGGTGAAGGATTCCATCATCCGCAGGGAACTGTTGATGGCCGGATATGACGAGTTCATGCTCAACGCCGACGATGAACGCTCGGCCGAGACGGCGGCGCTCGACTGGAGGACGCGCATCGACATGCGCAACGAAGACATCGCCGACATGGTCCGGCAGGAGATGTACCTCCCCGAGGAAGAATGGCTTTTCGGCAAGCCCGCCCTGCGTACCGAACGCCTCGTCTTCACGTACGAGGAACTGGACCTGAAACGCGCGGCTTCCGGCGACTACGGCAGCCGCCGCGACCTGATCAAGCGCACGTCGGTGCCGATTTATCCCGACACGCTGTGCTGGATCAAGGACTTCGACTACATGTACAACGAACCGATCGCCTCGACCTATTTCTGGCATGAAGCCTACGACAACTATCCGGTGGTGGGCATCACCTGGGAACAGGCCCAGGCCTTCTGCGCATGGCGGACCAAACGGCTGAACGATGCGCTGGCCCGCATGGGACAGCGGCCGGTCTTCGCTTACCGTCTGCCTTCGGAATACGAATGGGAGTTTGCGGCCCGCGGCGGCCTGGACGGCGAGAAATATCCGTGGGGCAGCGAATTCGTCAAGAACAACAAGGACTGCTTCCTGGCCAACTTTAAGCCGGGGCGGGGCAACTACTCGGACGACGGGTGGGTGCTGACCTCTCAGGTGGCGCAGTTCGCCCCCAACGACTACGGGCTTTACGACATGGCCGGCAATGTGGCCGAATGGACCTGGTCGGCGTACGATGAATCGGCCTATAGCATTGTCAGCGATGTCAATCCGGAGTTCCGCCATGAAGCCGCTCCCGACGATCCTGCGCGGTTGCGCCGCAAGGTGGTGCGCGGCGGTTCCTGGAAGGATGCCGAATATTTCGTACGCGTCTCGACGCGTTCTTACGAATATCAGGACTCGTGCCGGTCGTACATCGGTTTCCGTTGCGTCCGGGATTATCTGGGGTCTCCCCGTCGTTAGTGTTGCTGAAAAAAACAGATTACCATGAAAAATACACGCAGTTTTTTCGATACGCAGAAATGGAAGAATTTTGTGGCCAAAATGTACGGCTGGGGTGCGTCGGTGGTGATTATCGGCGTGCTATTCAAGCTGATGCACTGGCCGAAAGCCGGGTATTTCCTGGTGGCCGGCCTGGGCGTCGAGGCCATCATCTTTTTTCTGTACGCCTTCGAGCGTCCCTATAAGGATTATGACTGGGAAACTGTTTTCCCGGAACTGGAAGGTGGCGAACCCCGTCAGTTCCTGACCGCCCTGTCGCCCGAAAGCGTCCGGGACGTCGCCCGTTCGGCCAATGCCGATAGCGGTAGCGGCCAGGTGCCGGATGCGGTGCTGAAACGCATTGAAAATGCCATGAGCCGCCTGGTCGAGATCGATCCTTCGACCTTCGCCAAGCTGGAACAGTCGCTGCAGCGGCTGAACAAGACCGCCGAAGGCATGGCCGACATCAGTTCGTTCGTTTCGTCCACGCAGCAGTACACGGCCGGCATGCAGGAGGCAGCCGCCACCGTGACAAATCTCAACCAGTCGTTCCGCACGACCGCGGAGGGCCTGCAACAGTCGCTCGTCGCACTGAGTGTCTCTTATCAGGCGCTGGCGCTCAACCTGAAGAACGAAATGTCGAAGATGGGGGTCAGCAACGATGCCTACATCGTGCAACTGGACGCACTGAACAAGAATCTGACGGCACTCAATACCGTGTATATCAACATGCTTACTGCGATGCAGGGCAAATGACGGAAGGGATATGGCGCGTTTGAAAGAAACGACGAGGCAGAAACTCATCAACATGATGTATTTGGTACTCACGGCCATGTTGGCCTTGAATGTATCGAATGAAGTGTTGGACGCTTTTGTCGTAGTGGACGACGGCCTGGCCGAGACGACCCAGCGTGCGGAACAGAAGAACGGCGCAGTGTACGAGGATTTTGAACGGCAGGCGGCGCTCAATCCGGACAAGGCTGGTGCGTGGAAGGACAAGGCGGACATGGTGCATGCATCCTCCGATTCGCTGGTGGCCTACGTGCAGCGTCTGAAACAGCAGATCGTACGGCTGGCCGAAGGCCGGCGGACGCAGGCTATCCGTGCGGACGGTACGATTGACGGACGTCAGATCAATGCCAAGGAGAACATGGACTATGCCTCGCAGATGATGATCCAGGAACGCAAGGGTGAAGAACTGCGGGAAAAAATTGACGCATACCGCGAGCAGCTCCTGTCGCTGGTCGCCGATGGCGACACCGTGCTGCAGGAGGCGCTGAACGGCTCGCTGAACACGCAGCGGGTGATGACCCGTGACGGCATGCATACGTCGTGGGAGTCGTACTACTTTGAGAATATGCCGCTGATGGCTGCGCTTGCCAACCTGTCGAAAATACAGGGAGATGTTCGCAACGCTGAATCGGATGTGCTGCAGCACCTGATGACGCAGATTGACATCGGCGCCTACAAGTTCAACAAACTCGATGCATTGGTGCTGTCGTCGTCCGACTATGTCCTGTCGGGCGAGACCTATGAGGCGCAGGTCATCATGGCCGCGTACGATTCCACCACCTCGCCGGCGGTGTATATCGGCGACTGGCGCAGCCGCAAGCTGCCGGACGGCACGACGGACTATGAGATGATTTCCACGCGCGACTCCATCCGCGTGCTCAATGGCAAAGGGCTCTACCGCCGGACTGCCGGTGCACCGGGGATTTACAGCTGGAAAGGCCTGGTGCAGATCCGGAACAACGACGGGACCTATACGCGGCGGCCGTTTGAGGCCAGCTACCAGGTCGGTACGCCGAACGCGGTCATATCCGCCACCAAGATGAACGTGCTGTATGTCGGCGTGGACAATCCGGTGACGGCCACCGTTTCCGGGGTGCCGAACGAGAGCGTATCGGTGCGGATTGACAACGGCACCATTACGAAAGACGGCGCCGGAGGCTATATCGTACGGCCCGGAACAGCCGGCGAGAATGCTACCATCACCGTGTCGGCCATGGTCAACGGCGTACAGAAGACTATGGGAACCATGTTGTTCCGTGTAAAGGAGGTGCCCGACCCCGTAGCCAAGATCGGCGACAAGAAGGGCGGTACCATCGACAAGGCGACATTGGCGGCGCAGATCGCCCTGCAGGCTGAACTGGAGTATTTCGATTTCGATATGAAATTCACTATTGTGGAGTTCAAGGTGTCCGGGCTGGTGGACGGCTTCCTGCAGGAAAAGGCTTCCTCTTCGGCGCGTCTGACCGATGAACAGAAGGCGCTCATCAACCGGTTAAGCAAGAATTCCAAAGTATATTTCGAAGATATCAAGGCGCAGGCGCCGGATGGCACTATCCGCGAACTGGCGCCCATGCAGTTTAGAATCAATTAATTGTCAAATATATGAACAGTCAATTGGCAAGAAAAATGGCAGCGGCGCTGCTGGCGGCCGCAGTCTGGCTGCCGGCCGGCGCACAGACGGTCCGGGCGGAAGTGGAACTCAATCCGTACACCGAACGTGTGACGGAGGGCGATGCGGCTGTGTTCGGGCTTCTCCAGGCCGAAGATGTGGTGTACCAACGGACCATATGGCGCATGCTGGACCGGGAGGATGACAGCAATTCGCCGTTCTTCTATCCGGTTAATCCGGTGGGCGGTAAGCAGAACATGATCACCATCCTGCTGGAGGGCATCCAGCGCGGGGAAGTGACAGCCTATCAGCCGACGGCGCTCGGCAACGAATTCCATGCGTCGCTGCGCATGACGCCGGCGCAGGTCGAGACGGCCCTCGGTGCCATCCACGATTCCATCGCGGTGCTCGATGAGAACGGCCGCCGTGTCTGGGTTGCGCGTGAGCAGGAGAGTCAGCTTGAGGATATTCAGAAGGTGCTCGTCAAGGAAATGGTTTATTTCGACAAGCGGAACGCCCACATGCAGCGGCGTCCCATCGGCATCTGCCCGATCCGGATGATTCCGAAGGACAGCGGGGACGATTCCCCCGATGACCTGGTACCCCAGCAGACCTTCTGGGTGCCGGTCATGCCGGTCCGGGACCTGCTGTCCAACAAGTACGTCACAACAAGTGACAACGAGGCCCGCCAGATGTCCATGGAGGCCTATCTGACGCAGCACCGTTACGATGGCATCATTTATGCTATATCGAACGCGCGTGGTAATCAGCGTCTGGCCGACTATGTGCCGGCGGACGAGGTGGCTGCGGAATCCGATCGCATCGAAGCCGAAATTGCTTCGTTCGAAGAAAAAATCTGGACGGAATGACCTCTCACAGAAACAGAAGCGGCATTGTCTATTCGACAGATCCCGACTTTGTCTACCGTTATGACGGTGCAGACGAAGAGGCGGAGACCCTGCCGCCCGCGCAGCAGCAGTTGCGGGTGCAGCTGGACCGCCGGAACCGGGGCGGCAAGGTCGTGACGCTCGTTACCGGATTCAAGGGCGCTTCAGACGACTTGGAGACGCTTTGCCGTCAGCTGAAGGCCAAATGCGGGACGGGCGGATCCGCCAAGGACGGAGACATCCTCATTCAGGGCGACTTCCGCGACCGGGTGCTGGCGCTGCTCGTTGAAGCGGGCTATAAAGCAAAACGTGCCGGCGGATAATCGGGAAAAGCATTAAGTTTGCAGTCGAAAACAAACGCTCATGAAAAAACATCTTCTATTCTTCGCGGCGGCATGTACGCTCTTTCTGCCGCAGATGCTCCTGGCGCAGACCGCCGGACAGGTGCCGCCCAAGGGCGCGCAGGCGTTCAAACAAGTCAGCGGCGCAGTCAAACTGGTCGTATTGTCCAATGACAACGGCATGGATTCCACGCTGTTCGATCCGGCCGGTCATATTATGCACGAGCATGCGACGCTGAGTCAGACCCAGTCAGGTCCGTCCAGCGTCTGGACTTTCCGGATGGCGGCCGGCGAGAAGGTGTACACGTACGATGCCGACGGGCGGCTCTCCGCTTTCGCGGATGCCGACGGCAAGCGTTACCATGATTTTGTCTATGACGGTGATGGGCGGCTGCTCTCCTATCTCGTAGGGGACAATCTGAAACATGTCTTTACTTACTCCGAGGGCAACCTGGAACGGATGACCGTTTACGAGGCCGGTGCGGACGGAACCTTCGCGGCCCGTCCGGACCAGTATTATCTCGACGATGCCACCATCTTTGATGAAAACGGCAACTGGACCAAGACAGACTACTGGGGTCCGGAGGTTTCGATACGCGAGATAACCTATTACGACGAGTGGGAACTCTGATGTCGGACGGTCTTTCCGGACCGTGCCGGATTTAGTTCAGTCCACGCTGTTGCGCAGACGGATTGCTCAGGATTCAGCGGCGGGCGTTTCGACGGCCGCCGCGATTTTTTTTGCCAGGTCCGCGAAGATCCGTCCGGTCGTACTCTCCGGGTCGAGTGCCGCAGGCGTGCCTTCGTCACCGCCTTCGCAGATGCTCTGTACCACCGGGATCTGCGCCAGCAGCGGAATACCCTGCGCTTCGGCGATTTTCCGGCAACCTTCCTTTCCGAAGATGTAGTACCTGTGGTCGGGCAGTTCCGCTGGTGTAAACCATGCCATGTTTTCCACGAGCCCCAGGATGGGAACATTGACGGACGGATTGCGGAACAGGTCGATGCCTTTCATGACGTCGGCCAGTGCCACGGCCTGTGGCGTGCTGACAATGACGGCACCGGACAGTTTCAGTTCGTTGACCAGCGTGATGTGGATATCGCCGGTGCCCGGCGGCATGTCCAGGATCAGGAAATCCAGTTCACTCCAGTCGCCCTGGTGTATCAGTTGCTTGAGTGCGGTGGTGGCCATCGGCCCGCGCCAGACGACCGCCTGGCCTGCCGGAACAAAGAATCCGATGGAAAGCATCTTGATACCATACGTTTCCATCGGGATAATCCATTCCTTGCCCCTCTCGTCCTGCCGTGCGGTCAGACCGCCCGTGGCATGCAGCATCATGGGCATGGACGGACCGTAGATGTCGGCATCGAGCAGACCCACCCGGTATCCGGCCAGGCGCAGGCCGATGGCGATATTGGCCGCCACGGTCGATTTGCCGACGCCACCCTTGCCGGAGGCCACGGCAATGATATGCCGGATGTGCAACGGATCTTCTTCGGGTGCGGGCGCCTGGGCAAAGGCATGCGTGATGTCGATTTCAGCGTCCGGCTGGACATAGTAGAGGATGGCCTTGCGGCAGGCTTTGTCGATGGACGATATGAGCGGGTCGTTGGCTTTGGGAAAGGTCAGCGTGAAGGCGACGTGCACGCCGTCAATGGCGATGTCGCCGACCATGCCGGCCTTGACGATATCGGTCGAGAGCGCCGGGTGCTTGACGTGTGCCAGCGCCGCCAGAATGTTTTCCTTGTTCATGGTCAAGAGAATAGTTCTTTTTTCCGGGATGCTTCGTGCCACAGCGAGGTTCTGTCGATGGGGACGACGCCCACTTTCTCGCAGACCAGTCCGCCGGCCAGGTTGGCGAGGACGGCCGTCTCGTAGGGCGGCAGGCCGGCCGCCAGGCACAATGCCGCAGTGGCGATGACGGTATCGCCGGCTCCGGAGACGTCGGCTACGTCGCGCCGTTCGGCAGGGATGGCGCGGTAACCGTCCGTATCGCTGAGGAACATGCCGGCCTCAGACAGTGTGACGAGCATGTTCCGGATATCCTTTTCTTTCTGGAATGTCTGTACGGCCTGGAAAAGGGCGTCCGTGTCGGTCTTGCCGATGCGCAGTTCGAGGCCTTCGGTCAATTCTTTGAAATTGGGCTTGAACAGCGTGATGTTCCGGTAATGGTTGAAATTTCTTTTTTTGGGGTCCACCAGCACCGGGACCCCGAGATCTCCGGCTGCGGCGACGGTCTCGGTGATGACCGCCGGGGTGATGGCCCCTTTGTCGTAGTCTTCGAAGACGACGGCGTCGAAATGCTCCGCTTTGAAGAGCCGGCGGACGCGTTCGATGAACCGTCGTTCCATCTCTTCCGAGAGCGGAGTGTCAGTTTCCCGGTCAACACGCAGCATCTGCTGTCCGTTGCTGATGATGCGGGTCTTGACGGTCGTAGTGCGCTGCGGGTCGAATGTGATGCCCTCCGTGCTGATGCCCTTGGCCTGCATCATCGACAGAAAACTCAAGCCGGAGTCGTCATTGCCGATGACGGTGCACAGGACGGGCCGGCCGCCCAGCGATTCGATGTTGAGCGCCACGTTGGCCGCACCGCCGGGACGGTATTCGTTCTGCGTGCAGGTGATGACGGGCACCGGCGCTTCAGGGGAGATGCGGTCGGTATGTCCCCACAGGTAAGAGTCGATCATAACATCGCCGACAATCATGACCTTCAGCCGGGAGAAGGTGTCGAAAACATGCTGCAGCTGAATCATATCCGGTGTTTAGAAAGGTTTGAATCCGAACAGGCGCCTTACCTCGCGCATGGTGGCTGCCGCGCTCTCTCTCGCTTTCTCGCGGCCTTCCTTCGTGACACGGTGCAGGTAGGCGTCGTCGTTGTAGATTTCGTCGTAGCGCTCGCGGATGGGAGCCAGGAATTGCACGATGTCCTCGGCCAACTGTTTTTTCATGTCCCCGTAGCGGATGCTGCAGGTGCTGTATTGGTCGCGGAAGAATTGTACAGTGCCGGGGTCGGAAACCAGATCCATGATGGTGAACAGGTTCTGCACCGGTTCCGAAGGCGTCTGGTTCGGTTCCGTGGGGCCGGCATCGGTGACGGCGCTCATCACCTTTTTGCGGATCACCTTGGGATCATCCACGAGGAAGAGCCCGTTACCTTCGGATTTGCCCATTTTGCCGGTACCGTCCAGTCCCGGTACTTTGACCAGTTCGCGTCCGAAGTTGAAGGCCTCGGGTTCCGGGAACACTTTCTCCCCGTACATGTGGTTGAACCGGCGGGCGAAGATGCGCGCCAGCTCCAGGTGCTGTTCCTGGTCCTTGCCCACGGGCACCTTGTTGGCCCGGTGGACCAGAATGTCGGCGGCCATGAGCACCGGGTAGGTGAGCAGGCCGGCGTTGACGTTGTTGGGATTCTTTCTCACCTTTTCCTTGAAGGTGACGGTCCGTTCCAGTTCGCCCAGATAGGCGTTCATGTTCAGAAGCAGATACAGTTCGATGACTTCAGGCACTTCGCTCTGTACGTAGAGTACGGATTTTTCCGGGTCGATGCCGGACGCCAGGTATTCCGCCAGCACCTTGCGTACGTTGCCGTGCAGGTCTTCGGGGGTGGGGTGGGTCGTCAGCGAATGGTAATCGGCGATGAAAAAGAAGCACCGGTAGTCATCCTGAAGCCGGACAAAGTTGCGTACGGCACCCATGTAGTTGCCCAGATGCAGGTTGCCTGTCGAACGGATGCCACTCAAAACTGTCTCCATATTTCTTATTGTGTATTGGCTTTTTTAGTAATTTTGCAAAAATAAACAATTCGGCGATACAGAACTTTGGCGGCCGGATTTTTCTTCAGATTCAACGATAACGTCATGGATTCAACCCGTCAGCAGAAAGTGGCCCGGCTTTTACAGAAAGACCTGGGAGAGATACTTCAGGGCATGCCGCGAGAGGTGAGCCTCGGCGCGATGCTGACCGTCACGGTCGTTCGTGTCAGTCCGGACCTGAGCACGGCCCGCGTCTATGTGAGTGTGTTTCCTTCGGAAAAAGGAAGCCAGGTGCTCGAGAACCTTCAGAAAGCAGTTGGAAGAATCAGGATGCAGTGCGGACAGCGGGTGCGTCACCAGTTGCGCATCGTCCCTGCACTGACCTTCTTTATCGACGACAGCCTCGACTACGCCGACCGGATAGAATCCCTGCTCTCGGAATAACATGGACTACGATCCCATCAAACGCAGTCTGGGCGTTTTTTTCGACAGGACACCCCTGCTGCGCAAACTGTTCTACCGGATGCTGGATGTGCTGCTGCTGCGTACATGGCATGTCCACAAGGCATTACGTCGTCTGCAGAGGGAATTGCCTGCTGGGGCGCGGATCCTTGACGCCGGATCCGGGTTCGGCCAGTATGACTATTATCTGGCGCGCCGGTGGTCCCGGTCGGAAATCGATGCGGTGGACGTCAAGGAGGAACAGATTGCGGACTGTACCCGTTTTTTCGCCCGTGCCGGGTTCACCCGGGTGCATTTCAGCGTGGCCGACCTGACGCAGTACGTGCGTCCGGACAGCTATGGCCTGGTGCTTTCGGTCGATGTGATGGAGCATATCCTGGACGATGCCGCCGTCTTTTCGAATTTCTGCCGTTCGCTGGTACCTGGCGGTGTGCTTTTGCTCTCGACGCCATCCGACCTGAGCGAGGAGGAAGACCATGGGGATGCTCCGGAATCGTTCATCGGAGAGCACGTGCGGGTAGGCTACCCGGTGCAGGAGATGCGTGAAAAACTGCAGAATGCGGGCTTCTCGGACATCAATATCCGGTACACATACGGTGCCGCCGGCCAGCTGGCCTGGCGCTTGTCCATGAAATATCCTGTTTCCATGCTGGGCCGCAGCCGCTGGTTCTTCCTGCTGCTGCCGTTCTACTACGTGGTGGTGTTCCCGTTCTGTCTGCTGCTGAACTGGGCCGACCTGCATTTTTCCCATGCGTCCGGAACCGGACTGATTGTTGAAGCCCGCCGTTGATTTCCAGGCCATGTCGCTCCCGTTCCACATAGCCCGCCGGTATCTGTTTGCCCACAAGTCGCATCATGCCATCAACATTATATCGCTGATATCGGTCATCGGTGTCATGGTTTCTTCGATGGCCCTTGTGACGGTACTTTCGGTCTTCAATGGTTTCGAGGACCTGATCACGGGCCTTTACGGCGTATTCGACCCGGACCTGAAGATCACCGGACGGGAAGGCAAGACCTTCGTGCCCGACAGTCTGCTGCTGGCATCGCTGCGTGCGGATGCCGACGTCCGGGTCGTTTCGGAAACCCTCGAAGAAAACGTGCTGGTGCGTTACGGCGACTTGCAGGACATCCCTGTCATGAAGGGCGTGGACGCGGACTATGTCCGCCTGACGGGGTTGGACACCCTGATGTACAGCGGCTTTTACAGCGTAGCGGAGGAATCCGAGACGGGGTTGCCCGATGCGGTACTGGGCATGAATGTCGCGGTGACGCTTCAGATGGGATTGCGTCAGATGCTGCCGTTGCAAGTCTATATGCTGCGCCGGCAGGTTCAGGTGTCGTTCAACCCGGAACAGGCCGTGCGTCGGGCATCGCTGCATTCGTCCGGCATCTATGCCATCGAGGAAGAAAGCGACGGTTACATTCTCGTCCCGCTCGGTTTTATGAGGGATCTGCTGGAGGCTCCGGGAGCTGTGACGGCTCTTGATGTACAGTTGCAACCGGGTGCCGGAGCAAAGGCGGTGCAGCAGCGTTTGGCCGCAGTCTGGGGAGATGCGTATGTCATTCAGACACGATATGAGCAGAAAGCTCTGGTTTATAAGATAATGCGGTATGAAAAATGGGCTGGGTTCATGATACTCGCCTTTATCCTGCTGATAGCGTCGTTCAATGTCATCAGTTCACTGTCCATGCTGATGCTCGAAAAGAAGGAGGATGCGCGCACGCTGTCTGCATTGGGGGCCGACAGCCGGTTCATACGGCGGATTTTCTATGCGGAAGGCGTGCTGATCGCTTTTTCGGGTGCCGTGGCGGGGCTGATGCTGGGGGCGCTGTGCTGTTACCTGCAGCAGACCTTCGGTATTGTCAAACTGGCCAATGCCCAGAGTTTCATTATCGAAGCCTATCCCGTGCGCATGAAAGCCGCTGATTTCGCATGGATCCTGCTTGCGGTCGGGCTCATCGGCGGTCTGACCTCCTATTGGCCGGTGCACCGTTTTTTCAAGAAGGTGCAACCGGTGGAAGAAATACGTGAATAATTATTTGAAAATATGAAATACAGGAAATTAACGGAACTGGAAACCGAGCTTCTGATCAACCAGGGATGCCGTTGCGACGACTGGCAGGCCATTGGAGTGACCGATGATTTCTCGCCCGATTATGTTTTCGATGTGCTTTTCATCGGCGAGGTCCGGATGGATGGTTTCACGGGAGAGGTCGAACTGGACGGCGGTGTCCGGCGCCATACCGGCATCTGCCATGCCACTATCGACACGTGTACAATCGGCCGCGATGCGTATATCGACGGTGTCCGGCGTTTTCTGTCGCATTATGACATCGGCGAAGGGGCGGTCATTTCTGATGTGGGAGCCCTGTATGCCACCGTTCCCGGTGCCTCGGCAGGCCGCGGCGCCTGCATCATCCAGTGCGGTACATTGTGCAACCTGCAGATAGCCGAGGGAGTCTGCCTCCGGAATGTGTCTGAATTGTCAGATCTTTCGATAGCACCGTTCAAGGCGGTGGAGGCATTGTCCGAACCCCGGGCCGGGCTGGAAGAACCGGCGGAGATGATGGAGAACGCTTTGTCGGAATCCGGAGATGTGCCGGCGGAACCGTTGCCTGCGGATGCCGGATATTCCGGTCTGGTGTCGGCTGTGTCGGCCGGCTCATCGCAGAATTCTATGGCAGTCGAGGCTCCGGCAAGGGCGGGCGGCGATGCGATGTCCGGACTGTTACCGGAAGGAGTTCCGGAAGAGACTCCAGAAACTCCAGAAGTTCCAGAAGGGACTCTGGTAGAGACCCGGGAAGCGACCTCGGTAGAACCCCGGGAAGACACGCCTGTGGTATATGCCGGGCCGGATCCGGCTGCGGCATATGCGTCCGACGGCCCTGCGGAGGCGCAACCGGTGCGCGAGGAATGGGATTTCATGGAGGAACCGGACGACGACCTGGCGGTCGGTGATACCATGGATGACGGGTCCTCTGAACCGGCCGGTGCATCTTCTGCCGGCGGATTCCCGGATGTCGAAGCATCTGAGCCGGCAGAAGAAGTGCAGGATGTCGCGCTGTCGGATGACGGAGAACTGGACACGAAACCCTCCGGCCTGGATGAATTGTATGCGGGCCTTCCCCAGACACCGCGTCAGACAAGTCTGTTCGACGAATGGGAAGAACCGGTGCCGACCCCGATCCTGGCTGACACGCTGCAGCCCGGCTACAGTCCGGTCAACGAGAAATTCACGCCTCAGGCCGATCTGACGCAGACGCTTCAGTCCAAGAACCTGGCGCGCATGTCCGACGGCATCGGGCTGAACGACCGGTTCCTGTTCACCCGCGAACTGTTCAAGTCGAATCCGCAGCTGTACAAGGAATGCGTGGAACATGTCGATGCCTGCGCTTCCAGGGCGGAGGCCGTGGCCTATGTTCAGAATACCTATGACTGGAAGAAGGCCTCTTCGGCGGCCCGGAAATTCATGGCACTTATTTCCAGAAGATTCCCTGAAAAATGAGCAAGTTATACATCGTGCCGACCCCGATTGGCAACCTGGAGGACATCACGATGCGGGCTTTGACGGTGCTGCGCGAGGCTGACTGCATTCTGGCGGAGGATACACGGACATCGGGACACCTGCTGTATCATTTTGGCATTTCGAAACCCATGCAGGCGTTCCATAAGTTCAACGAACACAAGGTGCTGGATTCTGTAGTTGCCCGGATAGCCCGTGGAGAGACGATGGCCATGGTGTCGGATGCCGGCACGCCGTCGATTTCTGATCCCGGTTTCTTGATCGTGCGGGCCTGTGTGGCGGCCGGCATTCCGGTAGAATGTCTGCCGGGTGCGACAGCCTTCGTGCCGGCGCTCGTTGATTCCGGATTTCCGACCGACCGTTTCTGTTTCGAAGGTTTCCTGCCGCAGAAGAAAGGCCGCCGGAAACGGCTTGCCGCCCTGCAGCAGGAACCGCGGACCATGGTCTTCTATGAGTCGCCTTTCCGGTTGGAGAAGGCGCTGGAGGAAATGTCGGAGGTCTTTGGTCCGGACCGGCTGGTCTCAGTGTCGCGCGAAATCAGCAAAGTGCACGAAGAAACCGTGCGGGGTTCTTTCGATGAAGTCCGGCAGATTTTCCGGGCACGCGGCGGTGTCAAGGGGGAGTGTGTGGTGGTCGTGGAAGGACTGGACGGATTCCTGCGCCGCACGTCTGGCCGTACGGAAGATGAAGGTGACGGGACCGACATGTCTTCTGAAATGTAAAATTATATATCTTTGCCGCCCGCGGACGTTCCCGCACATCCGGCTGTCCGGATGAAATGTTTGTAATATCCCAGATATGAAAAAATCGACTGTATTCTTTTCGGGCCTCCTTCTGGTAGGCTGCCTTTCTTTGCATGCACAGCGGATTGATGCGGATGCCTTGCAGCGCATCGTATCCACTGTCCAGGATCAAGTGGAAAACCTGACACCCAAAGTGACGCCGACCGCATCGAGCCAGATTAAGTTGGGCGGCTTCGTAAGGACCGATGTTATTTTTGCCAGCCGTCAGAACCAGGCGGGGGCTGAGGGACTTTATACCTATTATCCGCTGCCGAAGGCTTTGGATGCCGAAGGCCGGGACATCAACGCGGCCTCTTCGGCCAATGTGCTGGCGCTGACCTCACGTCTGACGGCTACTTACACCGGGCAGACGGTGTCCGGCATCAAGACCAGGGCTTATGTCGAGGCAGACTTCGGCAGCAACCTGATCGGCAACGGCGCCGTATTCAGACTCCGCCAGGCTTATATGGAACTGCAGTGGGAACACGCTTCGCTGTTGCTGGGTCAGACCTGGCACCCGCTGTCAGCTGCCGTCATCCCGGTAACGCTCGACCTGAACACCGGTTCACCGGTCCGGCCGTTCAACCGCAGCCCGCAGCTGCGCTACAAGTACGCCCTCGGTGCGGTGTCGTTCACACTGGCGGCCGTGTTTCAGCACAGTTATCTTTCTGCCGGCCCGGACGGCGCCTCTTCGAAATATCTGCGCAACTCCTCGTTGCCCGATTTCGTAGCCGGTGCGGAGTGGCAGGTGACCGATCAACTTGCATGGGGCGTGATGGGTGAGACCAAAGCCCTGAAACCGAGACTTTCCACGACGGGCGCCGCAGGCACCTTCAAAACGGACGAAACCATCCGCACTTATACCGGCCAGACTTGGCTGCAGTATGTCGACGGCGATTTCACGATGAAGGCGGCGGCTCTTTATGCGCAGAACATGAACGATGCGCAGATGATTGGCGGCTATGCTGTGGCGACGCGGGACATCCTGACGGGGAGGGAAACCTACACACCGACGCAGCACCTGAATTACTGGTTGATGCTGCAGTATGGCAGACAACTGAAGGCGGGTCTCTATGCGGGTTACCTGAAATCGCTGGGTACGCTCGATCCGGTTAACGGCGAATTTTTCGGCCGGGCCTGCAACATGGACAGCATGTTCCGGCTGGCACCGCGGCTGTACTATAATGTGGGCAACCTGCAGCTGGCCGGCGAAGTGGAATGGGACCACGCCGTTTTCGGTGCCAACCAGCCCGGGACCAAGGGTGATATCGTGAACACGCACGACGTCGATGGGGTCAAGGTCGACGTCGCGGTTATGTTCATGTTCTGATTCAGAGGGTTCCGGCTTCCATCCGTCGGGTCAGTTCCCCTACGGAGATTACCTCGTATTTCTTTTTCCTGAGATATTTCACGATTTCCCTGAAGATGTCGGGAGAGGTCGTGACCCAGTCGTGCGCCAGGTCAGGAATGCCGTGGAAACAGAAAATGGGGATGGTGCCCGGTGCGGCGTTCTCCAGGATGGCCTTTACCTGTTCCAGCGTGGACAGGCTGTCTCCCTTGATGGTATAGCTCGGTAGCAGCATCGGATTGGTGTCTTTCTGCGGGTCGAAGGTGCGTTCTTCGCCGGCGCGGGCCGACGTGTAGCCGCGCTCGCGCAGCACGTCCTGTGCCATACGGTTGTAGTCGTATCCCGGATAGGCGAAAGTCGTGGGACGCGGCAGCCCCTGCGCCTCGCATTGCGTTTCGATGTATTCCAGTTCCCGGTGGAACTCCTCAGCCTGCATCCGGTTGACATGCTTGTGCGTCCGGGTGTGGTTGCCGATTTCGAACCCCATCCGTCCGATAGCGCCGATCTGGTCCCAGGTCATGTATTGTTCCTTGTTTTCGAACCCGGGATACTCGCAGATGTAAAAAGTGGCACCGAACCGGTTTTTCCTGAGCAGAGGCGCTACGAAGGTGTAATGCGAACGCGGGGCGTCGTCAAAGGAGAGTACCACGGTGCGATGTATTTTTTTTCCGGCAGCATCCGGGCAGAGGATTCCGGTAAGGAGCAAAAAAAAGGACATCGTTGAAAGATATCCTGTCATTTTTTTCATATGCTTTTGTATTTGTGTGGGTTGCACTGGATTCGAACCAGTGACCCCTACCCTGTCAAGGTAATGCTCTAAACCAACTGAGCTAGCAACCCGAAAAAGATGGCGCAAAGGTACGCGATTTTTTTAACCCGCCAAATCTTCGCGGCAAAATCTGATGTTTTTATGCAGAAGACGCATCCCCGAGCAGGATACGCGCATTGGCCGTGGCCGCTTCGGAAACCTGGGTGCCGCTGAGCATCCGGGCGATGGCTTCCACTCGTTCTTCGCGGGACAATTCTTTGATATAGGTGCGGGTGACGTTGCCTTCGTCGCGTTTATAGACGCTGAAATGGTGCCGGCCTTTGGCGGCGATCTGCGGCAGATGGGTGATGTTGATGATTTGGACGCGGCGGGCCATGTCGGCCATGATGTTGCCCATGCGGTCGGCGATGCCGCCGGAGATGCCGGTATCGATCTCATCGAAAATCAGCGTCGGCAGAGCCATTTTCTCTGCGATGACGGCCTTTATGCTCAGCATGATGCGCGAAAGTTCCCCGCCCGAAGCCACCTTGGAGAGATCTTCGGGAACCTGGCTTTTGTTTGCGGCGAAAAGGAACCGGATGCCGTTGATGCCGTTGTCGTGCAGCGTATCGTCTTCCGTCAGCTGGATGCGGAACTTGCCGTTCGGGATTCCGGAAGCCTGAAGCATGGCATCGACACTGCGTTCGATGTCCGGCACCGCCTGCCGGCGGGCGGCGGATAACCGGCGCGCAGTTTCCATCAACTGCTGTTGCGTCGCCTGCAGTTCGGTCTGCCAGCTTTGCAGCCGCTCGTCGGCCGATGAAAGGTCGCCGAGCTGTCCGGCCAGCGTGTCGCGGAGGGCGATAAGCGCTTCCGTGTCGCCGACGCGGTGTTTCTGCTGCAATGTGTACAGCAGCTGCAGGCGCTCCTCGATGGCAGCCAGCCGTTCCGGCCGGTATTCCATGCGGTCATTCTGCCGGTCGATGTCCTCTGCCAGATCCTTGAGGTCGATGTAGGCCTGTTCAAGACGCCCGGCGTAATCCGTGGCAGCCGGCAAGTATGGCGCGATGCGGGCGGCGGTGTGCCCGGCCTGGCGCAGCCGGTCCAGCAGCGGCTGTTCGCTCTGGCTCAGGGAATCTTGCAAATCGTTCAGCGCCTGTTTAATGTCTTCTGCGTGGGACAACATCTCCGCCTCTTCCTCCAGTGCCTGCTGCTCGCCTTCCTGCAAATGGGCGTCAACCAGTTGCTTGTACTGAAATTCCAGATAGTCGCGTTCCGCCTGCCGTGTCCGACAGGCTTCCAGGCAGGCATCGTATTCGGCGCACTGTTTCCGGTAATCCCTGCAGGCGTTCCGGAATGTTTCGACCTCCTCCAGCTGGCCGGCGAAACTGTCGGTCACCTGCATCTGGAAAGACGGTTGCGCCAGATAGATCTGCTGATGTTGGGAATGGATGTCGATGAGCCGTGTCCCCAACTCTTTCAGAATGGTCAGATTCACCGGCGAGTCGTTGACAAACGCGCGGGACCGTCCGTCCGGCAGGATTTCCCGTCGGATGATGGTCTCCGTATCGTATTCCAGATCGTTTTCGGCGAAGAACTCCTTGAGCGTCAAGGCTGTCAGGTCGAATGTGCCCTCCACGATGCATTTCCTCGAACTGTCCGCAGGGGTCGAACTGTCGGCACGCTGGCCGGTCAGCAGACCCAGCGCCCCGAGCAGGATGGACTTGCCTGCACCGGTTTCGCCGGTGACGATGGTCAGTCCGCCGGCGAGTCTGATGTCCAACTCGTCGATGAGGATATAGTTCCGTATGTACAGTCGGGTAAGCATGGACGTCCGGCAGTGCGTCATGGTTGGATGGTCAGTACCTGACCGACGCGTATGACATCGCCCATGCGCATGTTGTTGTTCCGATACAGAGCCTGGGTCTTGATGCCGTATTTCTGTGAAATACTGCGGATGCTTTCGCCTGAGGAAACCACGTGCATGACGTTCCCCTGCAGCATCCGGTTCCGTTTGTTGCGGATATAGATGATGTCGCCCTTCTGTGGCACATATTGTTTGGAGACTTCGTTGCAGCGGCGCAGCCGGCTGGCCGAGCAACCCAGATCGTCCGCAATGTTCCGGATGGAGTCGTCTTCTTTGGCAAGAACATATTTTACCCCGTTGTTCTTCATGATTTTCCGCTCGATGATAACCGTGTAGCATTCCGGGTTACGCTCTGCGTCTTCTATGGTGATGCGGCCGGGACGCAGTTGTCCGAGCCAGTTGCGTCGGTATGTGCCGGTTTCTGTATCGGTTTCTGCCCCGATTCGCCGGTTGCCGGCCTGGTGTCTGTCGTACCGGGCCAGATTGTTCTCTTCGATGATGCGGATCAGGTTGGCCGCATAAGTCGGACTTGTCGCATAGCCGGCATCCTTCAGCCCCTGGGCCCAGTGCCTGTAGTCGGTGGAGGCATATTTGAACAGGCCGGCGTAGCGCTCCTGATTGCAAAGGAAATCGGAATGGTCGCGGTAGGAATCACGGACGCTGCTGTACTTGCGGAAACATTCTCCGGCTTCGTCGTCGTCGTAATAGACCGTGCCGCCGGTCCAGCCCGACTTGCACTTGATGCCGAAGTGGTTGTTGCTGGCGCGTGCCAGTGCGCTGTTGCCGTTGTCCGATTCGAGCAGCGCCTGGGCCAGTGTGATGCTGGCCGGAATGCCGGTCCGTTTCATCTCGGATACAGCCAGCGGCGCATATTTGGCGATATAGGCCTGCCGGCTCGTCTGTGCATGTGCCGTGATGGCCGTGCAGAGTCCCGTCAGGCACAGAAAAAAGCCTCGGATTAGTCTATGGGGATATCTTGCAACCATGTATCAAGCTTTTTTTACAGCGTTGGTGAAAAAACGCCACAGGGCGTCGTCGGGTGGGTCGGCTTCGACCGCAAGCCGTTCGCCGGTGACCGGGTGTGTCAGCGCGATACAGCGTGCGTGCAGGCTGATGCCGCCATCGGGATTGGAACGGGGATAGCCGTATTTCAGGTCTCCCTTGATGGGGCAGCCGATGTGGGCGAGCTGGCATCGAATCTGATGATGCCGGCCGGTTTCAAGCCGGATTTCCAGCAGGTGATACCGGTCGGACGAAGCGAGCAGCCGGTAGTGCATCACCGCTTCCCGCGCTTCTCCGCGGGGCGTGTCATAGCAGTACGAGCGGTTATTGCGGGTGTCGCGGAGGATATAGTGCGTCAGGGTGCCCTGTGCGTCTGGCGGCAAGTCTTTCACGACGGCCCAGTAGGTTTTCTCGATCTGGCGGTCCTGCATCATCCGGTTGAGCCGCGAGAGCGCCTTGCCCGTCCTGGCGAAAAGCACCACACCGCTCACCGGCCGGTCGATGCGGTGCACCACCCCGAGGTACACTTGTCCCGGCTTGTGGTATTTTTCTTTGATGTATGCACGTACCTGCTCCTCGAGCGGCATATCGCCCGACGGGTCATACTGGACGATCTCTCCGACCGCCTTGTTGACGATGATCAGATGGTTGTCTTCGTAGAGCAGTTGCATGGCATGGCGTCAATACTGTTCGTCGCTGTTCGGGAAATCGCCGGAACGGACATCCTGGACATAATGCCCGATGGCGTCCGTGACAATCGTGTTCAGATCTGCGTAACGCCGCAGGAACTTGGGCTTGAAGTCTTTGTTGATGCCGAGCATGTCGTGCAGTACCAGCACCTGACCGTCAACACCGTTGCCTGCGCCGATGCCGATGACCGGGATGTCGATTTCGGAGGCGACCCGGGCCGCAAGCCCGGCCGGCACTTTCTCCAGAACGAGGGCGAAACAGCCCAGATCAGCCAGCAGGCGGGCGTCGCTGACGAGTTTGTCAGCTTCGGCGGATTCTTTGGCCCGAAGTCCGTAGCCGCCGAACTGATGTACCGACTGCGGCGTGAGGCCCAGGTGTCCCATCACCGGAATGCCGGCCCGGAGGATGCCTTTGATGGCATCGGCGATGGCGGCGCCGCCTTCCATTTTGACGGCTTCTGCGCCTCCCTCCCGCATGATGCGGATGGCGGCCTGCAGCGAAAGGGCTGGGTCGCTGCAGCAGCCGAACGGCATGTCGCACACGACCAGGGCCCGTGTGGTACCCCGGGCCGTGCAGGCCGAATGGTAGATCATCTGGTCCAGCGTGATGGGCAGAGTCGTGGTGTAGCCGGCCATTACATTGGCTGCGGAATCACCGATCAGGATGATATCCACGCCTGCGGCATCGACCATCCTGGCCATACTGTAGTCATAGGCTGTCAGCATGGCGATTTTCTCGCCCTGCTGTTTCATGGCGCGCAAGGTCTGCGTCGTCACTTTCTTTGTTTCTTGGTGTACGGACATGACAAGATGCGTTATATCAGTGCAAAGGTAATATGAAGTTTGGAAATGGCATCGGAACGTTTATTTCAGCGCGAAAGGCGTGCCGGTCGAGCCGTTGGCCGGTGCGAAATGCAGGGCGTGCAGGATGCTCGGAGTCACCGCCGTGATGTCGGTCTCGCCCGGAAGGATGCCGAACGGGATGTTCCATCCGCAGAAGACAAGCGGTACCGCGGCATCGTAGGCATAGGACGAATTGCCGGAGGTGGTCAGTGCATCTTTTTCGGTCCAGCCGGGCAACAGGCTGAATACGATGTCTCCCGAGCGCTGTCGGCAGAACCCTTGCTGGATTTTCTGCGCGACGCCGGCAGTATAGCTGTTGCGCATCAGGTCCTGCGCCGTGAGAACGCAGCTCACACCCGAGATGTCCGACAAGAAACCGGCTGACCGCGCCAATATTTCATCCTCCGGAATCTTCTCTGCTTCGAGCAGTGCCCGGTCGAAGTAAAGCTGCTGCCGATAGTAGCCGGAGATCCAGTTCCGGTTCCCGTAAGTGACATGCAGGAAACTGGTCAGCAAGGAGATGGCGCTGTTGGCGTTGAAGTTGCCTACGTTCATTCTGAGGGATGACATGTAGGCTGGCGGATCGGCGCACCCGCCGGTCGAGGAGAATACGACCAGTACGTTGGCCAGTCCGATGGTCCGGTCCAGATAGGACAGCAGTTCGGCGATGTCCCGGTCCAGACGTACGAAGGCATCGGCTGTTTCGATGGAGAACGGGCCGAAGAGACTGCCGATGGGACCGGTGGCCGCAAAACTGACAGACAGGAAATCCACGGCATCGTCCTGTCCGAGTCGTTCTGATTCTATAAGCTTGATGGCCAGTTCTTTGGTAATGGTGTTCCCTTCGGGGACTGCGGTGACGATCTGGTAGTCATCGGTATAGATCTTGGCGTTGAGCGGCTTCGGGTCGTAGGGGAAGGTGTGCTGTCCGTTGAACCCGGTTTCCCAGGCGTTGTCGTCTGCGAGCCCGGTGTACTGCGGCAGCAGCCACTGCGGCGTCCATTTGGTCGAAATGGCCCGGTCGCCCGGTTTCTGGGCGTTGAGTTCCTGAATCCATGCCGGCAGTTGATCCATATAGAAAGAAGAAGTCATCCACAGGCCGCGGACCGTGTCGAACCAGAAGGCGCCGTCGGCCATGAATCCGGCAGGCAGGATGGCGCCGTCCGGCTGAAGCGATATGCCGAAGACTTTGCCGCGCATGGAGGTGCCGATTTTGATGGCATCTCCCAGCGTTGAGGCTTGCAGATAGCGGGGAGAATGCTGTCCGCGGGCATAACTCCCTCCGGTGGGGAAAGTGTGCCCGTCTGCCGTGGCTTCGGTCATGGCCTTCAAGTCCGGGCTGTACCAGCTGTCTGCCACGATGCCGTGTATGGCCGGTGTGGTGCCGGTGAACAGGGTGGCATAGGCCGGAGCGGCCTGGGTGAAATGGTAGTTGTAAACGGCCTTGGTGGCTGAGAGTCCCTGCCGCATCATCCATTTGAAACCATTGTCGCCCATCAGGTGCCCGAATCGTCCCATATAATCCGTGCGCATCTGTTCCACAACGATGGAAAGCACCAGCCGCGGGTGTCCGGCATCGTCCGTCGCGGGAGAGGTTGCAGTTGGTTGCGGGAAACCCGGCCGGACGAAGAGCAGCAGCAGACCGGTCAGAAGAATTTTTTTTACAGCCATGGGAGAGAATCGAAAGGAATCATTTCAATGAGTTGTGGAATATAGTTTTGCAGCCGCGGCAGTCCGTGCCGTACCATCAGACACTCTGCCTGCACCAGCAGCACGCCGATAATCAGCACGGTGAATATCCGGGCGGCGCGCCGGGGCGACCGGCTGCTGTCGAAGAAGTCGGCCATCAGCAGCGACAGGAACGGCATGCAGCCCATATAGAGTGCGGCCGGATGGTCCGGCAGCAGGATAATCAGCAGCACAGACAGCAGAGCCGTCCACTGCATCATGGACCATGTGTGCCGGACATCGTTCTGGAACATGAAGATTTTGCGCCATAGCGCGACGAGTGCGGTCAGCGCCGTGAGAATCAGGACGGCTGCGGTCAGGATGGACAGCCAGGACGGCCAGGTCCATGCATCTGCCGGCAGACTTCCCGTCAGCCGGATCGGATGCGGGATGTCACGCCATGGGATGTCCCGGAAAACAAACAGCAGACTCTGCATGAGAAAGGCGGGTGTCAGCAGCCCCAGCAGCGAGGCCGCGGCCGAACGTCCGAACGACACGCTGGTCCATATCATGCTGATCCAGAAAATCAGAATGTACCATGAGGCGGGGCCGTACAGCAAGCCGGCCAGGCCGATGAGCAGCCCGATGTCATAGGCGGCGCGTGTTTCTCCTTCCTGATGCAGGGAACCGAGCCGCCGGTCCGTGGCCAGCGTGACCAGTACGAAGGCGGCCAGTGCCGTGTTGGGCACGCAGAGATCCGGCAGACAGGTGCAGCCGATGACCATGAGTGCGCCCGGCAGATAGTTCGCAACGCCGAGATGCCGGCGGTAAATGTGGACGACCAGCGCAATTTCGATGCAGAACAGCACCAGACCGACCGCGCGGTTGTCGAAAACCGTCCGGAGAATCGTCTGAGCCTGCCCCGGGCTGTCCCACAAAGCAGTCCAAAGCGGACGGGCGTCTGCGCCGCAGCCTCCCCACGACAACTGCAGCCCGAACAGCACCGCTGCCAGCAGGGTCAGGACAAATGCAGCATAGGACTTGGAGCTGAAGAAGGAGAACATGGTCGCTTACAGGCGTTGGAGGTCTTCGCCGATGTCCCGGCGGTTGTATTTGCCTTCGAAGGTGATGAGCGCAGCATTCCGGTTGGATTTTTCGAGCGCTTCGGCAATGGAGCCTCCCATGGCGGAGACCGAGATGACACGTCCGCCCGCCGTGACCACCTGTCCGTCCTGCCATTGCGTGCCGGCGTGGAACGCAATGGCGTCGGTCACCCGGTCGAGGCCTGTGATGGGCTTCCCTTTTTCGTAGCTGCCCGGATACCCGCCGGATACCAGCATGACGGTCGTGGCCGTCTGCGGGCTGATGGCGATTTGCTGCCGGTCGAGCGTCCGGTCTGCGGTGGCAGTGAACAGTTCGACGATATCCGATGAAATGCGCGGCATCACGGCTTCCGTTTCGGGATCGCCCATGCGGACATTGTACTCGATGACCATCGGGTCACCCTTGACATTGATCAGTCCGAAGAAGATGAATCCCTGATAGTCGATGCCTTCCTGCCGCAGCCCGTCAACGGTGGGGCGGATGATGCGCTCCTCCACTTTCTGCATGAACGTGCGGTCTGCGAAGGGGACCGGCGATACGGCACCCATGCCGCCCGTGTTGGGTCCGGTGTCGCCTTCGCCGATGCGCTTGTAATCCTTGGCTTCGGGCAGCAGCACATAGTGCGTGCCGTCGGTCAGGATGAACACTGACAGCTCGATGCCCTCCAGGTATTCCTCGATGACCACGGTGGCGCTGGCTTCGCCGAATTTGCCGGCGAACATGGCATGCAGCTCTTGTACGGCTTCATCGCGCGAGGACAGGATCAGCACACCTTTGCCTGCGGCCAGGCCGTCGGCCTTGAGTACGTAGGGCGGTTGCAGTGTCTCCAGGAAGCCGACGGCCTCGGCTTCTTCGGAAGCCTTGAAACTTCTGTAGCGGGCCGTGGGGATGTGGTGACGCACCATGAAGGCCTTGGAGAACTCCTTGCTTCCTTCGAGCCGGGCACCGGCCTGGAAGGGGCCGATGAACCGGATGTCGCGCAAAGCGGGATTGGCGGCGAAATAGTCCCGGATGCCCCGCACCAACGGTTCTTCCGGTCCGACGACTACCATGTCGATGCCGGTCTGCAGGCAGAACTCGGCGATGCCGCCGAAATCGTTCGGTTTCAGGGCTACGTTGGTGCCAACGGAGGCTGTGCCGGCATTGCCGGGGGCGATGTACAGTTTCGACAGCAGGGGACTCCGGGCTATTTTCCAGGCCAGTGCGTGGCAGCGTCCGCCGGAGCCTATCAGTAAGATATTCATATAGATTGGAATGTTTAGAACAGATGCAACAAAAAAGATGTCGAATAAAAAGTAAAGATACAAAGAATCCCGGCCGCTGCAAATGTTTTTTTTGCAGCAACTTTGGCGGCGAATGTTGTCGGGCGTCAGATTTTTTCGTATCTTCATCCCCAGTTTTCCCTTTATGGGGTATTTCCTGCAAAATGTTTACACAACAAGATAGAAATCAATTCGATAAGAGAGGAATATCCGAGGCGGAGGTGCTGCGTCAGCTGCATTTTTTCGAGACGGGATTCCCCGCATTGAATCTCGACCGGCCCGCTACGGTAGGCGACGGCATCGCCGTGCTCAGTGACGGAGAGATCTCCGCACTGGAGGCGGCTTACGACCGTACGTCCGCGGAAAAGAAAATCGTCAAGTTCGTACCGGCTTCCGGCGCCGCGACGCGCATGTTCAAGGATATGTTCGCTTTTCTGAACACATCGGAGTACAGCAAGGCGGTGTCAGACCTCTGCGCCCGCCGCCGCGACCTGCCGTTCTACGACCTGCTGGCGCCGTATGCGGACGGACGGGAGGAGACCGGCGGAGACCGGGCCTTCATCGCGGCCATGCTGGGCACGCCGGGTCTGGACTACGGCGCGCTGCCCAAGGCGCTGGTCCATTTCCACCGCTATGAGGACGGTGTCAGGACCTCGCTTGAGGAGCATCTGGTCGAGGGCGCCATGTACGCTTGTTCGGCAGGCCGGAAAGTGTACCTGCATTTCACGGTGTCACCCCAGCATCTGGAGGGATTCCGCCGCCGGGTTGCGGAGACGGCCGGAAAATACGGGCAGCGTTTCGGTGTGACGTATGACATTTCTTATTCGGTGCAGAGCCCTGCGACGGATACGATCGCCGTCAATCCGGACAACACGCCGTTCCGGATGCAGGACGGGAGCATTTTGTTCCGGCCCGGCGGACACGGCGCCTTGCTGACCAATCTTGATGCCATCGATGCCGATCTGGTGTTTATCAAGAACATCGACAATGTGGTGCCCGACCGCAGCAAACCGGATACCGTTCGTTACAAGAAAGCGCTGGCGGCCTTGCTCTTCGATGTGCAGCGCCGGATTTTCGCTTATGAGGATCAACTGCAGCAGCCGGCTTCCGGTGCGCTGCTTGATGAAGTGTCGCGCTTCTTTGCGGAGAAATTGTTCATGGCCATGCCAGCCGGGTTCGACAGCCTGCCGGACGCGCAGCGCCAGGCTTTTCTGCTGCGTCTGCTTCACCGGCCGGTCCGCGTATGCGGTATGGTGAAGAACGAAGGCGAACCCGGTGGAGGGCCTTTCTGGGTGCGCCAACCGGACGGCACCTGTTCGCTGCAGATTGCCGAGTCATCGCAAATCGACATGCAGAATCCCGCCCAGGCTGCCATCGCCCGCAGCGCCACGCATTTCAACCCGGTGGACCTGGTCTGCGGCGTCCGGGATTTCCGTGGACGCAAGTTCGACCTGATGGCATTCCGGGACGAAAATACGGGATTCATCTCCCATAAGTCGAAGGACGGACGGGACCTGAAGGCGCAGGAACTGCCTGGCCTGTGGAACGGGGCTATGGCCGACTGGAACACGCTGTTCGTCGAAGTGCCCGTCGCCACGTTCAATCCGGTCAAGACGGTCAACGACCTGTTGCGGCCGCAGCATCAGTAAATCAACCCAAAGAAATATTCATTGCAAACCACAGAACTATGAGTAAACATACCTTTATCGCTTTCGACTTGGGCGCAACAAGTTACCGTACCATCGCCGGCACGTTGGAAGACGGACAAATCTCCATGGAGGAAATCAGCCGTTTCCCGAACGGCATCGTAGGTGTCCTGGACCACTATCACTGGGATATCGTGAGCATATTCAATAATCTGAAGGAGAGCCTGGCTATTTGCGCCAGAAAGAATATCAAGCCTGAATCCATCGGCATTGACACCTGGGGCGTCGATTTCGGTTTCCTGGGCGAGGACGGTGCGCTGCTCGGCCTGCCCTACGCCTACCGCGATCCGCATACGGTGGGCATGATGGAAGAGTATTTCAAATTGCTGCCCAGCAAGCGGGTGTATGAGCTGACCGGCATCCAGTTCATGAATTTCAACAGCCTTTTCCAGGTCTTCACGCTGAACCGCAACAAATGCTCTGCGCTGAAACATGCCAAGGACCTGCTGTTCCTGCCGGATCTGCTGAACTATCTTTTCACCGGTGTGAAGAAAGCCGAATTCACCATCTCTACCACGTCGCAGATGTTGAATCCCGCCACTATGCAGTTTGACAAGGAGCTGTTCGATGCCATGGGCGTGCCTATTTCGCTCATGCAGCCGGTGGTGCTGCCCGGCACGAAGCTGGGGCTCCTGACCGATTCCATTGCAAGGGATACCGGTCTGGGCAAGTTGCCGGTCGTGGCGGTTGCGTCGCACGATACGGGATCGGCCATCGCCGCCGTACCGGCCGAAGGTGACAACTGGGCTTACCTCAGTTCGGGTACATGGTCGTTGATGGGTATCGAGACGCGACAGGCGCTGATCAACGACACGACGTTCAACATGAATTTCACGAACGAGGGCGGCGTAGAAGGTACATTCCGTTTTCTGAAGAACATTACCGGCATGTGGCTGCTCGAGCAGTGCCGCAAGGATTGGGGAGACATCTCTTACAAGGAAATCGATGCGGCCTGCAACGCCTCCATGCCGTACGAGTCGTTCGTCGATCCCGATGCGGCGGTGTTCGCCAATCCGGACAGCATGGAAGACGCCATCAAGAATTACTGCCGCGAAACGGGTCAGCCTATTCCCGAAGGCATCGGCCCCATCGCGCGCTGCATTTTCGAGAGCCTGGCCATGAAGTATCGCTATGTGCTGGACCAGTTACGCAACGTTTCTCCGCATCCGATTGAAAAACTGCATGTCATCGGCGGCGGCGCCAGAAACTTGCAGCTTTGCCAATATACGGCCAACGTCATCGCAATCCCGGTCATCGCCGGTCCTACCGAATGTACGGCCATGGGCAACCTTTTGGTGCAGGCCATGGGTCTCGGTTATCTGAAATCGCTGGCCGAGATTCGTGAAGTTGTTCGCAACTCTGTGAAAACCACGAAGTTCATTCCCAAGGATACGGAGATCTGGAATGCTGCCTACCAGAAATTCCTCCGTGTGACCGGTCTGAAAAAATAACCGGTGACTGCCGATTTTTCCGGAGGGAATGGTCGGATGGCCATTCCCTCTTTTTTTGGCATGTTTTATGCGGGTTTTTAGGGTTATGCTAAAAGCGATAAGACATTTCTTTCTTGTTACTGCCATTCTGACCGGTGTCCTGCCGCCTTTGACGGTTGTTGCGCAGAGCACCCGGGCGCGGGGAATCGTCACTGACAGCAAGACGGGTGAGCCGATACCGTTTGCCACCGTCGCTTTTCTGAATACGCCCACCAGCATCACAACCGACTTCGACGGGCTCTATACGCTGGAGACCCGTGCCGCCGCCCGGGAGATCGGCGTGGTGGCCGCCGGATACAGATCACAGACGGTGGCTGTGACGCCCGGCGCCTTCCAGACGGTCAACTTCAAGTTGGAATCGACCGACCTGGAACTGGAGAAGGTGGTCGTCGTGAGCGATGACAGCTACGAGCGGGCCATCATCGCACGCGCCGTCGCCAACCGTGAAAAGAACGATCCGGCCAACATCCCGCGTCTGGCATGCGACCTTTATACCAAGACGGAGCTGGACCTTTCGAATTTCGAGCAACCGCTCAAGAACAAGCATCTGAAAAAGAATTTCGGGTTCGTCCTCGATTATGTGGACACGTCTTCGATGACGGGGAAGGCGTACCTGCCCATCATGATTGCCGAGACGGCCTCGCGTTACTATCAGTCGGCGCCGCCGCATTTGCCGATGACGCGCGAGGTCATTTACGCCAACCGGATTTCCGGTGTCAACGACGATACCTCCATATCGCAGTTTACGGGTAATCTGTATGTAAATATTAACCTGTACAGCAATTATATAGATCTGTTTGACGTACATTTTGCCAGTCCGCTCTCGTCGCATGGCAACCTGTTCTACAAATATTATCTGGTTGACAGCCTGGCGGTTGAAGGCCGGAAGACCTACACCATCCGCTTCCATCCCCGGTCGCTCTCGACACCGGTTTTCGATGGCGAATTGCAGATCGATGCCGAGGACTATGCTTTGCGTTCTGCCCATGTCAAGATGATGAAGAACTTGAATGTCAACTGGGTGCGCAATCTTTCGTTCGATTTGGAGAATACAAAGGTCGATAACCGGTACTGGTTCAAGCGTCAGGAGAAGATGTTCGCCGACTTCTCGGTGGTGATGAACGATTCGACCAAGACCATGTCGTTCCTCGGCCATCGCCAGGTGGACTACATGAACGTGGAGCTGGACGGGGAATTCCCGCCGGAGGTCATAGGCCCCGAACGTATTGAACGCAAGGTGCTGGTCATGGACAATGACCGGAAATTCGACGAAGCGTACTGGCAGGCGGTACGCCCCTATGAACTTTCGCCACACGAGCAGCGGATATATCAGATGGTCGATTCTATCAAGAATGTGCCGCTGTACCGCGATATTTACACGGTGGTTTCCATGTTGCTGGGCGGCTATTATGAGATGGACAAGGTGGCCATCGGCCCGTATTTCAAACTCGTAAGTTTCAACCGTCTGGAAGGACTCCGTCTGCAGTTCGGCGGCCGGACGATGGCCAACTGGAACAAGCGGTTGCGTCTGACATCCTATGTGGCGTACGGACTCAAGGACAAGGAATGGAAGGGACTGGGCGGCGTGGAGTATGTCCTCCGGAAACAACCGCAGCGCAAACTGGAGGCGGTGGCCAAACACGATGTCGTTCAGTTGGGGCTGAGCGAGGGCGCACTTACCGAGGGCAACCTGGTTTCATCGGTCATGTCCCGGGGTGGCAACGAGCGCTTGAACCGTGTGAACCGTTTCGACCTGATGTATGCTGCGGATTGGCGGAACGGATTGGAGGGCCGGTACGGCATCCGTTACCAGGAACTTTTCGATTCGCCGTATGTGCCGTTCATCCTCAGCGACCATTCGGTGACGCATGATAAACTTACGTCTCTGACGTTCAGTGCAGAACACCGTTTTTCCTGGGACGAGATCGTCACCTACGGCAATTTCGTGAAACACCGCCAGTACACGCCGTATCCTATCGTGACGGTGCGTGCGACGCTGGGGACGAAATTCGGCGGCGACTATGCCTATACCCGGCTGGACGGCACCGTGTCGTACCAGCTCAAGATACCGCCGCTCGGCACGTCCCGGATTCTCATCGAGGCCGGCCGGATTTTCGGCAAGGTGCCCTATCCGATGCTCAAAATCCACGAAGGCAACGGTACCTATTTCTATGACGAAACGGCTTTTTCCTGCATGAATTACTATGAGTTCGCCTCAGATGCCTGGGTGTCGTGGCGCTGGGAGCACGATTTCAAGGGCATTTTCCTGGGCAGCATCCCGTTGATGAAACGGTTGAAATGGCGTGAGGCGGTTTCTTTCAGAGGCGTATATGGCACGCTGGAAGACAAGAACAATGGCAGCCTGCCGTCATCGTCCGCCTATCTGCTTTTTCCCGAAGGCATGACGTCTGTGGAAAAACCGTACCTCGAAGCCGGTGTCGGCATCAAGAATATTCTGCGGGTGTTCCGTGTGGACGCCTTCTGGCGTCTGACACACCGGGATAAAGTAGGTGCGGACGAAATCCAGAATTTTACGGTGAACGTCGGTGCCGAACTGAACTTCTAGCCCGTCCGGGATGCACCGGCCGGCGGCTAGTATTCCTGCCAGCTCTTAATCTGGATATCCGAAAGCTTCATGTTGCAGAACGCCTGGATGAAGGCGACGGCCAGCTGCGAGTTCGTGATCAGCGGGATGTTGTGGTCGATGGCGCCGCGGCGGATCTTGTAACCGTTGGTCAGTTCGCGCTTGGTCGTATTCTTGGGAATGTTGATAATCAGGTCGAACTGATGTTTGGCAATCATATCCATGACATCGCAGGCATGCTGGCCTGTTTCGTCGGGCCAGCCGACCACGGTCGATGCCACGCCGTTCTCTGCCAGGAACTGAGAGGTGCCGGCGGTCGCATAGATCTTGTATCCTTTGTCCTGCAGCAGTTTGGCGCTGTCCAGAAGTTCCACCTTCGACTTGACGGCTCCGGATGAAATCATGATGCCTTTCTGCGGCAGTTTGAATCCGGTGGCGATGAGCGCGCTGAGCAGCGCCTCATCGAAATCATCGCCGATGCAGCCGACCTCTCCCGTCGAGGACATGTCTACGCCCAGCACGGGATCAGCCTTGTGCAGCCGCGAGAAGGAGAACTGCGAGGCCTTGACGCCGATGCGGTCGATGTCGAATTCCGACTTGTCCGGGCGGGTGTACGGGGCATCCAGCATGATGCGGGTGGCTGTGTCTATCAGATTGCGTTTCAATACTTTCGAGACGAACGGGAAGCTGCGCGAAGCACGGAGGTTGCATTCGATGACCTTGACATCGTTGTTCTTGGCCAGATACTGGATGTTGAACGGTCCGCTGATGTTCAGGGCCTGCGCAATCTTCCGGCTGATTTTCTTGATACGGCGGATGGTCTCGAAATAAAGCTTCTGGGCGGGGAACACCAGGGTGGCGTCGCCGGAGTGCACACCGGCGAATTCGACGTGCTCAGAAATGGCATATTCGATAATCTCGCCGTTGTGGGCCACGGCGTCGAACTCGATTTCCTTGGCATTCTGCAGGAAACTCGACACCACGACAGGATACTCCTTGGAGACCTTGGAGGCCATTTTCAAGAAGGAGTCCAGATCCTTCTCATCGTAGCAGACGTTCATGGCAGCACCCGAAAGCACGTACGACGGACGGACCAGCACGGGATAGCCGACATGCTCCGTAAAGGCATGGATCTCATCGCGGCTGGTCAGTTCCTTCCATGCCGGCTGGTCGACGCCGATCTGGTCGAGCATCAGCGAGAACTTGTGGCGGTTCTCTGCGCGGTCGATGGAGACCGGAGATGTGCCGAGCACGGGCACCGACTGCCGGTGCAGTTTCATGGCCAGGTTGTTGGGAATCTGGCCGCCGACCGAGACAATCACGCCCCGGGCCTGTTCCAGGTCGATGACGTCCATCACACGCTCGAACGACAGCTCGTCGAAGTACAACCGGTCGCACATGTCGTAGTCGGTCGATACCGTTTCGGGGTTGTAGTTGATCATGATGGACTTGTAGCCCAGCTTGCGGGCGGTCTGGGTGGCGTTGACCGAACACCAGTCGAACTCGACGGAGCTGCCGATGCGGTAGGCACCGGAGCCCAGCACGATGACCGATTTCTCGTTCTTGTAGAACGGGATGTCGTGTTCGGTTTTGTCGTATGTGAAATAAAGGTAATTCGTCAGTTCCGGATGTTCCGAAGCCACGGTGTTAATGCGCTTGACCGTGGGCAGGATGCCCAGTTTCTTGCGCAACGCGCGGACCCGCAGGTTCTCTTTCTCCATATTCCCGTCGGGATTCTCGACGAAACGGGCAATCTGGAAGTCGGAGAAGCCCAGCTGCTTGGCCTTGTACAGCACATCGGCAGGCAGGTCTTCGATTTTTTTGTAGGAGGCGAGCACCAGCTTGTAGTCGTGGATGTTTTTGAGTTTATCCAGGAACCACGGCGCGATTTTGGTCAGTTCGTAGATGCGGTCGATGGTGTAACCCGCATCGAAAGCGGCGTCGATGGCGAAAATGCGCAGGTCGGTCGGATGCGAGAGCGCGGTGTCCAGGTCGCCGAATTCCAGATCGTCGTTGCCGACGAATCCGTGCATGCCTTGTCCGATCATGCGGAGGCCTTTCTGGATGATTTCCTCGAACGATTTACCGATGGACATGATCTCGCCCACCGATTTCATCGACGAGCCGATCTCGCGCGACACGCCCACGAATTTGCTCAGGTCCCAACGCGGAATCTTGCAGATGATGTAGTCGAGCTGCGGCGCCACGTAGGCCGAGTTCGGCGTACCCATTTCGCCGATTTCGTCCAGACCGTATCCCAAAGCCAGTTTGGCCGCCACGAAGGCAAGGGGATAGCCGGTGGCTTTCGATGCCAGGGCGGACGAGCGGCTCATGCGCGCATTGACCTCGATGACCCGGTAGTCGTCGGTCTCGGAATTGAAGGCGAACTGGATGTTGCACTCGCCCACGATGTCGAGGTGGCGCACCGTCTTGGTGGACAGGTTCACCAGCAGGTCGATTTCCTCCTGGTTCAGCGAGCAGGTGGGGGCGACGACAATCGATTCACCGGTGTGGATGCCCAGCGGGTCAACGTTTTCCATGTTGGCCACCGTGAAACAGTGGTCGTTCTTGTCACGGATGACTTCGAATTCGATTTCTTTCCAACCTTTGAGCGATTCCTCGACCAGGATCTGCGGCGCAAAGGAGAAGGCGGTCTCGGCCAGTTTCGTGAATTCCTCCATGTTCTCCGAGATGCCGCTGCCCATGCCGCCCAAAACGTATGCAGAACGGACCATGATGGGGAACCCGATGGTCTCGGCGGCGGCGATGGCGTCTTTCATATTGTTGACAGCCATGCTTTTGGGCGTTTTGATATGGGCTTCTTCCAGCTTCTTGACAAAGAGGTCGCGGTCTTCGGTGTTCATGATGGCTTCCACCGACGTGCCCAATACCTCTACATTATATTTTTTCAGTACGCCTTTGGTGTACAGTTCCGTGCCGCAGTTGAGGGCGGTCTGTCCGCCGAAGGCCAGCAGAATGCCGTCCGGCCGTTCCTTCTTGATGATCTCTTCGACGAAGTAGGCGTTGACCGGCAGAAAATATACCGTGTCGGCGATGCCTTCCGAGGTCTGTATGGTTGCGATGTTTGGATTGACAAGAACGGAGCGGATGCCTTCCTCTCTGAGGGCCTTGAGTGCCTGCGATCCCGAGTAGTCGAATTCTCCTGCCTGACCGATTTTGAGGGCTCCTGAGCCCAGTACGATCACTTTGCCTAAGTCTGTGCGCATGGTGCGAGATATTTTAAAATTCCCGCCTGCAAAGGAAACATTTTTTTCGCAGATAGCGGACAGGAATCATGTATTTTTTGCCGTGTCCGGCGCGTCCGTCACCTGGCAGAAAAAAAGCGGCGGCCACTTGCGTCGCCGTCGCTTTTTTCGAGGTCCCTGGCGGAATCGAACCGCCGTAAAAGGTTTTGCAGACCTTCACCTAGCCACTCGGTCAAGGAACCAATGCGGCGCAAAGGTAACAAAAAAAACAAGCAGACAAAAAAACAGCCGTTTTTTTCGGCGAATTATCCCCGGCGCGTTACCTTTGGCCTGCCGCAGGTTGCGGTCCTCCAATCGAATCCGTATGAAAAAAAACGTTCTGTTCTGCGTGGCGACAGCCCTGTGTCTGTGTTGCGGCATGCCGGTCCGTTCCGCCGGAACCTTCCCGGACGGGACACCGGTTCCGGCCTGGTTTGACGATATATCCGCCGTGGATCTGTCACGACTGGGTCCCGGCTACGTCATCACGGATTACGGCGTGGTACGCGACAGTATGTTGGTGCAGACTGCCGCCATTCAGGCCGTTATCGACAAAGCGGCTGCTTCGGGCGGCGGTGTGGTCATCGTGCCGGAAGGCGTCTTCTTGAGCGGCTCGCTGTTCTTCAAGTCCGGCACGCACCTGCACATTCAGGCTGGCGGCCGGCTCAAGGGCAGTGATGACATCAGCGACTTCGCACTCGTCATGACCCGCATCGAGGGGCAGAACCGCAGGTATTTCGCGGCGCTTGTCAATGCCGAGGGGCTGCACGGTTTCACGATGTCCGGCGAAGGCACGATCGACGGAAACGGCCTGCGATATTGGAAGCACTTCTGGCTGCGCCGGGAGTTCAATCCTGACTGCACCAACCTGGATGAGATGCGCCCGCGGCTGGTTTATCTTTCGCATTGCAAGGACGTGAAGATTTCCGGGCTGCATTTCCGTAATTCACCGTTCTGGACCACTCATCTCTACAAATGCGACCGGGTCAAACTGGTCGGGGTGAACATTTTCGCCCCCAACCGGCCGGTGCAGGCCCCCAGTTCCGATGCACTCGATATCGACTGCTGCACCGACATGCTGGTAAAGGGCTGTTATCTTTCGGTCTGCGATGACGCAGTGGCACTGAAGGGCGGCAAAGGGCCGTACGCCGACCGCGACACCCTGAACGGCGGCAACGCCAACATTATATTCGACGACTGTTTTTTCGGATTCAGTCACAGTGTCCTGTCATGCGGCAGTGAGTCGGTTCACAACCGCAACATTATTGTACGGAATTCCAGGGTGACGCAGGTGCTCAGGCTTCTGCGCCTCAAGATGCGGCCCGACACGCCACAGCGTTACGAATACATTTCTATTGAGAATGTCGAGGGAGATGCGCGGACTTTCCTGGATATCAACCCTTGGACGCAGTTTTTCGATCTGCAGGGACGGGAGGACATCCCGATGTCGTACGGCAGCGATATCACCTTCCGGAATGTGGAACTGACTTGCCGGACTTTTTTGGACGTGGCGGCTTCTGAACAATATGAACTGGCACGTTTCGGCTTCGAGAACGTGTCGGTTACGACACCGCAGACTGTCATTGACACATCGGCCCTCCATCCTGTGAGCTGGAAGAACGTACGGATTGCCCGGCCGTGAGGCGGCCGGCCTGTCGCTCGGAATCCGGACGGCAGGCATCTGTCCGGATTGATGCCTGAGCTGTCCGGATGCGGTTGCCTCATACACGGTTTTTTTTGTGCCGGTTGACACCGGCCGGTGTCCCGATGGCAGTTTGAACCGGGATATATGGTTTTGCTGCACATGGAGTTGCTGTAATATCTTACAGTAAAGATTTGTCCGTACTACATCTTTTGCACAAATCAAGACAACCTTTTTTCAGCGGCCTTCTATTTTTGTGATTTAAAAAAAGCAGGTAAATACTGCGCGCTATGAGAAAGTATGTATTGTTTTTATGTGTAAGTGCAATGGTGTGCTTTGCCTTGACCTCCTGCACGGGGAAGAAGGTGGAACAGAAGGGTGACGGACTGTCGGGAGACATTTCGGTATCGGGCGCCTTCGCGTTGTACCCGCTGGCTGTCAAATGGGCCGAGGAATTCCAGAAACTGCATCCGAGAGTTCGGATCGACATGTCTGCCGGCGGCGCTGGTAAGGGCATGACGGATGTCCTGGCCGGGATGGTCGATCTGGGGATGGTTTCCCGGGAAATATACGGGCCTGAACTGGAGAAAGGCGCCTGTCCGGTGGCTGTGGCCAAGGATGCCGTCGTCATGACGCTCAATGCGGCGAATCCTTTCTTCGAAGCACTGAAAAAACACGGGATATCCCGCGATGTTGCCCGGAAGATATGGATTACGGGCGAATATACAACATGGGGCGAGGTGCTGGGGACCGCCGACCGAACGCCGATACATGTCTATACGAGATCTGATGCCTGCGGTGCAGCAGAAACATTTGCACTGTGGATGGGAGCCAAACAGGAAGATCTGGGCGGCACGGCGGTCTTCGGCGACCCGGGCCTTGCCGCAGCTGTCCAGAACGACCGGCTGGGCATCGGTCTGAACAATATCGGCTATGTCTATGACGAAAATACGCGGACGCCCAATCCTGGTCTTGCCGTATGTCCCGTCGATACCGACGCCGACGGCCAGATCGGTGACGCGGAATATTTCTACGACACCAAGGATGCTTTTATCGCAGCTGTCGATGCGGATAAGTATCCTTCGCCGCCTGCACGCGATCTCTATATGGTAACCCGCGGCATACCCGACAAACCGGCGGTGGTCGCGTTTCTGGAATTCATCCTTTCAGAGGGACAGCAGTTCAACGTCCCGGCCGGTTATATCGCGCTTCCTGAGGAGAAACTTGCCATCGGCCGCGCTGCGTTGCACATCCGGTAAAAATGCCCAACCGTTACGAGATGATTCAGAGACGTATTCTCAAAGACCGGGTGGCTCAGGGCACGATGTGCGGTCTGACCGTTTTCGCCATTGTGTTCCTGGCTGCGATGGCCGTCGGGTTATATATCAAGTCGGTACCGGTATTGGAGAACCATTCCCTGTTTTCACTTCTCGGTTCCAGTGAATGGAAACCCATGAAGGGTGAGTTCGGTTTCCTTCCGTTTATTGCAGGAACGCTGTGGGTGACCGGTCTGGCCATCATCATGGCTTTGCCGGTATCGCTCCTGACGGGCATTTACCTGACAGAATATGCCCGCCCTGCCGTGCGTAAAATGGTCTTCCCGGCACTCGACATCCTGGCTGCGCTGCCTTCTGTCATCTATGGTGTCTGGGGTATGCTGGTCATTGTTCCCTGGATATCCGAACGTGTGGCACCGCATTTCATTGAATTCTCATCGGGCTACACGGTGTTGGCAGCCGGCATTGTGCTGGGTGTGATGGTGGTCCCTTTGCTGGTGAGTCTTTTCATCGAGATATTTACAAATGTGCCGGTGGAATTGCGCGAGGCCTCCCTGGCATTGGGAGCCACGCGTTGGCAGACCACCCGGAAAGTTGTTCTGCGCAAGACAATTGCCGGTATGTTGGCTGCTACGGTGCTGGCGGTTTCGCGGGCCATGGGCGAAACCATCGCTGTGCTCATGGTCTGCGGGTGTGTCGTCGGCATACCCTCGCATCTGCTGGATGCCTGCTATCCGATTCCCGCCTTGATCGCCAATAATTACGGAGAGATGCTTTCGATGCCTCTCTACGAATCGGCTCTTATGTTCGCCGCCCTGATTCTTTTTGCAGTAGTGCTGATTTTCAATTTATTGTCGCGTATTGTGCTCTATCGTCTCGAACGTCGGAGCATCTGATATCTGTTGTCATGAACGTCATCCGGTCCAAAAGAATCGAAGAATTGTTTTTCAAGGTGCTGATGCTGGCGGCGACGATGCTCGTCTTTGCGCTGGTGATCAGTGTCGTCTGGACGGTCCTTTCGCGTGGAAGCCGGGCGATGAGCTGGGACATGATTACCAAACTGCCGGGCGGTGGATTCTACATCGGCAAGGAAGGCGGTTTCCTCAATGCTATTGTGGGTTCGTTGTATATTGTGGGCGCCTCTGCCTGCATCGGGCTGCTCATTTCGGTACCGGTCGTCTTTTATCTGAATGTCTATCTCAAGAAGACCTCGCGGCTGGCATATGCGGCGCGGCTGGCCTTCGATGTCCTGTTCGGCGTCCCGTCCATTGTGTACGGCGCTTTCGGATTTGCAATCATGGTCTTTCTGGGACTGCGCACTTCGCTGCTCGGCGGAATCATCGTCATCACCCTGCTCATTATTCCCATCTTTATCCGCTCGATGGATGAGGCCACACGCAATTTCCCGCACGATATCCTGGATGCAAGTTTCGCATTGGGTGCAACCAGATGGGAAACGCTCAAGGTGGTGGTGCGGCAGATTGCCCCCGGTATCGCCACGGCAACCCTGCTGTCTGTCGGACGCGCCATCGGCGATGCGGCCAGCGTCATGTTCACGGCTGGCTATACCGACAGCATTCCGACCTCACTGTCGCAGCCGGCGGCCACACTGCCTCTGGCCGTGTTCTTCCAGTTGAGCAGTCCGGTGCCGGAAGTGCAGGACAGGGCCTATGCAGCTGCGCTGGTTCTGACGCTCATTGTATTGATTCTGAGTATTGGCGGCCGGTTCATAACCAGCCGTTTTTCAAAAAACAAACTGTAATGGCCATCGAAATCCGGGACCTCAATGTCCACATCAAAGATGCACACATCCTGAAGCATGTCAATCTGACTATTCCGGAAAAACAGATTACCTGCATCATCGGGCCGTCCGGCTGCGGCAAATCCACGCTGCTGCGTACGATGAACCGTCTGATTGATTCCACGGAAGGCGTCCGGCTGGAGGGGAAAGTCTTGGTCGACGGTGCCGACATCATCGGCAGCGGTGCCGGAATTACAGAACTCCGGCGTCGGATCGGCCTGGTGAGCCAGCGTCCGTGTCCGCTGCCGATGTCGATTTTCGACAATGTAGCCTATGGCTGCCGCATCAATAAGATGTACAAGCGGCGTAAGGGCTTGATCTACGCCGTGCAGAAAAATCTCAAGGCGGTAGGGCTTTGGGACGAAGTGCGCGGCCGTGTCCGTACGCCTGCCTCCCGTCTGTCCATCGGCCAGCAGCAGCGGTTGTGTCTGGCCCGTTCCCTGGCCGTGGAGCCGCAGTATATCCTTGCTGACGAGGCGACGAGCGCACTGGACCCGGTTTCGAGCAAGACGGTCGAGGATCTTTTCGTTGCGCTCAAGCGCGATTATACCATTGTCATGGTGACCCATACGCTGCACCAGGCGCTCCGCATTGCGGACAATGTGGTCTTCATGTATCTCGGGGAGATTGTCGAGGCAGGTCCCGCCGCTCAGGTTTTCCATAATCCGCAGCAGGAACTCACGCGGAACTATCTGTCCGGCGTATTCAGTTAAAATAATTTGCTATGTCATATAAACTTACACATCTCAAGGAATTGGAGGCAGAGTCCGTCTATGTACTGCGCGAAGTGGCGGCACAGTTTGAACGGCCGGCCATCCTCTTTTCAGGCGGCAAGGATTCCATCGTGGTAACCTATCTGGCTTGCAAGGCTTTTTATCCCGCCAAGATTCCGTTCCCGCTGCTGCATATCGACACCGGACACAATTTCAAGGAGACGATGGCGTACCGCGACGCGTTGGTGGAAAAACTGGGTGCCCGTCTTGTCGTCGGGTCGGTACAGGAAAGCATCGACAGCGGGCGTGTCAAAGAGGAAAAGGGCTACAATGCCAGCCGAAACCGGCTTCAGACGACTACGCTGCTGGACACCATTGAGCGATATAAATTCGATGCGTGTGTCGGCGGTGCGCGCCGTGATGAAGAGAAGGCCCGGGCGAAGGAGCGTTTTTTTTCGCATCGCGACGAGTTCGGCCAGTGGAATCCCAAAAATCAGCGGCCCGAACTGTGGAATATCTTTAACGGCAAGAAGCATGTGGGCGAGCATTTCCGCGTCTTTCCCATCAGCAACTGGACCGAGATGGATGTCTGGCAGTATATCTGTCAGGAACGGATTGAGATGCCGAGCCTGTACTTTACCCATGAACGGGCCTGTTTCCTTCGGGACGGGCAGTGGCTGGCCGCCGAGCCGTGCATGACGCTGAAACCGGACGAGGAAGTCGTAGTCCGGCAGGTCCGTTGCCGTACCATCGGCGATATCAGTTGTACGGGGCTCACCGTGTCCGCGGCGCATAGCGTGGAGGATATCATTG
The DNA here is from genome assembly GCA_017523725.1 of Bacteroidales bacterium. Taxonomy (GTDB): domain Bacteria; phylum Bacteroidota; class Bacteroidia; order Bacteroidales; family UBA4181; genus JAFWVY01. The sequence goes on from JAFWVY010000023.1 coordinate 106,623, forward strand.
CCGAGATTGCTGCGACGCGTGTAACCGAGCGTGGCGGGCGCGCCGATGACAAACGGAGCGAAACCTCCATGGAGGACCGGAAACGGGAGGGTTATTTCTGATTCTCCTGTAAAGTGTGTCCGGCGGACACGGAAAACCGCCGGAGAAAAACAGAAAAAAATGAACACAAAAGGATATTTGGATATGGAACTTCTGCGCTTTACGACGGCAGGAAGCGTGGACGACGGGAAGAGCACCCTTATCGGCCGGTTGCTGTACGACAGCAAGTCGATTTTCGAGGACCAGCTCGAAGCCGTCGAGCAGGCATCCCGCAGCCGCGGCAACGAAGAAGTGAACCTGGCCCTGCTTACCGACGGCCTGCGTGCCGAGCGGGAGCAAGGCATTACCATTGATGTGGCTTACAGATACTTTGCTACACCAAAACGCAAGTTTATCATTGCCGACACACCGGGACATGTCCAGTATACGCGGAACATGGTGACCGGTGCCTCGACCGCCGACCTGGCCGTCATCCTTATTGATGCGCGCAATGGGGTTGTTGAGCAGACCATCCGCCACTCTTTCATTGCCCGCTTGTTGGGAATTCCGCATATTGCCGTCTGTTTCAACAAGATGGATCTTATTGATTTTTCTGAAGACAAGTTCCTGGAGATTGAGCGCTCTTACCGCCGGATGAGCGAAAAAATGGACAACCGGGCCAGTCTGTATTTCCTGCCGATTTCGGCCAAATACGGCGATAATGTGGTGGAGTCTTCGGCTCGTATGCCCTGGTATCGGGGCGAAACGCTGATGCAGTTGCTGGAGAATGTGCCCATTGTGCATAAACAGGGCGATCCGGACCAGCCGCTCCGTTTTCCCGTGCAGTATGTCATCCGTCCCATATCCGACAAGTTCCCCGATTTCAGGGCCTATGCCGGCCGTCTGAGCGGCGGTGTGCTGCGTCCCGGACAGTCCGTCCGCGTGTTGCCATCCGGATTCGAAACCCGTGTCAAGGCCGTCATGCAGGCGGAAAAGACGCTAGAAACCGCTCATACGCCGGAGTCTGTATCCGTGCTGTTGGAAGACGACATTGACATCAGCCGTGGTGATATGCTGGTGGATACGGAATCTGTGCAGCCGTTCGTCGGACAACAGCTGAAGATGATGGTCTGCTGGTTCAATGCGCAGCCGATGCAGCTTCGCCGCCGTTACATCCTGCGCGGGAGCGTTTCCGAGGTCATCGGCATGGTCCAGGGCATCGACTATCGTGTGGATATGCATACACTCGATCAGATTGTCGGTGATACTGAATTAAAAATGAATGACATTGCAATGATAACTGTCCGAACCGCCGGTCCGTTGGTATACGACCGTTATGCTGACAACCGGACCACGGGCTCCCTTGTTTTCATCGATGCCGACAGTTTCGAGACGGTCGGCGGAGGCATGATTCAGTAAAGACCTTTTTTGTCAGAAATACATGAAAACATTCTCCCCATCAGAAATCCGGCGTCTGAATGATTCATTCGACGGCCAGCCGCCGCAGGATGTGCTGCGCAGCGTCATGGACATGTTCGGTGACCGCATTGCGCTGTCCTCCAGTCTGAGTATCGAGGACCAGACCTTGACGGACATGATGTTGAAACTCAATCCGCGGGCGCGGATCTTCACCCTGGATACCGGCCGGTTGTTTCCCGAAACTTATGCCCTGATTGACAAGACCAACCTGCACTACGGCATTCATATCGAGATGTTCGTACCTCAGACGGAGGCATTGCAGGAAATGGTGAATGTGCATGGAATCAACCTCTTCTATGAAAGTCTTGAAAAGCGTCATCTGTGTTGTCAGGTGCGGAAACTGGAGCCGCTTTCACGGGCATTCAGGATGCTTGACGCCTGGATTTGCGGCTTGCGGCGCAGTCAGTCGGTCACCCGGGGCGACATGCAGCTGATAGAATGGGACGACCGGCACGGTCTGCTCAAGATTAATCCGCTGATTGCATGGAGCGAAGAGCAGACATGGGATTATATCCGCACCCATGAGGTGCCATATAACAAATTGTACGACAAAGGTTTTCCGAGCATAGGCTGCCAGCCTTGCACCCGTGCCGTGCCACCCGGCGGCGATATCCGTTCCGGCCGTTGGTGGTGGGAAGATCCGCAGCACCGCGAGTGCGGGCTGCACAGTCGGGAATAATATTCAGTTTTTATTCATATTTTTGCCAATTCTATCATTTCTCAGGATGCTTGTCTCAGTCTGGCAAATCTCGTTTCTTGTTTCGCTCGTGGCGGCGGTCGTTTTTCTTGGCCTGTTCGTCCGGAGCCGCCGGCTGTACAAGAATCTTCTGAAAAAAAACCTGCAGGAACAGAACTTTGTATATCCGCTTTATGACAAAGTGGATTTTGCCGGGGTGAAGACCGAATCCGGGCAGGACCAGGTCATCATCCGGCAGTTGCAGACTTTGTTCGAGACCGACAAGATTTACCTTTCGCCCGATCTTACGGTCGGCAGTCTGGCGCGCGACATGGGGATTGCGCGGGGTACACTGTCGCGGATTGTCAATCATTATTTCCACAAGAATTTTCCGGCTCTGCTTAATCAGTACCGTATCAACGAGTCTCTGCATCTTCTGACGGATGCGGCCAGCCGGAACTGGACCCTGGAAGTGATAGGTGAAAAGTGCGGTTACCGCAACCGTCAGCTTTTCCACTCCGCCTTCAAGAAAGAAACCGGCCTTACGCCCAACCGGTTCCGGAAGATAGCTGGCATGTAGTCCACAGGAATCCCGGTAGCCGTCGCTCTTGCGAAAATCCGGCCTTGCCGGGCCGGAATCTATGAAATATTTCGTAACATTGCGGCCAGGTAGCCGGTGGTTGAGAAACCGATGCCTCCAGTTTCATGCAGATATCACTTCGTCTTGAGAATCCTATCCCGGCGGGATGCAACCGGCGGCCTTTTGTCATGGCCGGCCCGTGCAGCGCCGAGACGGAGCAGCAGGTCATGGAAACGGCACGGCCGCTGGCAGCCATGGGTGTCGGCGTATTCCGGGCCGGGCTCTGGAAGCCGCGCACAAGACCCGATTCGTTCGAAGGCGTCGGTGCGGCGGGTCTGCCCTGGCTGCAACGTGTCAAGACGGAACTCGGGCTGCCGGTGGCGGTCGAGGTGGCCAGTGTGCGCCATGTGGAAGAAGCGCTCAACCACGGTATCGATGTGTTCTGGCTCGGTGCCCGGACCACGGCCAATCCGTTCGCGGTGCAGGAAATTACGGAAGCGCTGCGGGGGACGGATGTGTCAGTCTGGGTGAAAAATCCGATCAATCCGGACGTGGATCTCTGGATTGGTGCGCTGGAGCGGTTGAACCGGGCGGGCATCACCCGGCTCGGAGCCGTTCACCGGGGATTCTCGGCTTTCGGCGCCACGGCCTACCGTAATGTACCCTACTGGCAGATACCCATTGAGTTGCATCGACGGATTCCGGAACTCCGCCTGCTGGTCGATCCGAGTCACATCGGGGGAAGCCGCGACCGTGTGGCGGCACTGGCGCAGTATGCCATGAATCTCGATTTCGACGGGTTGATGGTGGAGGTGCACTGCTGCCCGGAACGGGCCTTGAGCGATGCCGCGCAGCAACTGACGCCGGACGGCCTGCAGACGATGCTGCAGCGGCTCCGGTTGCGTCGGCCGCAGGTGAAGGAGGGCGACCTGGCCGTGTTGCAGCGTTTCCGGGACGATCTGACCCGGATCGACGACCAGGTGCTCGAACTGCTGGCGCGCCGCATGTCCGTTTCGGACCGCATCGGCCGGCTGAAGAAGGAGAATAATGTCGTCATTCTGCAGCGGGAACGTTGGAACGAAGTGCTGGCGCATATGGGTGCGGTGGCCCGTGAGAAGGGGTTGAGCGACGAGTTTGTCATGAAACTGTACGATGCCATTCACGCCGAATCGATCGAACGTCAGCAGCGGGTGATGGAGGATTCGCCGGAACAAGCGTGCACCCGGATGGATGACGATGTGGATAATAAACTGAAATAAAACGATATGCGATGATTTGCGTCAGTCTTTCAAAAATGGATTTCGAAACCTGTCTCGCCTGGACGGAGAAGGCGGATGCGCTGGAACTCCGGCTGGATCTCCTGGATCCGCTCTCCCCGGAACAGATGCAGGCCATCACCACGAGCGGTGCCCAGTGGATCGCTACATGCAGGCCGGGGAGCATGGACGAGGAAACGCGGTATGCCTGTCTTTCGCAGGCCATTGTCTGCGGAGCGACGTTTGTCGATGTAGAGTACGAGGCCGGGAAAGAGTACCGTGAGGCGCTGATGCACACGGCCCGTCAGTTCAGCTGCAATATCATCATGTCGTATCATAACACGGAGAATACACCCGATGCTGCGGCGCTGAAGCATCTGGTCCGCGAATGTTTCAACCGGGGGGCGGACTATGTCAAGGTGGTGACGACGGTACAGTCGGAGGCCGACGAAGCGACGGTGCTCGGCCTGTACGACCACTTCGACCAGCTGATGGCTTTCGGCATGGGTGAACACAGCCGTGCCTTGCGCATCAAGGCGGCGCCGAAAAGCGTCTTTACTTATGTGGCTCCGGACGCGGAACATCTGACGGCGCCGGGGCAGATATCATGGCAGGAAGCGCTCGACCTGCAGTTGGACCGGTCGGATGAAAATCAGGATTAGCATATGAATACATTTGGAAACGCATTTCGTGTCAGTATTTTCGGCGAATCGCACGGACCGTGCATCGGGGTGACCGTGGACGGATGTCCTGCCGGCATTCCCCTGACAGAAGATGATTTTACGCGTGATCTGGGCCGCCGCAAGGCAGGCGCGACGGGTACGACTCCCCGCGTGGAGCGCGATGAACCACGGATTGTATCGGGCGTGTTCAACGATTTCACCACGGGGGCGCCCCTGACGATACTGTTCGACAATGAAAATGTCCAGTCGTCCGACTATGCCCGGTTCAACCGGTATCCCCGGCCGAGTCATGCCGATTTCGTGGCGGTGCGCAAGTTTGACGATTTTGCCGATTACCGAGGCGGCGGTCACTTCTCCGGTCGGCTGACCCTGCCGCTGGTGGCGGCTGGTGTCGTGGCCAAGAAAGTGATTTCGCCCATGTCGGTCCAAGCTTCCGTGGTGGAGATAGGCGGCGAGACCGCTCCGTCCGCCTGGTTGCCGCTGTTGGAGAAGATGCGGGCGGAAAAGGATTCTGTCGGCGGCATCGTGGCGTGTACGGCTTCGCATATTCCCATCGGTCTCGGCGAACCGTTCTTCGATTCGGCCGAGGCGCTGATCTCGCATCTGATGTTTTCCATTCCGGCGGTCAAGGCCGTGGAGTTCGGGTCCGGGTTCGGGGCCGCCCGCATGAAGGGCAGCGAACACAATGACGTCATCGTTTCGCCCGACGGGACGACACGGACCAATCACGCCGGCGGTATCGTCGGTGGAATCACCAATGGCAATGACTTGGTTTTCAGGATTGCCGTGAAACCTACCGCTTCCATCGGGAAGGAGCAGGACACCATCAGTCTCGATACCGGGGCGCCGGCCAAGATCACGATCAAAGGACGGCACGATGTGTGCATCGCCCTGCGGGTGCCACCGGTCGTGGAAGCCTGTACGGCCATTGCGCTGGCCGACCTGTTCCGCCGATAGAGCAGATGTTTTTCCGCTGGAACGGCGGTCGTCGGAAAACCGGATTTTTCCGAAAAAAGCCGGAACGAGAGTAAACGTTCTATGCCTTTCGGAAGTCAAATATTAAAGTATATTTGCCCTTTTATTATAATACCCCATATGATGAAAAAACTGCGTCTGCAGCTCCGGTTGGTCCTGGCCTTGTGCATGCTGTGCCTGCCGGCTCTGCTTTCCGCCCAGACCCCTTTGTCGGACGAAGCCCGTGCGGCTGATGCCGCTTCGTTGCGTCAGGTGATGGAAAAATATGAGTATTACACGAAAACCACCCCGCACGAGAAGGTGTACCTGCATCTCGACAAACCGTACTACACCAAAGGCGACACCATCTGGTACAAAGCCTATATGCTGTTCGCCGACAGTTTTCATCCGGACACACTCAACCTGACGTTGTACGTCGATGTCGTGCAGCCGGATGGCCGCATTCTCGCCGAGCAGCGGATACGGGTCATCGACGGGATCGGACATGGGCAGTTTGTCTTTCCGGACGCTTTGACGCCAGGTTTCTACATGATACGGGCCTACACTTCCTGGATGCGGAATTTTACCGATGAGCCCCTGTTCAGCCGGCTGATTCCGGTATATGGCCAGGAGGTGACGGATGCGTCGTATCATTGGAATACATCATACCGCATCGTGTCCGGACATCAGGTAGATACGCTGCAGATGACGCTTTTCCTGACCGACAACCGGTATGTCTCCAAACCGGATGAACCGTTCCGGTTTGATTTCCGGGCGCGCGGACTGCATGCGGTGCAGGGTGAGCCCGAGACGGAAAAGGACGGAACCTACCAGTTGAACATCACGCTTCCCAAACAGCTTAAGAAAGCAACGGGCAATCTGAGCCTGACGGTCGGCGAGGGCAAAAGCCGGGAGAAACTGACAATGTCGGTGCCGTTGCTCCGGACTGACAGTATCGGCGTACGATTCTTCCCCGAAGGCGGTCATCTGGTGACCGGCGTGTGCAGCCGTGTCGCTTTCCAGGTGCTCGATGCCGGCGGGACGGGTGTGCCGGCGACCGGTACGGTGTTCACATCCGACGGCCGGGTCGTGCAGACCTTTACGGCCGACAGAAAGGGGGTGGGAGCCTTTTATCTGACGCCGACCCCCGGTCAGCGCTATTATGCCGAGGTCGAGACAGACTATGGCGCCGGTCAGCTGCTTGAGGCGCGCGCCGACCTGCCGGAAGCCCTTCCGAAGGGTTATGTCATGGAAGTGTTCAACCTCAACGGCCGGGAGGTGCAGGTCTGCATCAAGCGCAAAGGCATCGCGGCCGAGGAACTGCTGGGCATGACTGTCCGTTCCGGCGGCCGGTTGGCTTTTGCCAAAATGCTGGCAGTCAAGCAGGATTCGCTGATGTTTTCACTGCCCCGTCAGGATTTTCCGTCGGGCGTTTCGCAGATTACACTGTTCGGTGCCTCCGGACAGCCGCTGGCCGAGCGTCTGGTCTTCGTAAATAACTATAAACCCCTTAAAATCAACATAAGTGCACCGCAGGATGTCTATAAGCCACGTGAACTTGTCAAGATGGATATTTCTGTGACCGATGCGGACGGACGTCCGGTGGAAGCCGACCTTTCGCTGTCTGTGACGGATGCTGCACAGGTCATCGACACCTCGCGTTTTGAGATGAACATTCTGACACAGATGCTGTTGCAGTCTGATTTGCGTGGTCGTATCACAGACCCCGGCTATTATGTGGGCGATTCGACGATGGCTTCGCGCAAGGCACTCGAAATGCTGATGCTGACGCAGGGATGGCGACGCTACGACCTGAGCGGTGCGCTCGATGAAGCAACCCCTGATTATCCCTGGCGTTTCGAATGGGGTCTCAAGATCCGCGGCGTGGTGCGTCATATGACTCTCAACTATCCGTTGCCGGACCATCAGGTAACCCGTATGATGGGAACCATCAAGAAAGACGCCTTCAGCGACAGCCGCTGGAAGCACGAGGTGCGCGGCTGGGACTACAAGCTGCCTTCGGGCGAAGGTACTGCAGCGCAGGAGAAAAGCGACGGATTCCAGCTGGCGGAGATAGACCAGGCGGAGACGGACGAGCACGGAGAGTTCCTGTTCTATACCGGTCTGGAGGGCCAGTATATGATGGTTCTGCAGACCAAGAAATCTGCGGACAACAGCCGTTCTGCCCGGCGGAACAGCGAAGCTGCCGTCGTGGACCGGCGCATCGAATTGTACGATATGACCGACTCGCTGCCGACGGTGCCGTTCATGCAGCAGCTCGACATGCGTCCCGATGAGAAGGCGGCATACCTGGCGGCACTCCGTGCGCAGGAGGCCGTGGAAGCCGATATCGACGTGGAAGACCGTGAATTGCGTATCCTTCGCGATTCGCTCACCACTTATATTATTCCGGCGGTCGAAGTCGTCGAGCCGCTGCTCGTTGCCAAGAACATGGCACGGGAGATGTCGTCGTATCAGGTGGATGCCGAAATCGCTGCGCTGATGCTGGCCAACCTGGACAACTCCACGCATATCCCGACGCTGTACGAGATTCTGCAGTACATGTATCCCAACAAAATGTATATCGTCGAAAACTTCGACGAGGACGGAAATTCCACCGGAAATACCTACACATGGCTGGGCCGCCCCATCCTGACGCTCGACCTGACGCCGAAGTTGCCGCGTGATTTCGACAAGAACGCCGGCATGAGCTACCGCAGCATTGAATCGATCTATGTGGTGGATTCCGAGAATCCCATTCCTGAGATTTACCAGCGTCTGAAAAACTACTCGGAATACTGGGACGATCTGTACGACCTGCAGAGTGCGGAGGTCTTCGGTGCGGTTGTCGTCATGTACACGCGGACGGAGACCAAGCAGCCCATTTCGGGCATCCGGCGGACGCTCTGGGAAGGCTATGCCGCGCCGGTCGAATTCTACAGTCCTGACTATGCCTCTTACAATCCGGACGATCCGTTCGATGTCGCCGCGCACGAATACGACCGCCGCAGTACGCTGTATTGGAATCCTTCTGTCCGCACGGGGGCAGATGGCAAGGCCTCGGTCTCGTTCTACAATTCGGACCGTTACACGCGCTTGAACACCCGCATCGAAGGCATCACGGCCGACGGCCGGCTCGGTGCGATGCGGAGGTGATGTGTCCATCCGCACACACTAAAAGCCCGTCGCTGCCTTTCATGACACCGACGGGCTTTTTTTATACGGATGCGGGCCGCGGTTACAGCGAGCCGTTGATCAGGAAGACGGCTGCGAAAGCGATGATGGCGTACAGCTCGGGGAATACGGCGAGAATCAGTGTCCGGCCGAACAGGTCGTGTCCGTTGCCGATGCCGATGATGCCGTTGGCGCAGACCTGTCCCTGGCGGATGGCCGAAAACAGGCCGACGACGCCCAGTGCCAGACCGATGCCGAAGATGGCGGCTGCCGTGTTGTAGGAAAGTTCAGCTGCGCCGGCCAGATGCGACTTCATCAGGAAGAAGCCGGCAAAACCGTACAGACCCTGCGAGCCGGGAAGGGCAGACAGGACCATGAAGTTTCCGAAGGCATTCGGTTTCTTCTTCAGGGCGCCAAGCGCCGCACTTCCGGCGGTGGTCACGCCGTAGGCACTGCCCGTGCCGCACAGGAAAATCATGAATCCGAGGCCCAGATAAGCAAGTACAAGTGGTGTCATTGTGTTGTCTCCTATTTTATTGTTAATTGTTTGTTGTTATTGTTCGGTATGGATGATCCGGAACGGGTTGTAGAGCTGGCCGCCGCCGCTGTATCCCGAAGCCTTGTAGAATTCGAGGAAAGTCAGACGGATGGTATGGACGAAGGATCCCAGCCCGTTCATGAAAATATTGATGCCGTGCCCGAAGAGCAGGATGAACAGTGAAACCAGGAAACCCAGCACCGGGATGTCCGGGCTGAGGCCGAAAGCCAGCGTGTTGAAGACGGCGCCGAGGATGCTGCCCGACAAGCCGAGCACGAAGAGCCGGATATACGACAGCAGGTCGCCCACCATGCCGGTCACCATGTTGTAGGTGTCCCAGAGACCGGCACCGACGTTGACGAGCGGATTCCGGCCCGGCGAGTTGAACAGGAAGATGCCCACGGCTGCAAGTCCGAGCGCCGCCAGATGAAGGGTCTTCCCCAGGGCGAAGGCCGGCTGGCCTGCATACTTCGAAAGCAGGAAGCAGGCGATGCTGGACACAATCAGCCACAGCCAACTGATGGTCGAAATGGCGTGTCGCCAGCCCTGTTGCCGGATGATGTTGACCACCTTGATGCACATGCCGAACAGAATCTGGACGAGACCGACAATCAGCGACAGGGTGAACAGGAAGTCACTGTCGAGGAATTTGTCTTTTACATCGGCGAAGACGGCCAGATTGCCGAGAGAGATGCCGAAGAAATTGCCGGTGAGGATGCCGAACAGCAGCGTGGAGAGCCCGAAGAACTGCACCAGGGTGAGGATCGGTTTCATGGCGGGTTTCATCTTGCGTTTGGCAATGCCTGCCGCAATGATGAACAGCAGGCCATAACCGCCGTCAGCCAGGCAGAATCCGTAAAAGAGCCAGAAGAACGGCGCCACGAACGGTGTCATGTCGATTTCACCGTAGAGTGGCATGGAGTTCATCGCGCAGATGGGTTCGAATAATCTTGCGAACCAATTGTTTTTCAAAAGGACAGGAGCGTTTTCATGCCGTTCGGTTTCACTGGCGAGATACACGGCCGACTGGGTGTCGAGAAAGGCGCGGAAAGCCTGGTCCCGGTCCACCGGCACATATCCTTCCAGCACGGCGAGACGGTTTTCCACCGCATCGTCCGCACTTTGCGCCGCATCGCCGAAGTCAATCTGCGTGAGCAACTCGTCGCGGGCCTGCACCAGCGCCGGCCGCAGGGCGGTCAGCTGCAACAGTTCCGTCTGGATGGCCGCGAGCCGTTCCTCGCATTGCCGGAGATCCTGCTGCAGGTTTTCCGCCGGCACCTCGGGCACCGGTTGCGGTTCCGCCTCCGCCGTCATGGCCTGCCAGGTCTCGCAACCCGCTGCATCATCCGCATCCGGCTGTACGGCTACAAAATATACTTTGCCGTTCTGCCGGCCGGTTTCAACAAGTGCCATCCGCTCCGCCCAGTCCGGATTGAACTGCTTGAGGGCGGCGGCGAAGAACTGCAGTTGGCATCCGCCCGTCCGGAGTGCCTGCAGGGTCTGTGGATCGAAATGTCCCCACACCTCTGCGGCGGCGATTTCCTTCTGAAGCTGGCCGGCCTTGTTCTGAAGCGATTCCCGCTCCTGTTGCAGACCCTCTACGGAGCGCAGCATGTCGGCGGCACCGCCTGGCATGTCGGGGGCCGGACCTGCCGATGCGACCTGTCCCGTCCGGGCCGTATCCGCCAGGAATTCCATGGCGCGCCCGTAGCGGTTCACTTCGTTCCACATCGCCTTTTCCGACTCAGAGGCCTCACGTTCGGAACGGGTGATGTCCACGACCCCCTGGTCGCGGACGGCTTCGAGGAATGCCTCCAGTTCCTTGTGATACACCAGAAACTGGTATTTTATCATAGGTACAATCATGCGCGTTCCTCCTCCTGTTTCTTTTTGACGATCTTCTGGGAAGACTTGGAGAGATTCTCCTCGTCCTCGAGATAGCGTTTGATTTTCAGAATAGCTTCGCGGTATCCCGGAATCTGCACTTTTTCGTACAGGTTGACCTTCTGGGTGGTCTTTTTGCGGGCATGGTCCAGGATACGCATCCGCTCGTTGCAGATCTCGTATTCTATACCCGTCCGGGCCAGTGTCTGGATGATCTGTACGCCGTCGGCATACCATGCCGGACTCGTGAAGAGCGAATAGGGACGCACACTGTATCGGATGTCACCGAGTGTGGGGATTTTCACGCCCGCGATTTTCGACAGCGTGACATCCACATCCTCGATGGTGACGATGTCGGGTGAGAACTCCGTCCAGAGACAGGCCATGTACTCGTAGGAAGCCAGCTGTTCTGCCAGCCGGCTCTGCAGCGCCTCGGCCTCCTTGCGGGCCTTCTTGACTTCGACGCGCAGCGCCGATTCCTTGTTCTTGATGGTCGGCAGGGCACGCGTACGCATATTCAACTGCTTTTGCAAGTCGTTGAGCGAAGTCTTGTTGAATTGGTACTTGATGGCCATGAGCGTTCTCAGTTATTTTTCCAGTATTTGTCCATGAGGTTCTGGCGGATGGCCACTTCCGGCTGTGAGAAATAGCGCGCGAAAAGCGTCCACGCCGTGTCGAGCATCTCCACCGTGTCAATGTTGATGTCGATGGCAAGCAGTTTCTCGGAATAGTCCTTGGCGAACTGAAGCGTACGTTCGTCGTAATCCGACAGGTCGAAGCCGTTTTCAATCTTGGTCTTGGCATTGGCGGCATCGGCGTAGAGCCGGATGCAGGCGTTCATCACCTGCGGATGGTCCTCGCGGGTCTGCTTGCCGATGACCAGCTGTTTCAGACGCGAGAGGCTCCTGAACGGATCGATGATGACCTTGCCGGTGGTGGAGTCGGTGCGCAGGAAAAGCTGACCTTCGGTGATGTATCCGGTGTTGTCCGGCACGGCGTGCGTGATGTCGCCGCCCGAGAGGGTCGTGACGGCGATAATGGTGATGGAGCCGCCCGACGGCAGCTGCACGGCCTTTTCGTAGATTTTGGCAAGATCGGAGTACAGAGATCCGGGCATGCTGTCCTTCGACGGAATCTGGTCCATGCGGTTCGAGACGATGCTGAGGGCATCGGCATACAGCGTCATGTCGGTCAGCAACACCAGGACATTCTCGTTTTTGTCGGCTGCGAAATATTCCGCGGCGGTCAGTGCCATGTCGGGGACCAGCAGCCTTTCGACGGCCGGGTCTTCGGTGGTGTTGACGAAGCAGACGATGCGGTCGAGGGCGCCGGCGTTCTCGAACGTGTTTCTGAAGAACAGGAAATCATCGTTCGACAGTCCCATGCCGCCCAGGATGATCTTGTCCGCCTTGGCGCGCAGGGCCACCATGGCCATGACCTGGTTGTACGGCTGGTCCGGGTCGGCGAAGAACGGAATCTTCTGGCCGGAAACCAGTGCGTTGTTCAGGTCGATGCCGGCGATGCCCGTCGGGATGAACTGCGATGGTTGTTTCCGCTTGAAGGGATTGACCGATGGGCCGCCGATTTCGCGTTTTTCGCCCTCTATTTCGGGGCCTTTGTCAATCGGATGTCCATAGGCGTCGAAGAAACGGCCGGCCAGATCGTCGCCCACCACGAGCGACGGCGGCTCGCCGTAGAACGCCACTTCGGAATTCGTGGCCAGTCCTTCGGTACCCTTGAATACCTGCAGGGTGACCAGGTCGCCTTGTATCTTCACCACCTGGGCCAGCCGGTCGCCCACCATGGCAAGTTCCTCGCCCGAAACGCCCTGCGCCCGCAGCGAAACCGTGGCTTTGGTGATGGCTTCCAGCCGGGTGTATATTTTCTGAAAAGCGGTTGTATTCATGTCGGATCCTCCTTGCTATTTGGCTTTTTGTGCTTGTACGAGTTGTTCCAGCTGCGTTTCGTAATCCCTGAAGGCATCGCCCTGGAATTCAGTATAGTTCATCTGCCGGCAGATGTTGATAATCTGCTTGTAGAACGCAGCGCAGACATTGAAATCGTCGAAACTGAATTCCATATGACAGAGATCCAATATTTTGTCGTACATGTACTTCTGACGTTCCAACGGACACAGCGCATCGGTGGCATCGAACGCATCCTGTTGCAGGATGACGAAGTCGATGAGTTCTGATTTCCAGAAACGGTCGTGGTATGAAATCGGTACGCCGTCGTCGCCGAGGATGTTGATCTGCTCGTTGGCCTCCTTGCCGCGGAGCACGATGGTCTTGCCCTCGCTGACACGGTCGATCCAGTCCGGCGCGATGCGGTCGTTGAGATATTGCTGGATTTCAGGGTATTCGAGGTATTTCGAATAACTGTCCACAGGGTCGATGGCCGGATAGCGCTTGCTGTCGGCGCGGCCCTGCGAGAGCGCATAGAAACAGCGGGCGGCTTTCTTGGTGGATTCCGTGACGGGTTCTTTGAGGTTGCCGCCTGCCGGCGATACGGTGCCGATGAAGGTGACGGAGCCGGTCTGTCCGTTGTTGAGATAGACAAATCCGGCGCGGGCGTAGAACCCGGAGATGATGGCCGAGAGGTCCATCGGGAATGCGTCTGCACCCGGCAGTTCCTCGAGGCGGTTCGACATCTCGCGCAGCGCCTGTGCCCAGCGGGAGGTCGAGTCTGCGAGCAACAGCACTTTCAGGCCCATGTTCCGGTAGTATTCGCCCAGGGTCATGGCCGTATAGACCGATGCCTCGCGGGCGGAGACCGGCATGTTCGACGTGTTGCAGATGATGGTCGTACGTTCCATCAGGTTGCGGCCGGTGTGCGGGTCGATCAGTTTCGGGAATTCGGCGAAAATCTCAACCACCTCGTTGGCACGTTCGCCGCAGGCCGCCATGATGATCATGTCGGCGTCGGCCTGTTTGGCCAGCGCGTGCTGCAGCACGGTCTTGCCGCAGCCGAACGGCCCGGGGATGAACCCGGTGCCGCCTTCCGCCATCGGGTTGAACGTGTCGATGACGCGCACGCCCGTCTCCATGATCCGGAACGGCCGCGGTTTTTCCCGATAGGCCGTGATGGCCCATTTTGCCGGCCATTTCTGCACCATGGTTACCGGATAGACATTGCCCTCCGTGTCGGTCAGTTCGGCGATTTTCTCATTGATGGTGTAGGATCCGGCCGGCGCCAGCCATTGGACTACATAACTGCCGGTCATCTTGAACGGCACCATGATGCGGTGCACAATCCAGTTCTCGTTCACCTTGCCCAGCCAGTCGCCGGCCGTGACACGGTCTCCGACGGATGCGGTCGGCGTGTAGTCCCACACGGCTTTTTCGTCGAGCGGCGCCGTGTATTGTCCGCGGCGCAGGAACAGACCGTCCATGGTCTCCAGATTGTTCTGCAGGCCGTCGTAGTTCTTCGACAGGATGCCGGGGCCGAGCGTCACTTCCAGCATGTGTCCCATGAACTCCACGTCGCTGCCGATTTTCAATCCGCGGGTCGATTCGAAAACCTGCACGTATGCGTTTTCGCCGGTTATTTTGATGACTTCGGCCATGAGCCGGGCGTCCGGTGCCTCGATATAGCATATCTCATTCTGGGCGACCGGACCGTCCACCCGGACGATCACCAAGTTCGAAATAATACCGTAAACTTTACCTTTTGTACTCATCTGTATAGAGTTAAGATGTCAATACTTGTTTCAGGTCGAACGACCCCTGCGTGTCGGCAATCCACCGGCGGAACAGTTCCCGTCCCGCTTCGGCGTTCCACAGCATCCGCCGCTGCACCATGATGGCTTTCTGCATCCACGCCAGCACGGTGACCGTGTCGAAATCGTGCATGGCCGCCATGGTGTCCAGTTCCTCCCATTGGAGCAGGTCGAGCTTCAGTTCGCGCTGCACGATGTCCGGCATATCCATGATCTGTAGCAGCGGCTCTATCCATGGGCGCTGCTGTTTCAGGCCGAAGTCCGCCGCCGGACTCGAACGCAGGGCGTCCGTTACGTCGCCTTCGCCCAGCGTCTGCTGCTGCAGCCGGTGCTTGCGGGCCACGATGGCTGCGATGACATTGCGCCATTCCAGGTCGAACGCAAACCAGTCACGGATGAAGCGGACCGGGTGTTCCGCCGCCGCCCGGTGAAAATCGTCGGCCAGGTCGTCTTCGGGATGCGGGGACTGTATCCGTTCCGGCCGGCTGGCATCCTTGCCGGTGTAGCATTCCAGAAAGGCTGTCATATAGTCCGGCAAGTCGGAAAGTTCTTCGACGCGGGCGCGCAGTTCTTCGGGTGTCATGCTGCCGAGTGGCGAAAATCCGCTCTTGCACTGCAGCAGACAGACCAGGTTGTGGTTGTCGAATGGATAGCACAGCCACCGCAGGGCCTCCGCGTCCTTTTCGGACAGCAGAGCCTCCACTTCTTCTTTCAGCGCAGACAGGCTGAAACTGCCCGCGTCCAGATCGGCGGTCAACTCGGGCAGGCCGGCTACCAGGAATGGATACTTGCGGCTCATTTCGATGTTCCGAACAGCAGTTCGACCATGCGGGGGCGCAGATACTCCCTGACCAGCGCCTCGAAATCCTTTTCCGTGAAGCTGAGGTGGTATCCGCCGTCCTTGGGCCCGATCTTGAATCCGGACTTGACGGCGCTGTCGCCCTGCAGTGTCAGTTCGTTCTGCAGCGTCTGGGAAATGGACTGCTTCAGGAATTCACCGCATTCTTTCTGCATGTCTTCCGGCAGCAGCACCGACAGGGCGACCGGCTCGGATCCCTGGGGATTGAAAGCTTCGACGGCGGTCTTGAGCAAGGACTTGACGAAGGTGCCGTCCCGGAATGCCTCCTTGACCGGTCCGGTGACCACACGGGCTGTCACGGCCTCCTCCAGTTGCTGTTTCACGGTGTTGACGGCCTGCCGGCACGCCATCCGGATTTCCTTGTCAGCATTCGTCCTGGCCTCTTCGGCCGCCCGTTCCGCTTTGGCGCGGATGGCGGTCGCCTCGGTCTGTGCCGCTGATATGATTTTTGCGGCTTCGGCTTCGGCTTCGATGCGCAACGTAGCCGCCTCTTGTTGTCCTTTGGCGAGACCTTCCCGATAGAGCTTGTCGGTAAGCTCCTGAATCTTAGTATTCTGCATAATTAACCGTCGTTTTTTTGTCAGCAATGACAAATATAGCAAAAAGAAAAAGAAGAATGTCGGTCATCCGGAGCTCATCTGCCGAAAAAACGCCTTTTTAAGAAATTTTAATTAAGACCGGAGCTGTCTTCCCGGTAGACCATGCGCTGCGAAAAAAAGTCCCCGGATATGTAATAATGTGTATTTTTGTGCGTGGAACGAATCTTCCGGCAAGCCCCGGAAGGATTCTTTCCGGAGAAACACATTACAGCATTTATTCGCACAATCATGAAGAAAATCCTTGTGGTCGCCATCCTGCTCACGATGGCGACATCCTGCGCCAAAGTGGAAATCTCCACTCCGGAAAGTCTGAGCATAGCCGGCTCCTGGCAGGTCAGCCTGGACAGCCTGGCCACTTTCCAGCCGATACAGTTGCCTGGTACGACCGATGATGCGGGCCTCGGTGAACCGAATACGCTGCAGCCCGCGTTGCAACTCCCGCAGCTGCAGAGTCTGCGGCGCAAACATTCCTTCATAGGCTATGCGTTCTACAAACGCACCGTGGACATCCCGGAAAGCATGGCCGGACAGCCGCTCAAACTGAAGCTGGAGCGGGTGCTGTGGCAGAGTTCGGTGTGGATCGACGGCGTGCAGCTGGAAGGCGCGGAGGAAAGCCTGGTCTCGGCGCACCGTTACATGGTGCCGCAGGGACTTTCGGCCGGCCCGCACGAGATAGTGCTGCGCATAGACAACCGCAAACGCTATGACATTTCGCGCAACGAACTGGCGCATGCCTACACCAACGATACGCAGATAAAATGGAACGGTGTGCTCGGCGAGATGTCGCTGACGGTGGTCCGTCCGGTGGAGATTGCCCGGGTGGATGTCTATCCGTCGGTCAGGAAACACAGCGTGGAAGTCGTGACGACCTTGGTGCGCCACGGCGATGCGGACAAGGCATCGGTGACGGTGCTTACAGACTTGGGCGGCCGTTCGAAACGGCAGGCGGCGCTGGCCGGCGACACCACCGTGGTGCGTTCGGTCTGCCGTCTGGGCGGCCGTGCCGCACTCTGGGACGAGTTCAATCCGGACCTGCATCAGGTTACCGTAGTCTGCGGTGATGACAGCCGGACGGTGCAGTTCGGTCTGCGCGAAATTACCACCGAAGGTACCCATATCAAAGTCAACGGCCGGACGGTCTTCATGCGGGGTACGCTGGACTGCTGCATTTTCCCGCTGACAGGCACGCCGCCGACCGATGAGGCTGGTTGGGAAAAAGTCTTCACCACGGTCAAGGACTGGGGACTCAACCATGTGCGTTTCCACTCGTGGTGCCCACCCGACGCGGCGTTCCGCGTGGCCGACCGCATGGGCATCTATCTGCAGCCCGAACTGCCGATATGGTCCAGTGCGACGGTTTATCCGGCAGTGCAGGCCTTCCTGATGGCCGAAACCGACCGCATTCTCGAGGACTACGGCAACCATCCGTCGTTCTGCATGCTCAGCGGCGGCAACGAACTTGACCGAGGTTACGAATACCTCAACGAGTGGCTGCGCTATCTCAAGCAGACCGATCCGCGTCATATCTACACCAACGCCACCTATTCGATGGGCGGCGACCACAAGGGTTCACCGGAACCTGAGGATCAGTATTTCATCGCCTCGCGGAGTAAGCTCGGACAGGTGCGCGGACAGGATTATCTGAATGCCGAAGTGCCTGATTTTACGCATGATTACAGCCGAACGGCCATCGACCAGGGCGTGCCGATGATTTCGCATGAAGTAGGCCAGTATTCGGTCTATCCCGATATCAGGGAAATCGACTAATACACCGGTGTGCTCGAACCGCTCAATTTCATTTCCGTGCGGGAATCGCTCCGCGAAAAAGGCTATCTGGACAAGGCGGAGGACTATACCATGGCATCCGGCCGGCTGGCAGCCATCCTGTACAAGGAAGAGATTGAACGCGCTTTGAAGACCCCCGGTCTGAGCGGATTCCAGCTGCTTGGTCTGCAAGACTTCCCGGGTCAGGCTACGGCGCTCGTCGGACTGGTGAATTCGTTCTGGGAGAACAAGGGCCTCGTGACGGAGGCTTGGTTCCGCCAGGCATGTGCCCCGGTGACGCCGCTGGTGCGTTACCGCAAGGCTTGCTGGACTTCCGATGAGACCTTCACGGCCCGCGTCGAAGTGGCGAATTACTGGTCGGACAACCTTTCCGGAAAGGTGCAGTGGTCGCTTGAAAACGGTGACCAGGTCATCGGCAGCGGTACGCTGTCGGCTTCGCTGCCTACGGGCTGCACGACAGCACTGCAGGACAGCATCCAGGTGGATCTTTCCCCGCTGTCCGAAGCCGCGGAGTTGACACTCCGTGTGTCGCTTGAGGGCACGGAATGGTCCAACAGCTGGAACGTGTGGGTCTATCCTGCTGCGTATCAGCCGGACTTCGGCAGTGTCGTGGCGGCGAAAACGTACGATGAGGCCGTGGCACAGCTGAAGGAGGGCAAGACGGTGCTGCTGTCGCCCGATCCCGCGCTTCTGGCTGGCGAGCAGGGCAAGTTCGTGCCGGTGTTCTGGAGCCCCGTGTTCTTCCCGGGCGAGGCCGGCACCATGGGCGTGCTCTGTGACCCGTCGCATCCGGCCCTGGCCGGCTTCCCGACCGAAATGCACAGCAATTGGCAATGGTGGACGCTGACCAAGCATTCCCGGGCGCTCAACCTCGACCCGCTGCCGCAGGTCGGTTCCATCATAGAAGCGGTTGACAATTTCGTGCGGAACCGCCGGCTGTCCTATCTGTTCGAAGCACAGTGCGGCAACGGCCGTCTGGTGGTGAGTGCCATGGACCTGCTCGGTGAGCAGGATGCCGGCAATCCGGAAGTGAAACAGCTGCTCGGCAGTGTGCTGGCGTACATGAATTCGGATGCCTTCCATCCGGCTGGCATCATCGGCGAGGCCGATCTGAAGTCCTTCTTCCGTCAGGAAACACCGCGGATGTTCCCCATGTTCATGCGGAACTGGCCAGTTGCCAATCCGTAGTCATATTTTCCTGACTCCTTCCACATACAGAACGCCTTCCCGGACATGGAACCGAATGTCGTGTCCGGCGAAGGCCATGCCGCAGGCTTTGCCGTCTTCCTGGTAGGCCGGCCGCGGATCCGTCTGCAGCACGGCCAGCAGAGCCGCCCGTTTCGAGTCGGGAATCTGCTGCAGCAGGTCGTCCGGGAAAACGATTTCCAGATGTCGTTCATGCAATGCGCCCACGTAGCCGTCGGAGGCTTCCGGCCGGCAGTCGGTGTAGCGGATGTAGGGTTTGATGTCGTATATGGGCGTGCCGTCCATGAGGTCGGCGCCTGCGACATGTAGCACCGGCCCATCCGGACCACAGACGATGCGTTGCAGCCGGACGAGCGAAAGGCCGACGGGATTGGGCCGGAACGGCGACCGGGTGGCGAATACGCCCATGGTCCGGTTGCCGCCCAGCCGGGGCGGACGCACCACGGGCGACCAGGTGTCGCGCGCTGTTTCCGAAAACTCCCAGATGAGCCAGATGTGGGAGAAACTTTCCAGTCCCCGGACGGCGTCGGGGTGGCGGAATGCCGGCTCGAACACCACCTGCCCCTCCAATGTGTCCACGAGGCCGCTTTGCCGCGGGATGCCGAATTTGGCCGGGAAATCAGTGTGGATATGGGCGATGGGTTTCATGGGACGAAAGGTTTGGCAAAGGTAGCCATCGTCGGGGAACAATTTGGTTTTCATTCAGAATAATTGCATATTTGCATATGAAGTTATGTTTTGCATTATGAAATATATCCGTTTCTGTTCTGCCGCCATACTGCTTTTTCTCATGACGGTTGTCTCTGTTTCGGCTGCTGTTCCGTCACGAATCCGCGAGAATTTCGATTTTGACTGGCACTTCCGGCTGGGAGATACCGGCGGATATGCCGAAGTGCAACTGCCGCACGATTGGAGTATTGAACTGGATTTTGACCGCTCGGTCGGTGCGGCGGCCGGCTATCTGCCCGGCGGTATCGGCTGGTATCGCAAGACTTTTTTCGTGCCGGCCGCCTATCGGGGCAAATCGGTTTCGCTCGTCTTCGACGGTGTTTACCATCAAGCGACAGTCTATCTCAACGGCCGTGAAATCGCCTATCACCGGTACGGATATACTTCGTTCGAGGTCGATTTGACAGAAGGCTTGCTGTATGGGCAACATAACGAAATTCAGGTGAAGGTGGACCGTTCCGAGGTGTCGCGTTGGTATACGGGATCCGGTATCTACCGACATGTGTGGCTGCAGGTGACCTCCCCGGTGCATGTCAAAATGTGGGGCACGTACGTTACGACGCCCGAGGTTTCTGAGGATGCTGCCACGGTGCAGGTTGAAACCACGGTGCAGCGGCGGACGGCCGATGCTGCGAGGCTGACGGTGGAGCAGTATCTGCTGGATGATGCCGGCCGGCCGGTCAGAGTCGGCGGGCAACGTGCAGCGGCGGTCTCCACACTTGAATTCGGCGAAGGAGAGACGGCCTCTGCCGTCCAGAGTTTCGTGATAGACCGGCCTGATCTTTGGGATCTGGAACATCCGTACCGCTATACGCTTGAAACGGTGTTGAAACAGGGTGGCCGGGAAATAGACCGTTACACGACCCGTTTCGGGGTGCGCAGCATCCGTTATGATGCCGACCACGGCTTTTTCCTGAACGGAAAACATGTGCGCTGGCAGGGTGTCTGCCTGCATCAGGATGCCGGCTGTCTGGGTGTGGCGGTGCCGGATCGCTCGTATGAGCGCAGACTCCAGATTCTCAAAGAATTCGGCGTTAACGCCATCCGGTGCTCGCACAATCCGCCGGCACCTGAATTCCTGGATTATTGCGATGCCATGGGTTTGCTGGTCCTTGACGAGGCGTTCGACAAATGGAAATCGGGTTATTACGAAAAGTTCTTCGATGATTCGTGGCAGGATGACATCCGTGCCATGCTGGAGCGCGACCGCAACCATCCATCTGTCGTGCTGTGGAGCATCGGCAACGAGGTGGCGGAGGCGGGTCGTAAGGACAATGTCGGCGTGGAGCGTGCGGCGATGCTGCAGGACTTCGTCCATGACGTTGAACCGACCCGGCCGGTGATGTTGGCTTTGCAGCGTGGATTTGCCGACCATTTTGCAGAGGTGACCGATGTGGTGGGATACAATTATATGGAGCACCGCATGTTGCTCGACAAGCAACGCGATCCAGGGCGCATTGTCTTCATCAGCGAGGCCTTTCCCTATTACAGTGGTCTCCGGGCCTACGAGGTGCGCGACTACGTGGCGATTAATCCATGGAACTACGTGATAGAGAACGAATTTATTTTGGGCTCGTTCATCTGGGCAGGTGTGGATTATATCGGCGAGAGTATGGGATGGCCCAGCAAGGGATGGTCGGCGTCGCCCTTCGACATGACGATGTACGAGAAGCCCCGGGCGTCTTATTTCCGGGCGGTATGGAACGACCGTCCGTCGCTCGACATGTATGTCATCGACTACAACCTCGATGAGGATCCTGGCAAGGATCACTGGCAGGCGCCAGGTATGGTGCGCGACTGGACCTTCCCGTACACAGACAGCAGGGTGCTGCAGATCCACACACCGTCGAACTGCGACGAAGTGGTGCTGTACGATGCGCAGGGCAAGCAATATGGTCCGCGCCGGCCTGCCGATTATGACAACCAGACGATTGTCTGGAACCAGCCATACCGGCCTGGTAAGATTCTCGCCGTGGGTTACCGCGGCGGCGTGGAAGTCTGCCGCGATTCCATCCTCACAACGCAGGACCAGGCCGCCTCGTTCCGTCTGACGCCGGACCGTACGGTGCTCGCATCGGACGGGCAGGATCTCTCGCATATAGCGCTGCAGTTGCTCGATGCAGACGGTTTGCCTGTCCGGGTGGATGACCGGCGGGTGACCGTGTCGGTGGAAGGTGCGGGCCGGCTGCGCGGTATCGACAGCGGTGAGATGCGCCGGAACGAACGGTTCACAAGTCCGTCGCTGCCCACTTATTTCGGCAGGGCGCAGATTGTGGTCCAGTCGGCTCGGAAGGCCGGAACGCTGACCGTGCATGTGGAGGTGGAAGGTCTGCCTGGTCAGTCTCTGACCTTGCAGGTGAAATAGTCTGTGCCGCGCAAGAAACATCCGCCAGACAGCGGAGAAACACTTGGGAAGAATTAACTTTGGCTTTGTAACGAACCATAATATCCGTGATATGAAAAAGACATTGTCATTCCTGCTTGGCTTGCTGCTGTGCGCGGCCTGGGCCGATGCACAGAATGCCCAGCCGGCGCAGGGCCAGGGCGGCCGTCAGCGCATGCGTCAGCAAGGTCCCATATCTGTCGACCAGCTGGGTGCCCACGATCCGACCATGATTAAGCAGGGCGATACTTATTATTTGTTCATGACAGGCAATGGGGTGTCGGTCTATTCATCCAAAGACTTGAAAATGTGGACGCCGGAGCCTCCGGTGCTTTCACCCGCTCCGCAATGGGCGCTCGACGAGGTGCCCGGATACAGAGGCCATACCTGGGCGCCGGATGTGTCGTTCTACAACGGGAAATACTATGTCTATTACTCCTGCTCGTCGTTCGGCAAGAACAGTTCGGCCATCGGCGTGGCGACCAATGTGACGCTCGATTCTTCCGATCCGGCGTTCAAATGGGAAGACCAGGGCAAGGTGATCGAATCCATCCCCGGCCGTGACAACTGGAACGCCATCGACCCGAATCTCGTGGTGGATGCAGACGGTACCGCCTGGCTGCTGTTCGGCTCGTTCTGGGGCGGCATGAAGATGGTGAAACTGGACGAAACCCGTACCCGGATTGCCCAGCCGCAGGTGTGGAACACCGTGGCCCGTCAGCCGCGCACCACCGGCATCGGCGAGAAAGAAGCCGGTGACGGTGCCATCGAGGCGCCCTTCATGATGGTGCACGACGGATGGTATTACCTCTTCGTCTCGCTGGATTACTGCTGCCGCGGCAACGACAGCACCTACAAGGTGGCAGTCGGCCGTTCGCGGAATGTCCAGGGACCTTTCGTGGACAAGGAAGGCAAGCGGATGGTTGACGGCGGCGGCACGATTCTCCTGAAGGGGGACGGCGAAAAATGGGCGGCCGTGGGGCACAGCGCGCATTATCGTTTCGACGGCAAGGACTACACCATCTGCCACGGTTATGACAAGACTCAGAACGGACGGTCGCTTTTGATTATCCGCGAGATGACATGGGATGATGACGGCTGGCCCGTATGCCGGCTGTAAACGAATCCTGCGTCCGGTGGTCTAAGGACCGTTTATATTCTAAAATGATGCAAAATGCTTTTTTCCGGGCGGCACGCCTGTGTGTCGCGTTGTTGGTAGTATCCTTGGTATGGGTCGGATGCGGATGCACCGGCGGAACGACCGCGGTCATTGAGAAATTTCCGCTCACTGACTCACTCAGGGCTGATGTTTGGCGGATTCCGGCCGAGAACTATTATCCCCAGGCCATGGTTGTCAGCAACGGCCGGCTGATCGTCCATAACCTCAAGTCGGATTATCTCTTCCAGGTATTTGACCTGCGCACCCGCGAATTTCTCTACGAGGATGGCGAAATCGGGCGTGGCGGCAACGATTTCGAAGGCGAGCCCGACCGGACTTCCATGTGTCCTGACGCCGAGGGTTTCGGCATCCGGGTGAATCATGAATGGTATCGCGTGGCGGTGGGGGAGACAGGTCTCCGGGTTCTTGAAAAATCGGTGCTGGCCGACATGAAAGTTCCTGTCAACAATGCCCTTCCATTGCGCGACGGCTGGTTCTGCACGGAATCTTCCTCGAGCGACCGCCGCAACAAGGCGTACACTTTCGTGAACAAGGATACACGGGAGGTTTTTCATGCGACGCCCTTCCCGCAGCATGTCCTTAAAACGAATGCCAAGCTGTCCACCGACCGGGCGGCCGCCTATGCCAAGAACGGCGTAGTGCATCCGTCTGGTGACCGTTTCGCGGCTTTCTACAGCCGTTTCAAAGCCTTCCAGATCCTATCCGACCGGGGACGCGTACTGAAGACAGTCCGGGTGGACATCACGCCGTTCTCGGTTATTTACGACCGGCTTTCTTCGCGTCGGTTCTACGGCTACATCTCCACGCCGGCGACGGACGGGGAGTACATTTATGCCTTGTGTGCAGGTTCCGAGGAGGAAGAAAACTACGATGTGGCAGCCACGGAGCTGCAGGTGTTCGACTGGAACGGCGCGCCGGTGGCTTCGTACAAACTCGACCATTATGTGCACCACATTGCGGTGTCGGGGCGCACGGTTTATGCCATCAATACTTTTAAACCCAACGAAATATATGTATATAGCCTGTAGCGGACGCTACAACTTCTTTGCAAGGTAGTCTTTGATGTTTTCCCGGAGTGTGGCCCGGGCCTTGGCCAGGATGGAGGCGGAACCCTTCTCGGTGATGCCGAGCATCTGGGCGATATCCTTGTGAGAATAGCCTTCGACGCAGAATTTACGGAACACCTCGTAGCGTTGTGACGGCAGGCTCTTGACCATTTTCCATATTATTTCACGGCTGATCAGTTCCGGATCTTCGTCGAGTATTTCGTAGGTGCTTGCATCCGGAAGCAGCGTATTGAAGGGAATACGCTTCATCTTGTCTTTTCTCAGCTGGTCAATCGCCATGTTGATGACGGTTCTTCTCATCCATTGGTAGAGCGATCCCGGTCCGGTGTAGCGGTATTTTGAGAGTTGCCCTATGCATTTGATCCAACTGTCGTGCAGCAAGTCCTTGGCGTCCTCGCTGTTGCTGGTGTACTGCAGACAAACGGCGTAGATCCGTGCCTCATACTTGAGGTACAACTCGTTTCTTGCCGATTTGTCGCCGGCTACACACCGTGACGCCAGTTCCTCTTCCGGATATGTAATTTTTTTTACCACGACTTACTGTTTCGACATGGGATTGTAAATAAACACTAACGTGACATACCTTGTAATACGTCTGGAAATCGGAGTAAAAATTTTTATAAAAATTTAAAAAAAATTAAGAATTTCAAGAAGTATTCCGGCATGTGCTGCGTTTTCTAATTATTCCAAGTCCGAGAAACCGTGATTGCATTTTTTCTTGTTGCATTCAGGGCTTCCGTGCTTGGTATAAGTATTTATAACTCAAAAACAGAACATGATGAGAAAACAAATGCATTTCATCCCGAAGTTTCTTGCCGGCTTTTTCGCATTCCTGTCGGTCGGTCTGCTGTCCGGCTGTTTCGAAGAACCGAACGAGATGGCCATCCTGGATGACACCGAGGTGGTCATTCCGCTGCTGACGGAGCGTATCGAAGCCCGGGAAGACCTGTCTTATTTTGCTGCTGTGTTGAAGGGAGCAAACATGGATGCCGAGGTCGTGGACGAGAAAACCGACATCGCCAGACCTGTGACGGTCAACTTCTGGAATACGCTTTCGGGCTATGGCACCTACACGCTGTTCGCGCCGAACAACAAGGCGATTCAGGAATGGCTTTCTGCCGAATTCCCGCAGATCGATGTGTCTTCTCCTGCGACGATACAGGCTGGCATCGAAGCGTTGGAAAGCGATGACATGGAGAAGGTGACCAACACCATCCAGTATCATATCTGCAGTGACACGATCCCGTCGAAACTGTTTGTCATGGGCAAGTTCCCCTATCCGACGCTGCTTGGTTCCTATCTGTTGCTCAGCAAGGAAAATGTCATGCTCGACGGCGATGCCGAGCCCCGTGCCTACACGGTGTTCAACAAGACGGCCTGCATGGTGGGTTCGGACATCAATGCCGGCAACGGTTACCTGCACATCCTGAACAAGGTGCTCGAGCCCGAGACGCGGACCATCGCCCAGATTGTTTCCGACCTGGATGACAATTATTCCATTTTCAAGTCCATCTTCCTGGACCGTTCGGTCACCGACATGGACTCGGTGCTGAACGTAGTCTATACGACATCGACTACCGCGTCCGGCCGCAAGGTCAAGAACAAAGTGAAATATACGCTGTTTGTACATAACGATGCGGCCTTCGAGAGATTCTTCCGGGCGGCCGGCATCGTGAACTACACGAACGGTATCGAGGCGTTGAAGACGTACCTGGATTCCCACCGTCAGGAAGGCGACGAGCGTGACAACGACCAGTTGCTGAACGTGTGGGCGCAGTACCATGTGCTTTTCGGCGAGTATTACATCAACGACCTCATCAAGCTCTGCGGCGGCCGTGGCACCATGACGACCACGATGGCCGACAACGAGACGCTGGGCTTGAAGTATCTGGGTTCTCCGACGCCTTATATCCGTCTGAACCGCGATGACGAGCGTCAGGATGACGGCAGTTTCGACACGGGCGGTCGTCTGTTGCCGAACATCAGTGACATGGGAGCTACGAATGGTGTTATCCATTTCGTTGACAAGGTCTATTCCATGAAGGTGACCAAATCGAAGGCCCTGTTCTGGGATGTGGCCGACCAGGCGCTCATCTCCTCACATCCGTCGTACCGTAACAAGAACGGTGCGAACATCAGCAACATGATTGATGGCCAACTTGTCCCGGATTATTTCCCCGATTTCAAGGTGACGGCCACATGGGGCTCGACTGCCGAACTTGTCTACGAACCGCGCGCCGGCTGGGACAACCAGAAGAGTTGCTTCATCTACGGTGACAAGATTACGATGCAGATCGGCGGCAACCGCATCCGCGGACTGGATATCACCACGCCGTCGCTCAACAAAGGCCGTTACTATGTATGGTTCTGCTTCCGCCATCAGGGTTCCGGTACGTGCGGTGTCGTGCTGACCCACAACGGGGAGTCCAACAAGCGGACGA
>JAFWVY010000024.1 GCA_017523725.1 Bacteroidales bacterium
AGCACTTCGACCTCGCCCTGCAGGCGGTCGAGGCGTTCCGGCGGCAGGAAGGAGCCGCGCTTCAGGCGGATCTGCGACAGCGCATCGGACTCATCCTTTCGTTCCTGGACGAAGTCGCCCCGTTCGAAACCCAGCGCATCGAGGCCTGCCGGGAACGGCTGAAAGACGGACTGGAAAAGGAAGTCGGTGCCTACGCCGTCGACCGGAACCGCTTCGAGCAGGAAATCATCTACTACCTCGAGAAACTGGACATCACCGAGGAAAAGGTCCGGCTGCGCAACCACTGCCGCTATTTCCTGGACACACTGGACGCTCCGGCGGAGACCGGCGCTGGCAAGAAACTCGGATTCATCATCCAGGAAATCGGACGCGAAATCAACACGCTCGGGTCCAAAGCCAACGAGATGCACATCCAAGCCATCGTGGTGCGCATGAAAGACGAGCTCGAGAAAATCCGCGAGCAGAGTATGAATATTCTGTAATTACTTCCTGAAGGGACCCAGATTGATATAGACCGGTTCGTTGCGGTCGCACGTCAGGTTGCCGTCCACATATTTCAGTTCGGTGACATGCAGCGTACTGCGGCGCGTGTCGCGTTCGCCCTCACCGGGACCGGGATGCGTAAAATAAAACAGGAAAGCCCGGTCGCCGACCACCTGCACGTCGGGATGCTGCCCCTTAACCTTGTCGTCCACACCCGTACCAGGCTGTTCCACAAGATATTCATCCTGCTGTGTCCAATTGAGCGCATCATCGGAATAATATACCGACAGACCGCGCCAGGCATCGACCACCATCCAGTAACGGTCTTTCCAGCGGAAGACCTTGGGACCCTCTCCCCGCGTCTGCATGTTGACCTTGCCCTTGTCGGTCCAGTTGTACAGGTCGGGACTCTCTGCATAGTACATGGATTTGCCGTCGCGCTCGTTGTTGTACCAAAGCCGCCATGTACCGTCAGGCATATGGCAGACACAAGCATCGATGACCTTGTCGGTCACGAGCGGCAGCGTGGAACGATAGTCCCAGTCTATGCCGTTGGCACTCGTCAGATGGATGATGACGCGCGGATGCTCCCAGTCTGAGAAAATACCCGGCACATACGTCAGGAACATGTGGTACATTCCTTCGTATTCAAGCACTTCCGGCGCCCAGTGCGTATAGTCGGCATCAGGCCGGTAATTGATGTTGCATGTGTCGCGGTAAGACCATGTCGCACCGCCGTCGGACGATTCGGCGATGCCGATGCGCGTACCGTGCACCCACGTCACACCATTGGTTCCCCGCACATTGGCCCGGCGGTTGGTGTAGTACATGAACCATTTCTTCTCGCCTTTGATGTAGCAGAGCACCGGATCCGCCGCCCCGTCATAGACCGGGTCGCGGAAAAGCGGCCGGTCGGCCAGCCGGCATTTCACACCATCGATGCGGACCATTTCCTTCCGAACGCTGTTTTTCTCCGCAGAGCAAGCCACCGCCACCAGCAGGCAGCACAACAAGCAAAATCTTTTCATGACATAAATTAATACAAAAGCAAAAATAATATTTTTCAGTTTTCTATCGTACATTTGTACAACCTAAAGATAATACGCCTTATGAAGAAAATTCTGATTATTGCAACCCTGCTGGCCGTCCTGGCTGTCTCCGGACAATACGCGGCCATGGCCCAACCCGCCAACAATGCCGCACAAGGCCAGACCCGCGGCAACCGGCTGAACGAAAGCATCCGCACCGACCTCGGCCGGCTGTTCGATTTCCTGAACAACAACACCCCCGCCAAGCTGGTCAACCGAAGCGACAACAGCGAAGTCACCGACATGAAGAAAATCGACGCCAACACCACGTTTGCCAGAGGCCGGTTCGGCCTTGTCACCTACGAGTGGGGCGTCACCTATTCCGGCATGCTCAAAGCGGCCGCCATTCTCGGCGAGCAGCGCTACGCCGACTATGTCAACGAGCGCATGCAGCTTATCGGCAACGCCTTCCCTTACTGCAAGAAGCTTGAGGATGCCGGCACCAACAGCACGCTGCGCGGTCTGATCATACCCAAATGGCTGGACGACTGCGGTTCGATGGAAGCCGCGATGGTCAAGGCCGTACTGGCCAATCCGCAACTGGCCACCATCATGCGGCCGGTCATCAACAGTGCCTTCGACTTCGTCATGTACAAGGAACACCGGCTCGATGACGGCGCCCTGGCCCGCCTGCGTCCGACGACCAACTCGGTCTGGGTGGACGACATGTACATGGGCATCCCGCCCATCGCCTACATGGGCAAGCTGCTGGAGAAGGAAGACCCCGCCATGGCCGCGAAGTGCTATGACGAAGCCGTCAAGCAGATCATGCTTTTCAAAAAAAGACTCTGGATCGAGGATAAGCTGCTGTTCCGGCACAGCTGGATTGAATCGATGACCTACCACCCGTCGCTGTTCTGGGCGCGGGCCAACGGCTGGGCCACACTCACGCTGTGCGACGTACTGGACATCCTGCCGGCCAACCATCCCGGACGCCAGCAGGTCATGGATCTGCTGCTCGACCACCTGCATGGCATCATGGCGGTCCAGGGTGGTGACGGTTTCTGGCACCAGCTGCTCGATCGCAACGACTCCTATACCGAAACCAGCGCCACCGCCATCTTCACATATTGTCTGGCACATGCCGTCAACGAAGGCTGGGTGGACCTGCAGGCCTACGGCCCGGCGGCACAGGCCGGCTGGAAAGCAGTCGCCACGCGCATCAACGCCCAGGGCGAAGTCGAGGGCACGTGCGTCGGCACCGGCGTCGCCTACGAACCGGGCTTCTACTATAACCGGCCCACCAGCGTCAATGCGGCCCACGGCTACGGCCCGGTGCTGCTGGCCGGCTGCGAAGTCTTCAAGATGATGGCGTCCCAGCCGCGATTCTATTAATCCAACCTCCGGAAACATTCAAACCCGTTCGCCATGAAAATCCTGAAAGCCCTCTGTCTCCTCTGCTGTATGCTCATGCCGGTCCGCATGCTCCGGGCCGAGGCCGTCACCGTCACCGGTCCGGACGGCCGTCTGGCTGTGACGCTGGATGTTTCCGGACAGGGCGTACCGACCTACACCGTACGGTACGACGACGTGGTTTTCCTGGAGCCCTCCCCGCTCGGCTTCCGGGCCAACATCGGCGATTACACGCAAGGCTTGAGGTATGTTTCGCACGACCTGCGGACCATCGATACGACCTACACCATGACGCGCATCAAGCAGTCGGCCGTGCACTACGTCGCGAGCGAACTGACCTTCACCCTGGAGACCGCCAGGCGCATGCCGCTTCAGATTATATTCAGGGTAAGCGACAACGACATCGCCTTCCGCTATTTTATTCCCAAACACGGCGAAACGGGCAGCATCCGGATCATGGAGGAGACCTCCGGGTTCAGATTTCCGGCTTCGACCACCACGTTCCTGACACCGCAAAGCGACGCCATGATTGGCTGGAAGCGTTCCAAACCTTCGTACG
The DNA here is from genome assembly GCA_017523725.1 of Bacteroidales bacterium. Taxonomy (GTDB): domain Bacteria; phylum Bacteroidota; class Bacteroidia; order Bacteroidales; family UBA4181; genus JAFWVY01. Next base: position 3,484 of record JAFWVY010000024.1, read on the forward strand.
AAGAGGAATACACGTTGGATGCACCGATGGACCGGCCGTCGCGATACGGCCACGGCTACACCTTTCCCTGCCTGTTCCGGCTCGGTGAAGCCGGCTGGGTGCTGCTGGGCGAATCGGACGTGGACAGCCGCTACTGCGGTGCGCATCTGAGCGACTACCATGACGGCGGATATACCATCGCGCTGGCGATGCCGGAGGAGAACAACGGCAACGGCACGGCCGAACCCGCATTCGCGCTGCCCGGAGCCACGCCGTGGCGGACCCTGACCGTCGGCCGGACCCTGGCCCCCATTGTCGAGACGACCGTCCCGTGGGACGTCGCCGAACCGCGATACGAGACACG
>JAFWVY010000025.1 GCA_017523725.1 Bacteroidales bacterium
CTTCCGAATCCAGTCGGCCATAAAGGCCAGGCATTCCTTTTTTGTGGAACACATCACCGGTACGCCCAAATCCAGATACTCGAATCCAACGCCGGTAGTAATATGCACGTGGCTGTCGATAAGACCGGGCAGGATGAATTTACCCTTCAGATCCGTTACATCTCCCTCATAACCGGCCAGGCCTGCTTCATCGCCCACATAGACGAATTTGCCATCCTTGACTACCAAGGCCGTGGCAAGGGGACGCTTGCTGTCCGACGTGAAGATTTTTGCGTTTTTGATGATTTTGTCTGCATTCATGGTCGTATTTCTTTATTTTGTTCTTTCATTTCTGCCTGGGCAGCCGGAGAGGAAGCGCCCCCGGCAGGATCTTGAGGTGGAACCGGGAACCGGGAAGCTGTTCTCCGTCGATGTAAATGTCAATGAGGTCTTTACTGCTGATGGTCACTTCGCGGGCCTGCCGGTAAAGGACTTTTTTTCCGCCTGCACGGCTGCCGATATGCGTTCCGCTCCGGTACAAGGGGAACAGCATCAGGAGCCGCAGAAGGCTCATGGCCCGGAAGTAGCACACGTCCATGAGGCCGTCGTCCAGCTTCGCATCCGGCGCACAGTTAAATTCGCCGCCCACGCGCCGCCCGTTGGCAACCGTGCACAGCACCATGCGCCCGCGGGCAATCGGCTTGCCGTCCACCTTTACCTTGATGCGGTTGAAGCGGCTGGTAAGGAAGGCGTTGATGACCCCGCGTGTATAGGCCTGGTGGGCCGACTTCCCCTCGGCGACCAGTTCGTTGGCACGGGAAGCGACGGTGGAGTTGAAGCCCAGGTTGCAGACATTGAGGCAGAAGCTGTCGTTCACCTGGATAATGTCCGTGGGGGTGACGGTGCCGTCCAGCATATCCCGGACACTCTTGAAGTCGCGCCCGGGGAAGTTGACGATGATGTCCTGCGTGGCGCCGCCGAAATAAAGGATGGCCATCGTCTTGTTGGCGCAAAGCAGGGCCGCTTCCTCACTGGAAGTGGCATAGCCGACCAGCCCGGAAGCCACGCCGTTGATGATGCCGTTGCCGCCGCAGGCCACAAAACAGACCTCTTCCTCCGGATGCAAATCGCAGTAGAGGCGGACATAACGGGTGGCGTCTCCCTCTCCCAGCGTAGTATAGACCACATACGCGTGCGGAATTTCCTTCAACTGGGCATAGAAATCCTTGTAGTGCGGGGTTTTATCGGCCCGGCCGTTTATGATATAGATGTATTTCATAGGCTCAGACTCATTATCGTTATGTCATCACTTTGCGGATGGCCGGCCGTGAATGATTTCACGGACCGGTAGAGATGGTCCACCACGGCTTTCTCATCCGCATCGGCTTCAAGCTGCCCGATGCTGCCGATAAGCCTTTCCTCTCCGTACAGTTCCAATCTGTCATTTTCCGCCTCCGTTACCCCGTCGGTATAGGCTACAATGCGGGTACCCGGCTCAAGGTCAATCTGTTCGTCCTCATAAATGATATCTTCCATGAGGCCGGCCGCCAGGTTGCTCTTGACCGGGAGAAAAAAGGGCTTGCCGCCGGACGGGACAATGACAGGCGGGTTGTGACCGGCGTTGCAGTAGTCCATGCGCCCGGTTTTCAAATTCACACGGCCGATGAAAAGGGTGACAAACATGTCGCTGCTGTTGGAGTCGGCAATGCTGTTGTTGATGCGGCTCATCGACTCATTCAGCGGCAAGTCCAAGGTGGCCACAAAATGGAGCATGGCACGGGTAATGGACATTACCAGCGAGGCCGGAACGCCTTTGCCGCTGACATCGCCCACGGCAAAATGGAGCACGTCGCCCTTGCAGATAAAATCGTACAGGTCTCCTCCCACCTCCTTGGCGGGCATGAGCAGCGCATGAAGTTGCGGCGGGAAATGGGTGTTCAGCATGCCCATCTGGATGGTCCGGGCCACGTTGAGCTCCGATTCCATGCGTTCGTTGTCGCTCCGGGTGGTTTTCAACTCGCCGATATAATCGGAAATGGAGTTCTGCATATAGACAAAACTGTTCCTCAGGCGCAGCATCTCGTCCTTGCTGGTGATTTCAGGCAACTGAGCCTTGAAATTTCCCTTGCCCATATTCAAGGCCGACACCGAAAGCTCCGTAATGGGGCGCGTCATCCGGCGGATTTCCTTCCGGCACAGGAAATAGAGGACCGCCAGCGCCACCAGGCCCACAATCACCAGATTCGAGCCCAGCACCAACGTGACGGGAACATCCGCCGCATGGGTAAGGGCATATTGGCTGATAAGTCCGATCGCGATGAACGAAACAAAGAAAACGACGGCTGCGATGCCGATAATCCTCCAGCTCAGCCTGTTTGAGAATGATTTGTTGTTCATGTTCTTTTATCGTGCTATATATCTCGACGCCCGGAATGTAACGGGGTGTCTATTTCATGCCGAAGCGGCAGTCTTCGTTCCCTTTGTTTTCACGGTTGGTACACAAACGGGCTTTCGATGACGGGGCCCTCTTTTCCGCCGATGGTGACTTTGCCGATGCGTTTATAATCGGTTCCGCCGCCGATGCAGTGTGTATCTTCTCCCATGGAAGTCTTTTCGGCCGTTACCTTC
>JAFWVY010000026.1 GCA_017523725.1 Bacteroidales bacterium
ATATCTTATCCCTGTTTTTAACGCTCCGGCATGTCCAAGACCCTTTCGATACTGATGCTCTTTGTCTGTGTGTGGATGACAGCTGTCGCTAGACCGAAGAATGATGTCGTGTCCGTCCGGTCGCAGGAGGTTCCCCCAACCACCATGGACTCGCTCGAAGCGCATGTGTGGACCACGCTGAGACCGGAATCCTTCTCCGTTTCTCCTTATGCCGGCAGCACTGCGACATTTCTTATGGTTCGCAACAACATCATCTATTCCAGAAAATATTATGACGGAGGAAAGTGGTATGCCATTAGTTCTGAGCCGTTTTACTTTTACACCCCTGGGAAAGAAAATATTATGGACGCTGGTATTGCCGCTTATAATGTGGTTGCGCATCTGTTTCTCTATTCCCGAGTCGGACAACGTCAGAACGGCCGGCATATTGTGCTTGATGCCGACCACATGCGCCTTGCACATCCTATCATGACCGAATTGCCTTCGCCGAGAAAGGTGGTGGTAACTTCACTCAGTTTTGATATTATCTGTTTGAATGACAGTATCCTGACGCTAAAACGAAATACCGATTACACAAAGCCGGAAATGCTGGCCGGCAGCCTCACCACGACGTTTCACGCCACCGATTTGCCTTTCCCCTGGGATGAAAATATCGACCGCGGACTCTTTGACTTTCCGAAAAAGCCGTCCCGGCCCCGGGATAGTACGTACAATAAACCAATTATCATACGATGACAGACTATCCCTTTTGCAATAAAATGATATGGATACTGTGTCTTGCTGCAGGTCTTTGCCTCGTCGGAATAACCGGCACCGCTGCCGAGCAGATATTATCAGATGCGCCAGGTGTGTCAACCACCATGGACTCACTCGAAACGCATGTGTGGGTTCGTTATGTGGATACTACAACTTATTTCTTTTACCTATATCAGAACGATACCATCTACAACAGAGCCTTTTACCAAAACAACTGGCAGACATTACGCCGATATCCCTTCTATTTTTTCACACCGGACAAAGAGAATGTCATCGACGCGTTAAAGTCTTATACAACGTTACCTATTTTTATGAGCGAACGATTGGGACAACGGAGAAATGGCCGGCATTATGCCTATCGATACAATATTGAGCGTCAGGTGTTTAATGATCGCGTTGCGACAAAGAGCATGGAAATTATTCTTCTGACGGCAGATTCCCTGCAACTTCTGCCTACAGATTACTATATGGAACGCTCTCCTCGGGAACCCACGCCAACTGTTGCCGCTTACGTCGCGACATCACTTCCCTTTCCGTTTGAAAACCAATTGTCCCGTCTTTCTCCTCGCATCGTGCAGGATGCCGTTCGACAACATCCAACACCAAGGTCTCTGGATTCTGTCAAGACACAGCATCGTGTGTCTGAAAAAGGATGGGATCGGCCGTATCGCAAAGAGTCGTCCGGAACAGCTCCCCGGATTCCGACTACCATGGATTCGCTTGAATCTCATACCTGGGTCATGGAAGACACATGGGAATACTACGGACATATTCTCACATACAAAATGTTCCGCAATGATACCATCTATACGCGTATCTGTACTGATGACATATGGGGACAGACGTTTGCTGAGCCGTTTTATTTCTTTTCTCCCGAATTTCCTGTTGATGGAATCAAAGATCGGAATGATGGAGTATTCGTTCTCCCCATGTTCATTCCCGAACGCATCGGTGAATCCGATAACGGAAGGCATCTTGTCTATCGATTTAATATTTTCGGGCAACCATCTTGGCAAATACTGCAAGCGCTTTCCAATGTCCGGAGTCTTGAAATTGTTTCTCTTTCTGATAAAAAATTGATTCTGAAAGAGACCGAATATTATTCTCCGTTACCGACTCCGCCTTTAGAATATGTGTACACTGCTTGCGACCTGCCGTTCCCCTGGGATGAAAATCTATACCTGTATGGCAGCGCACGGCCTTATCGGCAGCAGATCCGGGAAGCGAAGCGGAAGGTTAGGGAGCAATACGGGCGAAACAAGAAATTGTAATCATATATATATCTCGTGTCATTTTTTTCATATCTTATCCCTGTTTTTAACGCTCCGGCATGTCCAAGACCCTTTCGATACTGATGCTCTTTGTCTGTGTGTGGATGACAGCTGTCGCCCGACCGAAGCCTTCAAAAAGAAATGGTTTTTGAAATTTCGACTAAAAAGTGGTATCTTTACCACCAATTAGCAAACATTTTGGCCCATGAAGTATCTCAACATAGCAAAAGCTATTGAAGCCTGGCGCTCCATCCAGCCCCTCTCCGAGAGGGACCGGGAGCGCCTGAGCCGCAAGTTCACTGTGGATTTCAACTTCAACAGTAACCACATCGAGGGCAACACCCTGACCTACGGCCAGACCGAGCTTCTGCTGCTTTTCGGCAAGGTTGTCGGCGAAGCCGAGATGAAGGACCTGGAGGAGATGAAAGCCAGCAATGTCGGCCTCAAAATGATGCAGGAGCAGGCCCTGATCAAGGAAATGCCCCTCACGCAGAACTTTATCCGCCAGCTCCATAAGGTATTGCTCCGCGAGGACTACACCGTTTATCGAGAGCTTCCCGGCGGCCGGCAGACCAGTTATGTCATCCACGCCGGACAGTACAAAACCCGTCCGAACAGTGTGATTACCCGTTATGGAGACCGCTTCGAATACGCCTCTCCGGAAGAGACTCCCGCCCTGATGGCCGACTTGGTAGGTTGGTACAACGAAGAAGAAGTCAAAAGAAAACTCAACCCGGTAGAGTTGGCTGCACTTTTCCACTACCGCTACATCCGCATCCACCCCTTCGAGGATGGCAACGGACGTATAGCCCGACTGATTGTCAACTTCATCCTTGCCAGACACGATTATCCGATGATTGTCGTCCGCAGCCGCGGAAAGAAAGAATACCTGGAAACGCTGCACCAGGCAGACATGGAGGTGGGTCCGACGGCCAGCGTCGGTGCCCACGCACCACTCGACCGTATACGTCCCTTCTCGAAATATTTCACGGCTTTGGTGGCAGAAGAGATTTACAACGATGTCCGCTTTGTCACCGAACCGGATGAAAACGTCTGGTGGTACGATGGCCAACGCATCGCGTTCCGTACGCCCAACTACGCAAAGATTCTCCGGATTACGCAAAGCCAGCCTTCCGTCACCATCGACGGTTTAAAAAAAGATCTCGGCATCAATAAATCCGCCGTCCAGCGACTTCTTGGCTCTCTCAAAGAGAAGGGCTACATTGAGTCTGCTGGAGAAGGTGGTGGCTGGCGCGTACTCATTACGCCGTCGCTGTAAAGTCTGGAATCATCGCCGTCTCCATTTCCCTTTGCCTCATCCCCGGATTTATGTACCTTTGTCATTTGGCCGGAGCAGGCTTGCAGACGGCCGATACGGGGCATGGAGGATTCCTATCGACATAAAGGCATGCGGAAACAGCTGGTGGAGCAGCTGGCCCTGAAGGGTATCGCAGACGGACAGGTGCTGGCCGCGATGGAAGCGGTGCCGCGGCACTGGTTCATCGACAGTGCACTGCTGCCGTTGGCCTATAAGGACCAGGCGGTGCCGATCGGTTGCGGACAGTCTATCTCGCAGCCCTATACGGTGGCCCGGCAGACAGAGATGCTCGGGGTGCGGCCGCACGACAAGGTGCTGGAAATCGGTACGGGCTCCGGCTATCAGACGGCGGTGCTCTATACCCTTAAGGCTCATATCTATACCATTGAACGCCAGTACGACTTGTTCCGCCAGACCGAGCGTCTGCTCGCTGCGGCCGGCTATAAGGTCCGCTGTTTCTACGGCGATGGCTACAAGGGCCTCCCGGCGTATGCACCATTCGACCGCATCATTGTGACGGCGGCGGCGCCGGAGATTCCGAAGCAGCTCCTGCAGCAGTTGAAAGTGGGCGGACGCATGGTCATTCCCGTCGGCGAGGAGTCGCAGACCATGTATGTGATCGACCGGGTGGAGGAGAATCTTTTCCGGGAATCCAGCCATGGCGACTGCCGCTTTGTGCCGTTCCTGGCCGGGCGTGAATGATGCAAAAAACGGGGTCATCCCCCGAAAATCCAAATTTATCGCGTACCTTTGTCTTTTTTAGGAGATTATTATATGAAAGACGCTGTAAATCAATTTCCGGCGCATCTTTATCGGACCATGCACCAGGAAAAGACGGATGTCCCTTCGCTGGTGGAGGCCCAACGTTTTATAGACGGTCTTGTCAATTTCATGTTCCCGGTCCGGGAGGACGGCAACATCTCTTTGGTGCAGATGCAGGCCCGATGGGAACGGCTGCAGGAGCATTTCTGCACGCTGGTACGTCCGGTCGCGGCGGCTGCGGGCCGTTCTGCCGAAGAAATCAGCGACTTGTTTTTCGGATCAGTGCCGGCCATTCACAAGGATTTGATGAGCGATGCCAAAGCTTTCGCCACGTTCGACCCGGCTGCCGGCAGCCCGATGGAGGTCATCCTGGCTTATCCGAGTTTCTATGCCATTACGATTTACCGCCTGTCGCATCTGCTTTCGGACATGGGTGTGCCGCTGCTGCCGCGCATCATTTCGGAACACGCGCACAGCAAGACGGGCATCGACATTCATCCCGGAGCGCGCATCGGCAAGTGCTTTTACATAGACCACGGTACGGGGGTGGTCATCGGCGAGACAACCATCATCGGCGACAACGTGAAGATTTACCAGGGTGTCACGCTGGGGGCACTCTATGTCGCCGAAAACATGAAGAATACCAAACGCCATCCGACCATCGAGGACAATGTCATCGTGTATTCCGGCAGTACGATTCTGGGCGGCGAAACCGTCATCGGTCATGATACGATTGTCGGCGGCAACGTCTGGCTCACCGAAAGCGTGCCGCCCAATTCGATCGTGCTGTACCACAAAGGAGAAATTAAAGTGAGGGAGCAAAGGAAATGAACTTCTTGAAAAACGTACTGGCCTCTGCGTTGGGCTTTTTCCTGGCGATAGCCGTTGTGTTCGTGCTGTGCGTCCTGATGGTGGGTGCCCTGCTGACTTTTTCGCTTTCGTCTGGTGTATCGGCGGTTCGTGAACATTCGGTGCTGTACCTTTCTTTCGACAGGTCCATTCCGGTCCGTTCGCCGGGAGCACTGATGACCGGTCTCGACCGGCTGGGACTGCGCGAGAGCGGCATGGGGCTGAACGATCTGCTCACGGTCATCTACGACGCGGCGGATAACCCGTCCATCGACGGCATCTATATGCATCCGTCGATGGTGGTGCCGGCCACGCTCGAGTCGCTGGCCGAAGTCCGGAAGGCGCTGCAGGATTTTAAGGAAACGGGAAAGTTTGTCGTCAGTTATGGCGAGTATTATTCGCAGAAAGGATATTATATGGCTACGGCGGCCGGCGAGCTCTACCTGAATCCGGCCGGCATGTTGCAGCTGACGGGCATCCGTTCGTCCACCATGTTTTACAAGGATGCGCTGGACAAACTGGGCGTTGAGGCGCAAGTTATCCGGCACGGCACTTTCAAGAGTGCGGTCGAGCCGTTCCTCGACAACCGGATGAGCGAGGCCAACCGGCTTCAGACCGAACGCTATGTCGGCGCACTGTGGAGCCATATGCGGCAGGAGATCTGTTCGGCCCGGCAGTTGTCCGAGGACCGGCTGACGGCCGGCATGGAGGCCTTGCAGCTTTCGCTGCCCAGCGAGGTGCTTGCGGCCGGGTTGGTCGACAGCCTGTTCTATAAAGACCAGGTCGTGGCCCGGCTGATGTCTCTCACCGGGGCGGAGAAAGAGGATGATCTGCGCTATGTCACGCCTGAGGATTATCTGGCTTCGATGTCACCGGCTGCCACACCGGTGCCCGCGACCGGCCGGCGTGCTGCGCGGCGCGAGCCCGACTGCATCGCCATCGTCTATGCCGAGGGCGATATCATTACGGATATCCCGTATGCGGCGGATGCCGTGATTACGCCTTCAGTCATGCGGGAGGCGTTCCGGGCTGCCCGTGAGGATTCGACGGTGAAGGCGGTGGTCTTCCGTATCAATTCCGGAGGTGGCAGCGCCCTGGCATCCGATATGATCTGGCGCGAGGTGGCACTGACGGCGGCCGTAAAGCCGGTGGTGGCCTCTTTCGGTGCCCTGGCTGCATCCGGCGGCTATTACATGGCGGCTCCCTCCACACGTATCGTGGCTTCGCCCTACACGTTGACAGGTTCCATCGGCGTGTTCGGTGTCATCCCTTCTTTCGAAAAACTGATGCACAATAAATTGGGAATCAGGGTTGAGTCGGTCAACGCGGTGGCACATGCCGACCGCGAAACGGTTATGCGGGCGCTGACGCCCGAGGAAAGGGAGGCCATGCAGCGCGAAGTGGAATTCACGTACGAGACGTTCGTCGCCCATGTGGCCGAAGGCCGTCATCTGTCGAAGGAAACGGTCGAACAGATCGCCGAGGGCCGCGTGTGGTGTGCGGCCGATGCTGTGGAGCACGCCTTGGTGGATACAATCGGTACGTTCGAAGATGCCATTGACCTGGCAGTACGACTGAGCGGTGCCGGCGAGGATTACGAACTGATGGAACTGCCGGAGTCGCCCGACTGGATGTCGGAACTGCGTCAGTACCTCAATATGGAGATGCGGTCGGCCCGGCTGAAAAAGGCTTTGCCCGACGAGCTCGCCCGCATGGCGGCACCGGTTGGACGTTGGCTCTCCCTGCGGGGCGTGTGTGCCATGATACCCTATGAAATAACATTGTATTAACAATCTAGCATACTGATATTTATGGATATAGCACTGATAGGATATGGAAAGATGGGCAAGACCATCGAACAGATTGCCGTGTCGCGCGGCCATCGGATTGTCCAGACCATCGACATTGATAACCTGGCGGATTTCGTGCCCGAAAAGATGAACGGTGCCCAGGTGGCCGTCGAATTCACGGGGCCGAAGACGGCATTCGCCAATGTGATGAAATGCATGGACATGCATCTGCCGGTTGTCTGCGGCTCCACCGGATGGTACGACCGGCTGCCCGAAGCGGAGGCCCGGTGCCGGCAGGAGAATCAGTCGATGATTGTTTCCTCGAATTTCAGTCTCGGCGTAAACATTTTTTTCAAGCTGAACCGTTATCTGGCCCGTATCATGAACAGGTTCCCGTCGTACGATGTCTCGATAGACGAGACCCACCACACGCAGAAACTGGATGCACCGAGCGGTACGGCCATCACGCTGGCCAAGGCAGTCATCGGAGAACTGGACCGCAAGACGGGCTGGCAGCTCGACCGGGCCGACACACCCGACCAGATCCGCGTCAATGCGTTCCGCCGGGACAGCGTGCCGGGGATCCATACCGTGCGCTATACCTCCGAGATAGACGACATCGTCATCACGCACGATGCGCACAGCCGGGCCGGACTGGCGCTGGGTGCGGTGCTGGCGGCCGAATACATCTACGACAAGCACGGCGTGTTCTCGATGGACGATGTGCTGCAAATAGACTAGCATGAGTTTCCTGAGCAAGATACCCTGGAAGGAACTGCCCCGCCGCAACAAGGTGCGTTTCGTAGTGGTGCTGGTGCTTTACCTGCTGTGGACGCTGTGGGTCGGCAACGCGTGGCTTCTGCTGGGCGTTCCGGTGATTTTCGACGCCTACATCACCCGGAAGGTGCATTGGTGCTTCTGGAAACGGAAGGACGGGAAGAACGGCATCGTGCGGGAGTGGATCGACGCCCTCATCTTTGCGCTGGTGGCCGTGTCGCTCATCAACATTTTCCTGTTCCAGATGTACAAGATTCCGTCGGGTTCGATGGAAAAGACGCTGCTGATAGGCGATCATCTGTATGTCAGCAAACTCAAATATGGTCCGCGCATTCCGAATACGCCCATCGCGTTTCCGTTTGCGCAGCACACCCTGCCGGGCACCAAGAATGTCAAGTCGTATGTCGAATGGATCCACTGGCCGTATAAACGGCTGAAGGGCTTTACGCAGTTGAAGCGGGGTGACATCGTGGTGTTCAATTTCCCCGAAGGCGATACGGTGGTGGTGGAGAACCAGGCGGAGAGCTATTACAGCATCGTACGGGAACTGGGTGCGCAGATGGCAGAGAACGATTTGCGGTCTGGCGTGCAGCGCGATGCGGCGGTTTACGCCACGCAGGCCCGGAAATATCTGGACCAGTGGTTCACTATTACGGTCCGTCCGGTGGACCGGCGCGACAACTATGTGAAACGTTGCGTGGCGGTGCCCGGCGATACGCTCGAAGTCATCGGCACCAAGGTCTATATCAACGGGGCACCGGTGTTCAACGATCTGGAACATGTTCAGTTCCGCTACCAGGTCATGACCGACGGCACGCGCATTAATCCCAAGACCCTCGAAAAAATGGGCGTCTATCAGAGCGACGTCATACAGATTGCCGACCGGATGTACAGCATCCCGCTGACCGAACAGCAGGCGGCCCAGGTGGCCGGTTTCTCAGGGGTGACGAATGTCACCAAGAATGAAGAGCCGCAGTTCAGTTACAACAGCCGCATTTTCCCCCACAATGCCTACTATGCCTGGAACGAGGATTATCTGGGGCCGCTCTGGATTCCGGAGAAAGGCGCTACGGTCCGGCTGAACACGGACAACCTGTGCATTTACGAGCGTATCATCACGGCCTACGAGCATCATACGCTGGAGGTGCGGGACGGCGTGATCTATATCGACGGCGAGCCGTCCGACCGTTATACGTTCAGCATGGATTACTATTTCATGATGGGCGACAACCGGCACGATTCGGCCGATTCGCGCTACTGGGGATTCGTCCCGGAAGACCATGTGGTGGGGGCACCGTCCTTCATCTGGTTCTCTCTTAACAAGGAAAAACAGTTCCCGCTCAACATCCGCGTCAGCCGCATGTTCAGGGGAGCATCGAAATAAACGGTCATGGGAACTACCGCCAGATACATCGTCACCTGCCTGTGGATAGTGTTGTTTCTCGCTTTCCTCTGTTTCTTCACGAGCATTTTCATCTATCTGCTCTTTTCGTTCATCCTGTCTGCGGTGCTGTATCCGCTGACGCGGCGGCTTGAGACTTGGCTCGCGAAGATCCACCTGTTCGGACGGCCGCTGGGTGACAAGACGGTGCGTTCGCTGTCGGCCTTGTGTTCTGTGCTTCTGGTGCTGGTAGTGATTGTCGCCGCCTGCGTCTTTTTGTTCCCGGCCTTGGTGGAGAAAGCGAACCTGTTGACGAGTATTGATTATAACAGTCTGAGTGTCAGTTTTGATAAATGGCTTTACTCGGCGCAGCAGTTCCTTGTGGACTATCATTTTATCGACGATAACGAGACCATTGTGGGCATTCTGGTGGAATCGCTGAAAAAATTCCTCAATGTCTCGGCCATAACGAAAATTTTCGGCGGCGCAGTCGGTTTTGCCGCGACCTTTGCCGTATCTGTGTTTGCCATGCTGTTCCTGACGTTCTTTTTCGTGCGCGACCGCGGTCTCTTCAAACAGGGAATCCTGGCTTTGGTGCCGGCGGAACGGATGCCGCGGGTCGGGCGCATCGTCGATGTCATCTCGAAGTCGCTGGCGCACTATTTCTCCGGTGTATTGATCGAGGTGACGTGCATGATGGTTCTGCTGACCATCGGCATGCTGATTCTCGGGGTCAAGAACGCCGTGCTGTTCGGGGTGCTGGGCGGTCTGCTGAATGTCGTGCCGTATCTCGGACCGGTGATCGGTGCGTTGATCTGTTGCGTGCTCGGCATCATCAATGTCATGAGCGGTGGTGATTACGCTGCGGTCTGGCCTGTCTTGCTCAAGATTGTTTCGGTATTTGCAGCGGCAAACATCGTGGACAATATCGTGCTGCAGCCCTGGATTTATTCGGGCCAGCTGCAGGTGCACGCCGTCGAGGTGTTCCTGGTCATCCTCATCAGCGGCATGGTCGCCGGCATTCCTGGCGTGCTGCTGGCTATCCCGGTTTATATGATTCTGCGTACCATTGTGCTTTCGGCCGTTCACCCCGAACGGTTCGAGGAGCCCGTGGAAAAACTTCCTGAATAATGTCTGAACAAACAGCGCAGCCCTTGAAGGCGGCACATCCGTGTATCGGCATTGTATGTAATTCCGATGACAACACATATATGGTGGCCCAGGCCTATGTGCGGGCCGTGGCGGCTTCGGGCGCGGCGCCGCTTCTGATAGCGCCTTGCGCGGAAGAATGTTTCGCGGAGATCCTGCAGCGGCTGGACGGCATACTGTTCACGGGCGGCGGTGACTTCACGCCGGAACTTTTCGGCATGCCGCAGGTGCCGACGCTGGGTACGGTCAACACGCCGCGCGATATTTTCGAACGCGCTTTTTTCAAGGCGGTCGTCGACTGGCAGCTGCCGGTGCTGGGCATATGCCGTGGCATGCAACTCATGAACTTGTGCATGGGTGGAACCATCTACCAGGACCTGATTACGGAATACCGGCCGGACGTGCTGGCGCACAGCCAGCAGGAACCCCGGTCGCAGGCGACACATGCGGTACGGGTGATGCCGGACAGTCTGCTGTCGGAGCTGTTGGGTACATCCGAAGCGGCGGTCAACTCGTTCCACCACCAGGCGGTGCATGCGGTGGCCGATGACCTGCAGGTGTCGGCGGTCGCGCCGGACGGTGTTGTCGAGGCGGTTGAGTCTTCGGTTGGATATCCGATGCTCGGCGTGCAGTGGCATCCGGAGGCCCTGGTCGGCCATGCTGATGCGGGCGCCATGCAACGGCTTTTCGACTGGCTGCACGATGAAGCGCTGCTCTACCGCCGTGCGCGCAGGCTGCACCGGCGTGCGGTGTCGGTAGACACGCACTGCGACACGCCGATGTATATGGCCCAGTCGTATTATCCGCCGGAGGAATTTACTGCACCTTCCCGGGTCACGCCGGAACTGATGCGCCGCGGTGGCGTGGACGGGGTGGTGATGGCGGTCTATCTTAAACAGGGGGCATGCTCGGAGGACGGCTACGCGGCAGCGACGGCACAGACGGACGACATTCTGCAGCGTATCGACTGCTATGCAGCGGCGAACGGCCTGGCCCTTGTCCGGACGCCGGCGGAATTCATGAAAGCCCGGATGGATGGCCGGCTGGCTGTTTTCAAGGCCATCGAAAACGGTTATGCCATCGGGAATGACCTTCGGAATGTGGCACGCTGGGCGGCGCAGGGCATTGTCTATCTGACGCTGTGCCATAACGGGCACAATGCCATTTGCGACTCAGCCTCAGCAGCCTCGGTGCCGCTGCACGGCGGGCTGAGTGCATTCGGCCGGCAGGTCGTGGCGGAATTGAACCGTCACGGTGTGCTGGTTGATGTGTCGCATGCGGCGGAATCTACGTTTTACGATGCGGTCGAAGCCTCTTCTGAACCTGTTTTCGCTTCCCATTCTTCGGCCCGTGCCCTGTGCGATCACGGGCGTAACCTGACCGATGACCAGCTGCGGTTGCTGGCAGCGCGCGGCGGGATGGTCAACATCTGTCTTTACGGAGGCTTCCTGCGCCGGGACGGCCGGGCCACCATCCGCGATGCCGTCCGTCACATCAATTATGTCCGCAACCTGATTGGTGTGGAGCATGTCGGCATCGGTTCCGACTTCGACGGTGGCGGTGGCATTGCCGGCTGCATGTCGAGTCAGGATTACTTCCGGTTCTATCCGCTCTTGCTGGCCGAGGGCTACACCGAAGACGAGATCGTACAGGTGACCGGTGGCAATTTTCTGCGTCTGCTGCAGCGGGTTCAGGCGGCTGCGCGCGTCTGATACCGCGGCGGCCAGGGTTTGCCAGGGCAAACTGCCTGCACTTATATGGTGTGTTGATGCAGAATTTCGGATGGAATATCCCCTCTTGCAATCTGACAATCTGATCATCAAGGCTCTCCATAAGTGGAGAAGGAATATGCTTTGAAGACCCTGGCCACCCTCGGCTGTTAGAGGGGCCCGCGGCGTAGCCGTGGGAGGGGTCGCGCCTATGGCGCGACGGTCTGAAAAGCATATTCCTTCGGAACGTCCGAGATATTCGGGCCATTCGAAACGCCCGGAATATGGCAGATGGCCGCAGGAAGACCTGCGCCTATGGCGCGACGGTCTGAAAAGCATATTCCTTCGGAATCTTCGAAACAAGGATACGCCGTCCGCCGGCTACCGGCGGTTTTTGCGGCCGGATTTGGCCGGCTCTGCCACCGGTTCGGGTTCCGGCTCGGCAGGTGCCTGGTATCCCTTGACGTTATAGACCGCCATGTTCTTCACTTCGTCCAGGACGAACAGCTCGGCCTGCTCAGACTTGTCGATATCGATGTTGCGGAACTCGATGCCGTCCACATCTTTCAGTACGATGGCCGGCCGGGTGTCTTCTTCCATGAACCCCATGACAACATCACTGATCTTGAAGTTTTTGACGTGGCGGATGTACATGGCCGAAGCCGGCAGAATGCCGAAACTGCTCGGTTCGGGATAGCCGGTCTCCACCTCGGGCACGTCGAACGGATCGCTCCGGGCAGGGGCTGTGCCGGTCGGACCGTAGCTTTGAGGCCTTGCTTGTCCTTGCTGTCCTTGCGGCCGGGCCTGTGCCTGCTGGCTGCCCTGCGGTGGTGTCATGCCTTGCGGTGCGCCCTGTCCCTGCGGACGCTGTCCGCCCTGAGCCTGCTGTCCGCCCTGTCCTTGCTGCCGTTGTCCGCCGCGCGGCTGGAAGAAACTGTTGTTGTTTCTCTGCTCAATGGCATCGTTCAGCGAAAGACCGCCTTTATACATCACCCGGATGTTGCTCAGGGTGACATCCTCGATGGGGTGGTCGGGCAGGCCGGAAATCAGCATGGAATAGCGCGAGTCTACGTTGTAGGCGACAATGTTGCTGATGTTGACACGTTTCATGGTCGAGTAGGGGATGACGTCCTTCGGACCTCTGGCGCGGTTGCCCAGACGCAGGAAAATCACAGAGTTGCAGATGTCTTCCATCGTGATGTTGGAGATGCTGATGTCCTCGATGGCGGCACCGTCCACGGTTTCGAGGGCCAGACCGCGCGACCGTTTGAACACGCAGTTCGAAATGGTGATGTTCCGGAATCCGGCGTTCGACTCGGTGCCGAATTTGATGCGCCCCGTCGGTCCGTCGCGGTCGGGTGCCAGCTGCTGGGTCGTGCCGTACGTGCCGTCCAGATAGGTCCCCATGTCCCAGCCGCTCACCTGGCAGTTGGTGATGGTGATGTTCTCGCAGGGACGCATCTCGCCCAGACCGAACGAGCTTTTGAGCACGATGGCATCGTCCTGCAGGCAGTTGACCGTACAGTTGGACATCCGCACGTTGCGGCAGCAGTCGATGTCGAATCCGTCGCGGTTGGAGTCCACCTTGATGTTGTCGAGGGTCATGTTGTCCACACCGGTCAGCAGGAAGGCGAAATGGCCGCCCATCAGCACGGTGATGTCCTTGATGGTGACGTTGCGGCAGTTTTTCAGAGCGATGGCTTTGTCGGCACCGCGCTCACCGCGGGTCAGACCGTCGGTGCCGTCGATCAGTCCGTAGCCCACAATCGAGATGTTGTTCAGGTCGATGCCCCAGATCAGGCTGTTCTTCCAATGGCTGTGGCCATAATCCTGAAAGGCGTTGTTCTGGCCATTGTAGAGGTTCTCTTCGGCAGCATCGTATTTGCCGGTCTCGGTTTCACGGGCAGCGTACAGCGTGGCACCGAAGTCGAAATACAGGCAGATGTTGTCTTTCAGCCGGACGGAATAGGAAGCGTATTTGCCGGCTGGGAAGTACACCGTGCCGCCACCTGCCGCCGCCGCCTCGTCAATGGCTTTGTTGATGGCTTGGGAGTCGATGGTGACGCCGTCTCCCTTGGCGCCGTACTTCTTGACGTTGTAGTACGAGTCGGTTGCCGCTGCAGCCTGCAGCAGGCCTGCCGGAACCAGCAGACCGATGAGGAACATCCAGATCTTTTTCATATAGATTTTTATTAAAATATTGTGTTTCATATTGTTGATTTTTATGCAATGACGCCGGAACCTGTCAGTTCATCGCCTTCGTACCAGGCGGCGAACTGCCCGGGGGTGATGCCGCGCTGCGGCGTGTCGAACATGATGTACATACCGTCCGGTCTGTGGTGGAATACCGCCTGTTGCAATGGCTGACGGTAGCGGATGCGCACCAGGCACCGGCGGGTTTCGCCTTCGGCCGTCCTGCGTGTCGGATTCACCCAATGGATATCGGCCTGCGGGATGAAAAGTCCTCTGCGGAACAGTCCGGGATGCCGGTATCCTTCTCCCACATAGACTGTGTTGGTAACCGTGTCGGTGGCCAGCACGAAGACGGGTTCTTTGTGCCCGCCCGCATGCAGTCCCTTGCGTTGCCCCACGGTGTAATAGTGCGCGCCCTGATGGGTGCCGATGACTTTGCCGTCGTGCGGCGTATAGACATAGGGGGCCGAAAGGGCCCGGAGCCTGTCAGTTTCGTCTGCGAAGGTATCCGGCCGGTTGAAACCCGCAAAACCTGCGTCAATCTCCACGATGTCACCTTTCTTTGGTTTGAGTTGCTGCTGCAGGAAGACCGGCAGGTCCACTTTGCCGACGAAACAGATGCCCTGTGAATCTTTCCGCGTGGCCGTGGCCAGTTGCTGCTCATCGGCGATGCGCCGGACTTCGGGCTTGACCATGTCCCCGATGGGGAACAGCGCTTTGGAGAGCTGCTCCTGCGAAAGCTGGCAGAGAAAATAACTCTGGTCCTTGTTGTTGTCTTTCCCTGCAAGCAGGTGATATACAGGATTTTCTTCCGTTCCGGAAACCAGTTTGCGGCAGTAGTGCCCGGTCGCCACATAGTCGGCACCCAGTTTCAGGGCTTCTTTGAGAAACACATCGAACTTGATTTCGCGGTTGCACAGCACATCCGGATTGGGTGTCCGGCCGCGTGCGTATTCCGCGAACATGTAGTCCACCACGCGTTTGCGGTAGGTCTGGCTCAGGTCGACGGTATGCAGCGGAATCTGCAGCCGGCGGGCCACCATGCGGGCGAGCAGGATGTCTTCTTCCCAGGGACAGCTGCCAGACAGGGTGCCTTCGGTGTCATGCCAGTTGATCATGAACAGTCCGACCACCTCGTATCCCTGTTGTTTCAACAACCAGGCCGCTACAGACGAATCGACGCCGCCGGAGAGTCCTACTACTACGCATTGTGCCATGTGGGGGTGCCTTGGTTCAGTTTGTCTGAAAATAGACAAAACATGAGCAAAGATATGAAAAAATATTACCTTTGCGGCAGCAATGCGGAAATAGCTCAGTTGGCAGAGCACTAGCTTCCCAAGCTGGGGGTCGCGAGTTCGAGCCTCGTTTTCCGCTCAACTGAATAGATTGGAGACAGTCCTTAGTATGAACACAAGAGACTGTCTTCGTCCTGCGAAAAAAAGACACATTATGAAACTCGACCGTTTCCTCCAATGGTTCGTCGTCAAGGAAAAACGTTTTTTCCCCTTGTTCCGCCAGTCTGCGGAGAATATTCTCAAAGCTGCGGACCTGCTTCTTCTTCAGACCAAATCAGCCGATCCGGACGACCGTAGGGTTTTATCGCTCCGGGTCAAGGAATGCGAGACAGCGGGCGACCGTATTACCGACCGCATCATTGATGAATTGATGGAAGCCTATGTGACGCCTTTCGACCGCGATGACATTCACGCGCTGGCCGAAGGCATGGATTCCTTCCTTGACGCCATCCGTGACTCATCTAAGAAGTTTGCCATCTATCAGCCGAAACAGTCCAAGAAGTTTGTTGAGATGGCCGAATTCATCCGCCGCGATGCGGAGCTGATCCTGGAAATCACCGGCAAGTTCGATTCCATCCGTAAGGATATTCATGAGGTCGATGCGCTGTGCGACGCTATCAAGGACATTGAGCATATGGTGGACGACTTGTATGAGAGTTATATGTCGAATCTTCTTCTGTACGAGAAGGATACAGTGGAGATTATCCGCAAGAAGAACATTGCGCAGGCCCTTGAGGATGTGTCGGACATGGCCAAGACCATATCTGGAATCATCCGCAGCATTGCGGTCAAGATGGGCTGACGCATGATTGCCATTGTGCTCATAACGGCGTTTATCGCCCTCGTTTTCAGTTTTACAAACGGTATGAACGATGCGGCCAACTGCATCGCCACCGCCGTAGCTACCAAGGCGATGCCGCCGAAGGTGGCTGTCGCTTGGGCGGCGTGCTGGATCATGGCCGCTATCTTCGTGTTCCCGATGACGGTGGCGGCTACGATGGGCAAGGGTATCGTGGACCAGAACTGCATCGATGTGTATGTCATCCTGGCGGCGTTGCTGGGTTCTATGCTGTGGATCCTGATTTGCACGCTGCTCGGATTGCCGGTGTCGGCATCCCATGCGTTGATAGGCGGTCTCATCGGACCGGTCTGGTTCGTTTATGGCATGCAATATCTGATAGGCAGCGGTATCTTCACCGTGGTGGCCTTCATTGTGATATCTCCACTTCTCGGTTGCGTGATGGGATTTACGCTCAACAATCTTTTCATGCTGCTGTTCAAGCGTTGCAAGGCGCGCAAGGTGGAAAAAGTATTCAAACGGCTCCAGTTATTGTCGACGGCCACTTTTTCGCTCGGTTTCGGCGGCAACGACGGGCAGAAGACCCTCGGCGTCATCGCCATCCTGTTTGCTTCGGCTTTCATGTCGAACCCTTCCGACCCGGTGATGCTCACGCTGTTCGGACGCGGCGCGGTGGAGGCCGGCGTGTACAATGCGGCGGGTGAGTTGGTGCAGGAAGGTGGGTTCTTTGTGCCGCTCTGGCTGAAAATTCTCTGCTACATGCTGATAGCGATAGGGACGATCACCGGGGGCTGGAAAGTTATCCGCACCCTTGGGGACGGACTGAGCAAAATCTACCCGACACAGGGCTTCTGCTCCGAATTGTCCGGTGCCATTACTCTGATTCTTACTGCTTTTTCGGGAATTCCCGTCAGTACGACCCATACCATCACCGGCTCCATCATCGGAACCGGCCTAACGCGGGGCGTCAAACGGGTCAAATGGTTGACAGCCAAAAATATCGTCGGTGCGTGGGTGCTTACCATTCCGGCGGTCATCGTCGTCAGCGGTCTGATTTACCTGGCGATGGTTCACTGGTTCGGCTGTCCTGTAAAGACGCTGTAGTTTTATTCTACCGGAATCTGCCGGTCGATGGTCTGTTCCAGCGAGATGAGTGTCTCGGTGCGCGTAATGCCTTTGATGACTTGCAGTTTTTCGAGCAGAATCGATTTGAGGTGCTCGTTGTTGCGGGCGTACACTTTGATAAAGATGGAGTAGTTGCCCATGATATAATGGCATTCGGTTACTTCCGGAATCTTGCCGATTTCCTCGACGACATCCTTGAACATGCTGGCTCGTTCAAGGAAAATGCCCATGAAGGCGCAGGTCTCGTATCCGAGCCGTTTGGGATTCAGCACGAATTGTGACTTGGAGATCAGACCCAGCCGGATGAGCCGCTGCACGCGCTGGTGCACGGCTGCGCCCGAAATATGGCAGTCGCGTGCTACTTCAAGGAAGGGGACACGGGCGTTTTCCTTGAGGATGCTGAGAATCTGCTTGTCCAAAGTGTCAATTTGAAATTTTGCCGTTGATTTTTCCATGCTTTGATAATAATTTTTCGATTAGGACAGTTTTAGATTTGAATCTCAAAGCAAAAATAAAAAAATGTTTACAATTGAAGAAAAAATTTGATTGTAAAGTTTTAATTTGTCATCTTTGCAAGGTCTAAAGAGTAAAAGCCGTAGGCTCGGCGTGCACGGTACATGACGGTGCAGGGTGAGGTCAACGGCTTAATTTACAAATGTTTGTCGATTCATGTCGAAGTTATATATTCCCAAGGGTTACAAACCACTGCTGACGTTGCGGCAGACTGAAATCGCCATTAAGCAGTGCAAGGATTTCTTTGAGTTGTGTCTTTCGTCCGAGCTGCGGCTCCGCCGTGTGACGGCTCCGTTGTTTGTCCTGCATGGCACGGGATTGAATGACGACCTGAACAGTGTGGAGCGGCCGGTCAAGTTCCTGCTCAAGGACATGCAGGATGCCACGGCCGAAGTGGTTCATTCGCTGGCCAAATGGAAACGCCTCATGCTGGCGCGCTATGAGATTCCTGCAGGGCAGGGGCTCTACACCGACATGAACGCCATACGGCCGGACGAAGAGTTCGACAATATTCATTCGGCCTATGTGGACCAGTGGGACTGGGAGCAGACCATTGCACCGGAACAACGGACGCTGGATTATCTCTGCAAAGTGGTGTCGCAGATCTATAATGCCATCCGCCGGACCGAATACTACCTCTACGAGCGTTATCAGATGCTGGAGCCGATGCTGCCCGAAGAAATCACTTTCATTCAGGCGGAAGACCTGGCCCGGCAGTATCCTGCGCTGACGCCCAAGGAAAGGGAATATGAGATTGCGAAACGCTGCGGTGCCGTATTCATCATCGGTATCGGGGGCGTGCTTTCCGACGGCAAGCCCCATGACGGACGTGCCGCCGATTATGACGACTGGACCACGGAAACAGGCGACGGTTACCGCGGCCTGAACGGCGACATCCTGCTCTGGAACCCGGTGCTGGAGAATTCGTTCGAGATTTCTTCGATGGGCATCCGGGTGGACCGGGAATCCCTGCTCCGCCAGCTGGCCATCCGCGGTCAGGAAGACCGTTGCGGCCTGATGTTCCACAAGGCGTTGCTCGAGGGCCGGCTGCCGCTTTCCATCGGCGGCGGTATCGGGCAGTCCCGGCTGTGCATGTTCCTTCTGCACAAAGCCCATATCGGCGAGATTCAGGCCAGCATTTGGCCGGAAGACATGGTCGCGACGTGTTCGAAGCATAATATCTTTCTGATTTAAAGTTTGTTGGGAGTCTATATTCTCCCATCGTAACCAGATAAACAGCCGAGCCTTGGTTTCTGCCGGGTTACCGGCTGTTCTTTTATTGTGCCGAAAAAACGCATATTCGGGCGAATCTTTATATTTTTGCTGCATGGTTAGGAAAAACTGGAAACTCAAAGATGTGGACAGCGATGCGGTAGATGTCCTTTCCGAAGCTCTGGGAGGAAACCGCGTGCTGGCGTCGCTGTTGGTGCAGCGCAATGTGCGGACTATCAGTGAGATGCACGATTTCTTCTCGCCCTCGTATGAACAGCTTCACGATCCGATGCTGATGCATAACATGAAGCGGGCGGTTGACTGTATCGTGCAGTTGTTGCACGACCGTGAGAAAATGCTCATTTACGGCGATTATGATGTCGACGGCACGACGGCGGTCGCCATGGTCTATTCGTTTCTCAAGAAACAGGGAGGGGACGTGTCATATTATATTCCTGACCGTTATTCCGAAGGATACGGCATCTCCAAGCAGGGCATCGACCATGCGTACCGTTCCGGAATCAAATGGATCATCGCGCTCGACTGCGGTATCAAGGCCAACGAGAAGGTGGACTATGCCAAGTCGAAGGGTATCGAATTCATTATCTGCGACCACCATTATGCCGGGGCGAAACTGCCGCAGGCGTTCGCCATACTGAATCCGAAATGCGACGATACGTATCCCTACAAGGAATTGTCCGGCTGTGGCGTCGGGTTCAAGCTTATCCAGGCGTTGTCGTCGGCGTTGGGGCTGCCGCAGGAGGAAGCCTACGAATACATCGACATGGTGGCTGTGAGCGTGGCCTCGGATATCGTTTCGATGGACAAGGAGAACAGGGCCCTGACCTATCTCGGACTGCAGAAGCTTAACACCAATCCGAGTCTCGGCCTCAAATCCATCCTCTCGATTTCGAAAATGCGGAAAGACCAGAAGATTACCTCCGATGACATTGTTTTCCGCATCGGCCCGCGCATCAACGCGGCCGGACGCATGAGTTCGGGCAACCGTGCGGTCAATCTGCTCTGCGGTCAGGACGAACGTCTTTCCAGGGAACTCGCCCGTGAGATAGACGAGCACAATACGTTGCGCAAGCAGATCGATACGGAGATTACGAGCCAGGCCATGCGGGAGATGTCAAAAGACCCGCAGCAGGAGAGCCACAAGTCCACGGTGCTTTTCAATCCGAACTGGCACAAGGGCGTGGTCGGGATTGTCGCCTCCCGGCTGATCGACACTTATTACAAGCCGACGGTTATTCTGACCGAATCGAACGGCATGGCCACCGGATCTGCCCGTTCGGTCGAAGGATTCGACCTGTATTCTGCCGTGGAGGCCTGCAGCGAGTATCTGGAGAACTTCGGCGGTCATACGTATGCGGCCGGGGTTACGATGAAACTGGAGAATATTGAGGCGTTCCGGCGCAAGTTCGAGGAAGAGGTGTCAGCACGGATCACACCGGACCAGCTGGTGCCGTCTGTGGAAATCGACACCGAGATAGAACTGTCCCAGATCACGCCGGAATTCTGCGCCATGCTGAAGCGGTTCCAGCCGTTCGGGCCGAGCAATCCTGCGCCCGTGTTTCTGACGCCTAACGTCTATTGCACCAACGATGTGCGGACGGTGGGACCTTATGGCGAGCATCTTAAAATTAATGTGTATCAGATAGATGAGGATGGCACGAAGTCTCCGGTCGTACCGGCCATCGGTTTCCAGATGGGAGGCCGCGTCAAGGAGGTCAAGGCGGGACGGCCGTTCCACATCTGTTATGTCATTGAGGAAAATTCATATCAAGGCAACAAGTCCTATCAGTTGCGCATCAAGGACCTGATGGCCGGTACGCTGCGGACCATCACCGAAGACCTGCACGATGAGACCGTCTATGACGGCGGCTTCTAGTCGCCGGGCGTATAGTCCCAGGGCAGCAGATAGAGGATGCCGTAGCGTTCGTAGGCCTCTTTGACGATGTCCGTCGGCGGGTAGTAGGAGCCGTCCGGATAGAAATAAATCAGATTCTTCTTGAAATGAAGGGTGAACAGGGTCGTCGTATCGGTCCGTTCTTTCCTTTTGCCTTCTTTTTTCTTGATGAGTTCAGAAATCATCAGACTGTTTTCCGTGTTCAGCGTTTTCGCTTTCTCGGGTGCATTGCGGTCGTTCGTGCTGATGAGCGCGCGGAGCAGCAAGGGTTTGCTGAGCAGGATCTTGTCGGCACGGATGCGCTTCTGTTCGCGCCAGTCGTCGTCGGTCGGCTGTGACTCATCGTCCGGACGTACAATCGACTGTGCGATGAAATTTTCGCGCGGCATGGTGCCGGTGTACAGGCTGCGCGTAAAGTGCATCATGGAGTTGTGATAGGCATCCAGCCGGTTTTTTCTCCAGGTCTCGGCCTGTGTCTCGTCGGCTGGCTGCAGCGGCTCGAAACGCGGATAGCCGCGCAGGGTGGTGACCATGCTCCGGTAGTTGTAGGCGAACTCCGACAGCGAGTAGAAGATGCGGTATCCCAGGTAATTGTTGACGACCTCAATGGGCTCGTCGGCGGCCGCCCTCAGGATGCGTGAGTCCGTGTTGTACGAAAAATGCACGACTTTGGGATTCTCGGCCTTGATGACCTTGTCTTTGAGGGCTGTGACTCCGAAGAACCTCATCCAGAACATGTTCCGGAAACCATTGCCGATGCGGCGTTTTTCGCGGACTACGACTTCTTTGACCTGGAACAATTTGTGTTTCAGCCTGAAGTTGACGATGGAGTCGGTCAGGGCGCCGACCTGCAGCGTCCGGCTTTCGGTGATGTAATCGAGATGGGCTGCGACCAGGTCGTAGGTGCCGTCACCCGGCAGACGGATCTCGAACTGTCCGTCCTCATCGGTGACCATGCCACGCGTCGTGCCCGAGAAAAAGACAGAGACGTAATCGATGGGTTCGCCTGTCTCGGCATCGGTGACGCAACCCGAAAGGGTACGCATCCGGGGAGAGGCAACGGCGAGGGAATCGGTCTGGGCAGCGGCCTGGCACAGACAGACGGTCAGCAGGACGGCCGGTAAGAGGTGCCGCAGGATACGGGAGGCGGGGTGGTGTGTCATGGTTGTTTCTGGTTCAGAGTTTGACGGTGAGCCCGTCTGTGGCCAGAATGGTGTCTGGGAACACGGTCCTGGCTTCCTGCAGTAGGGGCTCCAGTTCTTTGTATTTGGCCGAATAATGGCCGATCATCAGTTGCTTGGCGTGGGCCTTGGCCGCGATGCGGGCGGCGCAGACCGTGGTGCTGTGGAATACTTCGGCGGCCCGGGCGGCCTGGTCGGCCGCATAGGTGGCCTCGTGATACAGCAGATCGACCCCGTCGATATAGGGGAGCATGTCCTCGTTATAGACGGTGTCGGAGCAGAAGGCGTAGCTGCGCGCCGGGATACCGGGCACGGTCAGTTTCCGGTTGGGAATGATTTCACCGTCTTCTGTGACAAAATCGTTGCCGGCCTTGATGCCGGGAATGTCGCGGACAGGTATCCGGTAATACGCAATCATATCGGGCCGGATATTCCGCAAACGTTCTTTCTCCTCGAAACGGAATCCCCAGGTCTTGATGCGGTGTTTTAGCTGGAAACAGCTTACAGTCAGTTGTTTGTCTTCAAAAATCTGTTGTGGCTGATCCGGCAGCGCATGGAAGATCACTTCGAATTCCGGAGGATTGAAAAAAGCGTAAACCTGCTGCAGGTAGCCCTCGAGCGGTGCGGGGCCGAACAGATGCAGCGGTTCTGTCCGTCCGTTCATGCCCATCGTCGAGAGCAGGCCCGGCAGACCGAAGGTGTGGTCGCCGTGCATGTGCGAGATGAACACACATTGTATCCGCATGGCCGACAGCCCGTACCGGCGCAGTTGGATCTGCGTGCCTTCGCCGCAGTCAATCAAAAAAAAACGCCCGTCAGTCTGCAACAAATGGGCGGTTGAGAACCTTTGGATGACAGGAATGGCGGCACTGCATCCCAGGACTGTCACGGAAAAAGTCATGGCGTTATAGAATGCTTATGCACGCAGCATGGATTCTGCATCCGAACGGTTGGCCACAATGGTGTGTGCAGCCTCCAGTTGATGTGAATGAATGCGTTGAAGGACGCTGTCCTGGACTGATGCCAGGATACAGCGTCCTCCTGCATTCTTACAGAGCCGGTTGGCAATCAGGAGCGCGCCCAACCCGGAGTCGTCGCACGAAGTGCAATGTTCCAGATTGAACAGCAGGCTCCTGACACCGTCCCGTATCAGTTTCACCGCGAGCATCTTGAGGTCGGATGATATGCCTTCGTCCAACGCTGCCTCCTGCAGCGTGAGCGACGTAAAGTCCGGCCATGTCTCAACGGCGTACTGCATGGAAAATTCCGGTTATGCGTTCGCCTCTTCGGCAGGTGCAGCTTCTTCGGCAGCGGCTTCGGCCACGGCAGCTGTCTCCTCGACGGCGGCTTCGGCGGCCTTGGCGGCAGCCTTGCGGGTCTTCTTGACAGGCTTTGCAGCTTCTTCCGTCACTTCAGCGGCGGCTTTCTCGGCAGCGGCTTTCTCCGCTTCCTTCTGCGCGAAACGCTCCTGGAACTTCTTGCGTTCGTCGGCTTCCATCTCCTCCTTCAGGGCAGCCAGTTCGCTGATGTCACCGAAGGTGGTTTTTTCGACAGACGACTTGTTGATTTTCTTCAGGGCCTTCTTCTCTTCGGCAGCGGCATTCTTGGCCGAAGCTTCGGCAGCCGTCTTGGGAGCTTCATAAACCTTGCTGTGAGACAGAATGATGCGTTTGGCCGATTTGTTGAACTCGATGACCTTGAACGGCAACTTCTCGTCTACCTTGGCACTCTGGCCGTCTTCCTTGATGAGGTTCTTAGGTGTGACAAAGCCTTCTACGCCGTAGGGCAGCGCAACGATGGCGCCCTTGTCGAAGATCTCGACCACCGTGCCTTCATGGATGGAGTCCACCGTGAAGATGGTTTCGAAGACATTCCACGGGTTCTCTTCCAACTGCTTGTGACCCAGGCTCAGACGACGGTTCTCCTTGTCGATTTCCAGCACGACGACATCGATGGTGTCATTGATCTGCGTGAATTCGGACGGATGTTTGATTTTCTTGGTCCAGGACAGGTCGGAGATGTGAATCAGACCATCGACGCCTTCCTCGATTTCGACGAACACGCCGAAGTTGGTGAAGTTCTTCACCTTGGCGGAATGTTTCGAACCGACGGGGTATTTCTCTTCGATCTTGGCCCACGGGTCTTCCTTGAGCTGCTTGATGCCCAGCGACATCTTGCGTTCTTCGCGGTCGAGCGTCAGAATCTGTGCCTCGA
The DNA here is from genome assembly GCA_017523725.1 of Bacteroidales bacterium. Classification (GTDB taxonomy): domain Bacteria; phylum Bacteroidota; class Bacteroidia; order Bacteroidales; family UBA4181; genus JAFWVY01. Next base: position 24,210 of record JAFWVY010000026.1, read on the forward strand.
CCATGTCGCCGACCTTCAGGAAGTCCTGCGCGCTGCGCAGATGCTGAGACCAGGACATTTCGGAAACGTGGATGAGACCTTCCACTCCGGGGGAGATTTCTACGAAAGCGCCGTAGTCGGCGATGACCACTACTTTGCCCTTGACGGTGTCGCCCACCTTGAGGTTCGGGTCGAGCGAATCCCACGGATGCGGGGTCAGCTGCTTCAGACCCAGAGCGATACGTTTCTTTGCATCGTCGAAGTCCAGAATAACGACATTAAGCTTCTGGTCGATCTGCACGACTTCTTCGGGATGGTTGACACGGCCCCAGGAGAGGTCGGTGATGTGGATCAGACCGTCCACGCCGCCCAGGTCGATGAACACACCGTAGGTGGTGATGTTCTTGACAGTACCTTCGAGGATCTGGCCTTTTTCGAGTTTGCCGATGATTTCTTTCTTCTGCTGTTCGAGTTCGGCCTCGATGAGCGCCTTGTGCGAAACCACAACATTCTTGTATTCGTGGTTGATCTTGACGATCTTGAAATCGGTCGTCTTGCCGACATACATGTCATAGTCACGGATCGGCTTGACATCGATCTGCGAACCGGGCAGGAACGCCTCGATACCGAAGATGTCGACAATCATACCGCCCTTGGTGCGGCACTTGATGTAACCGGTGATGACTTCGTCGTTTTCGAGCGCCTGGTTGACGCGGTCCCAGGAACGCATCGAACGGGCTTTCTTGTGGGACAGGATAAGCTGTCCTTTCTTGTCCTCGGAGCTCTCCACATAGACTTCCACCTTGTCGCCCGGCTTCAGGTCCGGGTTGTAGCGGAACTCGTTCATGCTGACGATGCCTTCGGACTTGTATCCGATGTTGATGACCACCTCGCGCTTGTTCATGGCGATGACGGTGCCTTCCACGATCTCGTTCTCGACGATGGCGGACAGCGTCTTGTCGTACATGGCTTCCATGGCGGCCACTTCATCCTTGCTGTAATTGTTCTGCTTGTCGTTGTACGTGTCCCAGTCGAATTCTTCGGGTTTCACGATGGTCTCTGCGACCTTTTCCGTCACTTGCCGGGTGTCTTCGGCAACTTTTTCCACCGTCTCTTCGACGGCCTGCGCTGTTTCTTCGACGGCAGCGGCCGCGTTTTCCACGGTCTGTTCCGCTGTTTCGGCGATGTTTTCAGAAGCTTTCAGTACTTCTTCCGCGGGTACTGTTTGATTGAGTTCTTCCATACTCTCTTTAAAAGGTTAATAAATAGGGTTAATAATAATCCTTACAAGATGCAAGGAGGCGCAAAGGTAGTGTAAATCGTTACTCTGCAAAAAAAAAGACCGAAAAAAATCCGGTCTTTTTCTTTTTTTTCTAATGTGTTCAGAACGATGCGGCGATACGGTCGATTTCGTCTGACAACTGCTTGTCGATGCGGGAGAAATCTGCCCGTCCAGGCAGGTCGGCATGCACTTCGATATAGAACTTGATTTTCGGCTCCGTACCGGAAGGCCGGATGGTCACCTTGGCGCCGTCTTCCGTGACATATTGCAGTACGTTGGACTTCGGCAGGTTCACGGTCGAGGTCGCACCCGTCAGGCAGTCGGTTGACTGCGACAGGAGATAGTCCGTGCGCTGGACGACGCGGTGACCGGCTATGCTTTCGAAGGGTTTGGCGCGGTAGCCGCTCATCATGCGCTCGATTTCCTCGGCACCTGATTTGCCTTTCTTGACCACCGAGATGCCTTTCGCTTTGTAAACACCGAACCGGACATAGATGTCCATCAGTATGTCGTACAGCGTCTTGCCTTGATCCTTGGCCCAGGCTGTAAGTTCGGCGAACATGGCGCCAGACATCACGGCATCCTTGTCGCGCACGAACTCGCCGCACAGGTAGCCGTAGCTTTCCTCGCCGCCGCCGATGAAACGGTCGGTCGCTTCGTGCCGGGCGATGGTGTCGGCAATCCACTTGAACCCGGTCAGCACATCGTAGCACGGAATGTTCTCGCTCTGGGCGATGGCCCGGATGAGTTCAGTGGTGACGATGGTCTTTACGAGATACTCATGACCCTTCAGCCGTCCTGTCTCTTTCCAGCGGCGGACCAGGTAATAGATGAGCAACGTAGCGGACTGGTTGCCCGAAAGAAGAATCCATTTGCCCCGGTCATCCTTGACGGCCAAGCCGATACGGTCTGCATCGGGATCGGTGCCGAAGACCACATCTGCATCGCAGGCCTCAGCTTTGGCCACGGCCAGGCTGAGTGCCGCCGGCTCTTCCGGGTTAGGCGATACGACGGTCGGGAAGTTGCCGTCCGATATGTCCTGCTCGGGAATGTGGATGATATTCTCGAATCCCAGTTTCTTCAGCGCCATCGGGACGAGCTTGACACCGGTGCCGTGGATGGGCGTATAGACAATCTTGAGGTCTTTGTGGCGGGCGATGGCCTCGGGGGAGAGGGAGAGCGCCTTGATCCGGTCGGTATAGACCTCGTCCAGTTCGCTGCCGATAATGGTGATAAGTTCCTGCGGCCCGTTGAACTTCACCTGGTCGACCGTCACCCGGCCCACTTCGGCGATGATGTTCTTGTCGTGCGGCGGAATAACCTGCGCACCATCATCCCAGTAGGCTTTGTATCCGTTGTATTCCTTCGGGTTGTGCGAGGCGGTGACGACCACGCCGCTCTGGCAGCCGAGATGCCGGATGGCGAACGACAGCTCCGGCGTGGGACGCAATGCGTCGAACAGATAGACCCGGATGCCGTTGGCGGCGAAAATGCCTGCCGTGGTCTCGGCGAACAGCCGGCTGTTGTTGCGGCTGTCGTGTCCGACGGCCACCTTGATTTCGGGCAGCCCTGCGAAATTTTTCTTCAGATAATTGCAAAGGCCCTGGGTGGCCATGCCCACGGTATAGACATTCATGCGGTTGGTGCCGACACCCATGATGCCGCGCAGACCGCCCGTGCCGAATTCCAGGTCCTTGTAGAAGCACTCCGTCAGTTCGTCCGGCCGGTTGTCAAGCATGTCCTGCACTTCGCGCCGTGTGGCTTCATCAAACTTGCCGGTGAGCCATGCCGATGCTTTCTGCTTGATTTCCTGAGAGATGTTTTTGCTATCCATGGTTTATCCGAAATAATGGAAATGGGGTCCGAAACGTTCGAAGGCCGCCCGGTCGAGTTCTTCGCGGGCGGAAGGATGCGCCAGGTTGATAAGGGCCTTGGCGCGGTCCTGCATGGGCATGCCGTACAGGTCGACGGCGCCGTATTCGGTGACGATCCAGTGCATGTGGCTGCGGGTGGTGACCACGCCGGCACCAGGCGACAGCACAGGTGCGATTTTGCTGACCCCCTTCTTGGTGATGGACGGCATCGCAATGATGGACTTGCCGCCTTTCGAACGGGATGCACCATAGACGAAGTCAATCTGTCCACCGACGCCGGACCAGAATTTTGTACCCAGAGAGTCGGCGCAGACCTGGCCCGTCAGGTCGATCTGCAGGGCGGAGTTGATGGCCGTCATCTTGGGCTGCTGGGCGACAATGAACGGGTCGTTGGTATATCCGATGTCCATCATGGCCACCATCGGGTTGTTGTCGATGAAATCGTACACCCGTTTGGAACCCATCAGGAACGACGATACCATCTTGCCGCGGTCAAGTTTCTTCTTGGCACCGGTGATGACGCCTTTCTCCACCAGGTTGAGCACGCCGTCGGCAAACATTTCCGTATGGATACCCAGGTCCTTGTGGTTGCCGAGCTGTGCGAGCACCGCGTTCGGCATGGCGCCGATACCCATCTGCAGGCAGGCACCGTCTTCGATCAGCGCGGCGCAGTGCTTGCCGATGGCGATTTCGGTTTCGTCTGGTTCGGCGAAAGGCGCTTCGATAAGCGGTTTGTCGTCTTCGACGAAGATGTCAATCATCGACATCGGGATGAGGGCGTCACCGAAAGCGCGCGGCACGTATTTGTTGACTACGGCGATGACGGTGTCGGCAGTTTCGATGGCCGAAAGGGTGGCATCGACCGAGGTGCCCAGCGATACAAAGCCGTGTTCGTCGGGCGGGCAGACCTGGACCATGGCCACGTTGCATTTGAGGTAGCCCTCACGGTACAGCCGCTGTGTCTCGCCAAGGAAAATCGGAATGTAGTCGGCCCAGCCGGCCTGCGTATCCTTGCGGGCGTTGGCTCCTACAAAGAACGAATCGAGTTGGAAGATGCCCTCGTATTTCGCTTCGGCGTACGGTGCCGGTCCTTCGGTGTGCAGATGGCTGATGTGCACGTTCTTGAGTTCGCCCCGGTCACCCCGTTCGCACATGGCTTTGATGAGGCACTGCGGTGCGCTGGCCACGGCGCTGAGATGTACGCGGTCGCCCGATTTGATGACTTTGACGGCCTCCTCGGCCGAAACAGCTTTGTAGGATTTTTGCATTGTGCTGATTTTTAATTAATTAAAATAATTATTTTAATGTATGTGAAGCGCCCCAAAGATAGTGTTTTTTCTGAATCCGGATGTGTGTCCGGACGATTTGGAAAGTGTTTTTGCAGCGGTGTGCCGCCCGGCCGATTTTTTTGTCTCCGCGATTGGCGCTGTCAGTTTTTTCATTATTTTTGCCGCGCAAACCGGGGCACCGTAGTTCAGTTGAATAGAATGTCAGATTCCGGTTCTGAAGGTCGAGGGTTTGAGTCCCTCCGGTGTCACAAAAGCAAAAGAGGCTGACCTGCGTCAGCCTCTTTTTTTATCTCTGTTTTTCAGGTGCTAAGCTTCTTCCGGTGTGCTGACCTGGTTGATTTCCGGATCGACCAGGATGCGGCCGCAATATTCGCACACGATGATTTTCTTACGCGAACGGATGTCCAGCTGGCGCTGGGGCGGAATCTTGGAGAAGCAGCCGCCGCAGGCATCGCGCTGCACCATTACCACGGCCAGGCCGTTGCGGGCGTTCTGGCGGATGTGCTCGTAGGCGTTGAGAAGCCGGGGCTCCATGACGTCTTCCAGGTCTTTCACCTTGGCCATCAGCTGTTCCTCTTCCTTGGCCGTGTCGGCGATGATTTCTTCCAGTTCCTGCTGCTTGTTCTTCAGGTCGGATTCGTATTCTCCGAGGGTTACGCCGGCCTGCTCAATCGCTTCGTTTTTTTCGACGATTTCTGCGCCGTATTCCTTGATGCGTTTCTCGCAGAGTTCGATTTCAAGGCTCTGGTTCTCGATTTCTTTCGAGAGTGCCTCATACTCGCGGTTGTTGCGCACGTTGTTCTGCTGTGCCTGATATTTGGCGACCGCTTCCCGTGCCACAGCCATGTCGTTTTTCTTCTTGGCAATTTCCTTTTCCAAGTCTTTTACATCGTCCTGGAAATGGGCGATGCGCGTATTCAATCCCATGATGCTGTCTTCCAGATCCTGCACTTCGAGCGGAAGTTCGCCGCGGAGAATGTTGATCCGGTCGATGGCCGAATGGATTTCCTGCAGGTTATAAAGAGCGCGCAGTTTCTCTTCGATGGTGATGTCCGAGGTGTCGGTTTTTCTTCTATCTGCCATGTTATAAGTAATTTATGGGATTCGTGTTTACTTCTGAAAAGTGAACCGCAAAATTAGGGAATTTTTCAGTAATAATAGCATAAAAAATTTCTTTTGTAAATTGCTCACTTTCGTAATGTCCGATGTCTATCAGCCAGATAGACGGAGCGGCATCCATGAAGACATGGTATTTGACGTCGGCCGAGACGTAGGCATCGCAGCCCAGTTCCGCCGCAGTACGCCAGGCATCGCCGCCTGCACCGCCGCACAGTGCGACACGGCGGACGGGTGTTTCCGGCGGTGCGGTGCAGCGCACTGTCGGAACGGAAAATGTCTTTTTGAGCAGAGCCGCAAATGCGGACGGCTCGCAGGCTTCCGGCATGGTTCCCATGACGCCGAGCCCGACCGTCGGCTGTTCTTCCGGCAGCAGGGTCGTGATGTCTTGCAATCCCAGTTTTTCCGCCATTTTGTAGCTGACACCATGCGGGGCTTTGTCCATGTTGGTATGGCAGGCACAGATGGCGATGTCGTGCCGGATGGCCAGTTCCACGGCCCGTTCCGTCGGCGTGGCGCTGCAAAGATGCCGGAGGCCTTTGAATATGAGCGGGTGGTGCGATACAATAAGATTGACGTTCCGGAAGATGGCTTCTGCCACGACTTCCTCGTTCACGTCCACCGTGAGCAGTGCGCCGCTCGCGGGTCGGTCAGGCCGGCCGACCTGCAGCCCGCAGTTGTCGTAGGATTCCTGCCAGCTGACCGGCGCGAATGCCGTCAGGGCTTCCACAATGTCTTTGATGAGTACCATATGCTGCGTGTCAATTGTGAACATTTTTCCGTCGGAAGCGTCATGCACCGGCCGTATCGCTGCCGTTCCATAACGGGAGCCGCATGGTGAACGAGGTGCCGAGTCCTTGGCGTGTCCGGAACCCGATGGAACCGCCCGCCGACTCAACCGTGTTCTTTACGATGGCCAGTCCGAGTCCCATGCCCTTCGACTTGGTGGTGAACTCCGGCTTGAAGATGCGCGCCTGCATTTCGGGCGGGATGCCGCTGCCGTTGTCTTTGACGCGGATGTACACCCACGTGTCGCGTATGACCATGTCCACGAGAATCAAGGGCTTGCGGCCGGGCGGTACGGCCTGGGCTGCATTCTTGAAAAGATTGCTGAACACGCGCAACATCTGTTCCTTGTCGGCATAGATTATCACCTTGTCGTAGCCGTGCCGGTTGTCGAACCGGATGGTCACCCGGTCGTTGCCATACAGCGTGATGGCGTTGCGCACGGTGTCGACGATGTCCATGGGCTGGTTGTAAGCCGACGGCATCTTGGCGTACGATGAGAATTCCTGTGCAATGGACGACAGCAGATCGATCTGTTCGACCAGCATCTTGGGGATGGTCTCCATGTAGCCGTTGAATTTGTCCGACTGGTTGACCCAGGCTCTCTGCAGATGCTGGATGCTCAGTTTCATGGGTGTCAGCGGGTTGTTGATTTCGTGCGACACCTGCTTGGCCATTTCGCGCCACACGGCTTCGCGCTCGGAGCGCGCCAGTTTCTGTATGTTGGCCGCCAGTTCGTCCACCACCCGGTTATAGGCCTTGACCAGACTGCCGATTTCATCGTCGGACCGGTAGGTGGTGATCTTGTTGTTGACGTTGTCGATGGACACCTGGCTGATTTTCTCCTGGATCATGCGCAGCGGCTGGGTGATGGTGCGAGCGAGAATCATGGCCAGCACGATGGCGAAAACCAGCGCCAGCACCGACACGTTGAGCGCTGCGGCAGACAGCTCGGTGACGCGGTCGATGAGCGATTCGCGTTCTCCGAAGTAGAGCAGGTTGAGCAGTGCGGCCGGCTGCCGGTTCTCATCCTGCCAGGTGATGTATCCCGAAGAATAGTCGAGACCGCCGATATGCTCTTCCTGGATGAAGGAACGCTGGTCCTGATAAATCAGTGCCCGGAATGCGGCCGGGTTGACGCGCGCGCCGCTGAGCCCGTTCGAGAATACTTCGCTGCGGGAAGTGCCGGCCAGCCGGCCGTCGGGACGGAATACGTGGATGTCGGTGTAGAAGACGTTCGACAGACTTACCAGTACAGCGTTGAGCCGGCTGTTCGTGCCGTCCGCTCCGCCGGTGAGATAAAGTTCGGTGTCGCCGCCGGTGATGTTGAGAAGTTCGCTGTACACCGCCTGCAGCCGTTCGTTGAGGCTTTCCCGGTCTTTCGCGCGCAGCTGGTTCACCAGATAGGTGACGGTGCCGATATAGACGGCGCCGATGACCACGGTCAGCAGACCGACCATGGCGAACTGGATCTTGTTGACAAAGTTCCAGGCCGGCCTGGCGCGGCGCCGCGCCAGGAATAGCGAGGCGAATCCGACCGACAACAGGCTGAAGAAGGTCAGCAGGATGCACGAGAAGAAGATGATGCAGTGGATCAGGGTGTACTGGTGACGTGTCACGACGATGGTGAACGGCTCACGGTTGCGGTACACGTAATGCTTGTACGGCTTGTCATATATCAGGCCGGACGAAGGTGCCGCAGCATCGTACGCCTTGCTGCTCAGGTTGTATTCGTAGTCGCCCTGGTGCTGGACCAGCTCCTGCCGGTGGTAGATGGCGTACGAGTAGCCTTTCGGCGTCGGGGTGTCGTAGGTCCGGCCGTCCAGCAGCAACTGGGGATAGCCGGTCTTGTCGTTGAAGGCCACGGCGTCCAGTTTGAGGAACAGGTTGACATGTACGCCGTCACATTCGGCAGGCAGCCACATCAGGTACGAGGCGCCGGCGGCAGCCGGGTCTTCGATATACCAGATGTTGTCGCCCTGGACGGGCACGCCCTGGCTTCTCACCATGTTCGTGAACATGTCAACGCAGTTGTGGCGGACGTTGTCCGGCCACACCAGAATCTCATCGTCGTCGCGGCAGAGCAGGACCTGCAGATCGTAGCGCTGCCAATAGCTCGAGAAATAGGTCTCGGACAGGTATTGTCTCAGGCTGTCGTCCTCATCGTCATCCCGGAGCAACGCCCGGTACATGAGGCTGTCGAGCGCCGGGTCCTCCGCCAGCCGGCCATGGATGTTCATTAACAGGAATTCCGCCACCGGATCCTGCCGCATGGACAGCATCACGGCCTGCTGCTCCATCTCGTCGGCATGCTTGACATTGGCATAATGCACGATATAGACGGTGGTGAAAATGGAGAATACGAAGACAACAATGATGATGTCGAGATAACGATAGTGTTTCCGCCGGTGCAGCCGGATGTTGCCACAGTACAGGATTGTACAGGTCAGCACCGCCAGTTCCGGCAGCGTCGGGGGCGTGCCGGACAGGACCATCAGTAATTCCACGATGCAGAGCGTTGCTGCCGCATAGATGATGAATTGCCTGAAGGTCAACAGCCGGGCACAGAACTTCAGCATTTTGTCCATCACCAGCAGGAATACGACGAACTGCAGCAGCAGAATGGTATAGGCGATGAAACTGGTCGGATGGATGACAATGGGCGAAGTGTTCAGGGCGAAAATGCTGGAATTCATGACAATGCTCCGAATCAGAGCCCGGACGAAATGAAAACAGCCTGCCGTTGCCGCAATGCCGCAGGGTATCAGCATGTGGATATGTTTCTGCCGGTAGATCTCCTCGGAAAAACTCAGGTGTGTATAGAGCATTTGCGCGATGAATACCGCGACGGCACTCCAGAGAAGCAGGTCGCCCAGCGACGGGAACAATTGTGATGAGGCGAACAGTTCCGGATTGAACAGCTCCAGTTCGTAGAAAACGTGCGGGAAATGGTGTACCTGGCAGAGGTATTTGAGAATGAGGATTACCAGTGTGCAGAATATCAGGTAGATTCGTTTCCACTTGTGACGCAGGGAGAACGGAATCTTGTAACAGAAGAAATAGATCAGGATGAGAATGCCTGCCAGATACAGAATGGTCGGGATATAAATCTGGTAGGGGTAGGCGCCTGTGAAAACCAGGGAGAACAGATAGCGTCCCCCGGCATCGTAGAACGGCGTACTGTCTTCGACAGGCTGCGTCGAAATCTTCACCGAGGGCGGCAGGTCGAAGTCCGGCTGGAAATCGTTTGACAAGAACTTGTTCTGCAGCGTGTAAACGTGCCGGATAAGGATGAATCCGTCCAGGTCGTATTCACCGGCGGACAGACGGTGCACCACGTACCATCCGTCTGGCAGCCGCATGAATGCGGTGCCGTCCGTTTCTGCGCTCTCATCGGGAAAGGCGATGCTGTTGTCAGACCAATAGACCGGATCGCCGTCATGACGGACCAGCACCGTCATGCCTTCCGCTGCCAGGACGGATTGCCACTTCTCGTGCATCGCGAACGGATCCTGGTAAGTGCACAGCGAGTCGATGTTCTGGACGATATCCTGCAGGATGTTGTCCATCAGCTGTTCCTTTCCGGTCAGCGTAGTCTGGATACGGTCGATGTGGCGCTGGTTGAACCGGACGAACAGCAGGTTGTGCTCGATCAGGAAGCCGACGGCCAGCAGCAGCAGCGGTACGAGAAGATACTCGTACAGCAGGTGCCGGGTTCTCGGCCGTCCGAAAGGATACCAGATGCTGTGACGCATAGCAACCGTTTATGCATGATGATAGGGTTCGCCGCGCAGGATGGTGAACGCCCTGTAAAGCTGTTCAGCAAAAATAAGCCGCACCATCTGGTGCGAAAACGTCATGGCCGAGAGCGACATCATGTGGTCGGCCCGCCGATACACCGCCTCGGAAAAACCATAGGGTCCGCCGATGACGAAAGCCAGCCGCCGGACACCTGACGTCATCCAGTTGTCAAGCTGGCGTGCGAAGGCTTCCGAAGTGAACGTCTTGCCCTTTTCGTCGAGCAGTACCACCCGGTCGCCGGGCTGCAGCCGTTGCAGCAGCGCCTCGCCTTCCAGCGTTTTCTGCTGTTCTTCTGTAAGATGCGCCCGCTTTATGTCGGGGAGGGTGACGACCTCGAACGGGATATAGTGTTCCAGCCGTTTCAGGTAGAGGCCTATGCCCGTCTCAAGATAGCCTGCCGTGGTTTTCCCCGTCCATAAGAGCGTGATGTTCATTACAGCGGCAGTTGTTCCAACAGTTTCTTGATGCTGACCTTCTCGCTGATGATTTCGGTCAGGGACGCGATCGGTACGCGCTCCTGCGCCATGGTGTCACGGTAGCGGATGGTCACGGTGTCGTCCTCAAGCGACTGATGGTCGACGGTGATGCAGTACGGCGTGCCGATGGCATCCTGCCGGCGATAGCGGCGGCCGATGGAATCTTTTTCGTCGTACTGGCAGTTGAATTCAAAACGCAGTTTGTTCTTGATGGCATGGGCCTTTTCGGGCAGGCCGTCCTTCTTGACCAGCGGCAGAATGGCCAGCTTGACCGGCGCAATGGCGGCCGGGATACGCATGACGACCCGCTGGTCGGTGGTGCCGTCTTCCTTGGTGATGGTCTCTTCGGTATAGGCGTTGGCCAGTACGCTGAGGAACATGCGGTCCACGCCGATGGATGTCTCGATGACGTACGGTACGTAGCTTTCGTTGCGTTCGGGGTCGAAATACTGGATTTTCTTGCCGGAATACTGCTGGTGCTGGCTCAGGTCGTAATTGGTGCGTGAATGGATGCCTTCCACTTCCTTGAAACCGAACGGAAACTCGAACTCGATGTCGGCGGCCGCGTTGGCGTAATGGGCCAGTTTTTCATGCTTGTGGAAGCGGTATTTCTCGTTGCCCATGCCCAGGGCCTGATGCCAGGCAAGACGTACTTTCTTCCAGTGTTCGAACCAGTCGAGCTCGGTGCCCGGCTGGACGAAGAACTGCATCTCCATCTGCTCGAATTCACGCATCCGGAAGATGAACTGGCGGGCCACGATTTCATTGCGGAACGCCTTGCCGATCTGGGCGATGCCGAACGGCAGTTTCATACGTCCGGTCTTCTGTACGTTGAGGTAGTTGACAAAGATGCCCTGGGCGGTTTCGGGCCGCAGATAGACTTTCATGGAGCCTTCCGCAGTCGAGCCCATTTCCGTGCTGAACATCAGGTTGAACTGACGCACGTCGGTCCAGTTGCGCGTACCCGAGATCGGGCAGACAATGCCGCAGTCGAGAATAATCTGCCGGAGCTCTTCCAGGTTGTCCTGCTTCATGGCATCGTTCATGCGCTGTTTCACCGTGTCATACTGCTGCTGGTGTTCCAGCACGCGGGCGTTGGTCTGGCGGAACTTCGCCTCGTCGAAGGCGTCGCCGAAACGTTTGGCGGCTTTCTCGACCTCCTTGGCGATTTTGTCTTCAATCTTCTGCAGGTAGTCCTCGATGAGCACGTCGGCACGGTAGCGCTTCTTCGAATCGCGGTTGTCGATCATCGGGTCGTTGAAGGCGTCCACATGGCCCGACGCTTTCCAGATGGTCGGATGCATGAAGATGGCCGAGTCGATGCCCACGATGTTCTCGTGCAGCAGGACCATGGCGTCCCACCAGTATTTCTTGATGTTGTTCTTCAGTTCGACGCCGTTCTGGCCGTAGTCGTACACGGCGCTCAGGCCATCGTATATTTCGCTCGATTGGAAAACAAACCCATATTCTTTTGCGTGCGCAATCAGTTTCTTGAAAACGTCTTCGTCTGCCATAATGTCTTGTTGATGTTTAAGATGAAAAAATCGGCCAAAGGTACGAAAATTCTCCGGCAAAACACGGGTGCAACGGCCGAACTTTGCGAACGGCCGGCCGGTGTCAGTCGATGCCTGCCTCTTTCTCCCCGGAGGCTCCGGCCGCTTTGCGGCGTGCCTGCTCATCGCGGATGACCGATGCAATCTCGAATTGTTCCTGGGCGATGGCCTGTCCGAGACAGAACGACAGAACTTCGTCGGAGCACTTCGATACCCAGTCTTCCGGATTCTTCGAGGCCATCATCAGTGCGATGCTGTCGAGCAGTACCTGCGAATTGGTTTCCCGGCCCGTTTCGCCGTCAGCGGGTTCGCTGATGTCACCGGCCAGGTTGTCCTGCAGCAGAAGGCGGCTGTCCACGCCGGCCGCATCCATGACGCCGCTTTCCACATATATCGGGCAGGCGGCCCGCATCGACAGGGAGATGGCATCGGACAACCGGGCGGGATAGGTGTGCACGTTGCCGTCGCGCTCCACGCGGACCGTGGCTTCAAAAAGGCCTTCCGAAAAATATTCGATGGCCACTTCAGTGACCCGGACGCCATAGTCGGAGGCCATTTCGTACATCACGGCATCGGTGAACGGGAAAGGTTCCTCACCCAGGTCCATCTGCGTCAGGATAGGCTGGGTTTCACCGTAGTCCAGCACGATGGGCAGGATGCGGTCGCGCCCCGTCGGACTGAGCATCAGCAGATAGGTGTCTTCCTGGATGGAACTGAGCGACAGGCTCACGATATAGACTTGGATTCTGGGCATGGTTCAACGCATTTGTTCTTCCGTCGGCTGTTCCTGGTTTTCGAAATACCGGCGGAGCACCTCCTCGGCCGCTTCGCGGTCGGATTCCATGACGCAGGTCCGGCAGTTGGCGTCAAAGATCGGCGTAGTGCCGTAGATGTTGGCGTATTCCGTACGGAACGCCGCGATGCCTGCGTCTCCCAGCAGGGTGATGAGCAGGTCGCATTGCCAGGCCGGACCGGTGAACAGGTCGAACGTCCTGTCCGGACCGGCGGCTTCGGATTCCTGTCCGTTCTGCTGCATTTTCAAATTTCCGTCAGGGTCCATAAATGAAAGTTTGTTTGATTATCTTTGCACCTGCAGCTCGCGGCTGCAGGCTGAGAAACTTCTTAGAACGAGTAAAAATACTGATAAAATCAAAGCGATGTTTACCGAAGACGAAAAATTGTATGTGGCGCACGGCGAGGCCGGGCCGATATATCTGGAGGGCAAAATGGCGAACCGGCACGGTCTGATAGCAGGTGCCACCGGCACCGGAAAGACGGTCTCCCTGCAGGTGCTGGCCGAAACATTCAGTGCGGCGGGCGTGCCCTGCTTCATGGCCGATGTCAAGGGCGATTTGTCCGGCATCAGCCAGGCAGGTGCCATGAGCAAGTTCATTGAGAAACGCAAGGCGGAGTTCGGTATGGACGACATCCCGTTCGCAGGCTGTCCGACCCGGTTCTACGACGTATTCGGCGAACAGGGGCACCCCATGCGTACCACCATCTCGGAGATGGGGCCGCTGATGCTTTCACGGCTGTTGTCTCTCAACGAGGTGCAGACCGGTGCGCTCAACATGGTCTTCAAAATCGCCGACGACCGCGGCCTGCTGCTCATCGACATCAAAGACCTGCGCATGATGCTCGACTATGTATCGAAACACGCCAAGGAGTACACCACGACGTACGGCACAGTGGCGTCTGCCTCCATCGGGGCCATCCAGCGCGCGTTGCTCGAACTGGAGACCCAGGGCGGCGACCTGTTTTTCGGAGAACCGGCCTTCCACGTGTTCGACCTGATGCAGACCGAGCAGGGGAAGGGCGTGATGAACATCCTGGCGTCCGACCGGCTGCTGCTTTCGCCGAAACTCTATTCCACCTTCCTGCTGTGGCTGTTGTCGGAACTCTATACCGATTTGCCGGAGGCGGGCGACCTGGCGCTGCCGAAACTGGTCTTCTTCTTCGACGAAGCGCATCTGCTTTTCGACAGTACATCCAAAGCGCTGGTCGACAAGATTGAACAGGTGGTGCGCCTCATCCGTTCCAAGGGCGTGGGCGTGTACTTCATCACCCAGAGCCCGACCGACATTCCCGAAACAATCCTGGGACAGCTCGGCAACCGTATCCAGCATGCACTCCGTGCCTTCACGCCCAAAGACCAGAAGGCAGTCCGGGCGGCGGCACAGACGTTCCGGGCTAATCCGGACTTCAAGACCGAGGAGGCCATCATGGAACTGGGAACCGGCGAGGCGCTGGTGTCCTTCCTGGACGAAAAGGGCGCCCCGTCCGTGGTGCAGCGGGCCAAAATCCTGTTCCCGCTGAGCTATATCGGTGCCATTACGCCCGAACAGCGTGCAGATCTCATCAAATCGTCGAAGGTGTATGGCGTGTACGAACGGACGTTCGACCGCGAGAGTGCCTACGAGATGCTGACGGCTCAGAACGAGTCGGATGCCCGTAAGATGCAGGCGGAGAAACAGATGGCGGAGCAGGAAAAGGAACTGCAGCGCCGTCAGAAGGAACTCGAAGCCGAGAAAAAACGTCTGGAAAAGGCAGCGTCTTCGCGCAGCAGGACGACTTCCGGTACGACCACGCGCAAATCCAGCCGCAGCCGTCAGAGCGCGGTTGAAAAGGCGGTCAATTCAGCGGCGACCAGCATCGGCCGGAGCATCGGTACCCAGCTGGTCCGCAGTATCCTGGGTTCTATCCTTAAGAAATAAGGCCTCTGGCCTGCAGCATCAGCCGCATGGCTTCGGCAGTTTCGCGGGCTTTGGCACCGGCCGTTTCGGCGAACCGCTCGCTCGAATCGGCATAGATGATGCCGCGGGAGGAGTTGACCAGCAGTCCACAGCGGCTGTTCATGCCATAGCGGGCCACTGCCTCGAGGCTGCCTCCCTGGGCACCGACACCCGGTACCAGCAGGAAGTGGTCGGGGGCGATGCGGCGGATATCCTCCAGCATCTCGGCCCGGGTGGCTCCGACAACGTACATGGTGTTCTCGGGAGAGCCCCAGGCCTGTGAGGTCCGGATGACCCTCTCGAAAAGTTTTTCTCCCTGCACATCAGGTATATATTGAAAATCCTCGGCGCTCTTGTTGGAGGTCAGTGCCAGCAGGATCACCCATTTGCCGGCATAATCCTTCAGGAACGGTTTCACTGAATCTTCTCCCATGTACGGCGCGACGGTGACGGCGTCGCATGCCATCTTCCCGAAGAAGGCTGCGGCATAGCGGCTCGACGTGTTGCCGATATCGCCGCGTTTGGCGTCGGCTATGATGAACTGCTCGGGATACCGCTCGCGGATGTAGGTGACCGTGCGTTCCAGCGTCCGCCATCCTTCGACCCCTTCAGCCTCGTAGAAAGCGACGTTGGGTTTGTAGGCGACGGTGTAGGGGGCGGTCGCATCGATGATGGCCCGGTTGAAGGCGAACATGGCGTCTTCCGTGCCCTGCAGGCATGCCGGCAGTTTCTGCGGGTCGGTGTCCAGTCCCACGCAAAGGAAGCTTCCTTTCTGCCGGATCTGTGCAAACAGTTGTGTGCTGTCCATTATACCAACGAATTAAGCATCTGGTGGACACAAGCCTGTATGCGCGCCTCGAGGTTCCCGGTCGGTACCTTCTGGAACTTGCGGCCGGTGATGTTTTCGTACAGTTCGATATAGCGTTCCGAAACTTCTGCGACATAGGCATCCGTCATTTCTGGAACCTGCTGACCATGAAGGCCCTGGAAGCCATTGGCGATGAGCCACTGGCGGACGAATTCCTTGGACAGCTGCCGCTGCGGCTCGCCGGCTGCGAAACGTTCCTCATAGCCGTCGGCGTAGAAGTAGCGCGAAGAGTCCGGCGTGTGGATTTCGTCGATGAGATAGATCTTGCCGTCTGTCCGGCCGAACTCGTATTTGGTGTCGACCAGTATCAGCCCTTTGTCGCGGGCCATCTCCGTGCCGCGTTCGTACAGCGCGTAAGTATAGTTTTCAAGTGCCGTGTAGTCGGCTTCGGAGACGATGCCACGGGCGATGATCTCCTCCCGGGAGATGTCTTCGTCGTGCCCCTCGGCGGCCTTGGTGGTCGGCGTGATGATAGGTTTCGGCAATTTCTGGTTCTCGCGCAGGCCTTCGGGCAGGGCGATGCCGCAGAGCGTGCGGCGGCCGTCGCGGTATTCCCGCCAGGCATGGCCGGTCAGGTAACCGCGGATGACCATCTCCAC